>CBFIET010000152.1:0-3665 GCA_965661685.1 Planctomycetota bacterium
TGGCTTACTTCCCTCCACTGCCGTTCCACCGATTCTCTTGTCACCAGAGGCCGGGTCCTTCTTCAACTCGACCTGGCCATAGTAAGCTGCGAGTTGATAGTACTGATCCTGTGTCCACCGCTCGAAGGGATGGTCGTGACACTTGTTGCAGTTGAATCTGATGGCAAGGAACAACTGTGTCGTGTTCTCCATCAACTCCGTGGGAGTCCTCAGGATCTTGTGGTAGGAAGCGGGTGGATTCTCCTTGTTGGAACCACTGGCGGTGAGAATCTTCCAGACGAACTGGTCGTAGGGTGTGTTCTCCTCGACTTCATTGTGGATCCAGTTCCTGAACCCTTCCGCACCTTCCTTGCCGAGAAATTTGCTGTTCACCTGCAGTAGATCGGCCCAGCGATTCCCCCAGTGAACGACATAGGAATCCGATCCGATCAGATCATCGATCAGGGCATCTCGCTTGATCATCGAAGGGCGTGAATCCTCCATGAACTCCGAAATCCCATCGATGTCCGGAGGCAATCCGGTCAGGTCGAGATGGATCCGTCTCACGAACTCCTCATCGGTGCACAGGTCCGATCCCAGCAGTTGCATCCGTTTCCACTTGTCCACGACCAGCGAGTCGATGGGTGAACCTTCTGGAGGTGCCTCCCACTCGAATCCCGATCGATCACCCATGACGGTCATGGTGGTGGCGACGTAGGCTCCTTCGAATCGAGCGAGCAGTGGCGCCTCTCCCCTGCGCAGGGTCGTGACCCTTCCCGTTTCATCACAGCTGGCAACTTCGATATCTCCGCTGGAGATGAACGCCTCAGCAGTGACATCCCTGGTGGAGCCATCGTCGTAGTAGGCGGTCACCCTCATCTGCTGCTGACCACCGATGTCGTGGACCACTGGTTGCGTCGGAGCCAGTTCGATCCTGTTGACCCTCGGAACCTCCACATCGAGCTGGCAACCATTGGCGATCCAGTCACGCAGGATCTGGTAATAATCAGAATCGGCGTGGAAGCGCTGTCCACCTTCATGAGGCACCGCTGCGGTGGCCTTGAGTAGCATCAGGCTGTCACCTGCCTGAGCCAGGTTGATGCGACGGCCGGCATGATCATCTGAAAAAGCCCTCACATCGAAGAGCGGATCGTAGCCGCGCAGCGACAGTTTGAATCCGTTCTTTCCCTCCTTCGATCCGTGACAAGTCCCGCCGTTACAGCCCGACTTCGAGATGACCGGATTCACATCCCGGAGAAAGTTGGGACGGAACTCGTCGTTGCGCCCACTCACCCGCACCGAAACATCGATCGACTGTCCCTGGTGGGTGACCGATAGGGTGGCTGTGCCATCCGCCGTCGGTCGGATCAGACCTCCTTCGATGGTGGCGATTTCGTCCGAGAGGATGTAAGAAGCGGAATGTGTCAGGTCGACGGAACGGCCATTCGACTGCAATCCCGTCACCAGGATCTGCTGGTACCCGTACTTCTCATCGATCTCGATGACTGGAGGATCGGCCACCAGTGCAACCAGTTTCGTTCTCTCCTTTTCGGGCATCGGCACCGACAGGCTCACCGCCAGCAGGTTGCCATTCTCCCCATCGATGAAGCGGATCAATCCATCCGCACTTCCCACTGCGATCTGGCTTCGCTGCGGATGCCAGCTGAGTGAATAGACGGGAGAATCGAACTCTACCGTGGCCAGCGTCTCGATGTCCCGCGAGTGAAACTCCTCGATCTTCTTCTTCTCGGCAGCGTTTCTACTGGTCGATACCTTTTCGAGGATTCCCTTCATCCCCGCGGGGAGGGTGCCGTCAAACTCGCTGCTGTAGATGGAGAGGTGCCCCTTCCCATCCAGACTACTGCCTGCGGCGATTCTCTTTCCGTCGGCGTTGTATCCGATGCCGAAGATGCGTCCTGGCATCGACTCGAAGGATCGAAGCAAGTTGGAGTTATCCCCGATCACTCGCTTGACCTCGCGGTGAATTCGATAGATCTGCGGCGTGCCCCGGGATCCACCTACCAGTATCTCTTCCTTTGCTGGATGGCGATCGACCGCTGCCAGCCCACCTTTGAGGATTGCGGGAGTGATGGAGGTGATGTTATCGACGAATCTCTGGGTCTTCAGTTCGGTCAACTTTGCGGTCATGTCCCGACCCACCGAGATCACATAATTCCCGTCCTTCGAGAAGACGGTATCGAGAATCCAATCGGAGGACACACCGTTGAAGAGTACTTCCTGACCGGTGGTGATATCGATGGCGCGAAGGGTGTTGTCTCCGCAGCCGAAGGAAACCAGACGATTGTCGGGGGACCAGCTGGCCCCGTAGATGGTGTCAAAGGTCACCGGTACCGAGAGGGCTAACTTCCAGTTGTCGGTGTCCCAGATCTGCAGTTCACCCATTCTTCCGGGCAACCCACCGGTCACCGCCAGCTTCTTGCCGTCGGGGGAAAAGGCGATGGACTCGATGCGCTCCGACATCCCGATCAATCTCTCGACGATCCCCTTCTTCTCCACATCGTGGATCAACACCTCGTGGTAGCCGGAGGCAGCCAACCACCGTCCATCGGGGGAGTAGTCGAGCGCAGTCACCATCGGAGGAGATTCGTAGAGGGGCGGATGATCCACATCGAACTTCTCGATGGCAGCAGCGGGAGTGTCATCCACCGCTCCCTCGGCGATCCAGCGTGTGATCAATTCGATCTGCTCCGGCTGCAACGGATCACCATTTTCAGGCATCTCCGCATCGCCATCGACTGGAGTGATCAGATCGATCAACAGACTCTCCGTCGGTTGATGTGGGATGATCGCCGCTTCGTCACCACCACCAGCGATCAACTGATCGAACTTCGTCATCACGTACTTACCCTTGGACCTGGCGGGCTGGTGACAACCGTGGCAGTTGGCCTGGAAGATGGGGCGGATCTGCTGGTAGAAGCTGACCTTTTCAGGAGCCTCTTCTCCCTGGGGGCTGTCATCCCCCTGCGCCGGAAGATCGAGGAGCAGCAACGGAGCGAGAAGCAGCAACGGAGCAAATGACCGCAGTACCTTGAAGGAAATCACCGGGTCCAACTCTCCTTCCCGAGGGGGGACAATCCGCACATCCACGATCTCCAAATGTTATCAGACAGGATGTGCAGGGGGCAGAGGGGGCTCGCCGATGCAACGGCTCACATCTCCCCCTATTTGCATTTCATCGACACCGTTTCTGGCTCCCCGCGCATCACCTCGACCTGTGCTTGCGGAGGTCATAGTGGACGTGGTGCGGCAATCTTCGCCGTTACTTCGCAGCCAGGGCGTCAAAATAGCTACGCTGCGCCCGTAACGCTTCGACTCGCGCCTCCGGTGGACGGTCGTGAGCCTCCAGCAGCATCCAGCCGTCCCATTTCGCCAGCCTCAATAACTGGAACAGCTTTCCGTACGGATATCGCTTCTCATCCAGTCGCCGTACATGAAGAGTTCTTGCCAGCCTGTGACGAACCCGGGCGAAATTCGCCTCGATTCCATCTCCGGCAAGATCGCCATCGTTACTGTTCCAGCACGCTCCCACCGCCGGGTGATCGGCGATCTCCAGGATCCGTTCGATGTGGTGCAGGGGAGCGCACGAACCGTGGACCTCCAGTCGGATCTGTTGCCCCATCTCCGCAGCTTCCTTGCCCAGTTGAAGGAGTGACTTACCGATCCGC
>CBFIET010000153.1:0-35931 GCA_965661685.1 Planctomycetota bacterium
TCTTGAGCGGCAAGGGGGGCGATGACTCCACCCTCCGAGTGTCCGATCAATCCGACACGTTTGGCGTCGATCTCCGCACGGCCTTGCAGGAAGCGAAATCCACGAAGTGCGTCGCCTACATGATCGAGGGTGGTGTCGTCCTTCGGGTTGTCATCGGTGGTAGTGCCTCCCACTCCGCGGTCATCGACACGCAGAACCGCGATGCCGTTGCGACTGAGATGATCTGCGATGACATGGAATGGCCGGTGCTGGAACAACTCCTCATCGCGATTCTGTGCCCCGGATCCGGAGATCAACAGGACCGCAGGGAAGGGACCTTTCCCGGCAGGGATCGTCAAGGTGCCGGCGTAATCAACGCTTGTAGCAGGATTGCTGTAACTGACCTCTTCCATCTTGTAGGGAAAGGGAGGAACCGGGGTCTGAGGGCGAAGCAACTCGATGACCTGTTGCTCTCGCGTCAACTCGATGTCAAATTTCCCCCTGCCCTGGAGCATGCTTCCGGTCAACTTCTTGCCGTCATCAGAAAAGTCCACCAGGTAACTGATGAACAGTTCGCCCACGGAGATTCGTATTCCAGCATCGCCGAGGAAATCGAGGCGAGTTACTCGCAGTTGAGCGGGAGATTGATCGGGGCTGACCATGAAGCCGCCGATCTTGCCGTTTTCCTGCCTCGACAGGTCGATGAGGATGCGCAACTCGATGGCGCCGACCTTCAAGGTTCCTTGCCAGATACCGACCAGAGACGTGGCAAGTTTCTCTGGCATCTGCGGGAGAGCGGGCTCGTGAGCGCACACCAGTTTCAGCTCAGATCCTCGTTGTTTCCACACGCCCTCCAGCTCATCTCCGGAACCATTCAGGTTGGCCTCGTAGAGTCCTCCGGTTGCTGCAACGGAGATCAGTACCGAGTTCTCCTTCGAGATGGAGACTCCACTCAAGGGTAATCCGAATGAAGATTGAGATGGAGTATCGACGGTACCGGTCCAGGAACCGTCGGCGGATGCTTCGATGTGAAAGATCAGTTCGATTGAAGATTCCCCATCCAGCAGTTGACCTCGCCAGATTCCAGAGAGATCGGAACCGGCAGCCTCGGAGATGGATTGGGGTACGAGAAAGGCGACGCTGAACAGGATGCAGCGAAGGGTGAGAGTGAACTTTGATTCAGGAAGGAAGATCAACATGAAGGGTATGATAACGGCTTGAGATTTTCCCTGTCAATTGTCTATCAGTCGGTGGAGAAACGGGCCCACGCCTCATCGATCATTTCTGCGTCCACTTCATCGCTGAAGATGAGCAGCATGTGGCGAAAGAAGAGCTGTTCACCGGGGGGGATCGTCATGTCGCCACTGCCCGCAGCGGAGCCCTCGAAATCGTGCTTACCGAACGGGTTTGCGGCAAACAGACCGTATTTTCTGGCGTGCCACCAGGTGGGGTGCCCGGGGTTCTCCGGATGATCGAGCAATGCGACGGTCACCTCTTCACCCTCGACAGGACCTGAATAGGCGACCCATCGGCTCTGCTTGCCCCACACCGATCCGCCTGAGATCCCCTCGGCATTGGTGGAGTTTCCCGCAGCAACCTGGCCATCGAGTCGAAGGGACGGAGCGAGTCTCAGGGCAAAGGTGCCTTCCTTGGTGTCACCGATGGTGATCGTCTCCGATCCGAGTGCTTTCCACAGGCTCCAGATCTCGATGCTGTGGAATCCTTCCCCGCGCCGAAAGTCGTAGGTGCGAGTCTCCTCGATGATTGCATCATCCCCGGCGGTCCAGGTGAGTTGACCACTGAGGATGAGAATATTTTCATCGTCCAGTGAAAACGATTCCCAGTTACTGGGGACCTGTCGCGTGGTCTTGCCATGCCAGAAATCGTGATCAGCGACGGATCCGTGGGCGATCCAGACTCCGGCGTGGTGGGGGTGGTCCGTCGATTCTCCAGCGCCGGGGTTTTCCAGCGGAAAGCGACGCAGCACCATCTCGCCACCGGGAGAGTAGAGGGGAAAGAGGCAGGGGCGATCGTGGTCGAGACGCAAGGTTGCCACCATGTTGCATTGGGTCGAGTCCTCCGTCATCACCTGGACCCGATCACGTGCTTCATTCCAGCGAGCTGAAAATAGCGGTGGCGCAGGTTCCTCTCCGACAGGCTCGGTGTTCACGGGATTACTGTTGGGGGTACCGGAGCAACCGATCGAGATCAGCACGATGGTTCCGAGCAGGACGAGATGGATGGTGCGGTGGATTGATTTCGAGGAGAAGGAGACGGTCCACTTCACGAACAGCTCTCAATCGTCTTTCTTGGTGGTCTTCTTCTTGGTGGTCTTCTTCTTGGTGGTCTTTTTCTTGGCGGCCTTCTTCTTGGCCTTCTTCTTGGTCTTCTTCTTGGCGGTCTTCTTCTTCTTGCCCTTCTTGGCGTCTCGTTCGCGCTTTGCGAGAATCCTCTGGGCAGCCTCCGAGGAGGAGACGGTGGCAGGATCCATATCCTTCGCCAGGGTGGCGTTGGTCTCGCCATCTGTGGCATAGGGACCGAAGCGGCCGTCCTTGATCTGAATCGTCGCACCATCCAGTTCGACGACATTTTCGAAGGTCTGGATCGGTGGTTTGGCTGCGGCGCGCCCTCTTCGCTTCGGTTGTGCCAGCAGTACCCTGCACCGTTCTTCCTCGATGGCGAAGGGGTCATCCCCTTCCTCGAGGCTACGAGTTTCCTTGCCCGCCTTGATGTAGAGGCCATAGCGACCGTTGTAGACGCGGATCTCGTGCTCACTTCCCTCTGCATCGACAAAGGATCCGCAAGGACGTCCCTCCTTCAGGAGCAGTAACTGGATGGCAATCTCTGCAGTGACATTTTGTGGTTCCATGTCCTTGAGCAAGGAGGCGAACTCGGGTTTCTCTTCCGATTCGCTCGACCCTCTCTGCACGTAGGGACCGAAGCGGCCGCTCTTGATGTAGATTGGCTTACTAGTAGCACTGCAGTGTCCGATCGGCTCATCCTTACGCGCCCCGGCTTCGAGGACCTCCGACACCTTGCCGGCATCGAGTTCATCGGGACACAGTTCTTCTGGAATGTTGCCGCGAATCTCTCCCGATTCCAGATACGGTCCGTACCTGCCGACGCGGAGAATCACTTCCTGATCGCGGAATTTCCACGGATCACCGCCTCCGAATGGCATCGGGAAGCGGCAGATCTGTGCCGGATCGATTTTTTCCAGTCCCATCTCGATCAGTCCCGAGAGCCCCGCTTCGCCATTTCCTGACCAGAATTTCTCCAGGTACTTGCGACGGTCCTTCTGGCCTTTGGCGATCTGATCGAGATCGTCTTCCATCTGCTTTGTGAAGCTGTACTCGACGAAGTGGGTGAAGTGATCCTCCATCAGGCGGACCACTGCAAAGGCGGTCCAGGTCGGCACCAGGGCCTTGTTCTTACGGAAGGAGTAATCCGCAGATTGAATCCGTTCGATGATACTCGCGTAGGTACTCGGTCGGCCGATCCCTCGCTTTTCCATCTCCTTGATGAGACCTGCCTCGGTGTATCTGCCGATCGGTTGAGTCCGGTGTTCTTCCGGATTCAGATCGGAGATGGAAACCTCATCTCCGACCGTGACCGGAGGCAGGATGGTCTCCTTGGAACCGGTCGGGTCGACTCGCAGGAACCCGGGGTCATCGATGACGGTTCCCCTCGACTGATAACGTGCCGCATCGTCGTGATCTTCCTTGACCTCGAGGATGACGGTGCGTCCCGTTGCCGGCTTCATCTGCGTTGCAATGGTTCTCTTCCAGATGAGGTCGTAGAGACGGTTCTCATCCTCGCCAACCTTCGATCCAAGCTCCGAGGGATCGACAAAATCGGCGGGGCGGATCGGTTCGTGTTCTCCGCCGGCATTCTCCGAGAGAGAATCGAAGTTCCTGGGAGCGTGCTCCGCGGCCCCGAAGCGTTTTCCGATCAGATCCTCGATCGATTTCATCGCCTCGGAGGAGAGGACGTAGTTGTCGGTCCTCACGTAGGTGATGTAACCCTTCTGGAACAGTGCGTTCGCTGCACGCATCGTCCTGGCCGGCGAAAATCCGAGTCGGTTACTGGCTTCCTGCTGCAGTCCACTGGTGATGAAGGGGACCGGCGGCTTCCTCTTGTACGGCTTTTCTTCCAGGGAAGAGACGCGGAATTTCGAGGATGAAAAACGCTCCTTGAGGGACTCGGCATCCTTCTCCGTCAAGATCCGGCGATCGGAGGACTCCTTCTTCAATTTACCGTCATCTCCGAAGTCCTTGCTCTGGGCAACTGGCTGACCGCCGAGGTCGAGTAACTTGCTCTCGAAGGATTCGTCGGAGTTGGTCTTGAACTGTGCATCCAGATCCCAGAACACCGCCGGGATGAAGACGAGTCTTTCCTTCTCACGATCGACCAGCAGGCGAATCGCAACGGTCTGTACTCGCCCTGCGGAGAGGCCATTGGCGACCTTTCTCCAGAGAAGATTCGAGACGGGGAAACCGTACAGTCTGTCGACCATGCGTCTGGCTTCCTGAGCCTCGACCAGAAGCGTGTCCAGTTCTTCAGGTTCGGCGATCGCCTTCTCCAGGGCACTCTTGGTGATCTGCCCCAATCGAAGTCGCTTGACCGGCATCGATTTCTTTGGCTTCAACACCTGCAAGAGGTGCCAGGAGATCGCTTCCCCTTCACGGTCCGCGTCAGTGGCGAGATAAAGTTCTTCCGCTGTTTTCAGCACCTTGCGGATATCACTGACGGTAGATTTCTTGTCGTCGTCGAGGACATAGATCGCCTCGAACTCATTGGTGATTCCCGTGACGACCTGGTTCTCTTTCAGGTCCGATGGAACCTGACTGGCTTTTCTGGGGAGATCACGGATGTGGCCCACACTGGCGGCCACCACGAAACCCTCCCCGAGGTATTTTTCGATGGTCTTCGCTTTGGTCGGTGATTCCACGATCACGAGCCGCTTCGTCATTTTTTTCGGCCCTTTCCCCCGTATCCGGCGCATGGTCAGGAGTAGTGCTGCGGTACCGTTACCCGGCATGGTGTCCCCGTTTCAACCCCTCTTTTCAATCCGGGGGCCAATCTGGGGGGCTGGAAAATCGTTGAAACCGGGTCATGCTGTGAAAGAAACCGCTCAGAGGGCAAAAAAGAGAATTTCTCTCTCGAGGGCCCCGGAGGCGGTGGAAAGTGCGACTCCGTGCCCGAACTGCCCGAGGTGGAGACGACCCGGCGGGGGATCTCGAAATTGATCCGGGGCTGCCGGATCGAGGAAATCGTGACCCGTAATTCACGCTTGCGATTGCCGGTACCCGGGGATCTCGACGAGAGATTGAGGGGAACTGTTTTCGGCGAGACCCATCGACGGGCGAAGTACCTCTTGCAAGAAACCAGTGGTGAGACATTGCTGATTCACCTGGGGATGTCGGGCAGTTTGAGAATCGTCGAGGAGGGCGATGAGTATCGACGTCACGATCACGTGATCTGGTATCTCGAGGGAGGAAGGCAGTTGAGGTATCACGACCCCCGACGATTCGGAATCGTGACCCTGGCAGGAGAATTCCCCGAGCAACATCCGCTGCTGAAGGATCTCGGTCCCGAACCTCTGGAGCAGGAGCAGCTGGGAGAATTACTGTTCGCATCATCGAGGAAGAGAAGTGTAGGACTGCGTGATTTTTTGCTCGATTCGAGAGTGGTGGCGGGAGTCGGAAACATCTACGCAAACGAAGCGGCCTGGATGGCAGGAATCAGACCGGATCGGTCGTGTGGCCGAATCGCCCGGGTTCGATACCAACGACTCGGTGAAGCGCTACAGATGGTTCTCTCCCGAGCGGTCGATCAGGGAGGTACCACCCTCAAGGACTTCGTGCAGCCAGATGGGGAACCTGGCTACTTCCAGCACACCTTCGAGGTGTATGGCAGGGAGGGAGAGTCCTGTAGCCGCTGCCAGGGCGGGATCCGCAGGGTGGTGAAGGGAAACCGCTCCCTCTTCTTCTGTGGTGGTTGCCAGCGCTAGGTTCCTTGACGGGTCTGCTTCACAGCGGGCCGGTGAGATCCTAGAATCATCGTTCAGTATCAAGAAACCCAGGCCCGGGCGAAGTCCCGGTCGGCAGGAGCGACTCAGTGGACAAGATCAAGGTGAAGAATCCGGTCGTAGAACTCGATGGAGATGAGATGACCCGGATCATCTGGGAGTTCATCAAGGATCGGTTGATTCTTCCGTACGTGGATGTGGATCTGAAGTACTTCGATCTCGGTATCGAGAGCAGAGACGCCACCGATGACCAGATCACCATCGATGCGGCAAATGCCATCCGTGAGCACGGTGTCGGAGTCAAGTGCGCGACCATCACTCCTGACGAGGATCGGGTAGAGGAGTTCAACCTCAAGAAGATGTGGAGATCTCCCAACGGGACGATCCGCAACATCCTGGGTGGAACCGTTTTCCGGGAACCCATCATCTGTGAAAACGTGCCGAGACTGGTTCCAGGCTGGACCAACTCCATCGTCATCGGAAGACATGCACATGGAGATCAGTACAGGGCAACCGACTTCCTCGTTCCCGGTGCTGGTACCTTGTCGATGACATTCACTCCCGCAGAGGGGGGAGATGTCCAGAACTTCGAGGTGATGCAGTTTGAAGCCCCCGGTATCGCCATGGGGATGTACAACCTCGACGAGTCGATCAGAGGATTTGCTAGAGCCTGCATGAACTACGGTTTGCAGCGGAAGTGGCCCGTCTACCTGTCCACCAAGAACACCATCCTCAAGGCCTACGATGGTCGCTTCAAGGATCTGTTCCAGGAGGTCTTCGAGGCGGAGTTCCAGCCAGCCTTCGAGGACGCAGGAATCACCTACGAGCATCGCCTGATCGATGACATGGTTGCCTGTGCCATGAAGTGGAATGGCGGGTTTGTCTGGGCTTGCAAGAACTACGATGGAGATGTGCAGTCCGACACGGTGGCGCAGGGATTCGGGTCCCTCGGCCTCATGACCAGCGTGCTGATGACTCCGGACGGCCAGACGGTAGAGGCAGAAGCTGCCCACGGAACGGTCACCCGACACTTCCGTGAGCATCAGAAGGGCAATGCGACCTCCACCAACCCCATCGCCAGCATCTTTGCCTGGACCCGTGGTTTTGCACACCGTGCGCGCCTCGATGGAAATGATGATCTGCGTGAGTTTGCCGATGATCTCGAAGCTGTCTGCATCGAAACGGTCGAGGCGGGACACATGACGAAGGATCTTGCGATTCTCGTCGGTGGAGATACTCCTTACCTCACCACCGAGCAGTTCCTCGAGAAGTTGGATGAAAATTTGCGAGCGAAACGGAGTCAGTGACCACAGAGAAATGAGATCGCCACGTGAATCAAGATGGGATGTCCCAGCAGCGCTGGGATCACACACACGAGTACATCGATCGTCTCTTCAGTGATGACTCGCAGCGCTGGCAAGAAGAGGATGCCGCAGCTGAGAAAGCTGGGCTTCCTGCCATCTCGGTGGGATCTACCGTAGGTCGCTGGTTGACACTTCTCGCCGGAATCAGTCGTGATGGCGGAGCGCGTCTGGTGGTCGAGGTGGGAACCCTCGGCGGAGCCAGCGCACTTGCTCTCGCTGCAGGGATGGCGCCGGACGGACGATTGATCACCATCGAGGCGAGCCGCGAGCATGTCGACTTTGCCAGGCAAGCGCTGCAGAGGGCCGACGAGGCACGTGTCGATGTGCGCCTGGGTACCGGGCTCGATCTTCTCCCACAACTGGTGACGGAGCTGGGGCAAGGCAGTTGTGACCTGCTCTTTCTCGATGCGATCAAGACCGAGTATCCCGGATACCTCGAGGCGGGATTGCCGCTGCTCAGATCTGGCGGCCTGATCGTTGCCGACAATGTGCTCGGATGCGGCGGTGGCTGGGTTCCCGATGGAGTCGAGGATGAACCGAGCCGGGTCGCCATCGATCAATTCAATCGAAGCATCGCAGAAAACCCTGCCCTGCAGGGGACGATTCTACCGATGCGACAGGGAGTTCTGATCGCACGGGTTCTCTGAAGGTGGCTGCCATGCAGATCGGATACATCGATACCCATACCGCCGGGGAGCCGACCCGGGTCGTCATCTCCGGAATTCCTGATCTGGGCTCCGGGCCGATGGCACGGCGTTGTGAAGTGTGGAAGAAAAGCCACGATTCACTGCGCAGCGGCATCGTCAGGGAACCACGGGGCCATGAGGCGATGGTCGGAGCCTTGCTCCTGGAGAGTAGTCTCCCCGATTGCCAGGCGGGGGTGATCTTCTTCAACAACGTGGGAACCCTGGGAATGTGCGGACATGGTGCCATGGGTGTGGTCGAAGCATTGCGCCACCTCGGTCGAATCGACTCGGGACACTGCAAGCTGGAGACTCCAGCGGGGGTGGTTGATCTGTATCTCGAAGATGATGGAGAGATCTCGGTGCAGAATGTCGTCAGTTATCGCACCGCAGCGGATTGCACCGTCACCCTCTCCGGTGGCCAGGAGGTGGTGGGGGATATCGCCTGGGGAGGGAACTGGTTCTTCATCGCCCGCTCTCCAGGGATCGCCGTCACCCTGGGAAATCTCGCCGAGCTGACGGCGATCGCCAGCGACATCCGGGAGCAACTGGTGGATCGGGGCATCACCGGAGCGGCGGGAGAAGAGATCGATCACATCGATCTCCACGAAGAGTTGCCCGCAGGCGAGGGAACGGGAGTGCGCTCCTTCGTGTTGTGCCCGGGGAAGCAGTGGGATCGGTCGCCGTGCGGGACCGGGACCAGTGCCACCATCGCCTGTCAGCACGCCCGCAACTCGCTGGCAGAGGGGGATCGGTGGACACAGGTCGGTATCCTCGGAACCCGTTTCACCGGCACCTTCCGGCAGGTGGAGGGGGGGATCGCCCCGACGATTCGTGGACGTGCCCATCTGTGCGGCGAGGGGATTCTTCACTTCCAGGAGGAAGATCCCTTTCGACATGGCATCGACCTGTAATCGATCCTGTCCTATTCTCTGACGGGAGGTAACGTGCGGATCGCCATCGATGCCACTGCAGCTTGTACTCCTCGTCCAACCGGGATCGGTCGTTACACCACCCAGCTGGCGAGGGCACTTGCGGACCTGGGGACTTCACTCACCCTGGGAACCCGCTGCTCCCATCTCCATCGTCATCGCCATCGACTACGCATTCCGTCTGTGAAGAGATTCTGGATCCAGGAACCGTGGTGGCCACCGGGTGGGCGATCGGATGTGATCCATGTCACCGACTCGAGGGTGCCTCGATGGAATTCTCCCAGGGTCGCGACCCTTCACGATGTCGTTCACCTGCTTCCAGAAGAGCGAGTGGGGGGATCGATCTCCACTGCACAGTTCCGAGCCAAGAAACTGGAGGCGTATCAGTCGGTAGCCACCGACTGTCACCGGATCATCGCAGTCAGTGATACGACCCGCCGAGATTTCCTCGAGGGAGTGGATTGCGATCCGGACAAGGTGGTGGTGGTTCGCCACGGGATCGATCCGTTGTTCAGGCCGGTTGATCGTGATCGAGCCGATCGCATGCTGCAGGAACGAAAGATTCCAACGGACGCTGTAATCTATGTCGGAGATCTATCGAAGCGAAAGAACATCCGGGGAATGGTACGGGGGTTCCTGGCGGCAGAGTTGGGAGATGTGCCCCTCGTCATCGCCGGGGATCCAACATTTGGTGGCGATGAATTGATCGACTGGATCGATGAGGTGGGAATGGGTCGGGTGCAGCTGGTGGGATGGCTCGGCGACGATGTTCTTCCTGCCCTTTACTCCAGTGCTCGTGCCCTCCTCTATTGCACTCATTACGAGGGGTTCGGGCTTCCCGTACTGGAAGCGATGGCTTGTGGCACTCCGGTGGTGATCTCTGCCAGCGGTGCAACTCCGGAGATCGCTGCGGGAGCTGCGGAGACGTGCCAGCAGAAGGATCCGCAGTCGATAGCACAGGCACTGCACAGGGCACTTGGGCATGACACCGATCGAAGAAAGAGAGCGATGGAGTACGCCGGTACCTTTACCTGGCAGCGATGTGCCACGGAAACGGTAGAGGTCTACCGACAGGCGGTCATCGCCAGCGAGGAAGGACGATGAAGGGCAACGGCAAGGTGCTGGTGCTGGGTGCCGGAATCGTTGGTGCGTACTGTGCGAGGGAACTGGTCAGAGCCGGAGCTGAAGTTGAGGTGCTCGAGGCGGGTGAGGCAGCGGGAGTTCGGGGAGCCACCGCAGCAGGGATGGGTCACATCGTCGTCAACGATGGGGACGAAGCGGGGATGCGACTGTGTATCCTCGGAAGAAAGATCTGGCGTGAAGATTCTCCGGTCACGACTTGCGCCGATGGGTTCATCGAGTCGGGCACGTTGTGGATGGCGGAGGATGAGGATTCATTCCGTCAGCTGGGCGAAGCATCGATCAGATTACAGGGTGCTGGAATCAATACCGAGATTGTCGACGGTTCACAGCTTCTGAAGCTGGAACCAGCTCTCGCTGCCGATCTGGTCGGAGGCATGAGAGTTCCCGATGACGGTGTTCTCTATGCACCGATCGCCACCGCCGCAGTGATGGAGGAGGCGATCGAAGGGGGAGCGAAGCTGACCTGTGGAGTTCGAGTGATGCGAGTTGAATCGAAGCGGGTTCACCTCGAGGACGGACTCGTCAAGGAGGCGGATGCCATCGTCATCGCCACCGGAATCGATGCGCTCGATCTGTGTGAAGAGACGGGAGTCGAGGTTCCCCTGTTTCCAAGAGAGGGGCAGCTTGCCATCACCGCCCGGGGTACCGGCATCCTTTCCCATCACGTGGTGGAGGCGGGCTACCAGAAGGGGGCTCACGGCGAGGTGGAGGAGGCGGTGGCGTGTGCGATCCTTCCCCGCTCGACCGGCCAGCTGTGCATCGGATCCAGCCGATCCTCGAGGCGCACGGGAAGCGTCGATCGACAGCTGATCGATCAGATCATCCAGCGGGGAGAAAGATTCGTTCCCGGTCTCTCGGGCCTACCCATCGTCCGCACCTGGTGCGGCGTTCGGGCAGCAACCGGAGACTCCAGACCACTCATCGGCCCGTTACCGGCAGTTCCTGCGGTGTGGATTGCAGCGGGATTCGAGGGGCTAGGGATCACCCAGGCCCCCGCAGCGGCACAACTGATCTGCTCCTCGATCCTCGGTCAGGCTGCCCCCATCGATCCGCAGCCGTATGATCCAGCCAGGGTGGTGGCCACTTCTTGATCCCTGCCGATGTGTCGGCACGATGGTGAGGGGGGTGACTGCCGTCGAGGTCGCCACGATTTGTCGAGATGGTCTTCACTGGAGATCACGACCTGCAATCCATCGAAAGGGAGTCCCGTGCGTATCTCGGTGAAGGAACTCGAAGTTGAGATCCAGGAATGCACGACGCGCATTCCCTTTCGTTTCGGGATACATACCCTCACCGATGCACCGATGGCGATTGCGACCGTCACCGCAGAAACATCGACGGGAACGATGCTGAGGGGATATACCTCCGAGTTACTGGTTCCCCGCTGGTTCGAGAAAAATCTCCAGCGATCGGTGGAGGAGGATATCCAGTCTCTCGTCGATAGCATCTCGATGGCGGGAGATGTATTGCTCGATGGATCCTGTTCCACCGTCTTCGATCATTACTGGCGGATGCTGGAAGATCGGGTTCTGGCAGTTCCTGTCACTGCGGAAGATCGCCTGACCCGGGGACTCGGTTGTGCCATCTGGGAAAGAGCCCTGATGGATGCCGCGTGCCGTGGAGTCGGACTTCCCTTCGTTCAATCGCTGGAGGTGGGACTGTTCGGAATCGAACCTCATCGATTTCATCCGCAACTTCAGGACTGGAAGTTCATCCCGTCTCCGCTACCGCAATCGATCTCGGTGCGCCACACCGTCGGATTGCTGGATGATCTCGAGGAGAGATCAGAGGATTCGGTGGAAGATGGTCTGCCGGTGACGCTGGTGGAGGACATTCGCCGTCACGGCCTCCGCTGGTTCAAGGTCAAGGTCGGTGGAGACCCCGATCATGATCTGGATAGGCTCCAGCGGATTGCAACGATTCTTCGACGAGAATCGGGCGACGGCTACCGTGTGACCCTTGATGGGAACGAGCAGTACGAAGATCCAGCATCCCTCGCTGCAGTTCTCGGTGAGATGAACATGTCAGCGGATGGGGTCGCTTTCCTCGAGGCGATCGTCAGCATCGAACAGCCGGTTCCCAGATCAAAGACCTTCGAGGCGGCTTCTGCTCCGACCGCGTTGTCCTTATATGGGCCGGTGATCATCGACGAGGCGGACCATGGTCCCGAGGCATTTCCGGAGGCGTTAGGGCTCGGGTACCTGGGAGTCTCATCGAAGAACTGCAAGGGAGTGTCCCGGTCGATCGCCCATCAAGGTTTGTGCCAGGCCCATGGTGCAGGAGCCTTCGTCAGCGGCGAGGATTTGACCTGTCTCCCACCGTGGGGATTGCATCAGGATCTCTTGACCGTTGCGGCGCTCGGTTTGACTCACGTCGAGAGAAATGGTCACCACTACTTCAGGGGACTCGATCACCTCACCAGCGATGAATCCTCACAACTGCTGAAGGAACATCCCGACCTGTACCGTTCGATTCACAGAGGTCATGAACTTCTCATCGAGAACGGGGTGCTGTGCATCTCTTCGCTCGATTGCGAAGGATACGGTTGTACCGTGCTTCCATCCGAGGGAAGCAGAAGAACGGTGATTGCAAGCCGCATGGAGGAGAAGGGTTGAAGATCAAGTCTCCCAATCGGTATCGGGATGTGGAGTCCTTTCGCGATCACTGGAAGTCGATCGATCCGCAGCTCGATCTCGATGATGAGGTGGAGGCTTTTGGCCCCCTCGCATCTCCTCTCGAGAAGGGCGGCTGGAAGCTGTCGAATCGCTTCGCGGTTCATCCGATGGAGGGCTGGGATGCCCTGCAAGATGGATCTCCTTCGCAACACACCCTCAGGCGCTGGCAGAACTTCGGAGAGAGTGGTGCGGCACTGATCTGGGGAGGTGAGGCATTTGCCGTCAGGGAAGATGGGAAGGCGAATCCCAACCAGCTGTACCATCACGACGATGATTCGACTTGCCGGTCGCTGGAATCGCTTCTGTCGGCGTTGAAGGAGGGACACACCCTCGCCGGTGAAGAGGCGCCGAAGGAAACGGTGGTGGGATTGCAACTGACCCACTCCGGTCGCTGGTCTCGCCCCACATCCGGTGGTCCGGCGCCGCGCATCGCCTTCGAGCATCCGATCCTGGATAGCCGGGTGTCCGCCACCGCCGATCAGATCCTCACCGATGGAGAGCTGGAAGCGATTGCGGAGCGATACATCTCGGTGGCGAGGTGTGCGCAGAAGGTTGGATTTGATTTCGTAGATATCAAGGCGTGTCACGGCTACCTGATGCACGAACTGCTGTCGGCACGGAGTCGCCCCGGTCGCTACGGGGGTGATCTGCAGGGAAGAAGCCGTCTGTTGCGAGAGATCATCGCTGCCGTCGGTAGCGAGGTTCCCGGAATCGACGTCGCCGTTCGCATCTCGATCACCGACATGATTCCTTTTCGCAAGTCCACCGGCGGCGAAGGGGAACCGGACTGGCCGTCGGGAGCGAGATACGAGCACGGGTTTGGTCTCGACCCCGGGGATCCACGAACACCGCAGTGGGATGAACCGTTCCAGTTGATCCAGCTACTACTCGATGAAGGGGTCGAGTGGTTCAACCTGACGATCGGCTCTCCGTACTGGTGTCCCCATCGTCAGCGACCCGCCCAGTATCCACCCAGTGATGGTTATCCACCTCCCGAAGATCCCCTGGTAGGAGTTGCCAGTCACATCCAGGCGGCCAGGAGTGTGCGCCAGAATTTCTCTTCAGCTGGTCTGGTGGGAACCGGCTGGACTTACCTACAGGAATGGCTTCCCGCCGTGGCTCAGCATGAGATTGCTGCGGGTCATCAGGACGTGATCGGCCTTGGCCGATCGATGCTCTCCTACCCGCAACTGCCGAGAGATGTCATCCATGGCCGTGCGATGCCGAAGAAACTGGTGTGCAGAACCTTCAGCGACTGTACCACTGCGCCGAGAAACGGATTGTTGAGCGGCTGTTTCCCGCTCGATGACCACTACAAGTCTCACCCCGCTGCTGCCGAGTTGAAATCGGCCAAGGCGAGGGCGAGGGAGAGGGAAACCCGTTGAGTGATATCGAAGGAGAGACTCCCCGGAAGATCGAACTACCGATGGTGGCCCCCCCCGATCCCGAGGCACTGGCCGAGGAGAAACGGTGGCTCACCACCCTCGATAAGGCACCGATCACCCGTCGGTGGGGTGCCTTTCTCAAGCGTGGCGGACCGGGATACCTGCAGAGTTCGTTGACCCTCGGTGGCGGCACGGCAGCGGCCACGTTGATGGCGGGGGGTGCCTTCGGATACCAGTTGTTGTGGGTGTTCCCCATCTCGATGCTGCTGGGGGTGGCAGTTCTGTCGGCGGTGGCGCATCAGACACTGTCCACCGGAAAACGCCCGCTGCCGGCGATCCGTGAGTACGCCGGTCCCTTCTACGCTCATGCCTTCATCGCCGGTGCCGTTCTCTCCAGTGTCATCTGGCACTTTGCCCAGTACGCCCTCGCTTCCGCTGCCATCGAGGACATCGGTGCCGTCACCGGCAATCAGATTCCGCGCTGGGGTGGCGGACTGCTGGTGCTGGCCTGGGCGGTGACGTGGTCCTTCTCTTATGGCCGTTCCCCTGCATTACTGAAACTGTTCGAGCGAAGTATGCAGGTGATGGTGTGGTTGATCGTGCTGTGCTTCGGCGCCGTGGTGGTCAAGACAGGGATCGCCGATCCGGGCGGTTTCTTCTCCGGTTTCATCCCTGGAGGAGTGGGAGAGGTATACACCCCGGCGGCAGATGAATCGAAGTCGGTGGAGGCACTCAGCATCGTCGTGGCAGGTCTGGCTGCGGCGATCGGTGCCAACATGGTATTTCTCTATCCGTACTCGCTGCTGGCGAAAGGCTGGGGAAAAGAACACCGTTCGCTGGCGAGGTTCGATCTGTTTGCGGGGATGTTTCTCCCCTATCTGCTGACCACCTCGCTGATCGTCATCGCAGCGGCGAATACTTTCGGACCGGAGGGAATCCCGTTCCCTGGAAAGGGATTCAAGCCCATCGATGCGGCGCAGATCCTCGGGACCACCTTCGGAACCGACAACTCGAGAATCCTCTTCGATCTGGGATTGCTCGGCATGGTCACCAGTAGCATCACGATGCACATGGTTTGCTGTGGATTTGCTGCCTGTGAGTCCTTCGGCTGGAAGGTCGGATCGACTCGCTTCCGCCTGGCATGCTTGCTCCCCGCCCCCGGTTTTCTGGGAGCGGTCTACTGGGGAGACATCGCCTTCTGGATCGCACTACCGACCACCATCCTGACCGGGTTCTTGCTTCCCGCGGTGTACATCGGAATTCTCAAGATGCAGCGATCTGAGAGATATCTCGGTGCGGACAGGCCCACCGGTACCCGGGCGATGCTATGGCAGGGATCGATCCTGCTGGCGACCGTGGTGCTCAGCGTCTTCCTGGTGTGGGTGACGGTCACCAGAGTGCCAGGTTGGTGGGGGGAACTCACCGGATGAAGATCGAACTCCCGAATCCCTTCGGGGATCCGGTCATCATCGAGGACGGTGTGCTGGAGCGGGAGCCAGAACCGCAATCTGCCGCAGCGGTGCGCATCGCATACGCTGCGGCCCACATCATCCTGAAAGATTCCTACCGGCAAGGAGCGGACGGGGTAGATCTGTGCCAACAGGTCGACTGGCAACGGACGATGGCATTTCGGAAGCACCTGGCGACTCACGGATTTGGCATCGCCGAGGCGATGGACACGGCACAGCGATTCGAACTGGGCTGGCCGGCAGCGCGTCGGCTCATCGAGGAGTGCGGTGCCCTGCAACTGGAGACCGGTTTCATCGCTGGTGCCGGAGCAGATCACCTGGAGCGAATCGAACAGGTGCAAACGCTCGTCGATGGAGTGGTCGAACAGGTTGGAATCATCCAGGGTGCAGGGGGCATTCCCATCATCTTGCCGATGCCGCAGTTGTGTCACTGGAAATGCGATGAGGATCAGTTCGTCAGCACCTATCGATCCATCTTCGACCAGTGTGAAGGTCCTCTCTTCATCCACTGGCTCGGTCCGATGTTCCTGGCGGAACTGGAGGGATACTTCCCCGGAGATTCGTTGCAACGAATTCTCGAGCTCGATCCGGACAAGGTTCGAGGGGTCAAGATGTCGATGCTGGACGACGATCTCGAGGTGGAGGTACGCCGCCGCTGTAGCGAGCGGGACCAGATCGTCCTCACCGGAGACGACTTTCACTTCAGCTCGCTGATGGAAGGGACGGGAACCATCCCCACCAGGTCGGTGTCCCTCGGGGATCGACAGGTTCCTGCCGGAGAATTCAGTCACGCGCTGCTGGGAGTTCTCGATGGTGTTGCGGTACCGGCCGGTCGTGCACTGAGACACCTGGCGGCGGGGGATGTCGAGGGTTATCGACGCTGGATGGAGCCGTGCGAAAAGTACGGTCAGAAGGTCTTCGAAGCACCGACTCATCTGTACAAGGCGGGACTCGCCTTCACTGCGTGGCTCAACGGACACCAACCACATCCGATGCTGCTGCACCGCATCGATCTGCAACGGGATCTGAATCACCTCCTCGAGGTGGCCAGAAGAGCATCTCTGGCGGGTGCCATCGCAGATGCGGGACAGGCTGCCGAGCGAATTGAACTGTGCCTCGCCGGTGTGCACCGATGAGTGATCCGAAGTCTGTCCGGATCAGTATCGACGGCGTCACCATCGAGGTCGAGGAGGGGATGCAATTGGCCGCAGCCCTGATGGGTGTGGGGGTCGTGAGTCTCCGCAAGTCGGTGGGGGGTGAACCCCGAGGTGCGTTATGTGCCATGGGAGTCTGTCACGAGTGTCGAATCACCGTCGACGGACATCGCGGAGTGAGAAGTTGTCTGGTTCCGGTGCGCGCCGGCATGAGCATCGAGACGGAACAGGAACTCACCCCATCTCCTCTGCCGGCAGTGGGTGCGGATCAACAGCGTCAAGAGGTGGTTTCCGTCGCCATCATCGGAGGTGGCCCTGCAGGGATCGCCGCCGCCTGCGCCGCCTCGGAACTGGGTGCAGATGTCCTCGTGATCGATGAGTCGCCGCAGCCAGGAGGTCGGATCTGGGCCCATCGACAGCAGATTCCCGAAGCTGCTCGCAGCTGGCTGGCGCGGGCGCAGAAGAGTGGAGTTCGCTGGCTCTCCGGCTACAGCGTCGTCGATGGCAAGGCTGGTGAACTGCTGGCGACCTCGGTGTTGAGCGGGGACACGGTGTCGGTGAAGTGCCAGCAGATCATCGTTGCCACCGGCGCAAGAGAACGCTTCCTTCCCTTTCCTGGCTGGACCCTTCCCGGAGTCGTTGGCGCTGGAGCACTGCAATCGCTCATCAAGGGCGGACTGGATGTGAAGGGAAAGCGCCTGGTGGTGGCGGGAACCGGGCCACTGCTCCTGGCGGTGGCGCAACTCGCCGTCGAGGAGGGAGCGAAACCGCTCCTGGTCGAACAGGCCTCCCACATCGATCGTCTGCAATTGCTGTTGCCGCTGATCAGCTCGAGGTCGCGCATGAAGCAGGCGATGCAACTGTGGAAATCGCTTCGTGGCGTCGAGAAGCTCTCCTCTTCCTGGCCCATCGCAGTGGAGGGAGATGGACGAGTCGAGCGGGTTCACCTGCGGACAGACAAGGGTGTACGAGTCGAGGAGGTGGATGGTCTGGCGGTGGGATTCGGTCTGATCCCCGAGACGAGGGTAGCCCAGGGACTCGGATGTCGAATCGGAGAAACCGGAGCCGTGGTCGTCGATCGCCTCCAGCGAAGTGGAGTCGACGGCATCCTGTGCGCAGGGGAGCCGACGGGAATCGCCGGCAGTGATGCGGCGCTGGATAGCGGGCTGGTGGCGGGAATCGTTGCGACGGGACGAACCCCACGTGCCCATCTTCTCGCCAGGGTCAGGCGCCATCGAGATTGGGGAGAAGCGGTCGAGGCCGCTCACCAGCTTCGACCACAGCTCCAGCAACTGGTGACTGACGATGTGGTGGTCTGTCGCTGTGAAGATGTGACCTCGAAACAGCTGGCCGGCACCGCTTCCATCCGTGAGGCAAGGATGCTGTGTCGGGTCGGAATGGGCCCGTGCCAGGGGCGCATCTGCATCCCTGCGGGGTCTCCCCGCCGAAACGATGGAACGGACTCGGTGCGGCCGCCGTGGGTGACCTCTCCGGGGCGATCTGGCGACTCTTCGTGACCGAGGGATGCCGTGGCCGCTGGATCGGGTATCTTCACGAGGACGTCATGATCGGAGAGACCCTTGGACCGCGGATCCATCATCATCATCTTCCTGCTCGCCGTTGCGGGTTCACTGTTTGCCGGTCTGTTGCAGAGCGGCGATCCGGTGGGTTCTGTCCCGGTTGAATCGGTAGATGCGGTCGGATCCGTGGTTTCGCTGGCACCTTGCATCACTGCCACGCTGCTGGCGATCGGTGCGGAAGATTCACTGGCGATGATCAGTGACTACTGCCCTCCCGTCGAGAATCTCCAGCGAGGTGGAACGGCACTGGTGCCGGACCTCGAGAGGATTGTCCGCAGCGGCAGCCCGACCCTGTTGATTCGTGCAGCGGTCGGTGTCCCCGTACAGGAACTGTCCCAGGTGGGAGATCCTCTGATCCTGCCCTGGTCATCCGTTTCACAGGTTGCCGCAAGTATTCGCAGCATCGGCGAGGTGGTGAAGAAGCGGCAAGAGGCAGATCTCCTGGCGAGTCGATTCGAGACGGTGCTCTCGGGTGCTGCTCCCGCCGACGCGCCAACAGTCTTGCTGGTGATCGGCATCGACAGCGGTGGCGGTGGTGGGCCATGGATCATCAAGACCAACTCATTGCACGGGGCTGCCCTCCACGCGGCGGGATACAGGAATGCCATCGAAGATCCACTCTCCGGTGCGCCGCAGATTTCGCTGGAGCAGTTATTGCGGATCGATCCCGATCTCATCCTGCACCTGGTCCCTGCAAAAGAACCGTCGCAAGAAGCGCGCCAGCAGATCGTCGGTGGCTACGAAAAACTCACGGCATTGAAGGCTGTTCAGAGGGGCACCATCGGTTCGATACATCACGAGCGCATCCTCGATGAGGGACCGGAGTTGCTCGATCTGGTCGATTCGATCGCCACGGAGTTGAACCGTCTCTCTCCAGGAGATCGCCGATGGTAGCGGTCATCTCCCTCGAGAAAGCGACTGTCAATGGCGGTGAAGTTCCGATCCTGAAGGAGTTGTCGCTGGAGGTGGAGCGGGGGCAACTGGTCGCCATCATCGGTCCCAACGGTTCCGGCAAGAGCACCTTGTTGAGAGTGTTGCTGGGTCTGACTCCCCTCGACTCCGGTAGCGTGCGTCTCGATGGTGAGGATCTTTCATCGATCAAGTTGTGCGATCGAGCGGCACGTCTGGCGTGGTTGCCGCAACAGGGATTGTCGCCGGAACGCTTGAGGGTAGAGGATGTGGTGATGGCCGCCCGCTATCGTTTCGAGGAGTCGCGGAAGTCTGCCCACGATGCGGCCCGGCGTGCTCTCGAAGAAGCTGGTGCAACGGAACTTGCCGAGCGCTGGATCAACGAACTCTCCGGAGGAGAGAGGCAGAGAGTCGAGATGGCATCGATGCTTTCCCAGGAGTCGGGGACATGGCTCCTCGATGAACCTGCCAATCACCTCGATCCTGTATGGCGGGCGAGGACCTTGCGCTTTCTCTCGAATCGAGTTGCCGACGGGAACACTGTGCTGGTCGTGATTCATGACGTTCATCTGCTTGGTCATGTCGATGGCTGCGATGTCGACGTGGTCGGGCTGAGGAAGGGTCGCATCGAGTGGCAGGGGAAAATGGGTGACGATGGATTCGGGGAGGGGCTCGAAAAAGTGCACGGCATTCCGTTTCAGAGAGCAACCACCGGCAATCGCGAGTTCTGGATTCCCAGTCAGGAAGCGCTGCTCTGATGAATTATCTGCGGTGGTTCCCCTGGCTCCTGTTGTCGATCGGACTGGTGTTATCCACCGCGTGGGTGGGGCCCTCGCTGGAGGGGGAGGGCGGGGATCTGATCCTCAGCCGGTTACGCCTACCCCGTGCACTGATGGGGGCCCTGGTCGGGGCGGTCCTGTCGGCATCGGGAGTGGTGATGCAGATCCTGCTGAAGAACCCGCTGGCGACTCCGAGTACCATCGGCACCACCGCAGGGGCGACCCTCGGCGTGCTGATTGCCCTGGTGATGGGGAGTGGGACCACCCTGCTGGGGATCCCTGTACTTCCTGCCGCTGCTTTCCTCGGCGCGCTGACGGTGACGATGGTGATCGCGACGGTGGCAGCTCGAAACAGCGCTCGCACAGAGGATGTTCTACTGGCGGGAATTGCACTGACCCTGGCGAGTGGAGCACTCGCCTCGGGATTGCAGATCGGCATCGATCCTGCTGCAATACTCGGTGCACAACGATGGTCGCTCGGTTCACTGTCGACAGTCGGCTGGAACCGAATCCTCATGTTGTTACCGCTGGTGAGCATCGCGCTGGTGGGAATGCTGCTGCTGGTCCGTCCCCTCGAGGTTCTGGTTTCAGGAATCGAGAGGGCACGAACCAGAGGAGTCGATGTACCACGCATCCGAACGCTCGGTCTCGGCCTCGCTTCCATCGGCGTGGCGGCGTGTGTGGCAGTTTCGGGTCCCATCGCCTTTGTCGGGCTGATCTGTCCTCACATCATCCGGAGATTGCTGGGATCGGCACCGAGGATGCTACTGCCCGCCTCGATCCTCCTCGGAATGGTATTCCTGCCACTGTGTGATGCGGTGGGAAGGGTGATCTGGAGCGCTCGGGAGATACCGGTCGGGGTGGTGACTGCTGCACTGGGCGCACCGGTGCTGTTTCTGCTGGTCACCCGTCGCTCTCGCCACTCTTGATTGGTGAATCGTTCCCAGATGACTTCTTTCCCGATCACTCCCCATGAGGCACGATCTGTATCTGTTCCACACATCGAACCAGGAGGAGACTGATGAGTTCAGCACCGACCCGCTCGTTGACCTGGGCTGGAGTGATGCCCGCAGTGACCACTCCCATCACCGAAGCGGATGAGGTCGATCATGCTTTCCTGGCCCAGCACTGTCGCTGGCTGGTGGATCATGGAGCGACCGGCATCATTCCATGTGGCTCTCTTGGCGAGGGCGCGACACTCTCCTTCGATGAGAAGCAGCGAGTCTTCGATACCGTGGTTCAGGCGGTGGAGGGAAGAGTGCCGGTGATTCCAGGAATCGCCGCGGCCTCGACGAGAGAAGCGGGTCGCCTGGCGGCTACCGCCAAGGTGATGGGTGCGTCGGGAGTGATGGTACTGCCACCCTACATCCACAAGGGTCCCTTCTTCGAGGTGGAGGCCCACGTCGAAGCGGTGATGACCGCCACCGATCTACCCTGCATGCTCTACAACAATCCCATCGCCTACGGTGTCGATTTTCCTCCGGGATGGATCGCAGACCTGGCAGACAAGTTTCCCCAGTTGAAGGCGGTGAAGGACTCCAGTGGAGATTCACGTCGGATCACGGCGGTTCATTCACTGGTGGGAGATCGCCTGGCGCTGTTCGCCGGTCTCGACGACATGGTGGTAGAAGCGGTCCGTCAGGGGGCGGTGGGTTGGGTTGCCGGCCTGGTGAATGCGTTACCGATGGAATCGGTGGTTCTCTTTGACAGGGCGGTACAAGGTCTCGATGACCCGGCAGTTGCCCGGCAGGCAGATGAACTCTACCGGTGGTTTCTTCCATTGCTTCGTCTCGACTGCGTGCCCGAGTTCGTCCAGTTGATCAAGCTGGTCCAGAAGGAGGTCGATATGGGAACTGAAACGGTTCGACCACCTCGTTTTCCAGCGACCGGGGCACTTCGAGAAGGAGCACTGCATGTGATCCGCGACTGCCTTGCCAACAATCCATTGCAGGATGTGAAGGAGAATTGAGATGACGATTGAAGGAGTTCACCTCGTTGCCGGGGAGTCGCTGAGCGGATCGGGATCCCTGCGAGGGTGCAATCCTTCCACCGGCGAGTCCCTCGAGCCTACCTTTGCGGAGGCGACCGCCGAGGTGATCGACATGGCGGTGAAGGCTGCCGAGGATGCCCATCGATCACGGGCGGCAGACGCCGTCACCGAACGAGCCCGATTGCTGGAAGCTGCAGCCGATCGCATCGAAGAGAATGGTGACGCCATCACCGCCCGGGGAGTCGAGGAGACGGGACTTCCCGCGGGCCGCTTCGAGGCGGAGCGTGGGCGAACCTGCCAACAACTTCGAATGTTTGCACGGGTGCTGAGGGAAGGTCTCTTTACCGAAACCATCATCGAAACGGCACTTCCCGATCGACAGCCGATTCCCCGACCGGATCTGCGTCGGCGGATGCGGCCGGTTGGACCGGTCGCTGTTTTCGGAGCCAGTAACTTTCCACTCGCCTTCGGTATCGCCGGGGGCGATACCGCCAGTGCATGGGCCGCCGGTTGTCCGGTGGTGGCGAAGGGGCATCCGGCTCACCCCGGAGTCTGTGAACTGGTGGGGCGTGCCCTTCAGGAAGCGGTGCGTGATGTGGGGATGCCCCCGGGAATGTTCAGCCTGGTTCAGGGCGAATCGTTCGACGTGGGGGCAAAACTGGTACAGCACCCTTCCATCGCTGCGGTCGCCTTCACCGGATCACGATCGGGTGGGGTGGCACTGTGGCGAATGGCCGCACAGCGGCCGATCCCGGTCCCGGTGTTCTCCGAGATGGGGAGCACCAATCCCGTCTTCATCTTGCCGGAGGCCCAGGCCAATCGGGGACAGGAGATCGCTTCCGACATCGCAGCCAGCGTGAGGCTGGGTGTCGGTCAGTTCTGCACCTGTCCCGGGGTCCTCTTCACCGTCAAGGGTGAGGGTAGTGAACAGCTCCGGGATGCACTGTCGAAGGGACTCTGTAGCGAGCCGGCGGGAACGATGCTTCACGAGGGAATTTACAACGGCTATGCCGGAACGCTGAAGCAACTGGCGGATCGAACCGGGGTGGAAGTCGTTGCCAGTGGACCCTCGAGCCAGGGGAACTGCGATGCCGAGGCATCCCTGCTGGCTGCGGATGCCCGCAGGTTCATCGACGATCCGCAGCTGCAGGCGGAAGTGTTCGGACCGTGCACGCTGCTGGTGGAGTGCGACAGTATCGATCAGATGCTGGAGACTGCCAGTGTGCTGGAAGGACAGCTGACCGCCACGGTTCATGCGACTACCGGCGAGTTGCAACAACATCATGGCCTGCTCGACATCCTCGAGGATCGTGCTGGTAGGGTTCTTTTCAACGGGATGCCCACCGGTGTCGAGGTCGGAGAAGCGATGCATCATGGGGGACCATGGCCCGCTACCACCGACTCGCGTTGGACCTCGGTGGGTGCCTCTGCGATGCAGAGATTTCAACGCCCGGTGTGCTGGCAGGGATTCCCGGACGAGTTGTTGCCGGAGGATTTGCGTTCCGCGGCGACCGGTCCCCGCAGAGTTGATGGAGTCTGGTTAGATTCCGGTTCCCGTTGAATCTGGATGGAAGTGAGTCGGCGGGCCAGCGGTTGCCGGTGTGGTGGCTACTGATCATCGGCATCCTGGGTGTCTCCACCTCGACCCTCTGGATCCGTCTCTCCCAGAGTGATGAGATCGACCTCGCCTTTCGAAGGTTGGTGCTGGCTGCGCCTGTTCTGTGGTGGCTTGCATGGCGCAAGGGGCAAAACTACTCGCTGAAGATCGCCGCCACGCCGGTACTCTGCTCGGGAGTTTGCCTGGCGATCCATTTCGGTGCATGGATGGCATCGCTGGCTCACCTGTCGGTAGCGACCTCCGTGGTTCTCGTCTATGTCCACCCGGTTCTCGTCTACGCCATCGAGGTGATGAAGAAACAGGCGCGGGCAGATGCAGTGCGCTTCGGTGGGGTGGTGGTGACTCTGATCGGAACTGCGATCCTGTCGGCGGCTGCCGGCGAAGATCGACTGGGAGCGCAGGAAGGAGATGCGACGGTGGGGGTCATCCTGGCCCTGGTCGGATCGTTTTCCTTCGTCGGTTACATCTTCGCCGGTCGTGCGGCGACCCTCGGGCAGCGCGGTGGGGGTCGTCTCCCGACGGCGGTCTACACCTCTCGTGCCTACTCGGTGGCAGCGCTGTGTCTGGCGCTGTACCTGGTGGTAATCGACTCGCCCGATGGGAGCTGGGAACTGCGATTGCCTGCCGATGGCACCGAATGGCTACTGGCACTGATGCTGGCACTGTTCCCGACACTGTTGGGACATACTCCCCTCAATGCAGCCCTGGCATATCTTCCCCCTTCGGTGGTTTCGACGGCATTCCTCGGTGAAGTTGCCGTGGCGCCTCTACTGGTGTGGGCGGTGCTGGCAGAAGTGCCGCCCGTTGCGTTCTGGTGGGGTGGCCCGCTGGTGGTGGTGGGCATCCTGGCGGTGTCTTGGCGTGGGGGAGGGGTTTCGGAATCGCCAGGTTGATGTGACGGAACTCCTGTCAGGACGATTGCATCCTGCCCAGAAGAAGTCCGAGAACGAGCCATGCTGCGAGCACACTCCAGGGATCGATCCCCCATCCCATCGTCATCGGTAGACCCGTGAGGATGAGCAATCCCAGTAGCAGCAGGCCGATTCGTTTCCCGCGGGAGAGAGCCATCCGCTTTGCATCCACCGAATCGTCGATGATCGGTTCATCTTCCGGAAGCATCACCGATGCATATTCGATGTCGCCAGCATCGCGCCAACCGGTTTCGAGATCACTCCCACAATTTCGGCAGCAAACCTGTTGAGCTTTCAAGGGAGCATCGCAGTGAGGGCAGTTCTGAAATTCCAATCCGGCTCCTCTCCAGTGACCGACTTCATGGTAACAGATCCCAAAAAAAGGCCCGGAATCCTCCAGGTGGAGAATTCACGGGCTTGGCGGGCTCTGTCTCAGTTGCTACTTGATGCGGATCTAGCTGACGGTGTCTTGCTGCTCGACGACCACTTCGATCTTCCCAGCGCTTGCCAGGGAGACCTTGACCATTCCACCACCATTCAACTTCCCGTCGAGAACGAGATCGGCGATGCGGTCCTGGAGATGATCTTCCAGTACACGACGGAGTCCTCTTGCTCCGGTTCCCGGCATCGATCCCTCGGAGACCAGGAATTGCTTCGCATCATCTTCGATGTGAATCGTCAGGTTCAATGCTGCGACCCGCGCTTCCAGCTTGGCAACTTCCAGATCGAGGATCTTCACCAGGTCCTCCTGAGTGAACTCATCGAAGACGACGATCTCGTCGACGCGATTCAAGAACTCGGGTCGGAAGAAGGTCTTCACCGCTTCCATGACGGCATTTTTCGAGGCGGAGTCTTCCTCCTCTGATTCACCGAACCCGAGACTGGAGCGGTTTTCAGCCTCCCGGACTCCCAGGTTGGAGGTGAAGACGACGATGGTGTTGCGGAAATCGACCTTGCGACCGAAAGCGTCGGTCAAGCGACCCTCTTCCAGAACCTGCAGCAAGGTGTTGGAGATGTCGACGTGAGCTTTTTCGATCTCATCGAAGAGCACCACCATGTAAGGCTTGCGGCGCACCTTCTCGGTGAGCAATCCACCCTCATCGTATCCGACATATCCTGGAGGTGATCCGATCAGGCGAGAAACGGAGTGCTTCTCCGAGTACTCCGACATGTCGATGGAGAGCAGTGCGTCCTCGGTTCCGAACAGGAACTTGGCGAGGGCCTTTGCCACCAGGGTCTTTCCGACACCGGTTGGTCCGACGAAGACGAAGGAACCCATCGGGCGCTGCGGATCACGCAGTCCGGCGCGGGCACGGCGAGTGGCTCTGCTGATGGAGTTGATGGCATGATCTTGACTCACCACATCTTCGTGCAGGGTGGCTTCCATCTTTCTGAGACGGCTGGCCTCTTCTTCCTGCAGATTCTGGATGGGCACACCAGTCATTTCCGACACGGTGAAGCAGATGCGTGGTGCATCGACCTTGCCGTCCACTTCCTTGGAGCTGGCTTTCCAGTCCTGGATCACCTTCTCCTTGTCGTTTTTCTTGTTCTCGAGGTGGTCACGGATTTCAGCGGCGAGCTCGAAATCCTGGGAGAAGACCGCTTCATTCTTCTCGCGCTGTAACTGGTCGATTTCACCCTCGACATCGGTGAGGTCGGGCGGACGGGTAGTCCGCTGCAGTCGCTCACACGAGCAAGCTTCGTCGAGTACATCGATGGCCTTGTCGGGAAGGAACCTGTTGGAGATGTAGCGTATCGACATGTCCACCGCTGCTTCGATGGCGCAGTCGGTGATCTGGACACGGTGATGCGCTTCGAAGGTGTCACGAAGACCCATCAGGATCTCCAGGGCGTCATCCCTGCTGGGTGGATCCACGATGATCGGCTGGAAGCGACGCTCCATGGCGCCGTCTTTCTCGATGTGCTTGCGGTACTCATCAAGGGTGGTGGCTCCGATGCACTGGATCTCACCTCGTGAGAGAGCCGGTTTCAGTATGTTCGATGCGTCGAGGCTCGATTCGGAAGCTCCAGCTCCCATGATCGTGTGGAGTTCGTCGACGAACAGGATGACATTTCCTGACTCCGAGATCTCCTTGATGATGGCCTTGATACGCTTCTCGAACTCTCCCCTGTACTTGGTTCCCGCAAGGAGAGAAGCCAGGTCGAGAGAAACCACTCGCTTTCGCGCGAGTACGTCCGGCACTGCACTGTCGGCGATCCGTTGTGCAAGTCCCTCGACGATGGCGGTTTTCCCCACTCCGGGTTCACCCATCACGACGGGGTTGTTCTTGGTTTTCCGCGACAGGATTTGAATGACTCGCTCGATCTCCTTGTGTCTTCCGATGACGGGGTCGAGTCGGTTCTGAGCAGCAACTGCCGTCAGATCCACACCATTCGAATCGAGAGTCGGGGTTGCTACTCCGCTGCGTTTGACGGTACTTCCTTGTGCCTGATCCACATCTCCTCCAAGCATTCTCTGGATGACATTTTGAAGTCGGTCTTTACCGAGATCTCGCTCGGAGAGGATGCGAGAAGCTTCCCCTTCCTCTTCCCTTCCGAGACCAATCAACAGGTGCTCGGTGCCGATGTAGTACTGATCGAGCAGTACTGCTTGCTCCCGAGCGAGTTCGAGAGAGCGTTTGGCATGGGGGGTATAGGTGCTATCCGAGGACGGGCCGCCGCTGTTGGCAGGGATCCTGCCAAGGCTTTCCCGTAAGGCGGCGAGGAGTTCCTCCACCGTCTTGTCGCAGCGGAGTATCGCCTGCACTGCGACCGAATCTGGCTGGTGGAGCAACGCCCACAGGATGTGCTCGGTGCCGACGTAGCCATGACCGAGGCGGTTTGCCTCATTCTTGGCGATCTGAAGCACCTTTTCAGCTTTTTCAGTGAACTTAACAGCCACGCTGGGCTCCCTCCTGCTAAACACTCCAGTGACGGTCGATCCGTCAAAGGAGTCTAGGATGCTAGTGCAGATCCCGACAAATCGGGGCATCTGCGGATCGGTGGGATGAGACGGGAAAGGGTGCCAACTGCTGAATACTCCCGATGCAGTGCCATTCGTGTAGAATCACTCCCCACCGGTGTTGTCATTCCCGCAGCCAGGAGTCGATAGATCCATGTTTCGAAGAATCACCTCTTTCATCCTCGTCTTGATACCGATGCTGGCCTCCGGATCGATCACCGATCTCGATGAGAGAGAGGAACTTCGCTATCTCATCGAAACCGGTCAGTACCAGGAGGCGACTGACTGGGTCGAGGAGGAGCCGGGGCAGTTTCCGTTGCTGGAATCGCGGTTGTACAAGGAGACCGGCAAGCGAGATCTGGCAGAAAAATCTCTCACCTCGCATCCTCGATTCAGCGCTGACGACCCCGACCTTCTGGCGGCTGCGGGGGGACTGGCAGCGGATCGTGGAAAAGATTCCACTGCCGAGGAACTGTTACTCCGAGCTCTGGCGGCGGATTCAAAGCACATCGAGGCGTTGAGCCGACTCGGCTTGTTACAAATTGATCAGGGGAAGCGCACTGCTGGTGAAAAGCGTCTGCGCGCTGTTCTCGATATCTACAAGGAGATGTCGAGAGAAGAAGCGCAGGAGTTGAGACCGGAGCAGTTTGTATGGATGGGTAAGGCGTGTGAGGGATTGAACCGGTTCCGAGACGCATATGAAGTGATGTACGACAGCGCACTGTATCTAGACAAGAAATCGGTCGCTGCCCATGTTGCCAGCGGTGAGGCGCTGCATAGCAAGTACAACTACCCCGATTCGAGAAGTCACTTCAAGGATGCTCTCGAAACCAATCCTCGAAGCGTACTGGCCCTGATCGGCCTTGCTCGTTCGACCTGGTCCGACTTCCGATTCCCGGGGGATCGGGGCAAGACGGTGAAGGAACTGATCGCCAGGGCCACTGTCATCGATCCCCAGGACCCTGCATTGCTGATCCTTCAGGGAGATCTCAGCTTCAGCTCAGAGCGGTGGGATCAGGCGGAATCGTTCTACAGGCAGGCGCTGGAGGTCGATGGCGGCCATCCCCGGGCGCAGGGATTGCTTGCGGCGGTTCTGTGGTCGACAGCACGGATCGAGGAGTTCGAGAAGTTTCAGGAAGAAGTGTCCGCTTCTCACCCAGCACCTGCGCTCTTCCACGTGACGCTGGCAGAGCGGCTGGTCGACCGCTTCTTCTACAGGGAATCTGCCGAGCACGCCCGCAAAGCGATGGAACTCGATCCCGGAATCCCTGCCTCCCATGCCGTCTTCTCCATCAATGCTCTTCGAAGCGGACTGGAGAAGGAGGGTCGGTCTGCTCTGGAAAATGCGTGGCAGAAGGATCGCTACAACGTGTGGGTCAAGAACACCAGAACCTTGATGTCTCACATCGATGAGAACTTCACCTCCGAGGAAAAGGATGGGCTGGTGATTCGCATGCGCAGCGATGAGGAGCCGTGGCTGATGCCGTATCTCCTTCCTCTGCTGCTCGAGTCGAGAACCGAGCTCGACAGAGATTACGAGACCAAAATTCACCGCCCACTGATGGTCGAGGATTTTTCCGAGCATGCCTACTTCTCTGCGCGCTCCATCGGTTTGCCGGGTCTCGCCGCCAGTGGGGTGTGTTTCGGACACCTCGTGACGTTGACCACACCCAATGCAATTCCCGGGAACTGGGGTGCAGTGGCGGTTCACGAGTTCGCCCATGTCGCTACCTTGATCAAGGCACAGCATCGGATTCCACGCTGGTTCGGTGAAGGACTCTCCGTCTACGAGGAGGGACGCACCCGACCGCGATGGAGGCGATATGAGCCACTACTGGTCGCCTCCGAGTTTCACGGCAAGACGATGAGGGGCATCGAAGATCTGCAGGGGGCGTTCATGAGCCCTCGATGGCGCAACGAGATCCTCGTCGGCTACGTGCAAGGAGGGCTGATCTGCCAGATGATTGCGGAGAAGCACGGTCTCGGGTCGATACGCAAGATGCTCGAAGCCTACTCCAACGGTGCCGATACCGAGCAGGTGATCAGTCAGGTGCTGGGGCTTTCCATCGAGCAATTCAACCGCTGGATGTGGGAATGGATCTCCGAATGGGTCGAGACCAGCGGCGTCGGGCCGACCTTTCAGGAGCGTCATATCGATCCGCTTCGCCGCAAGGCAGAGGATTCCTCCGGGGATGCGAGGGCGTGGGCGTGGGTAGCCGCAGCGTACCTGGGAGCTTCTCGGAAAGCCGATGCCGAACTGGCCATCGGAAAGGCAAAGAAGATCGATGAATCGGATGCAGATCTCGCTGCAGTAGAGGGCTGGTTGCACTTTCGTGATGGCAAGGTGGACAGTGGAATCGCATCGATGCGAAAGGCGATCGATGGAAATTCGACGTGGACCTATCGATGTCAAATCCTGCTGGCTCAGCAACTCCGCCAGCGTGGCAATAGTGAAGAGGCGAGAAAGTTCTACGAGGCGGCGACACGAAGAGCTCCCCGATCTGCGAAGTCTCCCGTGGGTGGACGATCTCCATGGCTGGAACTGGCGACGATCCAGGAGGATCTCGGTGATCCGGATGCAGCCATCGAATCGATGCGTGCCCAGGTGAGAAACGACAGAGATGATGCTCCGTCGAGATTGGCCCTGGCCCAGCGACTCGCCAAGCGCGAGGACTGGGAGGGAGTGGTCGACGCTGCCTGGGACCTCCCCTTCATCTCACCCTATGGAGATGAGAGCCACGCACTCCTCGCCACCGCCTACTTCAATATCCAGGCGTGGAGCAAGGCGAAGCGTGAGTTCGAAGCGAGACTGGCGGCGGAGAAACCGCCCCTCGACGAGATCTATCCCGATCTATCCTGGGTTCTGTGGAAACTGGGAGAGGAGCAGGAAGCGATCAAGGTCGCCCGTCGAGCGCTGCGTCTCGAACCCTCCGCAGTGCGTCCAAGGCAGGTCCTGGATGCACTCGGGGAGGAGTAATGAAGCCACCTGGAGAATTTGTCTTTTACCGGCAGTAAGAGGCTCAATAGAGCCGATTTCTCCACTCCGATTTCCTTGACCTCATTCTGGGCCGTTGCTACCTTCCCAGTCGATGTAGAGGTCGTTTCGCTGGAATCCAGATCTTCTTCAGGGAATCGATCGGGAGTGTGGCGATGACCAGTACCTCGAGTTCCGAGCCTGACAATGATCCGGCAAAGGCGGCGGCTTACATCCGTCTTTCGACGCTAGGTTTTCAGGTGGTCATCACATTCGTGGTTCTGGCTCTGGCTGGAATCTGGATCGATGACCGGTTCGATGTTTCACCGTGGGGAACGCTAGGTGGAATCGGTCTTGGACTCGTAGCGATGGTGAAGATCTTGCTACATGAAGGTCAACGGGTGCCGCGCTCGAAGAGTTCGCATGACGTTGACGGGGGAGAGAAGTCCGGAGAGGCGAACGATTGAGCCTTTTCCAGGTTTTTCTCGCCAGGAGTGCCGGGGTCGTGCTGATCGCCAGCGGGATCGCAGCCAAGTTTGTTCAAGATGCATGGGGTGCTGGATCGCTGGTCTGTTTGTCCTGGAGTGCAATCTGGGCGATTGGACTGGGAGTTCTTGGATTCCGAAGTCTTCGAAACACCTTGACGTGTTCGCCTCAAAAGATGGCGAGCGAGATGCTGATGGGTGTTGCTCAGAGGGTGGCGGTGCTGTTCGCGAGCATGGGTCTTGCGTACATGGCTGCAGAGTCTCTCGGCATGTCGGGGAATCTTTGGAGTTCGAGAGGCCTGCTGGCGACCACGGTGCTGTATCTGCTGGTGCTGGGGATCGAGATCGTGACCCTGGCCCAGGCGTTGAATCGGGGAGAGTTGAAGTTGTCCGCGGGATCGGCGCATGACGATGCCGACCCCCAGGACCGGTGAGTCGCTCCGGGAGATCCGGAGTTTTTGAAAGCGGAAGAGGCAGGTAGATGAACGGGTTGATTCTGACCCTGGCCAGTAGTGATCCCCTGGGGCACGTGCTTGATCACGACCTGATGTGGCTCACCAGCAACATGCAGATCACCAAGCATGTGCTGTTCCTGATGCTGTCCGCTGTACTCTGCATGCTCATCTTCCCGATGGTCGCCGGCAAGATCACCGGTGGAGCCGCCTCCGGAAGTCGATTCATCGGCCTGTTCGAGGTGATCTTGATCTACATCCGCGACGAGATGGTCAAGCCCTTCCTCGGAGAAGACACTCGCAAGTTCTTACCACTCATCTGGACCTTCTTCTTCCTGGTTCTCTTCTGCAACGTGCTCGGGTTGATTCCCGGATCCGCCACGGCGACCGGAAACATCAATGTCACGGCGGGCCTGGCGCTGATTTCATTCTGCGTCTATCACGCAGTGGGTATCCAGAGAAACGGTTTCATCAAGTACATGAAAGCGAACCTGCTAGTAGGTCCCGCTTATCTGTGGCCGCTGATGATTCCCATCGAACTGCTGGGACACATCATCAAGCCATCTGCTCTTGCCATTCGTCTATTCGCCAACATGGTCGGTGGACACATCATGCTTGCGGTGATCCTCGGATTCGCCGGCATCATCTCGGCAGAGAGTCTCCTGATGGGTACTACGATTACTTTGATTTCTGTTGTCAGTTGCGTAGCTCTGACATTTTTGGAACTCCTGGTGGCGTTCATCCAGGCGTACATTTTTGCATTCCTGACGACGGTGTTCCTGTCGTTGGCAATTCATCCTGAACATTAGAATTCTGACACTGGGCCCCTGGGGTCACATTGGAGGGCTTGCCCGAGTCAGGGCGAGCATGAGAAAGGGAAAATAATGGAAATGCTCATGGGAATCTTGAGCCTCGCGGCAGCGGACGGCAGCATGCTTGCCAACGGTATTCTGGGTGCTGGCATCGGTGCTGGTCTTGCAGCCGTGGGTGCTGGACTGGGAATCGGAAGACTTGCAGGCAGTGCCTGTGAGGCCATCGCTCGTCAGCCAGAAGCATCCGGCGATGTCCGGGGTGCGATGCTCCTGACAGCAGCACTGGTCGAGGGAGTTGCTCTCTTCGCCGTGGTGATCTGCTTCATGATCTACAACGACATCATCGGGATGGCTTCCGGTGGGTAGCAGCAGAGGCATCTCGAGACTGATCCGGTTCCTTTCGGTTCTGGTCGGTTTCTTCTTCGTCACGACCACGCAGCTGCTCGCTGAGGATGCTGCAGGGGGTGCAAAGAAGGGGCTACTCGATCCGGATACGGAGACCTTCATCTATACGGTGACGGTGTTCGTGTTGGCGTTCCTGGTCCTGAAGAAGAAGGCGTGGGGACCGATCTCCACTGCTCTCGACGAACGTGATGACAAGATCCGGGAGTCTCTTGAGGCTGCGGATCGAATGAGAGCAGAGCAGCAAGCTTTTCAGGCGGAACAGGAAAAGGTGCTCGCAGAGGCACGCAAGGAAGCCAGTTCCATCGTCGCCGAGGGCAAGAGGGATGCCGAGGTCGTTCGCGACCAGGTCGTTTCCGAAGCTCGAACGCAGGCGGAGGAGATCAAGGCGAGAGCCCTTTCCGACATCGATCAGGCCAAGGAGAAAGCAGTGGACGAGATCCATACCCGTGCAATCGATCTCTCCCTGTCCATCTCCGAGAAGTTGATCGGCCATTCGGTAACCAGTGAGGATCACGATCGAATCGCCCGGGAGACCATCTCCGAGTACGAGAAGATCAGCTAGGAGTCAGGCATGGCAGCAGGCATCAAACAACGACATCCGGTGGCCCAGGCGTACGCCCGTGCCCTGATGGAGGTTGGTACCGCTAACGATTCGGTAGACCTTTACGGCGAGCAGCTGGCAGCGCTCCTGAGCGCCGTCGAAGCAGATGCTGACTTCAAGGTGTTCCTCGAGAGTCCAAAGATTCGTCGCGAAGACAAGAAGGCGGTGCTTGAAAAGGCACTGGAGGGCAAGGTCGCAGAGCCGGTCCTCAACCTGGTTCGCATCCTCATCGATCGCAGTCGCCAGGACCTGATCGATGACATCACGGATGCGTATCGGGATCAGAGCGATGAGGCTGCTGGTCGGATAAACGCGACAATCACGTCTGCGGCACAATTGCCGAAAGACGTACGCGATTCTCTGACTGCAGCGATAACGAAGAAGTTGAACAAGGAGGTGGTCTCGACCGAGTTGGTCGACGAGGGCCTCCTGTCTGGACTCACCATCCAGATCGGTGATTTGGTTGTCGACGGTAGCCTTCGCACTCAATTGCGGAAGGTCCGTCAAGAAGTGTCACTTACTCGATTCGGGAAAGACCTGATCGATGAAAATTAATGCAGATGAGATCTCCTCTGTTCTCAAGAAGGAGATCGAAAATTACCAGTCAGACCTCGCAGTAGATGAGGTCGGTACCATTCTCGAGGTGGGAGACGGAATCGCCAGGATCTATGGCATCTCTAACTGCATGGCAGGGGAGATGTTGGAGTTCTCGAATGGCGCAAACGGTCTCGCGTTCAACCTCGAAGAGAACTCCATCGGAGCCGTAATTCTCGGTGAGTTTGCCACCCTCAAGGAGGGTGATGAAGTCAAGAGAACCGGAACCGTCATGCAGGTTCCCTGCGGTGAGGCGTTGCTCGGACGGGTCGTGGACCCGCTCGGTAATCCCCTCGACGGCAAGGGCCCGATCAAGACGGATCACTACCGTGCGATGGAATCTCCGGCACCTGGAATCGCGGATCGTAAATCGGTTCACGAACCACTCCAGACCGGGATCAAGGCGATCGACTCGACGATTCCCATCGGTCGAGGTCAGCGAGAGCTGATCATCGGCGACCGCGGAATCGGAAAGACTGCAATCGCCATCGACACCATCATCAACCAGCGTGACAGTGGCGTGATCTGCGTCTACGTGGCGGTGGGGCAGAAGGGGTCGACGATCGCAGGAGTGGTGGACCGGCTCGAGCGCGAGGGAGCGATGGATTACACCATCGTGGTCAGTGCTCCCGCTTCCAGTCCTGCTCCGTTGCAGTACATCGCCCCTTACACCGGTGCTGCCATGGCCGAGTACTTCATGTACAGCGGCGGGCATACGCTGTGTGTATACGATGACCTGTCGAAGCAGGCCGCCGCATACCGGCAGCTGTCGCTGCTGCTGCGTCGTCCTCCAGGGCGTGAAGCATACCCGGGAGACGTGTTCTACCTGCACTCTCGCCTGCTGGAACGTTCAGCGAAGCTCTCCGACGATCTCGGAGGAGGTTCGATGACCGCTCTGCCAGTGATCGAGACGCAGGAGGGTGAGGTGTCGGCGTACATCCCGACCAATGTGATCTCGATCACCGATGGTCAGATATACCTGGAACCCAACCTCTTCTTCGCCGGTCAGAGACCTGCGGTGAACGTCGGAATTTCAGTCTCGAGGGTGGGAGGAAACGCACAGATCAAGGCGATGAAGAAGATCGCAGGATCGTTGCGTCTCGACCTCTCTGCATTCAGGGAGCTGGAAGCCTTCGCACAGTTGGGAACCGATCTCGACAAGGCGACGCAGGCCCAGCTCGACCGTGGATTCCGCATGGTAGAGATCCTCAAGCAGTCGCAGTACAAGCCGATGCCCATCGCCGAACAGGTGGTGGTGATCTGGTCCGGTGCCAATGGACATCTCGATAATCTTCCGGTCAGTTCTCTGGCCGAATTTGAAGTGAAGTTGCTCAATCACATCCGGACCGAGTTCCCCGAGATCCTCGATGGAATCACCAAGGCTGGTGAGATGAGCGAAGAGGAAGAGGCGAATCTCACCGGGGTTGTTTCTGACTTCAACAAGGACTTCAGTGCCAAACTGCCGCAAGGCTAGCGAGGCGAGGAGAAACAGTGGCTACCTCGAGAGAGCTAAAAAATAAGATCCGATCGGTGAATAACACCAAGAAGATCACGCGGACGATGGAGATGATCTCCACCGCCAAGGCCGTGGTCTGCCAGAAGAGGATCGAAGCTACGCAACCATACGGAGACAAGCTCGCAGAAATTCTGCGCGATCTCGGTGGCTGCGGGGATGGGCTTTCCGGTAGTTTTCCCCTTCTCAGAGAGGTCGATAAACCGGCCAGGGTAGCGTTGTTCATCGTCACGGCCAATCGAGGTCTTTGCGGTGGTTACAACACCAATGCTCTGAAGAAGGCCGAGGTGTACATAGACGAGCAGGCGAAAAATGGAACAGCCGTCGATGTCTACATGCTCGGCAAGAAGGGGATCACCCGTTTCAAATACCTGGGACGAGAGACCGCCAAGTCGATGACTCAATTCGAGGACCGTCCCACCTTCGAGGAGGCGGAAGAGGTCATCGAGCCGGTGATGGCGAGTTTTGAACAGGGCGAGATCGATGGGGTATCGGTGGTGTTCACGCACTACATCAATGCAGCTCGTCAGG
>CBFIET010000154.1:0-6308 GCA_965661685.1 Planctomycetota bacterium
CCGGTGTCGGGATAGTGCTTCCTTCGGCGATCTCGCCTTTTCGTGGAGTCGACACCGGGCTTTGGGTTCTAGACAAATTACAACTCGAAACGGTTCTTCAAACCCCCGTGGTTCAAAGACGATTCTGCATCCCAATTTGCAGGTCCTCGATGTCCCCATGATGGGCGAATCGACTTTCGAAATTAATTCGAGTTTTTCTCCGGAAAGGAGATTCATGATGAGGTTGCGCATTCTTCCTTCCCTGGCATCGATTTGCCTCGGAATGGCGTTTTTCATGTCGCCTGTTCTTCAGGCACAGTTGCTCGATTTTGATGACTTTGAGTCCTATGCGGTCGGTTCTGGAATTGCAGGACAGGGTGCCTGGGATACCTGGGATCAGGCGGCGGGAGTCGATTCTGATGTTGTCAATATCTGGAACTCCACCCCCAGTGGTGCCAACTCCCTGGAGTTGACTCCGAATGACGATGTCGTTCGCCTCTTCGGCGGCCTGACCAGCGGATCATTCAGCTTCACTTCCAACATGTACATCCCTTCAGGACAGGCTGGTGACTACTACTTCATCCTCCTGAACACCTACAACCACAACGGACCCAAGGATTGGTCAGGCCAGATTCACATGTCGGATGCAACCGGCCTGTGTAATGCCGACAATGTGTCCGGTGGAGGAGGAACCTACACGGATACGACTCTCGTATTCGACGCATGGGCAGAAGTGCGCGTCGATGTAGATCTCGACGCCAACCTTTACCAGGCGTTCTACAACGGTGTTCAAATCGTTGTCGACGGCACCTGGTACGGTGGTGGCGGCCAGCAGGCGATGGAGTGTCTCGACCTCTACAACGCTGGTGGCGGAGTCTTCTACTACGACGACGTCTCGATCTCCTGCGTTGGAGCCTGTGGATGCCTCCCCTTCGATGCGTTCGATTGCGAGATCGACTGTGTCACCAATGACGTGACGATGAACTGGACCAGTTTCCTGTCTGTTCCTGGTGGCTACGCCGGAGGAATCGAAATTCTTCGTAATGGCGTCTCGGTTGCGACCCTTGCTGGTGACGCAACCACCTATACCGATCTGAACGCGCCCCTTGGACTCAACAGTTACGAGTTGGTCGGAGACTGTGGTGCTGGATCGATAACCACTGCAATCTGTTCCGTCGCTTGCTCCGGTGGACCATGCCCACCTCCAGTCACTGGTGATGAGTGCTGCGATGCAATTCCTGCCGTTTCCGGCGCCAATGCATTCGACCTCGAACTGATGACGGACAGCCCCGACCCCACTGACGCAGGCAACTGTGCCGGTACCTTCCTCGGTGGCTTCTACAGCGATATGTGGTTCACCTACACCGCTGCGACAAACTCTTTCCTGAGAGTTTCCACCTGCAACACCATCGACACCGATCTGGCTGTCTATGAAGCAGGCGTCAACTGTGGAACCAAGATCGATATTGCCTGTAACGGAGATTCCTGCGGAGTCGGCTCTGACCTCAACTTCTCCTGCGTCGCAGGAACCGAGTACATCATTCGCTGCGGCAGCTGGGACGACCCCCAGGCAGGCGCGGTCGTCACCGGTGATATCGTGATCGAGGAACTGTGTGACTTCGGCTTGACCGGCGTCATCGGCGTCGTCGATTGTGGATCCGGAGACGTGTCCCTCAACTGGAACCCTGCTGGTTTCAGCAACTACGACATCATTCGCGATGGTCTGATCATTGCCACGGCTCTGCCATTTGGAACCACTTCCTACCTCGACGTTTCTGTTGATCCGGGTGCCCACACCTACGAGATCATCGGGAACTGCACGACCCAGGGAACCAGCGTTCCTACCGAGGTCAGTGTCAACGTCCAGGGTGCAGGTGGATACAGCGATGTGATCGTCATCGGTGAGGGAGTTGGCGATATCGACAGTGCTGCAGCACTTCAGGCTGCACTGGAGGCCAATGGCCTGCTTGTCGACATTCTTCCCGGTGGCCCTGCCGATCTTCCCTGTATCACCGATGCAGCACTTGAGCGTCTCTGGTACCTGGGTGGAACCTACCCGGCCGGCCGTGCACTCACTGCTGCCGACGGTGTTGCGATCCTCACTGCCCAGGCAGCAGGAAAGCACATCTACGTCGAAGGTGGTGATATCTGGGGCTTCGATGCTGCCACTGACTTCAACCTCATCGATGGAATCGCTGATGGCACCGCTGACGGTGGTGACACCTTCCTGATCATGGATGGTCTTGATAGCGGCTTCGGGCTCGACCTGAGTGATCTGCAAGACATCGGTTACACACAGGATCAGGGCACCGCCAGCGACTGGACTGACGAACTCAGTGCTACTGACACCGATTCACTCGGACCGAACGCGGCACTCGTCTGGGAGCCGGATGCACAGTCCTTCGGTGCCGGATTTGGTGCTGGCGTCTACTACGACACCGACTCCGGAGGAAAAGTCCTCAGTCAGTCGTGGGAGTTTGGCGGATTCGGTGGAGATCAGAACGATCTCGCCCTTCGCTATGTCGGTGCCATGGGTGGTGCTCCCACCGGTAACCCGGTCTTCAAGCGTGGTGACGGAAACATGGATGGCAGTTTCAACATTGCCGACGAGATCTTCTTGCTCGCCGGACTCTTCTCCGGTGGTGCTCCATGCGGTTGCCCCGACGCTTGCGATTCCAATGACGATGGCAACGTCAACATTGCTGACGCCATCCACGGTCTCGCTGCGCTCTTCTCGGGAGGCGCTCCTCCCCCCGCTCCGGGACCAGATTCCTGTGGCGAGGATCCGACGAGTGATTCTCTTGCGGACTGCGAGTACACCGGACCTTGCTAAATCCGAAATAATCCCCGACCCGTCGGGGAGGTGTTGATCAGGGGTGTCTCTTCTTTGTAGGAGGCACCCCTTTTCTTTTACCAATTTCGGTGCCGAGAATTCGCTCGGTACGATCCGCAGCTGTGGAGCAGCGAAATCCTGCTTCGGTACAGCCCTTGCCGATGGGAAGTACCTTGCCGGGATTGGCGAGTCCCATCGGATCAACCGCCTGTCTCACCAGTAACTGGGTTTCCATCTGTTCTGCTGAAAAAATCAGATGCATATGATCTCGTTTTTCCAGACCGATACCGTGTTCCCCCGAAAGGGTTCCTCCCAGGGCGACGCACAACTGCAGGATGGCATCACCAGCTTGAAGCACCTTCTCTCGCTGTTCAGGATCATTCGCATCGAAGGAGATGTTTGGGTGTAAGTTTCCATCGCCGGCATGGAAGACGTTGCTGAGTACCACATCGAACCGCCGACCGATCTCCTGGATTCCAGTGATCGCCTCGGCAAGTCTGGTTCTGGGCACCACCGTATCGAGGACGTACAGGTCACTGTTGATTCTCCCCATCGCCCCGAACGCTCCCTTGCGCCCCTTCCACAATCTCTCCCGCGCTTCCTCATCGACCGCTTCCTCGACGGCGATCAGTTGCTCGCGGCGGGCAGCGATCCTCACCTGTTGCGCTGCTTCCTCCACTTCATCGGGAAGCCCTTCCAGTTCCACGAGCAACACCGCTTCAGCATCTTCCGGATATCCCGCTCTGAAAACGGACGCTTCCACCGCTCCGATCGTCAGGCGGTCGAGAATCTCCAGGGCAGCGGGTCGTAAGCCCGCAGCGATGATCGCGGCAACAGCCTCACAAGATGCTTCCAGTGATGAATAAGAGATCAAGAAGGTCCGTACACTGGCAGGCCTTGGCACCAGCCTCACCGTCGCCTGTACCGTGATCCCGAAGGTCCCTTCCGAGCCGATGAACGCACCTCGCCAGTCGATACCCCCGTCATCCCGATGGAGATCGAGAACTGAACCATCGGTGAGAACCGTTCGTACAGAGAGGATATGTCGAGTGGTCATCCCGTGCAGAAAACAATGCGGCCCTCCTGAGTTCTCGGCGATGTTCCCACCGACCGTACAGGCGCGTTGACTGGATGGATCGGGAGCAAAGCGCAATCCGTGAACCGAGGCGGCCTTGTCCAGGTCGAGATTGATCACGCCCGGTTCGATAACGGCTATCCGCTGCAGAGGATCGATATCGATGATCTTTCGCATCCGATGTACATCGAGAACCCATGCGCCTCCCATCGGAACGGCACCACCGCTCAATCCCGTTCCCGCACCTCTCGCCACGAACGGGATTCCTTCAGCAGTCAGAACCCGAACAGAATGTACGACCTCTTCTTGCCCCTCCAGTATCAGCACACCTGGTGTCACTCCCCTGTGCAGCGTCAGGCCGTCACTGTCATAAAGCCGACACTCATCCGGATCGGTCAGGATGCGATGTCCAGGAATCATCTCTCCAAGTTTCCTTACCAGCGATTTCGACATCCTTGTCCCTCCGATCCCGTCAGGTTCCCCTGCCCTTACAGGTCTGTCCAGTCGGGAAACCTCAAACTCGACATTGCATGCCCCCCCCTCGACAGTGGATGATATTGAAATGACCTGGAGGTGTACTGTGCCGTTACGAATCTTACTTCTCATCTGCTTGTTTATTCCTGCTTCCCTGCTTTCTCAACCGGTCAATGACGATTGCACCGGGGCGGTGGTCGCAGCCGTGGGTATGACTCCATTCGACATCACCTCCGCCACCGATTCTTCGGTACCACCCGATGACTCCCTCTGTTCCGATGCCTTGCTCGGCCAGTTGCATCGGGATCTGTGGTGGAGTTTCACACCGGATATTTCGGGATTACTCACCGTCAGCACCTGCGATATCGCCGATTTCGACAGCGATATCGCCGTCTACAGCGGAGGCTGTAGCAACATGCAGTTGATCGGGTGCAACGGCGATGCCGAAGGCTGTTCCCTGTTCACCTCTCATGTTGCCGACATGCCGGTGGCAGCGGGGCAAGAACTGCTGATCCGGGTGGGAGGTTGGAACACCAACTCCATCGGTGGCGGCGATTTGAGCATCGAGATTTCAGGTCCGATTCCACCCATCGATTTGCAGTGCTCGACGGGACCGGGTGGTATCAGTGCCGGCTGGGGTGCACCACTTCCTGTAGACAGTTGGGAGATCTATCTGGATGGAACCCTCTTCGACACCCTCGACGGGAGTGCCACCAGCTGGATCGGTGGCTCTTCACCTGGAATCGGAGAAGAGGTGCAGTTGTGTGTGGCCGCAGTTTCTGGCGGTCAAAGTGCAGACGATTGTTGCATCGTGCTCGGTGGACCGATCAACGACAACTGTGGCGGAGCAGTGGAGATCACCACCGAGACCAGCGATTTCGATACCAGCGGTGCCACCGACGGAAATGTGCCGTTCAATCCTGATCTCTGTGCTTCTTCACTACCCGGTGATCTGGTGCAAGACATCTGGTACCGGTGGACATCCCCCGGCAATGGTTCGGTACAGATCTCCACCTGTTCGATGGCCAGCTTCGACACGACGCTGGCGGTTTACGGCGGCGACTGCACCTCTTTGATCCCTCTCGCTTGCAACGGTGATTCTACCGGTTGCAGCGGCTTCACCTCTTACATCGAGGATTTCATCGTTTCGTCTGGAGAAGTCCTCACCATTCGCGTCGGCGGCTGGCAAGAAGGCGATGCGGGCACTGGAACGCTCTCGGTACAGTTTTCACCTTCCCTCGTCGACAACCTTTCCGTCAACTCCGTTGCGGGAACCGGTACCATCGACATCACCTGGCAGGCGACACAGGACCTGACCGCCACCTCACTACTCGTCGATGGCGTTCCGTATGATTCGACCGGCGCCATCACTGCAGGCACCATCCATCAGCAGCAGGTCTCCGGGTTCCCGTGGCCAGCACCGGTAGAGGTGTGCCTTCTCTCCAGTTCCAGCGCAGGATCTGCCACCCCCATCTGCACCGCTGTCGACATCCTGGAAATCCCCATCGAGCAGGTCAACGGATCGACGGGAGCCATCGTCGATGGCGGCTTCACCATCGCCACCGCTGTGGTGAACGGCACCGACCTTGCCGCAGATCTCCGGGTCGAACTGGAAATCGATCACCCGCGGATCTCCGACCTCCGGGTCCGCCTCCTCTCCGCCGAAGGGGAGCAGATCATCCTCCACTCCAACGATCCTGGCAGCGGAATCGATGTGACCTACTGGCAACCGGCTCCCCTCGCCGGCGCTCCCTATGATGTGGGTTCCACCATGCGACCCCCTGGACCCGGGTCCCTGCTCGATCTGTGCACTTCCATCCCCGCTGGTGAATGGACCCTCGAGATCGAGGATCAGGTCGCCGGAGAAAGTGGCAGCCTGATCGCCTGGACGCTGACCTTCTTCGATGTTCCGCCGGCATATCTCCCGGCACCCGATCTGATCGCCGG
>CBFIET010000155.1:0-2642 GCA_965661685.1 Planctomycetota bacterium
TCATCGGAAATCTCTCCGCCAGCAAGACGATCCTGTTCATTCCGGAATTCGTGGATATGGATTCTGCTGGCCGTCACCAGAACAATCCGATCAGTCTCCTCGATCTCTTGATCGTCGAGCTCAGAAGAAAGAAGTTGATCACCGTCGGGATCGCAGAAGAGCATGAGCTCGAGGTTCTGCTCAGGGGGAATCGATCTCTGCGAGCAGTATTTGATCTGATCCCCATTCAATCTCCTGGTGAAGATGTGACGCTGAGAGCACTCCAGTCGTGGCTTGATCGGGAGGTGAAATCCTCCGCTCCTGCCGTGGAAGTGTCTGAGGAAGTTCTCCGCAAGGTTGTGACCCTGTCACAGCAGTACCTCACATATCAGGATGCGTTCGGATCTTCCTTCGATCTGCTGAAGGAGATCGTCAAGAGCAAGAAAGAAGCCTCTGAATCGGTGATCACTGCAGCCGATGTCGTGAAGGCCATCTCGAAGAGATCCGGCATGCCGACCGTCATCGTCGATGACGAGGAACTTCTCGATCCAGAAGATGTGAGGGGATTCTTCCAGGAGCGGCTCATCGGCCAGGAAGAAGCGCTCAATTGCATGGTCGACAGGATCACGTTGCTCAAGGCAGGGCTTACCGATCCGGGAAGACCGTTGGGAGTCTTCTTCTTTGCTGGTCCGACCGGAACAGGCAAGACCGAGAGCGCCAAGATCCTGGCGGAGTATCTCTTCGGATCGAAGGACCGCCTGGAACGAATCGACATGAGCGAGCTGCAGAGTGCCCAGGATCTTTCGCGACTGGTCGGAGTTCCTGAAGGATTTCAGGGAGTCGGATCACAGCACAGTCTGCTCGATGCGGTTCGAAGGCAACCATTCTGCGTGGTTCTGCTCGATGAATTCGAGAAGGCGCACCCCAACGTCTGGGACATGTTCCTGCAGGCTTTTGACGACGCCCGGATGTCTGATCAAAAGGGTCTGACCGTCAGCCTCCGTCATGTTGTCTTCATCTTGACCAGTAATGTGGGTGCCAGGGAAGCGGCGCAAGGCGCGTTCGGCTTCAACCCTGAATCGGGAGGCGAAAATCTGTACGAGAAGGCGCTCCGCGAGACCTTCCGCCCCGAGTTCCTCAATCGAATTGATCAGGTGGTCACCTTCCGTCCCTTCTCGCGAGGGGAGAGAAGGGCGTTGCTCGAGATGGAGTTGAAACGGGTGCTCTCTCGCCGGGGACTCCGGGATCGACCCTGGGCTGTCGAGTGGGAAGAATCTGCCATCGACTTCCTGCTTTCGCATGGCCTGACCTCCCAGCTGGGTGCTCGTCCACTGCGTCGAGCGGTAGAACGACACGCCCTCACGCCCATTGCACAGGAGATGATGCTGCACGACTTGCCAGAGGAGGATCAGTTTCTCTTCGTGCGAAGTGACGGTCACAAGATCGAAGTCGACTTCGTCGATCCGGATGCAGTCATGCAGGAGGAGGAGGAAGCAGAACTCCCTCCCGTCGACCTGTCGGGAGATGATCTTCGCATCGGTAATGAGGCGGTTGCCAGGGTTGCATTGCGTGGATCAGGCAGACTGGAAGAAGTTCTGATTCTCGCCGATCGAGTGGAGCAGCTGGAAAGCATCCTCGATTCGGATCAATGGCGAAGAGATCGCGAGAGTGATCTGATGCAGATGTCTGAGCCGGGATTCTGGGACTCCGTCGATAGACTTCCTCTGCTGGCTTCCGCCGAACTGAGGGATCGCATCGACTCTGGAACGCACACTGCTCGATCGTTGCTGGATCGCCTCGGCGGAGATGCGGTGAATTCCCGCGATCGATACCCGGCAGAGGTGATTCGACGCCTGGCGATGCAGATTCATCTGCTGGAAAATGCATTGCAGGTTCTCGAGGAGAAACGTCCCCAGGATGCCTACATTCGCATCACTCCATTGCGCAGAGATCGAGAGTCGGCGGAAGCGGGACAGGAGTGGTCAGGCCAGGTCACCGAGATGATCCGTACCTGGGCGAAAAAACGAAACATGAAGCTGGAGGAGTTTGACATCTCCTCTCCGCAGCAGGATTCCGAAATAGGTTGGCTCGCCGCGGTGAACGGATTTGCTGCTTACTCGTTGCTGGAACCGCTATCCGGTGTACATGAACTGGAGAGACCGGAGGCGAACAGGAATGACCGCCGTATTCATGTTCGTATCGATGTGGCTCCCCGTCCGCTAGGTGTCGAACCCCTTGGCAAATCCCAGGTTGCCAACCAGGCAAAGGAAGTGCTCTCCACCTCCTCGACGGTGGACGAAGTGGTGCGTCGTTACCGGATAGGAGAAAATCCTAAACTGGTCGATCTTCGGCAAGGATGGCGTTGCGCTTCCCCCGGAGATGCTCTGGCCGGGGATTTCGATCTGGTGGGGAGTCTCGCTTCGCTGGCGCGCTGAGTCGTGTCAATCAAGGTGAGATGATACCGGTGACTGACTTCTCGATATCGAGAGATCTTCTCTTCAGATCTGCCAGCTGCTTCTCGGCAAATCTTCCGAAGTTGTTGCGTAACTCGTCTTCATTCATCTTGTAGACCCTGCGCAGCATCAGGGATTTCGCTGCCGGGTAGGGATCTCGCATCGAAGTCGGATCATGAACTCGATATGCCCCCAGGGTGATTGCCGTGT
>CBFIET010000156.1:0-9832 GCA_965661685.1 Planctomycetota bacterium
TCGGGGCCGGTCTCACACTTTGAAGATCAATTATAGGACTTCTCATCAGATCCGGCGACAGGCGGATCGGCTCTTGCCGCCAGGAATCTCCGATGTGGATGGTAACGACCAGGATCGGCGAGGAACTGTATCCGTTTTCAATGGGCCCGAACCTGCGATTCAGATTTTTGACTCAGAGGAAGACGAATGCGCCAATATTGCGAAATGGATTGAGCAACGAATCGAAGAAGGGTGCTTGCCACATGAGATGGCGATCTTTGTTCGTTCTCAGGATCAGGTGGAACGCGCCCGACTCGCTGCAGATCAGGCAGGGTATTCCATCAGTGTGCCTGAATCGGGTCAAGATGCTGAATCGGATAAAGTTGCGGTGATGCAGATGCATTTGGCCAAAGGACTGGAATTCAAGAGCGTAATTGTCGCTGCCTGTGACGATGAAATCTTGCCACTTGAGTCGAGACTCCTTACGGCTACTGAAGAATCCGATCTCAAAGAAGTGTATGAGACTGAGCGGCAGTTGTTGTATGTCGCTTGCACACGGGCGAGGGATCACTTGCTCGTTACAGGAGTGGAGCCAGCATCAATATTTCTTGACGATATGTCTGCTTAAATCGGAATAGTCACGCCCCACCGAGCATGGCAGGTAACGCCGATGAGTTGGCGTGGCGTAGGGCGACATCTCTTTCGATCTGGCCAGCTTCGACCAGTTGCTTGAGATGCTGATCGAGGGTGATGCAGCCATTTCTTCGATGGGTCTCGAGCATTCCGGGCAGTTGCGCCCACTTGCCGCTGCGGATCAGGTGGCGGATGGAGCCGTGGCAGTTCATCACCTCCATGGCGGCACGGCGACCGTGGCCGTCGGCGCGGGGGATCAGTTTCTGGGCGACCACCGAGTGGAGGCTGAAGGAGAGCTGCGAGCAGATCTCCTGGGAACGGTCGCTGGGGAAGATATCGACAAGGCGGGTGATGGCACCGCGGGTATCGCGGGTGTGCATCGTGGTGATGACGACATGGCCCGTCTCGGCAGCGGTCAACGCCAGGGCAGCGGTCTCGGTATCGCGAATCTCTCCGACGAAGATGACATCGGGATCTTCCCGCAGGGCGCTACGCAAGCCGTCGGCGAAGCAGGGCAGGTGATTGCCCAGCTCTCGCTGGGAGATGAGGGCGCGATCTCCCTCAAGGATGTACTCGATGGGATCTTCCAGTGTGATGATTCTCTCACCACGGTCACGGGCTCGACGACGTAGGAGGCTGGCGACGGTGGTCGATTTGCCGCTGCCGGTGACCCCGGTGACGATGACGAGTCCTTGCTGCATCGAGATCAGATCCTGCCACGACCGTTCCATCGGAAAGCCGATCTCCTCCGGTGGTGGGACGTTGCTGGCCAGCACGCGGATCGCCGCACACAGTCCTTCCCGCGAGCGGAAGGCGTTGAGGCGGAAAGAGAGATCGCGTCCGGGCCACTCCCACGAGGAATCGATGTCGATCCCTTCTTCTAGCTTGGCGATGGATGACTGCCTGAGGACCGGTTTCAGCAGTGCCAGCACCATCTCTTCATCGAGTGCTGAAGCCTGGGGGAGGGGGACCAGTTCACCATCGAACCGGTAATGTGCTTCACGGCCTGGTTGCAGGTGTAGATCGCTGATGCGGTGAACTCCGTCGGAGAGGAACGCCGGTTCGTCGAAACGACCGAGCAGATCCTCCAGACTCCACATCGTGTCTGCCACGGGGTAGACGGGGGTAAATTGGTTGGAGGATGTCATCGGAGTCGGCTCCCTTCACCGGCGATGAATGCTACCTGAGCGGGGCTGTTGGGGCACGGTTGCGGCTTCTCGATCTGAGGCTTATCCTTGAGAAACGGCCTGGACAACCCCTCATTATCGGTTTTCCCGGCGAAATCCCACGGTCCGAGCGATTTTTGCTGCAGATGCGCTGCTCGATCGCCGATGAGATGGGAAGTTGGCCGGTGGCCGGCTCGCCTGCGTGACTCCCGGGAAGTACGCCCCCCGGGGACGCATCCGAGCCCGCGATCGTTCCTGGAAATGTGTCATGGTCGGTCCACGCGGATTTGAACACGAAAACATCGCTCCCTCCGATCTCAAACGCCTCGAGGTGTGTGAGAAGCGCATCGGTTATCGCTTCCAGGACCCCAATCACCTGGTCCAGGCGCTGACCCATTCATCGCTCAAGACCATCGATAATCCCTGCAATGAACGGATGGAGTTCCTGGGGGACTCGGTACTGGGGATGGTGATGACGGAGTTCCTCTTCAATTTCTTCCCCGATCGTCCAGAGGGAGAACTGACCCAGATCAAATCGGCTGTGGTTTCGACCAATACCCTCGCCGAGGAGAGTCAGCGACTAGGACTCGATGAGGCCTATGCCGTGGGCAAGGGGGTCACCAGTCGCCGGAAGTTACCCAGTAGCCTGATGGCCAACGTGTTCGAGGCAGTGATCGCAGCGATATACCTCGACGGCGGGATTGGCGAGGCGAAGGAATTCATCATCAGAAACCTGTATCACCAGGTGCTGGCGGTGAATCAGAAGGAACACTCCGTCAACTACAAGTCGATCCTTCAGCAACATCTTCAGCGAGAAGATGGATCGACTCCCAACTACAAGGTGATCAGCGAGAGTGGTCCCGATCACGCCAAGGAGTTCGTGGTGCAGGCGATGATCAAGAGGAAGTCGCTGGGAACCGGCGAAGGAACCACCAAGAAAGAAGCGGAACAGGTTGCCGCCAAGGCAGCACTGGAAGAACTCGGCATCGATCCGTCCGCCTGAAACGGCGCTCCGACTGCACCGCACGTGAAAAAAGTCGGTTCGGGAGAGAGTCCGCCGATCACCACTCTTGCAGCAGCACGACTCTCTCTCCCTTACCGACAGCACAAGGGCTCCTGGTGGGACAGGGGATCTAGTTGTTCTCGTTCTCTATTTTCGTCCTCTTCTTCTTGTGGCTCTTCTCCTGTTGCTGAAGTGCAACCAGTTCCATCTGGTCGATGAGAATCTTGCAGCGCTGGATGAGATTCGGGTTCGAGGCGAACAGAACGATGGAGTTGGTCGAAGGGGCTGCTACCACTTCCACTCGTTCCTTTTCCCAGAACTTGCTCATTTCTCGCAGCGCCTTGAAGGTGTCATCCAGGCTGGAGTGCTTCAGGGGAATCACGGTGCTCTGGAATGGATCTTCTTCCAGCGAGACCGGTGGCGAGGCAAAGACTACCTTGAGCACGGGGTCTCTGCTGGTTCCTCTAGTACGGATTGGAATCGATCGGAAGCGACTCTCTTCCACTGGAGAGTTGACCACGTGCAGTGTCCAGCCAAGCATCCGAAGTACATTCATCGCCATGGTTCTGGATGTGGACTGCTCTTGATCGAAGAGGTGCAACATATGCACCTTCTGATCCTCCAGCTGAAGATCTTCGATGTCCTCTCCCGAATGAAAGATCACCGTGTATCGGGGATCGTCATCGATGACCTGCAGCAGCTGCAATACCGAGACCTTGAAGGGAGATCGATCGACATCGGCTGGCGCAGGTGGTGTGGTACTGGCGAGTTCGAGGGTCGACTCCGCCAGCGGATCACAGGCACCGACAGATGAACTCATCGCCGGGGCGAGGAGGGAGATGAAAGCGGTGAAGAACACCATCGATGTGGTGCTCCTGAGAATTCGGGAGACCATGATGGTCCTCCTTTCGAGAAAATTACCGGCGGGACGACCGGGCGGGCATCGGATGGATTGCATCCGCCGTGCCGGAAGTGGATCGTCTTGAAACGACAGATTTCCGTCGCTTTGACGCTTTTGGCGCAGGGGGCCCCTTCCCGGGGTATTCAGTGTATGAATTTCAAACACTTCCGGGAGAGCGCGGGAGTCGCTGGGTGGTCGCGGATATCCTGCGACCTTCTCGAAACCAGTAGCGCTGAGGTGGCGAAAGGAAGAAGTACTCGATGAAGGTGGAGCCGCAGCACATCGATGATGATCGCGATGCACTGGTGGAGCGTGTCGTCGCCACGTCGCCGGTTCTTCACGAGGTGCATCGTCGCCTGCTCGCTGACAATCTTCTTCATGTCAATCGTTGCCAGGATGGTGCCGCCGGCATCCTCGTGGCTCATCTCGCCGAACAACTGCAACGCCCGCTGGTGATCCTCTGTTCCAGTCCCGATGCTGCCGAGAGATTGAGAAGAGATGCCTCCACCTTCACGGCGGAACCGATCGGTCACTTCGGGATGTGGGAGAGTCTCTTCGAGGAGGATTCGGAACCGGATCCGGAGACGTTCCGGGAGCGGCTGGAGACGGTCAAGGATCTCGAGTCAGGCTCGATCCGAACCATCGTGGCGCCGATCCAGGCGGTCCTGCAACCCCTCTCCAGGGAAACCGGCGAGGATCATCGGGTCCTGCTGCGCAGGGGAGATCGAAGGGACCCGGGAGATCTTGCACGGTCGCTGGTGAAGGCGGGTTATCGACGCTTTCCCCAGGTGGCGAGACCGGGAGATTTCGCCATCCGCGGTGGCCTTCTCGATGTGTGGCCACGGGAGAGTAGCAGTGCGTATCGCCTCGACTTCTTCGATGATGAGATCGATAGCATCCGTTCCATCTCACCACGGGATCATCGTACCGGAGAAGAGATGGAGGTGCTGGTACTGACCATCGCACCGAAGGAAGCGTGGTTCATTCGAGGCTGGACGGGGAAGGAGCAACTGCTCTTCGACGCACTGTCGGAAGATGCTGTCGTGGCGGTGTGGGATCCGCAGGAGGTGGAGGACAAGGTCCACTTCCTGGTGGGGCAGTGGGCCAGCAAGAATCGCCAGCAGCTGTGTGACTCCTTCTGGGCGCGGGCGGCTCGTTTCATGCGAATCCAGATGGAGCCGCTGGTGGCGGAGGCGGCCCACAAACCGATCTCGTTGCCTGTCGTCTCTGCCGAGCGATTCCAGGGTTCCTTCGATTCGACCATCACCGCCCTCGCTGAGGAGTCCGATCGAGGTACCGACGTGCTGGTCTTCCTGCGCCAGGAGGCGGAAGCGGAGCGCTTTCGCGAGGTGCTACAGGAGGCATCGGGCGGACCCTCAACCCGGGTGCGACTGGGAGATCTCTCCAGCGGGTTCCGCTGGGATGAGCCAGGGGGCGGCATCTTCGTCAGCGGAAATGCAGCGCTGGGGCGCAAGAGATCCCTCGATCGGGTGCAGAAAAAACGGGTCGAGGGACGGGCGGTGGACGATTTCCTGGAGCTGGAGGAGGGCCAGTTGGTGGTCCATGTCGGCCACGGCATCGCTCGCTTCCAGGGATTGCGGACGGTGCGAGACGGAGCGCGACAGGGAGACTTCCTGGTGCTGGAGTTCTCGGAAGGGGTGACCCTTCTGGTTCCCGTCGATCGCATCGACCTGGTCCAGAAATATGTCGGTGGCGGGCGCAGACCAGGTCGTCTCGACAAGCTGGGGTCCTCCTCGTGGTCCAACAAGAAGGCGAAGGCGGAGGAGGCACTCCACGATCTGGCAGCGGAATTGCTGGAGGTACAGGCGTTGCGGGCAGAGCGTCCCGGATTCCAGTTTCCAGCGGATGACGCCACCCAGATCGCCTTCGAGGAGGCGTTTCCCTTCGAGGAGACGACCGATCAGCTGGAGACGATGGAAGCGATCAAGTCCGACATGGAAAAGCCCAAGCCGATGGATCGGCTCGTCTGTGGCGATGTCGGTTACGGCAAGACGGAGCTGGCGATGCGAGCCGCCTTCAAGGCGATCGGTGCCGGCAAGCAGGTTGCGGTACTGGTACCGACCACCGTGCTGGCTCAGCAACATCTGGTCACCTTCAGGGAACGGATGGCGGAGTGGCCGGTACAGATAGAATGTCTCAGCCGCTTGGTGTCCCGAAAGGATGCCAACTCGGTGCTGGAGCGATCTGCATCGGGCGAGGTCGATATCCTCATCGGTACCCATCGATTGCTCTCTGGCGATGTCAACTTCAAGGATCTTGGACTCATCGTCATCGACGAGGAGCAACGATTCGGGGTTGCCCACAAGGAGAAATTGAAGCAACTGCGTCGTCTCGTCGACATCCTGACGCTGACAGCGACGCCGATACCACGAACCCTCCACATGTCGATGGTGGGGGTGAAGGACATCTCCAGCCTGCACGAGGCGCCGGAAGGACGAGCACCGATCCAGACCGAGGTGTGCAACTTCGATGAGGCTCGCTTCCGCCAGATCGTGCTACGGGAACTGAATCGGGATGGGCAGGTGTTCTGGCTCCACAACCGGGTGCAGAGCATCCAGCAATGTCGCCAGAGGGTGGAGTCGTTACTGCCAGAAGCGAAGGCGGTGGTCGCCCATGGACAGATGAACGAACACGAGCTGGAAGACCGGATGCTCGACTTCATCGACAAGCGAGCCAACATCCTCATCTCGACCACCATCATCGAAAGTGGTCTCGACATACCCAGTGCAAATACCCTCGTCATCGAACGGGCAGATCGGTTTGGACTGTCGCAGTTGCACCAGTTGCGAGGAAGGGTTGGAAGAAGCCATCACAAGGCGTACTGCTACCTGCTGTTGCCAGATGGGCAGCCGCTTCGAAGAGATGCCAAGCAACGGATGAATGCCATCGAGGAGTACTCCCAGCTCGGAGCAGGATTCCAGATCGCCATGCGAGACCTCGAGATTCGTGGTGCTGGCAACATCCTCGGCAAGGAACAGTCGGGACACATCGGGACCATCGGATACGACCTCTTCTGTCGACTGCTCGATCGAGCGGTGTCGGATATGCGCGGGATGCCTTGGCAGGAACCTCCGGAGGTGGAGATCGCCTTGCGAGGCCTGTGCCGGATTCCGGAGGAGTACATCTCGGACACCCGTCAGCGTCTGCGATCTTATCGTTCGATCGCCACGGCACTGCGGCAAACGGAACTCGATCTGCTCCAGGAGGATCTCGTCGACAGGTTCGGGCCACTGCCAGGCGAAACTGCCCGTCTCATCGGACAGCAACGGATGCGTATCCGTCTCGGTGGCGAGTGGGGGATCAAGAGAGTCGCGCCGGAAGAGGGTTGGTTGGTGATGCGAGGTGACAGGGATGCGATGGTGAAGGGAATTCAGGGTCTCGGCTGGGAATTCCGTGATCTTCCCGACGGAACGGTGGCGGGAAAGCCCATCGATGCAGAAGCACCGAACGATCTCGATGGAGTGCTGTCGATCTTGAAGTTGTAACTCACTACAGATCAGCGAGCTTCAGGGGCAGTTATTACTGTCGCAGTCGATGCCGTCGTCGGTGGGATCGGTTCCGCACGATCCGGCGGGATCGGGGACCCCGGGAGATCCCGGCACGAACAGCGCACTCAGCAGGTAGACCGCATCGGGCAGGTTGAATCCACCATCATCATTCATGTCTGCAGCATCGATGCAGGTCGACTGGGCTGACCCCGGTACGAACAGCGCACTGAGGGCAAAGATTGCATCGGGCAGGTTGACCGATGAATCATTGTTGACATCTCCTCGAAGAAACTGGGTGCCGACTCCGTTGACGAGGAACCAGCTGAGAACCTCGTTGCTCTGGGTCAATCCTCCCGTCGATCCGATGAAACCAACCCAGGCGGAATCCGATGCCAGGTGGGCGACCAGGTCGAGTTGAACCGACATCCGCGGAACGGTCAGATCATCGAGGTAGACATCGAAGGTGCTGCCGCTGTAGGAGACTCGCATCGTCCTCTGACCCGACACTGTTGGAGAGGTGGTGTCGACCGCCAACCCTGCGAAGTTCTCGTCTGCGGAGTTGGGAGCACCTGATCGACCGTGAATCGACAGGTGCTGTGAGGGAGGGTCGTTGAAGTTGCCGTTGACGTAGGTGTCGATCTCCACCACCAGGCAGTTGGTCATTCCATCGTAGCCCAGTGGCCCGCCATTGCTGTAGATGGAGGTGGGCGATTCGTTTTGCAGGATGAAGACCATTCCGTCGGCACCGCCGCTGTTGGGAGAGACCTCGTAGGTGAAGGTGGTATCGAAACCGGCGGCGACCATGATCTGATCGGTGGTATAGGCTGCACCGACCTGGCCGATGGCGGAGGGAGTCAGTCTCAAGCGCTCCCCGAACTGCGAAGCATCGCCTACCAGGGTGAGACCGGTGATGTCGAGGAAATCGGGATAATCCAGGTCTCCGTGAGCTGTCGATGCAAGGGGCATCCACGAGCACAAACACAGAAGCATGGTGATGGTTCGCCGCTGCGAACCGTCAAGAATTCCCATCGTCATTCCTCCTGGCGGTGAGCCTTACCGCACATCCGATGATACTGCCCCATCGGCGGATGACGAAGTGGCAGATGAGGGATCTCCTCCGCTTACTTGATCACTTCCGTGGAGGCTGCATCTGCGTGATAGGGGAGCAACGGAGCCCCTTCGAGGCCGAGTTGCTCGGAGATCGCCTTGAGATGATGATCGACTCCGATCTCTGCACCGGGTCGGAATCCTGGAATCGTGATGACCTGGGCGAGGACTCCACCGAGACCGCGGTGAATCAATCCTCTGGGGAGATAGACCAGGTCGCCTACCTGAAGCAGGTCTCTACGAATCAAACTGGAGGCGAGCTGTCGATCGACAGATCGAGACTCGATGGCATCGACATGAGGGCTGGTGAGGATGACGGCACCTGGTTGAACCATCTGAACCAGGTAGAACTCATCAAACCCACCATCGATCGGATGGTAGTGAGTGAAGGAATCGCGGATGCGAACCCGGTGGGAGTTGATGCTTCGCCAGATGTAAGGTCCCACTTCCGGTTTCCAGGTCAGAAGGATGCGCCGATAGGCACCCTCCTCCTCGGCGCAGCCACCGGGGGTGTCGGTGATGGATGGATCCCAGTCGGGTCGGATGTAGGCAGGAACATCGGCGGGAGGCTCTCCGGGAACCTCGAAGACGACGAAGGAGAGGGGATCATCTGCCAGCAATCCCTCACCGGGCCTGAGAATGACGATGTCGCCGACTGTCAGATCACTGGTGCGATGGTCGGCACCGCCGGAGATCACGGCGCGGGAGTTCCCCTCCTGGACGAAGGCGGCCCTGCTCTGGGTGTAGGGAAGCAAGGCACGGGTGTCGCTGAGGAAGAAGACATCATATCCGGGATTTCGGAGGCGGAATGCCGAGCGCACCGCCGCCAGTCCCTCGGGATCACCCCGTTCCTTGCCCAGGTGTGCGATGGAGATCTTGGGGATGCGCTCGCCGTCGAGAGCCGAAGGGCCTGAACAGCCGGGCAGGAGCAGCAACTGCAACATCAGTAGCAGCAATGAAATCGACAGCGCGCCGGTCCTTCTCATGCTTCCTCCTGTTTCGAGTCAAATGGATTTCGAGCCCCATGGAGACAGGGTAACAGCCCGCAGAAGGGAGGTCATGAACGGATCAGAGACCACTGGGGTACCTATCGCAGTAGAGGTCGCTGGGATATCGTCATGCTCGACAATTCGAGAACTCATAGATCACTGGAGGCCCCTTGTTCAGCACCCTGAAACCGAGAAGAGAGCGCCGTTCCCAGGAGCGGATGATCATGATGTGCATCGTTTTTCTCTTCACCTTCTTGTCCACTCCTCTCGACGGGAACCCGGCGGCGGAGAGCACTGCCTTCATCGGGGCGACGATTCACACCGTCTCTGGACCTGTTTTCGAGGATGGCGTTCTGGTGATCCGGGATGGCAAGATCGAGTCGGTGGGAGCCAGGGATGACGTTCTGATTCCGCCGGGGGCGACCACCATCGATGTTTCGGGGAAGACGATCATCCCCGGTCTCATCTGTACTCACAGCCACATCGGAATGGGTGGAGGAGGGGATGGATCCGACCCGATCCAGCCGGAGTGCTGGACCCTCGAT
>CBFIET010000157.1:0-9438 GCA_965661685.1 Planctomycetota bacterium
CGCCCCCAGCGCCACATCTCCGCCGGCGATGACCCCCGCCCGTACCGCAGCATTCTTGTAGAGGTAAAGCCCCCCCGCCGCCAACACCAGCAGGGTCATCAACACCGCAAAGATCTTCTTGAATCGATTCATCGCTCCCTCAATTCGTTGGCGTGCTTCACGTTCCAGCATCCATATCACGAATTGAATCGAAACCACAGCGCACTTCATGCAAGAAGCCCCGCAACTCGTGGAATTGCGGGGCTTCATCGGTGCAAAGGTGTGGTGGTCCTCAGACGCGGTAGCGTTTTCTCAGTTTGGCCTGGGGGATGCCGGCGCGTTCCCTGTACTTGCTGACGGTGCGGCGGGCGATCTTCACTCCCTTTTGGGTCAACCTCTTGGCGAGCTGGGTATCGCTGAGCGGGTAGTTGGTATCTTCCGACTCGACGATCTCGCGGATCTCCTCGCAGATGCTCTCGCGGCTCTCCATCTTGCCGTCCTCACGGGAAACTCCTCCGGTGAAGAGACGACGCAACTCGACCACGCCGTTACTGGTCTGCATGTACTTGCCGTTACTGGAGCGACTCACCGTCGAGATGTGAACTCCGGTGGCATCGGCGATCTCCTGCATGGTAAGTGCCTGGATCTGACTGACTCCATCGCGCAGGAAATCCTGCTGACGGTCGACGATCGCCTGGGCGATGTCGAGCAGGGTACGACGGCGCTGATCGATGGCATGAATCAACCATTTGGCTCCCTCGACCCGGGTGCGGATGTACTCGGCGACATCCTTCTTCACTTCCGGCTCCTTGAGGATGGCGGTACAGGCGGGAGAGATGCGAAGATCGGGCAGACCATCCTGGGCGAGACGGGCGACGAAACGGTCTCCGATCTCATCGATGACGATCTCCGGGACGATCCCCTGACGACTGGTATCGACGAAGCGAGAACCGGGGTCGGGGTCGAGCTGGCGGATCAGATCGCACGCTTCCTGCACATCGCCGAGGGAAACCTTCAGTTTCTGGGCGATCCGTGGCAGTGAATTCTCGAACAGATCCTGCAGGCACTCGGAGACGATGCGGTACTCGAGTGCGGTGGGATCGCAGGCGAGTTGCAGCAACAGGCAATCGGCCAGGTCGTAGGCGGCGATGCCCGGCGGGTCGAGACGACGAACGGTGGAAAGAGCGGTTTCCACTGCCTCCACCGTGACTCCCGAACAGAGAGCGAGATCCTCGCAGGTGCCGATGAACCATCCCTTCTCATCGAGATTGCCGCACACCAACTCACAGGCGTGACGCTCCGATCGATCGAGATCGGCCAGTTGCAACTGGCGCAGGAGGAAGGCTTCCAGCGATTCGGGACGGTCGACGGTATTCATCAGTGCTTCATGCTTGGCATCGGAAGCATCGGAGGACCCGACCTGGCGGCGTTCACCGGTGACCGGCTTCTCCCAGCGATCGACGATCTCCATCAATCGGCGGGTCTCGTCATCGGTGGTGGCGCTGCTGGTAGAACTCTCGCCCGGGGTCGGCTCGACCAGTTCGAGGGCGGGGTTCTCGGTGAACTCCTTCTGGATTCGTGCCTCGAGATCGGCCACACCCAGCTGGAGAATATCCATGGAGAGAATCAGTTGTGGAGCAAGTACCTGCTGTTGTTCGAGACGACCCGAAATCTGAAGACGCACACGTCCCCCTCTCGGACTCCCATGGGGAGCCTGCAACTCGAGGTGCGAGAGACGTGGTGTGAATGCAGGGGCGGTGAAGCCCCCCCTCGCAGGCACCTGGACACCTGTCCAGGATCAACTTGTCGTTCGGCCGTTGCCGATCAGCGGTCAGAGTCGCTGTCCACCGACTGCGTCACCCTTGCGGGAATCGCGGAATAGGCGGTCGAACCTTCGTTCGACGTACAGTTCCTCATCATCGGGAGCAAACCAGATCCTGTGCCCCTTCGAGAGTGCATCCACCACCTTCTGTCGATGCTGTGGCGAAGCATCCTCGAAACCCTTCGAGAGAACAAAGCGGCGCATCTCATGGGAGAGATCGTAAGCGGGTTCCACTTCATTCACTGTCAGGCTCCATCCTGGCACGTGACCCCACGGGCCACGCCGAATCTGTCACTCCTGGATCGGAGGGGATGGGAACCGGTACCGCCCGGTGGGCAGTCGCGATCCGCCTTCCTCTCTTCACGAGGAAGAATACCCCCTGCAGTGGCAGGGCGTCAAACATGAGAGACGGGTGCGGAATCGAGCAGGAAAATCTTGCCGTCTCCGATGCGGCCGGTACGGGCCCCGCGGGCGATCGATTCCATCGCCAGGGTGGTGAAAAGCTCCTCTACCAGCACCTCCAGGCGGATCTTGGGCAAGAACGCCATCCCCCCGTCTCTGCGGCTGTAGTCGTCGAGATGGTCCTTCTGGCGTCCGTAGCCCCGCACCTCCTGGAAGTGGATGGTGCTCACCCACGGCTGCCCCTGGATCTCCGCCAGCACATCCTTGAGGCGGTAGGGGCGCAAGATGGCGACGATCCTCACCAACGGTCATCTCCATTCTCGCCACTGATCTCGGACCACAGTCCTTGCTCCTCCAGCAGTGCCTGCAACTCGGCGGGATAACCCTCTACCCGGAAGGGAACGTCGCGGTCGGCGGCCTCACGGGCCAGCGCCACCAGTCCCAGCGCGCCGGTGAGATCGACAGATGTGACTCCGCCGAGGCGGATCTCCACCTTCGATCCGGCGCGGATCGCCTCGAATCCCTCCTGTGCGAGCAACTCGACCCGTTCTGCGTCGAGAACTCCTCGAACCTCGATGAAGTTGCGATCGCCATCACTACGACGATCCACAGAGAAGTCTTCTGCCATCCGCTTACTCCCTTCGAGCCACCACCAGGGTGATGTCGTCACTGGGTTCCGCACCGGAAACATGATCCGCCAGATCATCGAGGATTCCCTCTACCAGCTGATCCGAGGTCTCATCCTGGAGACTCTGCAACACCCGGGCAAATCGTACCAGACCATACTCCTCTCCCTGAGGATTCATCGCCTCGACGATACCGTCGGTGTAGAGGATCAGCGAATCTCCCCGGTCCAGCGTCACATCACTGACCTCCAGGGTACGGCGAAAAACCGGACCCGGGTCCATCCCCAGGGCGATCCCCTCCGGCTGGAACTGTTCCACGCGGCCGCTGCTGCGCAAGATCAGCGGTGGATTGTGGCCCGCCCGGGCGATACGAACTCGACCCCGGTCGTGATCGAGTTCTGCCCACGCCAGCGTCACGAACATCCCCTCGGTCATGTCGCGGGACAGGCTGGCGTTGACCTCCCCCAGAATCGATGCCGCATCGGGCTGGATCCGCGCAGCCATTCGTACCAGGCTGCGGGTCATCGTCATCACCAAACTGCCGGCGAGTCCCTTGCCAGAGACATCCGCCACCACGATGCCAGCGCGGTCGCCGGCCAGATCGATGACATCGTAGTAATCCCCGCCCACCTCCTTGGCTGGCTGGTAGTAACGAGCCATCTCGATGCCCGAGATCTCCGGCAACTTTTCGGGAAGCAGTGCGGTCTGGATTCGAGTCGCGATGGAGAGATCCCTGGCCACCGCCTGGGCGGTCAACTCCTGCTCCCTCGCCTCGGCCAGAAAGCGGGTCATGCGATTGAAAGATGATGCCAGTGCTCCCAGTTCATCGATGGTCGAGACGGTCGACTGATGGTCGAGATTCCCCCGGGAGATCTGCGTCATGTCCTCTCGCAACTGTCGAATCGGGCGAGTCAGCAGGAAACCGACGATCAGCACCAGCGGGATTCCCAGCAGGATCACGCTCCACATCTGACTGCGGGTGGCTCCGCTGAGGCTGCTCTCGAGCCGTTCGATCGACTCGGCACTGAGGAACAACTGTACCGAGCCGACTCGTTGCTGTCGCACTTCGTCCATCAAATCCATCTCGAAGGAGCGCACCGAGGACTGGGAAGCGCCGTCAGAGAGGACCCCCTCCCGTACGACCACCCCGGAACCCTCGACGGCACTGGCATCGATGGGATTACCGAGGCGAATGCGAAGACGACTTCCGCCCCGGGCATTGGCGATGAGGTTCTGACCACCGCCATCGAGAACCAGCACATCGAGAACGGTGTGATCCCCTTCCGATGTGATGAAGCGACTCAGTTGCTCTCCCAGTTTCTGCTGGGCATCTCGTTGCTGCTGCTGATCGAGCTGATCGTCCTGCCAGAAGGGGGAGATGAGGGCGCTGATCAGACGGACCTGTTCACTCCCGTTGCGATTGATCTGGTCGGCAATCGATCGCAGGGATAGATCGGTGAGGGTGTTGCCGACCCACAGTACGAAGGCCAGCAAGATGATGCCGGATACGGCGCCGTACTTGACGGCGATGGGAAAGACCTGCCGGGGAGGTCTCTCCGCCGACCGTGCTCTCGCTCTGACCCCTCGACTCAAGTGATTCGCCCTACTTCCTTGGTCAGAACTGACCGGTCCACTTGCTGCCCGTGCATCGGAACTCTAGGGTAGTCCACGCCCGCAACGATGCCAGATTCATCACTGACACTTCGCCAGACAGGAGATCCGTTGACGGCCGATTCTAGCGCCAAGGACCCCCGTACCATCTGGCTTCTGGCGGTATGTCGCTTCGGAGAGGCGGTGGCGGTAGGGATGTTGATCCCCTCACTGCCGCTCTTCATCGGAACACTTGGAACCCCGTGGATCGATGGTTTCGGTGTCGACCTTGCGCGCATCTTTCCGTGGCTCACCAGCAGTTACCCGGCGATCCTGAAGCCGAGCCAGGAGTTGCTCACCGCCATCCTGTTCAGCATCACGGGGCTGGCCATGGCTGGCAGCCAGATCATCTCCGGCCGTCTCTCCGATCGCTTCGACACCCGTAAAAACCTCATCGTCGCCGGAATGTTCCTGGGGGCGATCTGCTCCTTTGCACTGCAGTTCGCCGAAAATTACTCCCACCTGGTGCTCCTGCGAATCCTCCAGGGCTCCTTCCTGGGTCTGACCTTCCCACCGATGATGGCGATCATCGCCCGCAACACCCCGAAACATTCGGGCGGCAAGGTGCTCGGCACCTACTCGACGATTCGCCTGCTCGGTTTCGGGCTCGGACCGGTTCTCGGTGGTGTGGTCGGCGATCGTGGTGGTTACGACCTGGTGTTTCTCGTCTCCGGCTCGCTGCTACTGCTGAGCGTGTTGCTGGTCACCGTTCGCATTCGCGACAGCAAGGAGTTTCCCGGCGAGCATCAGGAGCGAGGTCCACTGCCGCCGGTGGAGCCGATCTTCCGGCTGCTGGCGATGAGTATCTTCGTCATGATGGTGGGGATCAGTGCGGTGATCTCTCTCTTCCCCTTTTACGAGCGGGAATTCGATGCGACCCAGTCACAGCTGGGGATGATGTTCGCCATCTTCGTCGGCAGCCGTTGCCTCTTCCAGTATCCCAGCGGCTGGGCAGGCGATCGCCTCGACAAGAAGTGGTTGTTGATCGGCGGACTGATCCTGTTCGTTCCACTGGTCGCTCTGCAGGCACGGGTCGAGGATCTACAGCAGTTGACGTGGATCCGCGCCGGCCTGGGGGTGGTCTCCGCCGCCATCAGCACGTCGGTGGGAGGGATCAGTTCGGAACGGAGCAAGCCGGGCAACCGTGCCCGCACCATGGGTCTCAACACCATGTCGTTCAGTCTCGGAACCGCAGTGGGCCCCAGCCTCACCGGTTTCATCGGGACCCAGTCGATCGCCTTCGCCATTCCGGCCAGCGCAGGAGTTCTGCTGATCGTATCACTGGGAATCCTGCTCCCCTCCGATCGCAACTTCCGTCGCAGCGCAACGCCCGGGGATGATTCCTCGGCAGCGATCTCTCCGCTAGAAGAGCCCGAGTAGATCGCCGGGGAGTTGCTGTATCGCCAGCAAGATCAATGCGGCCACCGCACCGGCGGCGACATCATCGAGCAGCACTCCCCACCCGGCAGGACGCTTCTCCAGCTGACGGATTCCCAACGGCTTGGTGATGTCGAGGAGACGGAAGAGCAAGAACGCTGCAACCCACGGAGCCCAGCCGGTCGGAAGCCATGGAATCACCGACAGGGCCAGGTACTGACCCGCCGCCTCATCGATGACCACCGCACCGGGATCCTTGCGGCCAAACAATTGCTCGATGCGATCGCCGCGGAAGACGCAGCCGAACATCGAGATCAGTGCCAGCAGCGGGAACAGAAACACGCGGTACTCTACATCGATGGTGCTGTACAACCCCCAGCCGACCACCATCGCTGCGAGGGAACCGACGGTTCCGGGAGCGAATGGAAAGAGCCCCGACCCGAAGAAGGTCAGCACCCCCCGGTGGATGAGATTCCCCGTCCCCTTCGCTGATGAAGCGTTCAACTGGAAATCTTCTTCTCACGACCGTGCTTGGTCGCCACCAGGATGTAGTCCGCCGCCGACCAGAGGGTGGTGGCGAGGGTTCCCCAGAAGAGGATGACATTGACCACATCGAGGCTATCCAGCAGCCACGGATAGAAGAAGACACTTCCTTCATTGGCCTTCTTGAACATCACCGCCGGAATCAGCATCGACTGCAGCACCATCTTGAGCTTGCCGCCGGCACGGGCACCGAACTCGACCCCCTGGCTCTCCATGTAGGAGCGGATGCCGCTGACGAGGAACTCGCGGGCGACGATGATGACGACGAACCAGGGGCGGATCAGATCGGGAGTCAGATGCACCAGGTAGACCAGCGTTCCGCAGATGACGATCTTGTCGACGAAGGAATCGGCCAGACGACCGAAGGCGGTGACCATCTTCCAGCGTCGTGCCAGGTAGCCGTCGATGAAATCGGTGGCAACGCACAGGATGAAGGCGAGCGCGGCCAGGTTGAGGGCCAGATGGCGATCTCCGATGCCCCACCCACGAATCTCCAGCGTCAGCATGGCAAAGAGCACCATGGCGATGGCCAGCCGGCTGAGGGTGATGATGTTGGGAAGGTTTTTCCAGTCCTTGCCAGGACCGTTCTGTTCGACCGTCACAAATCACCTCGAATCAGTTCACAGGCTCCGCGACAAGATCGTAATCCTCGGAGGCAGTGACACGGCAGCGAACCATCTCCCCCGGCTTTGCGGTTCCCTCGGGCAACCACACCACCGAGTCTATCTCCGGAGCCTCCGCATAGGAACGACCCTGCACCCGGTTACTTTCGGAGCAGATCTCATCGACCAGAACATCGACCTCGCTGCCGACGCGCTGCTCATTCCACTGGAACGCCACCTGTTGCTGCGCCAGCATCAACTCCTCGACGCGTGACTGTGCTTCCTCCTCGGAGATGCGACCCGGCAACTTCTCTGCCGGAGTCCCTTCTTCCGGGGACCAGGGAAACACCCCGACCCGTTCGAGACGATGTTCCTTGACGAAGCCGATCAACTTCTCGAACTGCTCCCGCGTCTCCCCGGGAAATCCGACGATGAAGGTGGTTCGCAGCACCAGCCCTGGAATTCGCTGGCGCATCCTGGCGAACAGATCACGGGTGCCATCTTCGCCGAGTCGCCGGCCCATCCGACGCAGCATCGTGTCGTCGATGTGCTGGATCGGCATGTCGATGTAAGGGATCACCCGCTGGCACTCGGCCACCGCATCGATCATCGCGTCGGAAAACTTGTAGGGGTAGGTGTAGAGCAGGCGGATCCAGTCGATGCCATCGACGGCGCTGATCTTCTCCATGATCTCCGGCAGCAGGAACTCGCCATCGATATCGAGACCGTACGATGTGAGATCCTGGCTGATCAGGTTGATCTCACGGGTGCCGCTGGCGACCAGTTCGCGCGCCTCGTTGACGACGTAGTCCGGTGACTTGGAACGGAACCTGCCGCGGAAGGAGGGAATCGAGCAGAAGGTACAGGGGTTGTCGCACCCCTCGCTGATCTTCAGGTAGGCACTGTGGCGTGGTGTCAGTCGCAGTCTTGAATCCTCGGACCACGCCGGATGGGAGGAGCTGCCGACATGGATGCGTCGTGCTTCACGCACCTCTTCCATCAGGTTGCCGAGGATCTCCGGCATTCGCGGGTACTCCGACATGCCGACGATGGCATCGATCTCGGGGATCTCCTTGGCCAGTTCCTCGGGGTATCGCTGGCCGAGGCAGCCGGCCACCACCACCCGCTTGGCGGGATCCTCCTCCTTGAGGCGGACCAGATCGAGGATCGCCTCGATCGACTCCTGCTTGGCGCTCTCGATGAAGCCGCAGGTATTGACCATCAGGATGTCGGCATCTTCCGGTTGCTGCGCCACCACGAAGCCCTTGGCCCCCACTCGTCCGAGGATCACCTCGGAATCGACCAGGTTCTTGGGACAGCCCAGACTGACCAGATGGATCGCCACGGATTGCACGACGGTACCGCACCTCTCGGGAGCCCACCGCACCGGGGGCCTTTCCGCCCGGGGTGATCGACTCGGGCACATTCTAACACTCCCCGGCAAAAGGGCCACGAAACCGGGGATGGACGAAGCCCCCCGGAGGTGCTTCGATGACCTCCTCAAACGGAAAGGGGCACGAGCATGGCGTTGCAGGGAACCGTCGAGGAGTTGACACAACTGGCCCTCTCCAGCGTTCAGCGCAAGTTCCCCTTCTACCACGGTCGGGTCTACGCCAGTGCCGATGAGGTCGACGCCACGGCGGACCTGCCGCCGGTCTTTCACGGCGCCTTCGACTGGCACTCGGCGGTGCACGGCCACTGGACTCTGGTGCGCGCCCTGCACATCGATCCCCAGCACTCCCGGCTGGGAGATGAACACCGCGTCGAGATCGAGCAGTTTCTCCAACGCTCCCTCAACCGCGATGATCTGGCCCGGGAAGTGGAGTACGCCGCCGCCCACCCACGCTTCGAGATCCCCTACGGCCGCGCCTGGCTGTTGATCCTCTGTGGCGAGTTGCGACAGATGCAACATCCACTGCTAGCCGTGCTGGAGGAGTTGGAGGCGCACGCCCGCCGTGACCTGCTCCGCTGGTGCCAGCAACTCGATCGCCCCATCCGCTCGGGCCAGCACGATCAATCGATGTACTCGCTGGGATTGTTCCACGACTGGGCGACGATCTGCGGCGACGACGAGGCGAAGCAACAGATCGAGCAGATCGCCCTGCGCCATCACGCAGACGATGTGATCTTGCCGTTACACCTGGAGCCGTCGAACCACGACTTCCTATCGCCGACACTGGCCACCGCCGACCTGATGCGAAGAGTCCTCCCCACATCGCAACTGAAGGAGTGGCTCGAGAAAGCGGCCCCCGCCCTGCTCGATGGCAACTGGCCCACGGAGCCGGTCACCTGTCCCGACCCCTCCGACGGCAAGCTCTCCCACCTCGACGGACTCAATCTATCCCGCGCCGCCATGCTGCAAGCCCTCGGTGAGACACTGGCAGATCATCCGCAACTGCTCGCCCACGCCAAGACACACGCCGACGCCGGCTGGGCC
>CBFIET010000158.1:0-21983 GCA_965661685.1 Planctomycetota bacterium
TGCGCCCAGGCTCTACGCGGTCAGGGTGCCCGTGTCGTCATCACCGAGATCGATCCGATCTGCGCCCTGCAGGCAGCGATGGACGGGTACGAGGTGGTTCACCTCGATGACGTGGTTGCCGACGGAGACATCTTCGTGACCACCACCGGAAATCGCGACATCATCTGCGTTGATCACATGAAGAAGATGAAGAACAACGCCATCGTCTCGAACATCGGGCACTTCGACAACGAGATCGACATGGCGGGACTCGCCGCTGTCAGTGGAATTGTCTGCGAGAATCTCAAGAATCCTGCGCAGCATCAGAATCAGGTGGATCTGTGGAACTTCCCCGATGGTCACTCGATCATCGTGCTGGCGGAGGGCCGACTGATGAACCTCGGTTGTGCTACGGGGCATCCGTCCTTCGTCATGAGTGCTTCCTTCACCAATCAGGTGATGGCTCAGATCGAGTTGTTTCTCTTCGGGGAGAAGTACGAGAAGAAGGTCTACGTGCTTCCCAAGACCCTCGACGAGAAGGTCGCCAGGTTGCATCTTGATAAGCTCGGAGTGCGGTTGACTGAACTCACAGATGTTCAGTCGAACTACCTTGGAGTTGCCAAGGAAGGTCCCTACAAGGCGGACCACTACCGATACTGATCGCGACTCTAGCGGTGATCGACGAAAGAGCCCGACTCTCGCCTTGCGAGAGTCGGGCTCCTTTTCATCATGCTTCTCGCTGGAGGCTGGCTTCAGCGACACTCGAATTCAGCGACACCAGGGTGGGGCGGAGTCTGCATCGATCTGATGGCGCTCCAGAGCTCGCTGGAGTTCTCCCGCTTCCAGTTCCTTCCCCTTGACCAGGGCAGAGAGAGCGGCCACCTCGATGGAGGCGGCATCGATCTCGAAGAAACTACGCAGTTCTTCTCGGGTATCCGATCGGCCGAAGCCATCGGTGCCGAGGCTATACCAGGGGGCAGATACCCAGGGGCGGACCATGTCGGGAAGTGCTCTCATGTGATCGGAGACGGCAATCACCGGCGTCTCATCGCCTCCCAGAGCAGCGGAAACGAGGGGCTGCTTCGGATCCTGATCGGGGTGGAGCAGGTTCCAGCGATCGACCTCCAGGGCGTCACGTCGCAGCTGGGTGTAGGAAGTCACCGACCACACCTCTGCCCGGACGCCATGGTTTTCCAGCAACGACTCCGCTGCCGATCTTGCCTGTGCCAGCATCGGTCCACTTCCGAGAAGTCTGACCATCGGGCCTTGCCCGGCAGGAGCGCTCTCGAGTCGGTACATCCCATCGAGGATTCCCTGGCGGCAACCCTCCGGCATGGCGGGCATCGCCAGGTTTTCGTTATAGAGAGTGAGATAGAAGAAGACGTCTTCCTGCTCTCCCACCATCCTGCGGATTCCCTCCTCGATGATGACTGCCAGTTCGTAGGCGTAGGCAGGATCGTAGGAGACACACGACGGGAAGGTTCCTGCAAGGATGGGACTATGTCCGTCCTGGTGCTGCAATCCCTCGCCGTTGAGGGTGGTCCGTCCCGCCGTCGCACCGAGCAAGAATCCTCGGCCCCTGGCATCGCCCAGTGACCAGATCTGATCACCGACTCTCTGGAATCCGAACATCGAGTAGAAGATGAAGAAGGGCAGTGTCACCTCGCCATGGGTTGAGTAACTGGTGGCTGAAGCGATGAAGGAGGCGAGAGAGCCGCACTCGGAGAGACCTTCCTGGAGGATCTGTCCATCTTTCTTCTCGGTGTACGAGAAGAGCAGGGCATGATCGACCGGTTCGTATTTCTGGCCATCAGAGGCGTAGATTCCAACCTGCTTGAAGAGCGCTTCCATGCCGAAGGTTCTCGCTTCATCCGCCAGGATGGGAACGATTCGAGGACCGAGCCCTTCTCCCTTGAGCAGGTCGCGAAAGAGCCGGGCAAATGCCATCGTCGTCGATGCGGGCATCGACTCGGCGGTGCCTCCGTGCAACTTCTCGTAGACCTTTCCCGCTGGTAACTCGGGCACGGTGGCCATCGAATTGCGTCGCGGGATGGGACCGCCGAGCGCTGCTCGCCGTTCCTGCATGTACTTGATCTCCGGGGAGTCATTCCCGGGATGGTAGTAGGGGACCGAATCGATGTCGGAGTCACTGATGGGGATCTCCAGCAGGTCACGCATCGCTCGTACTTCATCCTCTTTCAACTTCTTCAACTGGTGGGAGATGTTGCGGGCGGCTGCCTGGGGACCGAGATTGTGCCCCTTGATCGTCTTGGTCAGCACCACCGTTGGGCGACCATCCGGCTTGCTGGCGAGGTCGAAGGCTGCTGCGACTTTTTGACGGTCGTGGCCGCCTCGTCCCAGTTGCTGCAGTTGCTCATCGCTCCAGCGCGACAGCAACTCGGTGAGTCGAGGATCGCCGTCCGTCAGTTGCTGACGTAACCATGCTCCATCCTCCGCCACCGCTCTCTGCCATACTCCATCGACGATGGAGTCGAATCGCCTGAGCAGCAGACGATCTCGATCCTCGGCGAGGATCGGATCCCACAGGCGGTCCCAGATCACCTTGATGACCCTCCAGCCTGCTCCGTGGAAGGTGCCTTCCAGGTCCTGGATCACGCTGGAGTTTCCGGTGACCGGTCCGTCCAGTCTCTGCAGGTTGCAGTTGATGACGAAAACCAGGTTGTCGAGACGCTCCCGCGAAGCGATTCGCAAGGCACCAAGAGTCTCCGGTTCATCGCACTCCCCGTCGCCGATGAAGCCCCATACCCGCTGGTCACTGGTGTCCCGAAAGCCTCGGGCGGAAAGGTACCGGTTGAAACGAGCCTGGTAGATGGCATTGATCGGTCCCAGCCCCATCGAGACGGTGGGGAACTGCCAGTAATCGGGCATCAATCGAGGGTGAGGGTAACTGGACAGACCACTTCCCCGTGCCTCCTGGCGAAAGCCATCGAGTTGTTGTTCTTGAAGACCACCTTCCAGGAACGAACGGGCGTAGATGCCTGGACTGGCATGGCCCTGGAAGAAGATCTGATCCGCTCCTGAAGCGGCATCTGCGCCGCGGAAGAAGTGCTGTTGCCCCACCTCGTAAAGCGTTGCCGAGGAGGCGTAGGTGGAGATGTGGCCGCCGAGTCCATCGTGAACCTTGTTGGCCTTCACCACCATCGCCATGGCGTTCCAGCGGATCAGATTCTCGATGCGATTCTCCAGCTCCTCATCGCCGGGGAATGGAGGTTCCTGAGCGGAACCGATCGTATTCTGATAGGGAGTGATGCCGTGGTGATCGACCGGATATCGATGGGACTGGGCGTGCCACACCACATCATCGAGGAGTGATGCGGCCCGCTCTGCACCGGCGGATTCTCCCACCGATTCGATCGATTCGAACCACTCGGAGGTTTCTTCTGGATCCGGATCGACCGGTAGTTCTTGCATCGTTTTCCCTATCTCTTCACCGAGATCAGTCCCGGGGGGAGTCTTCCGACTCTGGGAGGATCACGGGGATGCCGTCGACGACGGGGAAACTCCGCTCGCATCCGGTGCAGGTGAGCCCGGTGGAAGAGGCCTCGAGCGGCTTCTTCTCCTGGCAGGGGCAACGGAGCAGCGCCAGGAGCGACGGGTCGATCTCGACGGGCGAGTCTGAAGTGTGATTTCCTGGATCATCCGGCATCGGATCGTCTCCTCTCCTGTTTCCCATCGTGGTGATCTTCGGGGACGGGGCTAGCACCCCGAGATCCCGCTCCTTAGGATTCTCCGAGAACGACCGTGAAGGGCAACCGAATTGGCGGTTCTGGCGGCGGCTCGGAGCCGTGTCGTCGGAGACCAGTTTGGCGAGAATCACCTCCTGGGACCCTCACAGCAACAGTTCGGCATTCTTGGTTGGAGTCGTCAATGGCCACGCTGGATTTGATCGAGGGGGTCCTGTTGAGGCGCTACAAGCGTTTCCTGGCAGATTGCCGATTACCCGAGGATGGTGACGTGGTCGCACACTGTCCCAACTCGGGGAGCATGAAGACGCTGCTCGACGGCGAGCCGAGGGCGTGGCTGCGTCACGTGCCCGACCCCAGGCGAAAATTGAAGTGGACCCTGATCCTGCTGGAAGTCCCCGACGGGGGAGTGGCTCTGGTCGACACCGGGCTCCCCAATTCCATCGTCGCCGATGGAATCGTCGCGGGTGTGGTTCCTCGACTGGGCGAGGTGAAGCATCTTCGGCGTGAGGTTCGCATCGGGGAGGGCACCCGCCTCGACATCGTCATCGGAGACCAACCGGATCCAGACGAGGAGACGGGAGATACGTTCGTCGAGGTGAAAAATGTCACGATGCAGTCCGCTTCCTTTGAGGACCGGTCGGATTTCCCCGACTCGGTCACCGAGCGGGGCCGGAAACACCTGAATGTACTGGCGGAGTTATCACGTCGAGGAAAACGTGCGGTACTGTTCCTGCTACTGGGAAGAACCGATTGCCAGCGAGTGGGTTTCGCCTGTGACATCGATCCCGCTTACTGTCAGGCATTGAAGGAAGCTGTGCAGGCGGGTGTCGAGATCATCTCACATCGAGTTCAGGTCTCCGGAGGCCACATCACCCTCGGGGATGAGGTCCCCGTCGATTTGCCGTGAGGAATTTTTACCCCTGTATCCCGGTTCCTGCGGTTGAGCATGGCAGCAACGAGACTTCTCGCTTATTCTTTCGAGCACCAGAATTTGGAGGCACCGGATGAGTGACATCAGTAGTAACGAGTCGGTCGATCTGCTCAGGGAACTGACCCTCGCCTTCGGCCCTCCCGGCGCAGAGGATGAAGTGCGTGCCATCGTACACCGGCATCTTGCCGATTGTGGTCAACTGGAGCATGACGCCCTGGGGAGCGTCATCGTGTCCTCCGATTCTTCCGGTCCCAGGGTGATTCTCGATGCCCACATGGATGAGGTCGGCTTCTCGGTCCAGTCGATCGATGACGAGGGGAGAATCAACTTCGTACCTCTCGGGGGCTGGTGGGGACATGTATTGCTGGCCCAGCGAGTCGAGATCCTCTCTTCCAGTGGCAACAAGATCTCGGGAAGTATCGGCAGCAAGCCTCCTCACTTCCTCAAGAAGGGGGAGAGGGACAAGGTGCTCTCCCTCGACATGATGCATATCGATGTGGGAGCCCGGAGTCGTGACGAGGTGGAGCAGTGGGGAGTGATGGTGGGAGATCCCATCTGCCCGAGGGGTCACTTCGAGGAGTTGTCATCGCCAGGTCGATACTGCTGCAAGGCCTTCGATGATCGGGTCGGAGTGGCGATATTGCTGGAGTCCTTCAAGAGATTGAACGATGCCAGCGATGTTCCCTGTCAACCAGTGGCAGTGGCTGCGGTGCAGGAAGAGGTGGGGTGTCGTGGGGCTCGCACTGCCAGTGCCATCAGCCGCCCCGATGTGGCCATCATCCTCGAGGGAACACCGGCGGATGATCTTCCCGGGATGACCTCTCGTCAGGCGATCCTCGGAGAGGGTCCACAGATCCGCTTCCTCGACCCCACGGCACTCTCCAATCGGCGACTGGTGAGACTGTGCCAGCAGGTCGCACAATCGCAGCAGATTCCGGTGCAGGTGGCGGTGCGAAGGAGTGGGGGGACCGATGCTTCGACGACCCATCTCCATGGCAGTGGTGTACCCACCATCGTCATAGGAGTGCCAGCCCGGGCGATTCATACCCATTCGAGCATCATCGATATCGAGGATTACCAGAAGGCTGTCGATCTGGTAGTGGCACTGGTCAGTGCCCTGGATACGAAATCGGTCGCCACTCTCACCGATTACTCGGCGTAGTCGACTTCGAATCCACTGTCGATACAGATCTGGGTGAGGGACCGTCTTCTGCGCTGCTGCGCCGGCGGCAACTCGTCACCCATCTCGTCGAGCTGGTCGAGAAGCTCTCTCGCATCATCCTCGCGTCCGGCGAGGGCGTCGATGCGAATCCGTGCTTCGAGGGCGCCGAAACGCAACTCGGGAGCAATCTGGTTCGACTGGATCGTCATGCTCGCTTCTTCCAGTAACTTGTTCGCCTCCTCATCTCTTCCAGCCCGGATCAGGATCGAGGCGAGGCGGGCAAAGGAGCGTGCGCACAGAGGGTGCTGGATGACGTGGAGTTGACGGACGGTGACCAGTGCGGATCTTGCGTTCGCTTCCGCCGCTTCCAGGTCGCCACTGCGTTGCTGGCAGCAGGCGAGGGCACGCTGATGTCTCGCCGTCAGCGCTGACCGTTCCCCGCGAACACCTCTCAGCAAATCTATCGAGCGGATCAGGTCCGCCTGGGCGGGTAGCAATTCGTCCTCGACATCTTCGGAGAAGAGTTCCAGATAGGTACCCGCCCGCAGGAGCAGAACCGATGCCAGTTTCTCGGGGTCCTGCTCCCCGATCAGTTCGATGACTTCCTCAAAGACCTCACGAGCTTCTTCGTGGTATCCCTGCAACATCGTCGAGATGGCGAGACTCTTGAGGAACGGCGCTCGATCGGCTGCAGTTTCTGGTGAGAAACCACGCAACAGGTCGCGGATGATCGCCTCCGACTGGCAATAGTCTCCCCTCACCTGCAGTAGTGTAGCCAGTTCATGCTGGATCAGGTGGGGAGTGTCGCCGGCGGGGACCGTCTCCAGTGCTTCCTGCAAGGCATTTTCTGACTGCGTCAACTTGCGAACCATCTGGTATGCCTTGGCCAGATTTCGCAGAGCCAGTACCCGTTCCTCGGGGGCCCACTTCGGGTGTTTCGCCCTCAGGTCAGTCTCAGCTTCCAGCAGCAGTGCCGCCTGTTCCGCAGAACCGGTCTGTAGAAGAATCGAAGCCAACGAGGCGAGCAACGTGGCCCGGGTCTGCGGCTGGTCTTCCCTGCCATCGAGCAGATCCTTGGTTCCTCGATCGAGCAACTCCTGGGCGTTGATCCTGTGGAGTGATAGATCTTCCCCCGCTCCCTGCAGGAACAGATCGGCGAGAAAGGTGCTGACCTCTCTCGATCTCTTGGCGATCTCTTGCGCCTTTGCTGCCTCTTCCGCTGCCTCGGCTCTGTTCTTCAGAACCTCCCTCAACATCACCGAGATGTATCCAGCACTTGCGGGTCGTTCGGCATGATTGCGATTCATCGCCAGCCTGCAGATCTCGGCAAGGTCGAGAGGCGTATCCGGGGCCATCTCCAGGATGTCGGCAGGGGGGCCCTTCTGTAACAGCCTCAGCACCTTGTGTCCCGGAAGCGGGATGTCTCCGGTGCGATAGGGGGGGCGTCCCGACAAGATCTCGTAGAGAAGGGCACCGATGGCATAGACGTCGGTCCATGCGCCAATTTCTCCCCGTTCCGGATTGGCCTGCTCGGGAGACATGTAAGAAGGCGTTCCGACCACCGCTCCATCGCGGGTGATGACGGTGGATCCGGAGAGAGAATTGCTGCGATTGTCCGCGAGAATATCGACGATCGGCTCGTCCTCGACGTCCGCCAGGATGCGAGCGAGTCCCCAGTCCATCATGTACACCTCATTGAAGGGACCCACCATGATGTTTGCAGGTTTTACATCTCGATGGACGATTCCACGGGAGTGGGCGTACTCCAGCGTGTCGCATACCTTCAACAACACCTCCAGCAATCGGTTGCGATCCCAATCGTCGGTACCATCGCGGGCGTAGCGGATGAAATCGCGAAATTCCCTGCCGTGGATGCGGTGCATGGTGAAGTAAAAGCGCCCGTTCGGATCGCTGTTGAGCTGGTGAACCGGAACGATTCCAGGGTGGGCCAGTTGCGCTGTGACTCGAGCTTCTCGCAGGAATCTACGAAGTCGTTGTGGCGGCGCATCCCCCGACTCACTCCCGAGTACCACCTTCATCGCCAGCTCCCGATGCAGGACTGGATCATTGACCCTGAGGATCGCTCCCATTCCTCCCCGTGCGATCTCATCCAGGAGGTCATACCTACCCTCGAGATCGGGGATGAGAGGAACGGTGTCATCGCCTCCTGGCGATTGGCTCAACTCGAACTGATTGCTGTAGCGGTCGAGCAACTTTTCGGCGAGACCGTCCGCCGAGTTCTCCTCCGCCGATACCGATTCGGCCTGGATCTTTCGTTGCGCTTTCCGTTGCTGGTATTTCTGCAGCTGGAATTGCAGTTCGCCGGCGAGATCGGGGTGCTCCTGGCAAGCGCTTTCGGTCGCTTCCTCGATGGGGTCCTGTCCACCCAGCAGCCTTGCGAAGAGCAGTTTTGCCGGGGACAGGGGGCCTGGACCCGCTTCGGAGTCATAATTGTCATTTTCTACCAAAGCGGCTCCTTTCACCCTTCTCGCCCCTGCTGCCATTGGGGGTGTGAAATTATCTCGATCCTGCGATATCATGACGCAACGGAGGCACTCATGACAAACGATGACTCGGGTGAAATCAACGCTCCAGACCCTGACGCCGAGGATGAGCAAGTGGACGATCCTCAGGACGAGAGTTCCATCGAGTGGCTCCAGGAATTCGCAGAGGGGGATGAAGCCGCCTTCGAGAGGCTCCTGGCCACCGAATTGCCGAAACTGCGAAGAAGGGTCGAGGATCGCCTGGGGGTGGATCTACGTCGCAGGATCGATCCCAGTGATGTCATGCAGCAAGCGGCCCTCGATGTGCATCAACTGCGAGATGGATTCGAGAATCGCGGATTACCAGCCTTTCGCGCCTGGCTGCGGACGGTGACGTTCAACAATCTCAATCGATTGATCGAGAAGGAACTCGCCCAGAAACGTGATCCGAGGCGGGAAAAGCGTCGGGCGATGGAGGCGGGGGCGAGCCGCTCCCTCGACCCGCTCGGCAACCTGGCTGCCTCGATCTCTTCCCCATCCGCCGGGATGCACAGACAGGAAGCACTCAATCTGCTCGAGAACTGTCTCGATCTGCTGGGGGACGAGGACCGGGATCTGCTGCGCTGGATCGACGAGGAGGATCTCGGATATCCGGAGGTCGCCCGCCGTCTCAGCCTCAATGTCGATGCCACCCGGCGTCGCCACAGCCGCGCCATCGCCCGACTGAGGAAATTGGCAGAAACGATGCGAGGTGACGCTGCTGGCCAGGAAGGACCTCCAGAGCAGGAATCCTGACGGTCAGCCCTCCTCCCCGAGCGTTCGCTTCGCGGGACACCTTGACCGATCCTTTCTGGATCCTAGCATCCATCTGCGGGCTCGATGCGGGCCCAGCGACTCCGGCTCGTCGATCGCCGGACTTCTTTCACCAGGGAGGTCCCTTGGACCGCTTCGGCTCCAACTCCGGCTATGTGGATGATCTCTACGAACAGTTCGTGAGGGATCCTTCCAGTGTCAGTGCAGCGTGGCAAGAATTCTTCGATGGCTACAAGCCCGAACAGGATTCTCCGATCGACGATGGAGAAGCAGAGGTGACCTCCTCGGTCGCATCCAGTTCACAGTCTGCTCCAGCGGCGGCCCCGGTCACCCACACCATCATCGCCGATCCTTCGGCACCCGAGGCGGCGAAGGTACAGCCACCGGCCGAGGGGAAACCGGAGCCGATGACCGGTGTCGCCGGAAAGATCGTCGAGAACATGGAGCAGAGTCTCGCAGTTCCGACCGCCACCACCGTCAGATCCTTGCCGGTCCGCTTGCTCGAAGAGAATCGCAAGATCATCAACGAGAATCAGCTGGCATGGGCCAGGCCAAAAGTTTCCTTTACCCACATCATCGCCTGGGCGCTGGTCAAGGCGCTGCGAGTTCATCCCGAGATGAATCACGGGTTCGAGCGAATCGACGGACATCCGATGAGAGTCGAAGGTCGACAGACGCGTCTCGGAATCGCCGTCGATGTGGAGCGCCGGGGTACTCGGTCTCTGGTGGTTCCCAATCTACTGGTCGAAGATCATGTCGATTTCAGGGACTTCCTCGCTGGATTCAATGATGTCGTATCGAGAGCCAGGAGAGGTAAGTTGTCCCTCGATGATTTCAAGGGAACGACCGTCTCCATCACCAATCCGGGGATGCTCGGGACCAGTCTTTCGGTGCCTCGGCTGATGGATGGACAGGGTGCCATCTTCGGCATCGGCTCCATCGCTTATCCGCCATCTTGTTCAGGGATGGCGGATGACAGGGTCAGCCAGCTGGGTCTGTCAAAGGTGATGACCTTGACCAGTACCTACGATCACCGGGTGATCCAGGGAGCCGTTTCCGGATCGTTCCTGGCCACGGTCGAATCGTTGTTGCTGGGGGAAGATCGATTCTTCGAGCAGGTCTTCGAACAACTGGAAGTTCCCCATGAGCCGTACCGTTGGTCGCAGGGGGAATCTCTCGGTGAAGTTGCAGGCGACGTCAATTCGCCGGAGTTCCGTCAGGCTCAGGTGCTGAGACTGGTCGAGGCGTACCGCTGTCACGGACATCGGATGGCGCATCTCGACCCACTCGGTAGCACCCCGACTCCCGACCCGGAACTGGAACTGTCCAGTTACGGTCTCAGTATCTGGGACCTCGATCGTTCCTTCATCTGCGGTGGCGTCGGTGGACAGGAGCAGGCGAGGAAACTGCGGCAGATCCTCGACGTCCTGCGTAGAACATATACCCGTTATGTCGGTGTAGAGGTGTCTCACATCTCCGATTCCACCGAGAGAAACTGGCTTCAGCAGGAGATGGAATCGACGGAAAACGAAGCACCCTTCACCATCGATGAGAAACTGGACATCCTGAGAAAGTTGAATGAAGCGGAAGCGTTCGAGCGTTTTCTTCACAGCAGTTATGTCGGTCACAAGCGATTCAGCCTGGAGGGTGGCGAATCACTGATCCCCGCCATCGATGCGCTGTTGCAGGAGTGTTCCGGTGGAGGTGTAGAAGATGTCCTGATCGGAATGGCACACAGGGGACGTCTCAATGTTCTCGTCAACATCCTCGGGAAATCACTGGAGCAGGTGTTCGAGGAGTTCGAGGACTTTGACATCGAGAACCCCGAGGGATCGGGCGATGTGAAATACCATCTCGGTGCCGAGGGAGTCCACCCCGGTCGAAATGGCAATCCGGTGAAATTGACCCTCGCATCGAATCCGAGTCATCTCGAATCGGTCTGTCCGGTGGTCGAGGGGATGGCGAGAGCACTGCAGGACGAGAAGAGTGGCAAGTCTGCGTCGGTGATGCCTCTCTTGATCCACGGAGACGCTGCTCTTGCCGGGCAAGGTGTCACCTACGAGACTCTCAACATGTCACGCCTCGATGGCTACTCGACAGGTGGAACGATCCATCTCGTCATCAACAATCAGATCGGATTCACCACATCTCCCGAACAGGGGAGATCTTCCCGCTACTGTACCGACCTCGCCAAGACCGTTGAGGCCCCCGTCTTTCACGTGAATGCAGACCATCCTCAGACGGTGGTTCGGATGATGAAACTGGCCTTCGAGTATCGCACTCGCTTCGGCAAGGATGTCTTCGTCGATCTCATCGGATACCGCCGCTGGGGACACAATGAAGGCGACGAGCCGGCGTTCACCCAGCCGATCGTGACCGAACTGATCGAATCGCACAGGTCGGTTCGTAAACTCGCCACCGAGCGGTTGCTGGCAAGAGATGAAATCGATATCGAAACAGCCGAGAAGATGCTGGGTGAGTTCCGATCGATCCTTGACGACTCGCTTCGCAAGGTGAAGGAAAACCTCCACGAGCGAGTCGAGGCGCAGGTTCGCCCCGATCTCGAGGAGACGGAGGGAGTCGCGACCCCTTCCATCGATACCTCGATCCCCACCCCGGAACTGGATCTGTTGCTGGCGGAGGTGACGAGGACACCGGATCGTTTCCAGGTGCATCCGAAATTGAAGCAACAATTCGAGCGACGACTGCAACTGGCACGAGAGGGGGCCATCGACTGGGGGCTCGCCGAACTGTGTGCCTTCGGCTCGCTGGTGAGGGAAGGCTTCGACGTTCGCCTCTCCGGTGAGGACTGTGGAAGAGGAACCTTCAGTCAACGACACAGCGTCCTTCGAGATTCGCAGTCGGGCGCACTGCACTGTCCTTTGAATCACCTGCCTGCTCCACCGCCAGACAACTCGGCGGGACATTACAGCGTGGTGGACAGCCTCCTCTCTGAATTCGGCGTGCTCGGATTTGAGTACGGATACAGCGTTCAGCGACCGGATGCATTGACGATCTGGGAGGCACAGTTCGGAGACTTCTCCAACGGCGCCCAGGTGATCATCGATCAGTACATCTCCAGTTCGGAAGAGAAGTGGGGACAAGCATCTGGCCTGACGATGCTATTGCCGCACGGATACGAGGGACAGGGACCGGAGCATTCCAGTGCTCGACTGGAACGATTCCTTCAGCTGTGTGCCGAGGGCAACATGCGAGTTGTTCAGCCGAGTACCCCGGCCCAGTACTTCCATACCCTCCGGCGCCAGCTTCACGATCCATCTCGAAAGCCACTGGTGGTACTGACTCCCAAGAGCTTGCTGCGATTGCCGGCGGCCCGTAGTTCACAGGATCGATTCACGTCGGGTCGCTTTGAACCGGCGTTGATCGACGGGACTCCTGGACCCGCCATCCGCAAACTGTTGATCGCCTCCGGTAGGGTGATCTACGATCTTCTCGCCGAGAAGGAAGCACGCGGTGCCACCGATGTGATGATTCTGAGACTGGAACAGATCTATCCGTTCCCACGTGCCGAAATCCAGGGGGTTCTTCACGGGCTCTCGCAGGATTGCGATGTACGCTGGGTCCAGGACGAACCGCGAAACATGGGAGCCTGGTCGTTCCTGAGAGATCGCGATGGTGGTTTCCTGGGTGGCGGAAGACGAGTCCGTTTCATCGGGAGAGCATGGAGCGCAAGTCCTGCCAGTGGCTCGAAATCGGTGCACGACGTGGAACAGGCAGATCTGATCTCCCGTGCGTTTGAAGACGAGTGATGGAGAGAAGGAGCATCTCCCTTGTACATCCATGATTCAGAAGAACTGAAGTCCTGGATCGAACGTGCCGCCGGCGACGGTGTATACGGGATCGACCTGGAATTCATCCGAGAGAAGACCTTTTATCCGCAACTGGCTCTGATCCAGATCTCGGTGGGAACCGACCTGGCCCTCATCGATCCACTCGGGGATGTCGATCTGGCACCGCTGATCGATTCGGTACTTGACCCCGAAATCGTCAAGATCGTTCACGCAGGATCTCAGGATATGGAAATCCTCGAGTTGATGGCGAGGAAGAGCCCTCGAAATATCTTCGATACCCAGATCGCAGCTTCCTTCCTGGGAATGGGATTACAACCATCTTACGCAGCGGTATGTGGCGAGATGCTGGCAGTGCATGTGGAGAAAGGGGAATCGTGGACCGACTGGTTGCGGAGACCATTGACTCCGGAACAGGAACGCTATGCCCTCGATGACGTTCGGTACCTGATCCCTCTGAAAGATGAGCTCGAAACCCGGTTGATCAGTGAGACTCGCCTGGAGTGGGCTCGCAACGAGATGGAAAAGTACGATCGAGATACCACCTACCATCCTCCCCTCGATTTGAGACTGCGGAAGGTCAAGCGGTCCGGATCACTGAAAGAGCGTGGACTGGCGCTGCTGGGGGAACTGTATCAGTGGCGCGAGGAGGAGGCGGGTCACAGGGACCGCCCGAGACGCAGAATCCTCTCCGACGAGGTGCTCGTCGAGATCGCCAGAAGAGCTCCCAGGAACGAGTCCTCGTTGAAGCAAATTCGTGGTTTCGATGCTCGTGACTTGAAGCGCCACGGTAAAAACCTGCTCGCTGCGGTGCAGCGGGGACTGCAGTTGCCTGAAGAGGATCTGCCGGTGATCGAGCGCAGGCGGCGACTGGAGCCACACGAAGAAGCGGCCCTCGAACTGACCACCTCTGCATTACGCGCCTTGTGTCGGTCGGAGCGCATCGCTCCTCCTCTGGTGGGTCGAGGAGATGACGTGGAGAACCTCATCCGTGATCACTTCGCCGGGACCATCGATCGCGATCAGCACAAACTCCTGTGCGGTTGGCGTGGGGAATTGATCGGCGACAGGTTGATCGAACTGCTCGAGGGAAAGTTGGTCCTCGGCTTCGATCAGGACAGCGGATTTCCCAGCCTCAGACCAGCGCCGTAGTTCCTCCCTCTAGCGAGGGGACTTCATCGGGGCCTACTGTTGCGGAATCTCGATGACATCCATGAAACTGGAAACGCTGAAGATGGCGTTTCCCGATCCGGCGGGACCGTAACCAGGAGGTACCGGGAGCTGGTGGTTTCGATGGCAGTCTCTCCATGCCACCAGCAGTCGGGCATGGTATTCGAGTGAGGCGGGAGGCTGCGTCTCGCCAGCGGCTCCTCGCTCCTTCACCAGCGGCGACAGGGGTTCCGGACACCAGACGGTGAATCGAGGACAGACCCCGTGACTCATGAAGTAGTCGAGCCCCTCCCGGGTCGATTCCACAGCAGCTTCTGCATCGGTATAGCCGTGCGGTCTGGACATCTCGATTCCCGCAACGAAGTTTGGAATCACGTTGGATGGGCCGAACACATCGACTGCATCGATGATCCGTCGATGCCACTCCGAGCGTCCCACGTACGATTCCTTACCGGGACACAGTAGCGGGAACAGTCGCTCATCCCAGATCTCGTAATTGGGGTGATAGATCTGGACACCGGCATCCTTGAGGATCTTCTGCTCGTCGCTGGGGAGAGCCTGGGTGACAGCCTTGGGGATCCAGCGACCGGGGAATGCCTCCTCGATGGCGATGGCGTAGGCGGCGTAGAACTCCGCCTCGCCTTGCCCTCGCAACTTGCGGGTGATGGAGCCGCCAGTCAGGGTGTAGGCGCGGGAAACATCATCGACCTCGGCGATGATTGCCAGCGCCTCCAGTACATCTTCCATCGCCTTGACCGTCTTGTAGGGACGACCTGCGGCGACCTGTTGACGGTAGTTCTCATTGATGTCACAGAAGCGGCACTCCTCCTTGAAACCGAAGTATTGACACTTTCTGTAGACGGTCAGGTAAACCAGGTATCCCCATTCGATGGTGGGTGCAACTTCGTGTACTGGTTGGCCCGACTTCATCGATCGCTGGTAGTACTCGGGTATCGCCGCGAGATCGATTCGAGAGATCTCAACCTCTCCACAGAAGAGTCCAAGCCCCTCTCCAAGAGTGTCGATTCGCCAGGGCGATGCTGGATTGACCCGTACCGATACGGTGGTCCGGTTCAGTTGCCATGCTCCACCGATCAGCTGGATCTCCTCGGGGGCTCGGAGGTTTTCATCCTGATCCATCTCGTCGATGGGGACCATGTCAAAACTGAAGATGAAGTAGGACTTGCTCTTGTAGCCGGAGCAGTAACGGAGAGCCTCGACCGAGAACGAGATGCCGATCCTGAGCAGGTCTTCCTTGATCAGCGCTTCCACCGGCAGGTCCTGGAACATCTCACGCAGCCTGGTCACCTCGGCCAGCTGGGCCTCAGCAACGCGGAACGCTTTGGTCTGGTCCTGTTCAGTTTGCGAATTCATCGGGTTCTCCCTGTCGGCGAATTTGATGGCCAGGTCAGTGACCGGCGATGATGGCAGCGGTGGCAGCGGGCAGCAAGGGATCAGCGGCACGATCAGGGCTAGAAGTCGGTACTGAATCCCAGTCCGAGCAGGAGTTCGACATCGTTCTTCTCGACGCTGGCAGGAGGTTGACTGTCATGCCTGAGGTTGACCTGGGCATTGACGGAGAGTCCACCGACGATGCGGGTTCTCATGCCGAGGCGAGCCTCCGCAAGCATCTTGTCGGAGTTGTCGAGGGAGACGAACAGCGTGTGATTGTGGAATACCTCCAGCAATCCGTCCTCGATGGTCCATTCCAGATTGCCAGCGACTCGCATCGTGTTGGTACTCTCGTCCTCGGCCGCTGAGAAATCCTCGTTGAGGGCCGAAATCCCCGATTCTTCAGACCAGTTCAATGACTCGGTGTCGAAGATCTGAACGCCCGCCCCGATTCCTGCGGTGGTTCTCAGGGCGAGATCGGCGAAGTCGTCATTGCGTGCTGAAAAACTGGTGTAGAGGAACCATGTGTCCCGTGGAAAGAAATCGTATTTGACCTCGGCGCCGGTGGTCCTCTTGCTGATGATTGCGTCGTCTTCGCCGTAGGCCCAGTTGACCTTCGAGACGAATCGATGGGTGAGGTATCGGAAGGTGTAATCGAGATTCATCGCCGCCGATGTGGTGCGGGTATTTCCGGTAGTTTTCGAGCCGTTGAGGGTGATGGTTGCCTTCTGGGTCGATGTCGGAGGGAGAATCGGGGTCGGATTGATGGCCACCACCCGGATTCCCGGTACCGTTCGTTCTCCCAGCGGATTGGTGATGGTCCAGGTGCCGTCCGCCAGTTGCAGGGGACCATTGAGCTTTTCATCGGCGTCCGTGATCAGGTCGCCCGGCTTCTCGATGGTGGCGCTGGTGACCTGGGCGGCGGGGACCTTGATCTTTCCCAGCCCCGTCACCTCGATGGTGTAATTGCCATCTTCCAGTTGCAGGATCGTACCCACAAGCAAGGAACCGTCTTCCAGTTGCAGGCGATCTGGAGTGGTTGCCGAGCCGTCTCCGACGAGCAACACCAGCAAGAGGATGGAATAGTGCATGATGGTCTTTCCTTCCGGGCAGGGAGGGGGAGAATACTTCCCAGAGGACCTGCAGGAAACCACACGTGTCGGGGAAACCATCGGGAATCTGGAGAGGAGCCTGTCCGTGGCCACCGAGCAACCAGATGCTCAGCAAACAGCCAGCAGATCTCGTCAGAAACGAGGTCCCCTGTCGCTGATCTCGGCGCTGGTGTCGCTACTGTTTGTGCTTCCTCTGGCGTTCCTGCCGTCGACCTGGGCATGCCGTATCGCCAGGCTCATGGCAATCCCAGCCTGGGCTGTCGCCGGTCGTAGGCGTCGAATTACTCTCAGCAACCTGCGCCATGTATACGGCCATCGCTGGTCGGAAGCGCGAATCCACGAGGTGGCGCTGGAATCGTGGAAAAGGATCGCGGTTTCGGCGGTGGAGGCGTTGCAGATCGGCCGCTGGATCCAGGATCCGACCTTCCAGGATGAACTGGTCTGGACAGGGCCGTGGCAGCAACTGGAGAGAAGGCAGCAGCAGGGTGAGGCGTTCCTGCTGGTCAGCGGCCACCAGGGGCCCTTCGAGGTGATCCTGCCGATCCTGGTCGCTCGAGGATGGAGTATCGGTCTGCTCTCGCGCCCGGTGAAGAATGGCTACATCGATTCCTGGCTCGGCTGGTTACGGCGTGGCACCGTGCCGCACATTCTCGATCCGACGGGAGCGTTGCCCGCCATGGGTAAGGCACTCGACGATGGCATCTCTCTGGCACTTCTTATCGACCAGAACAACCGGGATGGCCTGTTTGTGCCCTTTCTCGGCAGGAAGGCGGGAACCACATCTTCCGTCGGAGTGTTGACTCGACGTTACAAGGTGCCGGTGGTGTACCTGCAGGCGAGGCGAATCGTCGAGGGGAAACGCTACCGGATGCACTGCGAGATCGCCGATCTGCCGTGGGGGGATGGAATCCGTTCTCACGTCGAGGAAGTCACTGCTGCCGCCACCGCAAGGATCGAGGCGATGGTCCGCGAAAACCCTGCGGACTGGCTGTGGATGCACCAGCGGTGGAAGGTTCGCCCCGACGGGCAGCGGGAGATCCTGATCTGATTTTCAGGCTGCGGTGACACGGCCCCGAGGCCGATGTATCTTGTCCAAAACCGATGGAGGAAGCGATGAATACTACCGCCTTTCGAGACATCACTGTCGAGGGAATCGAACCGATCCTTCGAGGTAAGGTGAGGGACATTTTTGACCTCGGAGAGCACCTGTTGCTGGTTACCAGCGACAGGGTCAGCGCATACGACGTGGTACTTCCCCAGGGGATTCCCGAGAAGGGTGCGATCCTCACCCAACTCACTCGCTGGTGGCTCGATCGCCTGTCGAAGGATGTTCGCCATCACCTGATCTCCACCGATCCCGCCGACTTCCCCGAGCCGTTTGCCAGTGCCGCAGCCCAGTGGGGACCGCGTGCGATGCTTGTGAAGAAACTCGATATGGTTCCCGTCGAGTGTGTCGTCCGCGGCTACGTGGTTGGTAGCGGCTGGAAAGACTACCAGGCGACCGGTTCCATCTGTGGAATCCCCCTTCCCGAAGGGATGCGCCAGGCGGAGCGGATCGATGATCCCATCTTCACCCCTGCGGCAAAGAATCACGATGGTCACGACGAAAACATCTCCATCGAAAAAGCGGGGGAGATGGTAGGAGACGATCTGATGTCTCACCTCAAGGAACTGTCGGTGCAGATTTTCTCCCACGGGAGGGAGCATGCGGCTACGAGGGGATTGATCCTCGCCGATACCAAGTTCGAGTTCGGGCTCGATGCAGAAGGTCCAGTTCTGGCGGATGAAGTGCTCACCGCAGATTCTTCCCGCTACTGGCCGGCAGATGAGTACCAGGTGGGAAGTAGCCCACCATCTTTCGACAAGCAATACGTGCGAGACTATCTCGCCTCGGTCGGCTGGACTGGCGACGGCCCGCCGCCCGACCTTCCCGATGAAGTGGTGGCAGGGACCACCGCCCGCTACCAGGAGTTGTTCGAGCGTGTTACCGGGGTCCCGTGGGAGACCTGGAAGGAGCAGCAGTCATGAGTCACAGAGTTCTCGTCGTCATGGGCAGCGATAGCGACTGGTCCGTGATGGAATCGTGTGTCGATCAGTTACAGAAGTTCGAGATCGAGGCAGAGGTTCGAGTCTGTTCCGCCCATCGGACTCCAGAGGTGGCCCATCAACTGAGCACCACCGCTGCAGACGAGGGCTACAGTGCCATCATCGCTGCGGCGGGCCATGCAGCCCACCTGGCGGGAGTGATGGCGGCTAGCACCACGCTGCCGGTGATCGGGATTCCCATCGATTCGAGTGCCCTCGACGGGCTCGACGCACTGCTCGCCACGGTTCAGATGCCGCCCGGGGTTCCCGTCGCCACCGTCGCCATCGGCAAGCCCGGTGCGACCAATGCGGCAATTCTCGCGGCACAGATCATCGGTGCCGCCGATGCCGGAATGCGCGCCCGTCTCGAGGACCACAAGGCGACGATGGCGAGCAAGGTGGCTCAGAAGGACGATGCCCTGCGTGGCAAGGTTTCGGGGAGTTGATCTAGTTACGATCGCCGAAGTCACCGCTCGCTCTCCGTTGCAACTTGAGGATGGAGCGAGCATGACAGTAGGGGCACCGGACCAGTCGACGGGGTTGGCCCAGGGCACCCCAGCGGATCCCACCCATCTCCCAGACGTCAGGTTCTTTCCCGCATCGACAGCGCACGTACCAGCGTCGAGACTCCCGCTCGAATCCGGGGTGAAGGCGGGAAAAAAAGCGTTGTAGCCAGCCGATCCTGACTCCCCTTTACGAACGATCGTCTCGATGTTCCGATCAGGGATTGATCCCCGAGAAGGACTCGATCAGTGCCACGCCCAGTGCCAGCACCAGTGCCATCCATAGCAGGTCGCGGGTATGAAAGGGGATGTGCTCGTGAATGGCGAGCCAGGGCAGGTAACTTCTCATGTACAGGGCGGTGGTCACGACGTAAAAGACGATCACGCCAAGATCGGGGAGCTCCTGCACCTCGAGGTGAAACCACAGCACCGGAGCGGTCCACAGCATGCTGACGAAGACAGCCCACGATTGCACCGCCATCACATCGAGCAGGCGGCGGTAGCCCACTGCTCTCAAGACGACGCATTGAAGGAGCAGGGCGACGATGGTGAAGGAAGCCACCCAGTTGATCAGGTGGTCGACCAGTGCCGTATCTTGCCAGCTATTCATCGTGGCATATTTCACCAGTTCGAGGCTGAGGGCGATGAACAGGATCGATCCCGCAACCCGGAACCAGCGAACCCAGTTCGGTTCCAGCAGGATTGGATCGGGTGCCTGGCCAGGGGGTAGCCAGATCCGTCGCCACGAGGCGATGAAGCGGTAGCCCACGACCATCAAGCAGTAGACGGGAGCCAGGTCGAGCAGGCGAGTCATCGGCGACGACCAGCGTCGCTGGATCAACCAGCGCATGGCGGCGGCTCCGGTGAGGGCATGCTGACGATCTTCTTGCAACAGGACGATCTCTCCCGCCCGCCGGTGTCGCTGGATCATCTCCCCATCGGTGCCGGTGATGGTGGCAGCGGCACGGGTATCGATCTGTTCCAGCAGTCCCAATCGTCGTAACCATTCGATGCTGCCGATGCAGAGGCGACAATCGCCGTCGAAGGCGAGTAGTGGTTGATTCTCGCCGGTCATCGGATCTCCAGAAATGGTGGTTTCAGCACTCCTGCCTCGGTGATCCAGCCTGCGATGTGGGAGGCGGGAGTAACGTCGAATGCGGGGTTGCGATATCCGATCTCCGCTGCCGGTCGCTGACTGCAGGAAGCCTGCCAGATCTCTTCAGCGCCTCTCTCCTCGATGGGGATCTGGTCGCCACCGTCGGTGGTGAAGTCAAAGGTCGAAGAAGGAGCGGCGATGTAGAAGGGAACATCGTGAGCTCTTGCCAGCGATGCGATGGGATAGGTTCCGATCTTGTTGGCCGCATCTCCGTTGGCGGCGACCCGATCGGATCCGGTGATCACCAGGTCGATCTCGCCCCTCTGGAAGAAGTGACCGGCGGCTCCATCGGCGATGACATCGACGGGGATTCCCGACTGCTGTAACTCCCAGGCGGTCAATCGGGCTCCCTGCAGCAGTGGTCTCGTCTCGTCGGCGAGCACCCGGAAGCGGCACCCCTGCTGCCATGCGGTGTAGAGTACCGACAGCGCAGTACCGATTCCCGCCGTGGCCAGCGCACCGGCATTGCAGTGGGTGAGAATGGTAGCTCCGTCACCGATCAGATGGGCTCCCGAGACGCCGATGTCGCGGCAGAAGTTTTGATCTTCCTTCTCGATGGTGGCTGCTTCTTCCAGCAGTTGCACGCGGATTGTTCGCGCATCCAGGTCGCTGTCAAATCCCTTCGAAGCGACGGCGTCGAGTCGATCGACCATGTGATGAAGATTGACCGCAGTGGGGCGTGCTGCGCGCATGGCGGGGACCGCCTGCCGCCACAGATTTCGGGCCACTTCGGATTCCTCGACACCGCGCAGGGCGAGGCACAGTCCGTAGGCGGCAGCCACTCCGATGGCGGGAGCTCCGCGAACTGCCAGCTGGCAGATCGCTTCGATCACCTGATCCGGTGTTTCGAGGATTCGATCGAGTTGCTGGTCGGGGAGCCGGGTCTGGTCGAGGATGTGTAGAGATCCATCGATGTCGCCGGCCCAGTGCAGGGTTCGAAAGGGAAGGGTCGGCGTGCTCTCCCTCATCGTTTCCGGTTTTCCTGCATCCATCGGTCCCGGTCCTCTCGCCATCGACACGGCAACATCGAGGTCACTGCCATCTTCGGCATCGGGACCGGTTCAGGCAAGGGATCTCTTCCCCGTCGGAGCGGAATCCTCGATGCGGAGAGGGCAGCAACGGTAGCCAGCGGCAGTGGACCACGGCGCGAGACCAGCACCTGGTCCGGTGACAGGTTTGCCAGCCAGGCTGCCAATCCGCTGCTGTGGGAACCGTGATGGGGTAGCAGCAGTTGGTCGATCGGCCCCGCCAGTGGACAACTCGCCAGCAGACTCGCCTCGGCATCTCCTGCCAGCACCATCGATCGGTGGGGGCCGATCAATTCCAGTACCAGTGATCGGTTGTTGGTGGTCGGTGGCGGCGCATTGGGCGTCACCTGTGGAGCGGCGAGGACGCGAATCCGCCAGGGTCCGCACCGAATCCTCTCCCCGGCGTGCAGGAAGCGCACGGGAATCCGATGGCGGTGAGCCATCGCCAACAGCGTACGACCGGCACTGCTGGAAGTGAAGTTGTCGGCCACCATCAAACCGCCGACACGCCCCGCCTGTAGCAGTTCGGGCACGGCGGCGTAGTGGTCGAGATGGGGGTGCGAGATGATGATCCAGTCGATTCCAGATCGGCGAGATTTCCACAACTCTCGGCGAATCAAGGCGGCTCCACCATCGGCGATATCGAGAGACCC
>CBFIET010000159.1:0-1885 GCA_965661685.1 Planctomycetota bacterium
GATCACTGCGCTCGACGATGGGTTTAACCCGAACAATCCTGCGCAGCCAGGTGAGGACGCCGATCACGATGGTGTAGTTGTGCCTCAGGAGGCGCGCAATGACTACTTCTTCAAGATTACCGACACGGCAGGCACTACAGCTCGCATGCGAATTGATGGTCTTCCAGCAGGGGTCTACAACGTCACGGTTTTCGAAGGCCGAACGACGGATGGAAATCAGGTTGCCAAGATCTGGACCGGAGAAGAGCCTGAGGAAGAGAACACAGGTAACTTCGCCCAAGGCAGCGCTACAGTCGAGGTGAATGTAGTTGCGGGGGAACCTCTCTGGTACATGCATCTGGAAGACAATACCGGTGGTGTCAGTGGCATGATCATTCGGAAAACCTCTGAGCCTGGCATCACTTGGGATTTCAACGATGGATTACCGGAAGGATCCGAGGTTGCCGGGAATGCTGAGCATAGCGAGGATGAAGGAGTTGATGACAGCGGGGCTTTGGTAATAACCCGCGCTCTCAATAGTCAATTAGGCGGGTGGCTCAGCCCGGAAATCGGAACAGTCTCGAGTTTCATTATAGACTTCGACATTTTGATGGACGGTGGAACGGCCACACAGGCCGACGGTATGAGCATGTCCATCGCTGACGACCTTGAGCCGTTTGAGGCATTCTCAGAGGCTGGCCGAGGTTCTGGACTGAGAGTCAACTTCGACAACTGGGATAATGGCGACGGAGCCCCCTCCGTAGAAATCGAATTTGGCGGTGTGCAAGTTGCTACCGTTCCGATGGGAACACAGGCAGCCTCCACGTTGGATACCGATGGTTGGTGGCCGGTTCATATCGAACTGACCACAGCCGGAGACCTTACTCTCCTCTACAACGACGAATTGATTCATGACTCGGTCAATATTGAGGACTTTGCTCCTATCGAAAACGCACGGATCGCCTTTGGAGGCCGGACGGGCGGTGCCAATGCCAACCAGTTCATCGACAACTTCAGGATCGTTCTTGATGCGGGTAGTGGAGGCTCTGTCTCTGGCCCTATCGCTGGTCTGATCGCCCATTTCCCGCTTGATGCGGATGGTGATTCGACCAACGGAGAGTTCACGGCGAGTACGGTGACCGATGTTGAATTCGGATCGGATGGCGCAAACGGCAACACGGGAACCTCGGCAACGTTCAATGGTTCATCGAGCATCATCCAGCACGACTGGGTCGCTGGTTTAAATCCTGAGGATAGCTTCACGCTTACGTTGTGGGCGAAATCCGATGGTGGGGCGGGTGCATGGCATTCGCCGGTGACCAGCCGAAACGACAAGAATCCCGACAGCCAAGGGTATCTGATCTACGACAACGAACCTGCCGGTGCCTGGACCTTCTGGAGTGGCAACGGCACAGAGGAAGGCAACTGGCAACTCCTAGATGGTCCGGAAGCCACCCTGGGCGAGTGGGATCATCTCTCCATCGTTTACGATGACGACGCGAAAACGAAGCAGCTTTATGTCAACGGTGAACTGGCAGCGGAGTCAGATGATTCAGTTGAAGAAAACGACACGAAGCCGCTCAACATCGGGGCAGGTGGGGATACTGGAACTGCTTACTTTTTCAAGGGTGATATTGATGATATCGGACTCTGGAGCAGAGCCCTTTCCCAAGCGGAAATACAGGCTGTAATGGAACAGGGGGTATCAATCGGTGGCGAAGGCGATGGCGGTGGCGATGGCGGTGGCGATCTGGCTGACATCAGTGCTGCTGGTGACGCGGTTGTGCCGACATCGGATAATCACCCGGCTGGTGAGCACGCAGGGCTTGCGATTGATAACGACGCGTCGACGAAGTACCTGAACTTTGATGGTGCAAACGACAACCCATCTGGTTTGACCATAACC
>CBFIET010000160.1:0-31011 GCA_965661685.1 Planctomycetota bacterium
TGGAACCCTGCCGGTAGAGTACTCCGGGTACAACACCGATTTCGGAAGGTTGCAGATCCTCCTGGGGGATCTGATCAAGGTTGCTCCGCTCGATGCGGAGTGGGACGAGGACTAGGTCCAGTGGCCAAGAAACCAACTACTGCACCGCGCTCTTCAGCACCAACGGTGGTGCGGGATGAGAGCTCAGAACTGGATTTCGGTGATGTGGCTCTGGGACTAACTGCAGCCATCGTGCTCCCGGTCATCGCATATTTCACGCTGGATCTGGTCGGATTGCCGGTCGGTGGCACTGCGGGATTCAATTCCGAGCAGGCGGATCAATTCAGACAGGTCAGAAACGAAGTTCCACCGATGACGGTGGAAGAGGCCCAGTACATCCTGCAGCGAGTTCAGTACCTGGTGGACGATCGGGCCAAGGATTTCGTCAGTCGATCACGTCGAACCGACGACAATCAGGAGAAGAGTTTCTGGCAAGATCTCGCCAAGGGCGTGCTGGGACCCGCAGAGAGTTCCCTCAAGAAGGTGACCAATGAGGAGTCAGAGCATCACCATCTTCCCGACAAGATCCTCGATGCCACGCAGCAGTGGCTGAAGAAGGTGGACTCCCTTCGCTTCGAACTGGCCCAGGAGGATCCTTTCCGGCATGTCCGCTGAGTAATCCCTTCGGACAATCGAAGCCCCATCGTCTCGAGCACTTCTGCGCTGAATTTTGTCGAGAATCGCCTTCTGGAGGCTGAATTCGTCGATCACGCCTTGACCCCATCGGCTCGAATTCGGATTTCGTCGTATTCTTATTCAGGAACGGTAGGTGCCTCTTCGGTGCCCTTTGAGCCCCGTTCCCGGGGTCATCATGGAGTCCTTCACCTCAGGTGAATGTATCAACGGTAGATACCGCGTCATCCGGCAACTCGGCGCCGGAGCGATGGGGACCGTCTTCCTGTGTGAAGATGTCTTGCAGGTGCGTCGCAAGATTGCCCTCAAGGTGCTTCGATCCGATCGTCTCGAAGATTCCGAGGAATGGTCCAAGGTCGAGTACGAGGCGCTGACCCGACTCCGCCATCCAAACCTGGCACGGGTTCATGACTTCGGCAGGGTGTACGACAGCCATGACTGGTTCATCGTCAGCGAGTTCATTCGAGGCGATGATCTACTCGGTGCGTCTACGACCTTCGAGGAAGAGGAGTTCCTCGATGTCGTGGTTCAGATTTGCAGAGCTCTGGAATACATCCATGTGCAGGGTTATGTCCACTTCGATATCAAGCCCGACAACATCCTGGTGACAAGAACGCGACAGATCGGTGAAGAAGATACATCGAAGGTCGTCCAGGTCGAGGAGCATCCCGCCTCTACCGATCGTTGCCTCGGTCCTCCGAGGGTGAAGTTGATCGACTTTGGTCTGGCGGAAAAGGTCACGGGTACCTTTGACTTCGCCATCAAGGGAACACTTCACTACGTCGCCCCGGAGATCATCGATGGCGGAACTCCCGATCGGCGAGCCGATCTGTATTCGTTCGGGGTGACTCTCCATCAGATCTTGACGGGCAGGTTGCCCTTTGTGGCCCCGGATGGCAGTTCGCTGGGGCGGACCGGCAGGAACTGGCGCGACGAGATGCGTTCCGATCTGAAAGAAGAACCGAGCTACCTGGTAGAAATCGTGATCCGCTTGCTGGAAAAAGATCCGGAAAGACGCTTCTCCACCGCCAGGGAGATCATCCACGCACTCAGTGCCGGGGCCGGGCGTCACTGGCAGGTGGAGACGGCAGAAACTCAACTCTCGTACCTTTACAGCAATCGACTGGTCGGTCGCAGACTCGAACTGGAACATCTCCGAGAGGGAGCCGAGCGCAATCTCGGGATCTCGTTGAGAGATGGCGGCTCAAAGCAGGAGATTCTCCACGATCATCCACTGATGATGGTTTCAGGAGAGATCGGAATCGGCAAATCAAGACTGATCGATGAGTTCAGCCATCACCTGAAGTTGCGCGAGATCCCACTCTATAGCGGAAACTGCCATGAATCGATTCAGGCCGCATATCACCCCTTTCGATCGATCGTGGAGCAACAAGCACTGGCGATGGGACTCGATTCCGAGATCTTCAAGAAGTACGAAGAGCCGCTGCGACGAATCTGTCCTCGCCTGAAGGACTCCGATAGCAGTGCGACGATGGATGCAGGAGATCGCCCGGATCGCGATCGGGTGCGATTCATGGATCGTATCGCGGCATTCCTGGAAGAGTCTTCCTCCATCAAGCCATATGTGATGGTCCTGAACAACCTTCACTGGGTCGACGATTCCAGCATTTCGCTGTTGAGTCGACTGCTTCAAAGAATCCAGCGGGAAGATAGCCCCGCCAAGATTTTCATCATCGCGACGATTCGAGATGACGAACAGCGATCTCCGGTGACCGCCGAGTTTCTCGACAACCTGGGTGAATCGAACACTCTCGATGAACTGAAGTTGAAGAGATTTGGCAGGACCCAGATCACGGAGCTGATTCATCACGTTCTGCAGGTGGAAGAGATTCCATCGACATTCCTCGACCGATTCGAGGAACGAACCGGAGGGAATCCACTCTTCATCGTCGAGATGCTGAAAGTTCTCCAGGAAGAGGGAATCATCCAGAGACAAGGGGAGTCGTGGCAGATCCGCGGAGGCGGCGACCTCGCAAGGGTGGAACTCCCCGCCGGCATTCACCAGGTACTCCACCGACGGGTCAAGGTGGTTGGCGAGCAGGCAAGAAGTGTTCTACGGCTGATTGCCCTGCATGGAAAACCACTGCCACTTCGACTGATCGAGTCGATCGAGGAACTGGGATCCGGGGGCGATATTCGCCAGCGGGTCCGGGAACTTGAAGATCGAGGGATGATCGGCAAGGCGATCGACGGTGGGCGTCCGGTCTATTCGATCCTTCAGCCGAAGTTGCGGGAAATCGCAAGTCGCGATATCGCTCCCAGCGAGGCGCGGCGACTGCACGGGATGCTTGCCGACGCCATCGAGGATCAGCATCGCGCAGACCTGGCACCGGTCAGGGAAGAACTCGCACATCACTACCAGCTTTCCGATCACCCGGAACGTGCCATGGACCATCTGCTGGCCGCCGGAGATTCGATGCGGGAGATGCATGCCCACTCCAAGGCTCTCGACCATTACCGCGATGCACTCCGTCAACTGGAGCAGCAAGAGGAACGGATATCCGACTGGTTCGCTGTTCAGGAAAGAATCGGAGATGCCGCCACGGTGGTAGGTGAACTGGATGGTGCAGAGGCAGCACTCAAGATCATCCAGGAGTCGAGGATCGAGCCGGAAGACCTGACCGTCGAACTGGAACTGTTCCGCGTCAGAGCCTTGCGGAAGCTGGGTAAGATCGAGGAAATTCGTGGAGATTATGGTGCTGCATTGCGCCTGGTGCGGGAAGCAGCGGAGGTCGTCGTTCGAATTGCGGACGGCTGTCAAGATCGTGAACAGATCCGCGTTCTGAGCCAACTGTCCTGGCTTCACGTGTGCAACGGAGACTTCGATCGAGCGATGAAAATCAGTGGAGAAGGTCTGGCGCTGGCTGGTGAAGAGGAGAAGTCGGCGGAGCACGCCATCTTCTTCAGTTCGATAGGCAGTGCCTCCCTCTACCGAAACGAGGTGGACCAGGCTCGAGATTTCCACCGGCGGGCACTGGAGATTCGAGAGGATCTCGGAGATGTTCCTGCGATGATCAGTTCTCTCAATGCGCTTTCGGAGGCGGATCTGACCTCCGGAGAACCGATGGAAGCTCTCGAACTGGCGAAACAGGCCAAAGAAATGGCCGACGAGGTGGGAGATCAATCGGGTCGAGCCATCTCCTTGCATCGGGAGGCTGCCGTCTATCTCACCTGCGGAGATCTTCAGCAAGCCCTGCAGTGTATCGAGGATTCGCTGTCGATCAGTCAACAGCATCGAATGCGTTTTCTGGGTGTGCGAAATCACCTGGTGCGGGGCAGGATTCGCCGGATCCAGGGAGATCACTGCGGTGCGGAGAGTGATCTGCTTCGAGCACTGGGTGTCCACGCAAGATCGGGAACCGGAATCGGATTGATGGAGTGCCTACTGGAACTGGCCGAACTTCATCTCGATACAGGAGATGCTGCCCGCGTACAGGATGAACTGGATCGGTTGGATACCATCCTCAAGGAGATCCCTCACGAGGGATTCGAAGGGCGCCGTGCGTTGCTGGAAGCACGCCGGATCGACGCTGCCGGTGCCGATTCCTCCGAGGTGTTCGTATTGCTCGAAAAGGCACAGCGTATCGGACGCGATTGTGGAGATCGGGGACTCAGGGCTGCGGCGCTGACCTTCCAGGCGGAGGTTCACATCTCATCGCGCGAGCTGGAGGAGTCGAGGAATTGCTACTCCGAAGCGGATGAACTGCATCAGGCATTTGCAGAGAGATTGCCGCACCAGTTGCGCGACCGGTATCAAGATCATCATCAGCTTGGAGATGGTCCAGTGGGTGAAGGTGTCGCCCGAGAAGTTCTCGTCCACGATAAGATCGAGGATGAAGAGGAGCATGCTTCTGCTCCCGAAGTGGAAAGCTCACTTCAGGAGAGACCCAAATACATCGAAGAGATGCTGCGGGTGGCCTCCCTGGTTACCGAGGCGGCGTCTGCCAGCCTTCCCCGTGTCCTCATTCCCAAGGCCCTTGCATGTCTTGTACGTGCTTCCCATGCCAGTCAGGGTTGGATCTTGATTCGCCGCGAAGATGATGTGCGAGTCGTATGCGCAGCGGACGCGTCGGGATCTCCTCTCAAGGGGCATCACGAGCGGCTGGCTCTGGCTGCGGTGGAGGATGTGTGGGAGAGCGGAAAGTCGATCCTGGCGGCGAGAATCGTCGATGATCCTCGGGTGCAGGCGATGGAAGAACTCTATTCTTCAGGGGTGCAGAGCCTCGCGGTGATTCCACTCCGTTGCGATGGAACGATTCGTGCGCTCGCATACCTGGCGGATCCCGATCCATCGGTATTGACCAGTGCCAGCGGAAAGAAACTGCTCGAGGCTCATTCCGGATTACTGGGACTGCTGTTGCCAAAGGGGCAGTCGGTGGCAACTCGCTCCTGACTCGCTGGCGAGAAGAGGGTATTCTCAGCCCATGCGGATCGCCTCTCTCACTTGCTCCAACACGGAAATCGTCTGTGCCCTGGGACTCGGGGACCAGCTTGTCGCCATCGATGATCATTCCGACCATCCTCCGACCCTACCTGAGAAGGTCAAACGGGTTGGACCCGATCTTTCCATCGATCTCGATGCCCTCGAGCGATTGCAGCCGGAACTGGTACTCGCTTCCCTGACGGTGCCCGGTCACGAGCAGGTGGTGGCTGGGTTGCAGGAACGGGGCTTGCCACACATCGCACCGGATCCCCGTTCTCTCTCCGATGTGCTTCGAGATGTGAGGGAGATCTCCGTCCGCCTCGGGGTTCCTGAAAGGGGGGAGGCTGTGGTCGGCTGGATGGAGCGGGGCCTTCAGCCATCGCCGGTGCAGCAGTCGGAGAGGATCCCACTGCTGGTGGAATGGTGGCCGCAACCGGTGTTCGTTCCGGGGCGGTATTCCTGGATCAACGAGATGCTGGAACTGGCAGGGGCTGTGAATCCGTGGAGAAATCAGCAGGCTCACAGTATCCAGGTGACCACCGACCAGGTGGTCGAGGCACGGCCCCAGGGAGTCGTGATCTCCTGGTGCGGGATCGAGTTCGACAAATACAGACCGCACCGGGTCCTGCAGCGGGAAGGATGGGAATCGGTCCCGGCCATCGAACGGAGTCGGGTCTTCTGCATCTCCGAGGCGTATCTGGGAAGGCCTGGACCCAGGCTGGTGGAAGGAGTTCGCCAGCTGCGAAATGCGGTTCGCCTGATGATCACCGACGATTGATCGTCCTCTGCTTGGGGGCTCTCTTCTGTTCGGGTAAGGTAGGTCGCAATGATCACCGAGATTCAGAGTTCAGATCCCCGGGAGGAATCGATGAAGAAGATTGACTGGTGGTATCACCGCAATGGCTGAACATCGTGTAAGCGAGCCCAGGAGTTCCTGGGAGATGATCCTGCATACAAGGAACAGGTCGATGCCAAGAAGTCACGGATCGATGCCGATGAAGCCATCAAGATGGCAAAGGCATCGAGCAGGGTTCTGGTCGCCCGAGGAAAAAAGTATGTCGATTACAACATGAAGAAGGATGCACCCGCCGATGATCAACTGGCCAAGGGAATCGTCGGGCCCAGTGGAAACCTCAGGGCACCGACCCTGAAGATCGGGAAAACCCTCATCGTGGGATTCCATGAGGAAGTTTACTCTCAGGTACTGGGAAGCTGACGGAGGACCTCTTTGGGCATCTTTGATCGAGACTACATGCAGGGGGGCGGAAGCACCGGCAACATGATCCGTCAACTCAGTGCGGTGAACTGGATCCTGATCCTGAACATCGCCGTCTTCCTCGGCTGGACACTGGGTGGGAGCAGTTCCTTCATGAGAGAGAACTTCCTGGTGAGCTGGTACGCCCTCGAGTCGGGGAGGGTGTGGACCGTCTTGACCAGTGCTTTCTCCCATTACGACATGTGGCACATCCTCATCAACATGCTGATCTTCATCTCCTTCGGTCCCGTTCTCGAGGCGAGATGGGGAAAGCGTCGTTTTCTCGCCTTCTATTTGCTGTCAGCAGTGTTTGCCTCGCTGGCGATGGCGTTGATGGCACCGGTCTTTGGCCTGCGTGACGTCAATGGCCTGGGAGCTTCCGGGGCGGTGTGTGCGGTCAGTACTGCATTTGCCATCTATTACCCCAAGAACTTCGTTCTCATCTGGGGAATCATTCCTGCTCCAGCGTGGCTGGTGGTGGCCGCATTGTGTGTCTGGGATGTGAAAGGCCTGATGAATCAGTTCAAGGGCATCTCCGATGGCGTGGCCCACTCCGCCCACCTCGGGGGCTGCTTGTTTGCACTCATCGTGCTGTTGCTGGTTCCACGAGTGGTGAAGGTGTCGCCCCCTGCTCGCTCTCCCGTTGGAAAATTCCAATCGAAGGGTTCGCGTGCCCCCTCCGAGTACTACCCTGCTCCGCCAAATGATGACGACCGAGATCGAGGAGAAGAGAATCGACTCGATGATCTGCTCACCAAGGTCAGCAGGGAAGGGATCGATTCCCTCACCGATGATGAAAAGGATGATCTGAAGCGCATCAGCCGGAAGAGGCGAGATTCTTCTTGAGACTCCTTGGATCGATTTCTCGATGGTGGGCACGGAGGAAATTATCGGCGAAGGCGAGGGCTGAACTACGAGCGGTGTTCAGCGATCCCCAACGTCTGGAAGGGACCTCCCTGCGCCCTTCCCATCTCGGACGCTGCGATGTCGTCGATATCGAGTCCGAGGACGGCAAGTTGGTCGCCTTCACCTTCCAGATCCTTCGCCACCCCCGGCCCCACCCCTTTTCTCGTCAGCATCACCTGGTGGCAGAGAGGTGGTGGCTGTCGCTTCCTGGAGGAAATCCAACGAGAAGTGGGTCGGTGAATCTGAGCCGCCTTCAGGATCGAGAGAGCGATGGGAGTCCTCCCGGATCGTTCCCTTGACGAACCCCCTTCCCAGCGGCGAGGATCTGGGTTCGATCGAGATCAACTGGAGCGAATGGACCGGGTGAAACCGGGAGAGAGGGATTGGCATGGAATTGCTGAAGGAACTGTGTGAGGCGTACGGAGCTCCTGGATTTGAAGACAGGATCCGGGCGATCTTTCGCCGGGAGGTGGAAGCTCATGTAGATCGCATCGAGGTCGATGGAATCGGTAATGCCATCGCCATCAAGGAGGGCAAGCCAGGATCTCCGAAGGTGATGCTCGCCGGTCACATGGATGAGATCGGATTCGTCGTCAAACATGTCGACGACAAGGGATTCATCCGCCTGTCACCACTGGGTGGTTTTGATCCCAAGACCCTCATCGCAAAACGAGTCACCATCATCACCAGTGCCGGAGAAGAAGTCACTGGAATGATCGGATCGAAGCCGATTCACATCATGACTCCGGAAGATCGCAAGAAGATGCCAACGGTCCCCGAGTTATTCGTCGATGTAGGGATGTCAGCGAAGGAAGCACGGTCTCGCATCGAGATCGGTGATCCGGTGACCCTTCAGCAGCAGTTCCAGATGCATGGCGACCGTTGTACCGGAAAGAGTCTCGACAATCGCGTTTCCATCTACACCCTCATCGAAGTGATGCGTCGTTACAAGAACGACAATGTCACCGTTTATGCGGTGGCGACCACGCAGGAAGAGATTGGCCTACGCGGTGCGATGACTGCGTCACACCGTATCGAGCCCGATTGCGGTGTCGCCATCGATGTGACCCTTGCTTGCGATACTCCAGGTGCCAGTGATCACGAGAAGATCTCTGCACTGGGTGCCGGTGTTGCCATCAAGGTGCACGACTCCTCCAGCATCTCCAACCCGAAGATGGTCAGGGCGATGCGAGAAATCGCCCGGGAGAAGGAGATCCCTTTCCAGATGGAAATCCTGACGATGGGGGGGACCGATGCCGGAGGTATCCAGCGGGGTGGTAGTGCAGTTCCGGCCATCACGCTCTCGGTCCCATGTCGATATGTACATACCGTGGTGGAGACGATCGATGCCAGGGATCTGGAGGCGACGGTTGCGTTGCTGGCGGGATTCCTCGATCGAGCACATCAGATCGATCTGAGCTACGACGGCTGATCGCCCGTCTACTTGCGCCAGATGGTGAGACGGGTGTCTCCGTAGCGACGCCCCTCCTCTGCGGTAACGCCGGGGGGGGGCGTTGCTGCATCTTCCCTCGATGGGTGCTCGATGGCGAGGATGCCATCGGTGGCGAGCCAGTCTCCTTCTGCCAGTCCAATCGCCAGTTTCCAGGGGATGGTCCCTGGTTTCTTGAAGTCGGGGAAGGGGGGATCGATGAGGATGACATCGAACTCTCCGCCGACCGCATCCCCTTCCGGAAGTCGGTAAGCATCTCGTTCGAGAATCTTGCACTGGGCAGGGATACCGAGTGTGTCCAGATTTTTCCTCAGGAGTGACAGGACCGATCGATCCTTCTCGACATGGACCGACTGGCGCGCCCCACGGGAAACCGCTTCGATTCCCAGTGCTCCAGACCCGGCGAATACATCGAGGACACGAGCGCCGATGAGGTATTCCTGGATGATGCTGAAGAGGGACTCACGGACGCGAGTACGCATCGGACGTACGATGGAACCTGCCGGGACGTCGATCTTGCGTCCCCTCAGATGCCCTCCTGCGATTCTGAGGGAGCCGTTGCGAGCCACTCTCGATCCCTGCGATCAATCAGGAGACGAGGCGGTCGTCGGAGGCCGCAAGTCTCTGGGCAAGGATTCTCGCCATGTTGAGAATGACCTTGTAGGCGACCATGTTTCCTTCTTCCAGCAACTGCTGAAAAGGCCCGGATGGAATCTTTTTGAGGCGACCGTCTTCCACGCACATCACCGTTGCGCTTCGTACGTCGCTGCTGATCAAGGACATCTCACCGAAGAAGGAGAGCTCCTCAAGTCGACCGAGAACCTCATTTCGATTCCCTGACTTCAGAACCTCGAAGGCCCCGGCACCGATGATGTAAAAGCCATCACCAGCGGAGTCTTGAAGAACCACGGTGTCACCTTTTTTTGCCACGATGTCCTCGGAGATACGCAGGAGGTCGGAGATCTCGGAGGGGTCCAGTCCCTCGAAGAGGGGAACCTTCTGGAAAGTCTCTACATATTCACTCAAATGAATGCTCCCTCGTCAAAATGCCACTACCAGCGAAAGATCGGCCTGCTCAAATTACCTGTGCTACGGACACCTTAGCGTTTCTTGATCTCGGCTGCAACGCCGCCGAGGTCTTCAGTCACCCTCATCGGGAGAGCTAGAAGCCTGCCACCACGGCTCCAGGTCGGCGGGGAGGGGTGCTTCGAAGCGCATCAACTGCTGATCGACAGGATGCCGTAAATGGAGGCGCCAGGCGTGCAGAGCATGGCGCAGGAGCGGTGCCGAAGGCCCATCTGGCTGCCAGCTATTCAGGTCGCATCGGGTTTCCCTGCCGTAAAGAAAGTCACACAGGATGGGGTGGCCGATCGCCTTGAGGTGGACCCGGATCTGATGGGTACGGCCTGTTCGAGGAAAGCAGTGGAACCATGCGATCGATCGCTGGCGGGTGGTGCCCAGGGTGCGAGTCAACTTCCACGCGGTGAAGGATTCTCTGGCCTGCTCGTCGTGTCGGACCACCTGCTTGCGAGGTTCCGTGAAGGAGCGTGCGAGGGGTAGATCGATCTCCCCGGAGGAGCATTCGGGAACTCCGTGAGAGAGGGCGAGGTACTCCTTGGAGACTTCTCGATCGTGGAACTGTCTTGCCAGTTCCCGGTGTGCGACATCGGTACGAGCGATCACCATCACTCCTGAAGTTTCCCTGTCGAGCCGGTGAACGATGCCCGGGCGATCAGCGTCTCCAACGTGGGACAACTGATCGGTGTGTCCGAGCAACGCATTGACCAGGGTTCCCTCCGGCGGCGCGCCGGGTGCGGGATGAACAATCATTCCCGCTTCCTTGGAGATCACGATGATGTGATCGTCCTGATGAAGGATGTCGAGGGAATGATTCTCGGGTAGGGGGATGGTGGATGCGGCGGGAGGAGGATCGAAACTGATCTGGTCGACGACTTGAACCCGGTGCGATGCCCTGGTCACTTCTCCTTGTAAGCGAATCCGTCCCTCATCGATGAAGCGACGGATGGCAGAGCGAGAATGACCTGGTATCTGACGAACTAGCCATCGATCGAGTCGTTCCCCTACATCCGGCAGGGGAACCGGAAGAGACATCCGCTGCGGCGAGGAGGGGCCTGAAGGCCCCTCAGCGACCACCACCACCATCGGCGGGTGCAGGAGCAGGTGGCCCGACATCATCGGGGCTACTCTCGGCCGGTTCTGCAGTGCCGCTATCCGTTTCGGCCGGGGCCGTAGTCTCTTCCCCACTGCTCAGTTTCGGCTTCTCCACCGCAGCGCCATCTCCGGTCGCTCCATCCGCCGTGAGGCCGATGGGGACCAGCTCAGGGGTGATCGTCACAGGATCTGGGATGACAGGCGGAGGAGGGTCGGGCAGGACGAACCCGGCACTCGATTCCAGTGCCAGGGTGAAGTTCTCCAGGTAGGTACTAATCGGGAAGCTGTCGGGGAAGCGTTCCTGGGCAGAAGTGAGAAGGGTGATCGCCTGCTGGCGATCTTCAGCGGATTCCTGATTCCACAGCCATTTGGCCACCTTCAGGATCGCTTCCGTCTCGACGATCTGACCCTTTACATCCTCGAGAAGTCCCGGGAATGCACTCCGGACCTGCTCCGCCTCTCCGGTCAGCGTGCTGTCTATCTCGTTGTTCCACGCCTGGATTTCTTGGTTCTTCATCGAATCGAGGAGTGTCGGAATTGTGAACAGGCTGATGACGATGAGCAGCCCGATGAAGATCGGAGTCGAGTTCACCTTTGCTGCTTTTGCCACCTCGATGGTGAGATTTTCAAGCTTCTCATCCATCTCTTCAGGATCATGCTGAGTTTCCGTGGACTGTCCACCTGGTCGTGCTGGACCGTTGTTGGTCATCTTGGAATGGTCTCCCTTTTTTCATGCAGGGCTGCCGGTAAGGCAGCAGGATTTATCAGGATTCGATGCCGATCCTGACGATGAGGCGGGTCACATAATGTTGACCCTGATCATCCGGAGTCCTCTTGATGAAGACCTCTGCATATTCGTCGCCTTTTCGATAACGCATCTGTTGCTCACCAAAATCGTCGAAGTTCGAAACTGCCTCCCAGCCATGAATGGGCATCTGGTCCTCGTACCAGTTTGTCAACTCGGCAACGGGACGGTCTCCCCAGTAGATGACCTCAACGGTTCTCATCGCCAGAGGGGCGTGTTCAAACTTCAGGTAAGACCAGGACTCGTCATCGAGTTCAAATCCGATGGGAGCTGGAATGTCATCGGGTTGATGCCGTTCGACGATGGGCACCTGATCCTCGAGGGGTACCAGTCCCTGGCATCCGATGATGGAGAGGATCAATACCGCAAGGATGGACCACGTGAATGTGGCCCCGATTCCGCTGCGGGCCGGGATATCTTGAATCTTCATCGAGACCTCCTGATCATGTGTGGGGCAACTTGAACGTGACAGATCCCCAGAGGTTGCCCCTGACGGTCGGGACAGCATAATCCCCCCACGCGCCCGAGGCGAGTGGTCGGATCCATCTAGATCGAATTCTGATGGAGGTGCCGGATCACGGGATCCAGGGAAACCGGAGGAGCATCGATGTCGCAGGGAAGAGGACTGATTCCAGCGACGATAAAGGAGGCCGCCGCAGAGTTGCGGCGGCATCCGGGCAGAACCTTGCTCATCTGCCAGGGAATCCTCTGGGCGGTGGTCCTGATGGTCGCTCCCGCCTCCATCCTGGAAGGCTCGAGGGGGGCAGCGCTGGAGAGATCGAAGGATCTGGGAACTGACCGGATTCAGGTGGAGGTGCAGCCTGGATCTCGCCTTCCACTGGAGATCGAGGATCTCGAGGCTCTGGCGACTCAACTGCAACCGGCCCATGCGGAAGCGGTTGTCAGCGGGCTGTCGGTATCCAGAAGGCTGATCGGGGAAAACGGCATCGAGGGGTATCTGGTGTCCACCGATGAGGAGGAACTGGCCGCTCGATCGCTTCATCTGCTCCAGGGCCGCTGGTTGGAAGGGTCGGGGCGAGGCGATGAGGTGGTGATCGAGGAGCCGCTGGCGGACAGCCTGCTGGCGGGGAAGGGTTCGGACCTGATCGGAGAGACGCTGTGGGTCAGCGGTCCGGGAACGCTGACTCGTCGATTCGGCATCGGCGATGAGATTCCGCCGGGAGCATCGCACTGGCGGGTGGTGGGGATTCTCCGTTCTCCGGGAGAGGCGGGGGTCGACCCCCTCGGCTTCGGCGAGGACCATCGATTCTCCGATATCGTGGAAGCCGCCCTCAAGATGCTCGGCGTTGCACCCACCTCGGCTCCCTGGATGCAGCAGGGGCACTCGATGCACGTGTTACGGGACCAGGACGAGATGGAAGCCCTGGACTGGATCGTGGTTACCGTCGATCCACTGCAGATCAACGAGGCGAAGGAAGCGGTGGAGAAGATCCTGATCCGCCGCGGCAAGGTTCCCCTCGTCTATGCCAATGCAGCCTGGTCGATTCTCGCCAGCCCCGAACTGGATGGATACCTCGTCTTGCACGACATCTTCTTCTACGTGACGGTGACCATCGGTCTGCTGGTGCTGATCAATCTGCTGTTGCTGACCGGAAGAAGACGACGTCCTGAAGTTGGATTGCGCCGGGCGGAGGGTGCGACGCGAGCCGATATCTTCTGGCAGTTCCTGTGGGAGGGGGTCCTGATCGCCCTGGTAGGAGGGATTCTTGGAGCCCTCACCGGTGTGATGATCGCAGAACTTCGAGCCCACCTCGATCCTGCGGCGATTCTCACCGCCAGCTGGCCGTGGCAAACCATCATCGAGTCGCTGTTGCTGGTCACCGGCGGTTCTGCCATCGCCTGCGCCGGTCCCGCATGGTTGGTCAGTGATGTCGACCCCGCCTCGTTGCTGAGGGATCGGAGATGAAGATGTTCCGCACCGTCCTCCGCGATTCGTGGCAGTCTCTGGTGAGGCATCCTCTTCGTTCGGTACTGGTCGCCACAACCTTTGCACTGGGACTCTCCTCCGTGATTGCCATCGTCGGAACGGTGGAGGGGGGACGAAGGGCGATCTCTCATGATCTCGAGTCACTCGGTACCGATCTGATCGCATTGATCAATCCCGTTCGCCTCGGTTCCCTGGCGGTGGGTGTCGATGCTGCCGGGCGACCACTCAGCAGGGAAGACACGGTGGCGATCCAGGAAAAGCTGGAGCAGGTCACCGACTCGATTTCACCGCTGAGGATTGATCTGGGGCTGACCTTCACGCCGCTGGGGGAGGCGAGGCACACGATGGTCTCCACCGTTCCCCAGTTCATCTCGGTCCTCAAGCCAGGGATGTTGGCGGGAAGATTCCTGCAGGATGAGGATCGCTGGCCCGCCACCAGGACAGGTGTGGTTCCAGCAGCGATAGACGAAGCACTGGCGGCATCCATCTTCGAAGATCCTCTCCTCGCCATGGGAGAAGAACTGCGCTGCTACCGCTCGGGAGGTTCATTTCAGGTACACATCATCGGAGTGGTCAAAGATCCACTCCTCTTGCGCCAGTACATGAGTGCCTTCGATTCGACCTCCAGTGCCAGGGCGATTCCCGCTCGCCGATTACAGTTTCTGAACCTGTATTTGCCCTGGCGAGCGGATCAAGACGAACCGACGATGCTGATGATCGATGTTCCCGGAATCGATGATGTCGATGCGGTGGCGGAACAACTCGAAGAGTGGATCGAGCGACGAGAGATCGGCGTTTTCTTGCACGTACAGAAACTCTGGACCTCACAGGTGATCGGCATCATCGACAGGTTTCGGGGTGTCGGTCACTTCGTGTGGATTCTCGACCTGGTCGTGGTGCTGATCCTCACCGGGACCATCTCGTTGCTGGCCATCGATGAAAGCCTGGAAGAGGTGGCGCTGAAGCGAGCGGAAGGAGCCTCCATCGGCGATGTGGTGCTGCCGATCTTGCTCGAGGGTGCGATGCTCTCGCTGGCTTCGATGTTGCCAGGTATCCTGCTCGGGAAGTGGATACTCGAAGCTGGTATCTCTCCGGTGCTCGGCTGGGATCCATGGCTGCCACTACCAGTCATCAGTGGTACCTGTGCTGCGATTCTCCTCACCGCCTTACTGGGGTCGGTCTTGCCTGCCATCCGGGTTGCAAGACTGGAACCCGCTTCGGTACTGGGTGGACGAAGAGATCTGTGACTGCATCGTGAATCCACCTGACAGCGGAAAGGAGGTTCAAGCATGTTCATCGAGATGAAGGGGATCCGCAGGGTCTTCGGCGAGGGCGAAGGGGCGGTCGTGGCCCTCGATGACGTCGACCTGAGTATCGAACGAGGAGAGTTCATCGCCATCGTCGGTTCCTCCGGCAGCGGCAAGAGCACCCTGTTGCAGATCCTCGGCTGCCTCGATCGAGCGGATGGGGGTTCCTACCTCCTCGACGGCAAGGATGTCCAGGCACTCTCCGGCAAGGAGATGGCAACGGTTCGCAACGAAACCATCGGGTTCGTGTTTCAGTCCTTCCACCTTCTGGGTGATCGTGATGCCCTCGAGAATGTCCAGCTACCACTGGAGTACCGAAGATCTGCTGCCCCCGATGTGTCTCCGAGGGAGGTGATCGAACGGGTCGGGCTTCTGCAACGAATCCGCCACCGGCCTTCCCAGTTGAGCGGAGGAGAGAGGCAGCGGGTGGCGATTGCCAGGGCTCTCGTCAAACAACCTGGGTTGCTACTGTGTGACGAACCGACCGGCAACCTCGACAGTAGTAGTGGTGAGCAGATCCTCACGCTTCTGGCCGATCTGAGGCGGGAGTTCCAGACGACGCTGATCCTTGTCACTCACGACGAGCAGGTGGCGAAGCGTGCGGACAGGGTGCTGACGATGAAGGATGGACAGTGGGTATGAGGAGATTGCTGGTACTGATCTCGGCCCTGTCGATGGGATGCCAGCCTGAAGATCTCCGGTCAGTGACCATCTATTGCTCTCACGACAGGGTTCATTCACAGCAGATTCTTCAACGGTTCGAGAAGGAGACCGGCATCCGCGTCGAGGCGGTCTTCGATACCGAAGCGACCAAGACTGTAGGACTGGCGCAACGGATCCGCGGGGAGCGAGAACGCCCGCGCTGTGATGTGCACTGGTCCAACGAACCGCTCCGGGCGGAACTGCTCGGGAGGGAAGGACTCTACCAGGCGCTTCCCGAGGATGCCGGGGAGGGGATCGATGCTCGCTGGCGCGATCCGGAGAATCTGTGGTGTGGATTTGCCGCCAGGGCCAGGGTCCTGGCGATCCAACCCGGCTCGCAACTGCTGAGCGATCCCCCTCGCTCGCTGAAGGATCTCTCTGCACCGCAACTCGGTGGCAAGGTGGTCATCGCCGATCCTCGATTCGGGACCACTGGCAGTCACCTCGCCATCGTCAGGGCACGGCTGGGAGGTGAGGCGTACCGGCAGCTTCTGATGGGGTGGAAGCAATCGGGGATTCAGATCGCATCATCGAACTCTGCCAGTCGTGATCGAGTGCTTTCCGGAGAAGCCTGGGTCGGATTGACCGACACTGACGATGTCGAAGCAGTGCGACGAAGGGGATCAGAGATCGGCGAGGAGTTCCTCGAAGAAGATGGAGTGATCCTGTTGCCCAACGTGGTTGCTGTCGTGGCAGGTGCGCCCCACCCGGAAGAGGCAGAACAACTGGTCCGGTGGTTGCTCCGGAGAGAAGTGGAAGAGTGGCTGGCGAGTTCCGCAAGCCGGCAGATTCCCCTGCGAGTTGAAGTCCCGGTGCCGGAGCGAGGGCTCACTCTCGATAGATTTTCAGTGCAGGACATCGACTGGAATCTATCGGCAGACCAGTTGCGACTCGCCGTCGAAGAGGCGGAGAGGTTGTTGTTGAACCGTTGAAGAAATCGCTGATCGGGACCCTGATACCGATGTTACCGGTGCTGCTTGGATTCTATCTCCCGGTGGTTCTGGTTGCTCTCGATGACGGATTTCTCACCGGTTCAGGGGCACCGATGGCGGCAGGGGATTTCTCCGTCATCTTGACGACGATTCGCCTCGCTGCAATCGCAGCGTTGGTGGCGACCTCGCTGGGCTGGTTCGATGCCGTGGTGCTGGCCGGTACCCGAGGAGTGGGGCGCCGCATCATCTGGACCCTGCTGCTGGCCTCCTTCTTGATTCCCCCTGCAGCTCTCGCTTCAGCAGTGCAGGCTTGCCTCGGGTCATCGACTCTACGGGCGACAGTCCGCGATGAGATCGGTGCTGTCACCATGCTGGCGATCCGCTGGGCACCGGTGGCAGCGGCGATGCTCCTGGGAGCCGCATCGTTGTGGCCAAGGGGACAGGAGCGAGCGCTTCGAGGTCTTCCGCCGATGCTGTCACTGGCAACTCGCGCCAGGGGATTGGCGCCGATGGCGTTGCGCTGCTTCGGGCTGCTGTTCTTGCTGCTGCTGCCGGCAGCAGAGTTGCCATCCTATGCCGGAGTCGAGACCGTTTCACAACGCATCCTGTCGCGCTTGACGGTGGGGGATGCCGCAGCGGGCTGGAGGCTGGCAGCGATTCTTGGAATCGTCGCACTGCCATCGCTCTACCTGCTGTTTCCAGGGGTGGCTGATCCGCAACAGAACCGCACAGGTTGCGGTGCGGAGGGGTTACCCCGCTGGAAGTGGGCAGATCGTTGGCTGTGGTTCCGGGTTCTCCCTGCAGCGGCTCTTCTGATCATCCTCTCGGTGACTTCCTGGCCCCGCGCCAGTCAGTGGTCGGCGGTCTCCGATGAACTGGTCGGGGCGAGCGTCTCGGTGGCACTGGAGTTTCCGCGGGTGTGTGTGGCTTCGGTGGTGGCAATCCTGTGTGGCTGGAGGCTGGCAGAGGCGGGGTCGAGGATCGGATTGATCCTGCTGTCGATTCCGACGCTGTTGCCGGGAAGTCTCGGAGCACTGGCGTTGATCCAGGTGGTTCGACCGCTACTCCCGGTGTGGCTCGATGATGTGCCCTTCCTGTTGACCATCGCCCAGTGTTGCAAACTGGGAGCCCTTGGTGCGGCAGCGGGGCTGGTGGCGACACGGGTTTTCCCTCGCTCCGAGGCGGATTCAGCGGCGATGATCGATCCCTTCACAGCTCGCTGGAAGATCCGCTTTCCAAGAGCACTGGGAGTGTTGATTCCCGCAGCGGTGGTCGGGATCGCCATGGCGCTGGGAGAGGTGGAATCAACTCTCTTGCTGGCACCGCCGGGTCATCCCTCGACGGCACTGGAGTTACATCAGATGCTTCACTTCCGGAATGATGAACAGGCTGCCAGGCTGGCGATGGTGCTGGCGATGGTGGGAGCGATGCTCGCCGTGGTCGTCGCACCCCGTGGCGGAAAGGGGGATTGATGTCGGATGAATCGGTGGCCCTCTCCATCGACCAACTGGTGGTGAAGAGGGGCAACTCGACCATCGGCCCCATCTCGTTGGATCTCCTGGCGGGGAACCGGATGGTGCTGAGCGGTTCGAACGGAGCTGGCAAGAGTAGTGTGTTACTGGCGGTGGCGGGATTGATCCCGGTGCACTCCGGATCGGTGGAGATCGGCAGCGTCGAGATGACCGGGAAGAAGCAAGCACCGGAACCGTGGCAAAGAAGTACTGGATGGTTGGGGCAGGAGCGAGGCCTGTGGCCACATCTCACCGTCAAGGCGCAGTGTCAGCTGGTCGCTCGCGCCCACGGTGGAAATCTTCAGCGTATCGATCAACACGCCGAACTGCTCGGGATCACCGATCGTATCGATCGACATCCTGGGCAACTGTCCGGAGGCGAGGCACAGCGCAGCGAGTTGCTGAGGACCGTCTCCGCCGCGGCCAGTTTGTTCCTCCTCGATGAACCCTTCTCTGCGCAGAATCAGCAGGGGAGGGAGCGGATCGAGGAGTTGCTGACAATCCTGTGTAGCGAGGGGGCTGCCATCCTGCTGGCACTACACCAGGGTGGGCCCGGGGATGATGTGATCTCTCTCGATGCTAGCTGATCTCGGAGGGAGATTTCGGTGGTGTCTCGAAGCGTCCATCGACCATGGCCAGCTGGCGATCCGCCCTGGAGGCGAGGTCGGGATCGTGAGTGACGACGAGAATCGAGGTTCCCAGCTCCTCGTGAAGTTCACGCAGTAGCGAGTGAATCCTCGAACTGGTTCTGGAGTCGAGATTCCCGGTGGGTTCGTCACACAGTAGCAGCCGAGGATCGTTGATCAGTGCCCTGGCGATGGCGACTCGCTGGCGTTCTCCACCGGACAGGGTTCCAGGAGCCTGATGTTCTCGTCCGTCGAGGCCCACCATCTCGAGGAGTGAAGCGGCTCGCGATTCCACCTGGTCCTTCCTGCGGCGCCACTCGCTGCGAGTGCTTCCGACGATGGCGGGGAACATGACATTCTCCAGCACATCGAGATCATTGAGCAGGTGGAAGAACTGGAAGACGAATCCGATGAATCGATTTCTGAGACCGCATCGCTGAAGTTCAGAGAGTCCAGGAGTTTGCCAGGTGTCGTCGCCGCTGCGATAGATGATGGAGCCCTCGGATGGAGTGTCGAGTAATCCGAGGCAGTGCAGAAGGGTGCTCTTGCCGACTCCGCTGAGCCCGACGATGGCGATCATCTCTGCCTCATGGATGTCGAGGTCCAGTCCGCGGAGAACTTCCAGCGGTTTGCCGTTTGCGAGGGAGAAGTTCTTCTCCAGCCCCCGGGCTACGACCACGGGTAGAGGTTGATTCATGGAATCACTCATGATGTAAAGCCCGGATCGGATCGCTGCGACCCGCCCACATCGCAGGGATGAAACTGCCGAGAAATCCGAAGATCAAAGTGGGGGCACACACCAGCACCATGTCTTGCCAGCGCAGCTGAGCGGGGATTTTTTCCAGATAGTAGATGTCGGGAGGGAACAATCTCAGACCGGTGGATCTGTACACGTAATCGTGGATCTCGTTGATGTTCTCGGTGAGCCACCAACCTGACAGAAGGCCGAGGAAGCAACCGACGATGCACAGGAACAAGCCCTGCTGAAGTACCAGGCGCACCACGCCCCCGCGCGTCGCTCCAAGTGCCCGTAGAACTCCCAGGTCACGGTTCTTCTCGATCACTAGAAGCATCAAGATGAGGAAGATCATCGCCGCAGCGAAAGCGACGATCAGGAGCATCATGATGGCGATGATTCGCTTCTCGATCTCGACCGCCTTGAGCAGATTGGCACGCTGGTCCTCCCAGGTTTCAACCTCGTGGAATCGCCAGGGGATCGCCAGAGGATCGCTGGAATCAAGGTCCATCCTTCTGCTGAGTTCTGTTCCGACCTGTTTCTTGAGATCCTCGGATTTCGAGTAGTCATCGAGTCGCATGGAGATGCCGCTGATCCTCATGTCCTGGGCATCTTCATCCCACAGGTCTAGCACCTCCTGTAACGCTCGAAGGTCGGCGTAGGCCCATCGTTGATCCTGCTCGTAGACACCCGACTGAAAGGCTCCGACGACGAGAAATCGTCCCAGTCGTGGCTCGTAGGTGACCGGTGAGTAAGTCGACAATTGCACCACTTCACCCATCGCCAGTCGCATGCTGCGGAGCGCCTCGATTCCGACGACCAGTGCCTGGGGAGGGGATTCTTCCGCGAAGCCCTCGCCGGGAGTTCCCCGTAATCCCATCCGTAACAGTTGACGGCGTCGCTCGAGTGAGAAGATGTGCTCGACCTCATCCGCCTGGAGGGGAGTTCGATCGTCGGGGAGACTGAGGAATGGATCCGCGAGCAACTTGTCGATCTCACCATCCCTGAGCAGGTAACTGGCAAGGTCGGAGACGGTCGATTCGGTGACCGGTTCGATGCCACGAAGTATGCAGTAATCGAGTTCGGCAGACTTGTAGATGGCGAGGGTCTCGATGAAGGGGGTGGCTGCTTCGACTCCCGGACGGGTCAGAGCCGCTTCCAGCAGCGCATCCTCACCCACCAGCATGCGGGTCGGAGAACCCTTGACGATGAGGTGCGCAAGGCTGCCACGGATCCGGTCCTTCATCTCCATCTTGAATCCCTCCATCACCGCCAGGACGGAGATCAGGGAGAAGACCCCGAGGGCCACCGCCAGCGTCGCTGCCCACGGGGCCCAGCGACGGCGGAGGTATCGATTGGTGAGAAATGACCGGTATTGCACGTTTGACTCCAGGGAATTTGATCCCCTCGATCTACCCCTCTCGGAGGGGGATTGCAAGGAGAGCATCTGATTCGATTATTTCACGCAAAATATTATAAATAAAGGAGTTGTGTAGTAAAGGCTCGGTTTCATTTGAGCCGTAGAATCGCTACATTGAAGCCTCGGTGGCGGTTAGAATACCGGTAGCCGGAGGGGGAGAGATTTGAGCCAGACTCTCACCTGGGGAAGTCCTGATAGTGGCCACCCTCCCATTGTAGCCGTGCGATGACCTGCAATCGCATTCGCACCCTTCCCGGGCAAGTTGATTGAAACCACGGCCCCACGACGGGCCGTCGCTGCCTCTTTCCCGATTCGATTCTAAACGATCGAGGGGATCCGCAGCGATCACTGAACCGACAGATAAGATTGAGGTGAAAACGTGCAAATTCGAGAGATTCCTACCGAGGGATACGAAAAGGTAGTCGTCGCCAAGGACGCTGAGTCCGGGCTTCATGCACTGGTTGCCATCCACGACACGACACTGGGTCCTGCCCTGGGTGGGCTTCGAATGTGGGACTACTCCTCGGAGGAGGAGGCTCTCACCGATGTTCTCCGTCTGTCGAGGGGCATGACCTACAAGAGTGCCTGTGCCAATACCGGGCTCGGTGGAGGCAAGGCAGTCATCATCGGCGATCGGGAAACGGATCTGACCAGGGATCGATTCAAGGCGATGGGGCGATTTGTCGAAACCCTCGGCGGTCGTTACATCACGGCAGAAGATGTGGGAATCGGGATCCGTGAGCTGGAATGGCTGCGGGAAGAGACGAAATACGTCACCGGTCTCTCTCGCCAGTCGGGATCGAGCGGCAACCCTTCCCCGTTCACGGCCCGAGGTGTGATCCGAGGCCTGTTCGCCTGTACGGAGGAACGATTTGGCACCAGTCATCTCGATCGCCTCTGTTACAGCGTGCAGGGATTGGGTCAGGTCGGAGGTGATGTGGTTCGCTGCCTCTCGATGCTGGGTGCCACGGTAACGGTCACCGATATCGACGAAGAGCGTTGCCACGAGTTTGCAGCGCTACCAGGTGTTGAGGTGGTCACCCAGGATGAGATCTACTCGGTGGAGTGTGATGTATTCATGCCCTGCGCTCTCGGTGGGGTGCTCAATGACGACACGATTCCACAGTTGAAAGCTCAGGTGGTTGCTGGCTGTGCCAACAATCAGCTTCTCGCCGATGGTCATGCAGAGACGCTGCATGAGCGCGGAATTCTCTATGCTCCTGATTTTGTCATCAATGCTGGTGGCATCATCAACGTGTCTGTAGAGGTTCGTGAAGGGGGATACGATGAGCGTACTGCGGTCCGCAAGATCGAGAACATCTACGACGGATTGCGAGAGGTCTTCGAAACCGCTCGCCGGGAGAACTTGACTCCAACTTTGGCCGCAGAACGTGTGGCAGAAACACGATTGGAGCAGGCGAGAAACCGCAACGGAGATCCCGTGACGGGTGGAACGCCCAGTTCCTGATGGCCATCAATCCGCCGGCCGGGTATCGATTGCCACCGCGCTGTCGTATTCGTGCCAAGGCGGATTTTCAACGAGTGTTCGCACGGGGTAAGCACCGTCGTACCGATCACCTGAAGGCTGTCATCCATGCCAGCGGAGGCGAGTGTTCTCGCATCGGCCTTGCGGTCAGCCGCAAGGTGGGTAATGCAGTTGTTCGCAATCGGCTCAAGCGCAGACTGCGCGAGGTGTTCAGGGTTCATCGCCAGGATCTTTCGACGGTCCTCGATATCATCTTCATTCCCAGACCCGGCTGCAGTTCGATTCCCTTCAAGGATCTCGCCGAACAGGTTCGTACCCTGATGGGAGTACAAATCACGGAGAAATCTCCTTGAACTGCTCTTCTCCGGGTGAGAGAGGCGCAGGTGAATCCCCCCGCCGGGGGATCGTGGTGAAGGTGCTGATCACGATCATCCGCGGATACCAGCGGGGGATCTCCCCATGGTTTCCTCCCCTCTGTCGATTCGAACCCAGTTGTAGCCAGTTCGGAATCGAAGCTCTCCGCTGCCACGGGGTCGTGCGCGGGATGTGGCTCACTGCCGGCAGGATCATGCGCTGTCATCCCTTCAGCCGAGGCGGGTACGACCCGGTTCCTCCCGGTGAGGAGAGCCTCGGCAGTCGCTGAAATGGGCCCACCGGCAACTGCTGTTGCAGGATGATTTATAAAGTGTAAAGTGCATCCCGTAGCAGGGTCCCGGTCAGCCCCGGGGAGCCCCCTGCCAGGGAGATCGAGAGTGGTCAAATCTCACTTGGGGAAGCCCCCCCCGAAACTATTCAAGATCGGTGAGGTGATGGCCCATACCGGGATTTCCCGCCAGACGATCCACAATTACACCGTCGGTGGATTCATCGAGGAGGCGGATCGAACACCGAAGGGGCACCGCCTGTATGGCGAGTGGGTGTTCGAGCGGCTGGCGACAATCAAGCAACTACAAGACGAGGGCAACTCCTTGAAGGCGATCAAGAAGATGATCGATGAGGGGAAGATATAGATCATGTGGACCGATCCTGAATTCCTGACCCTGGCCCTGGTTCTTGGACTGGTGATCCAGTTCTTACCCTTTCGCGGAAAGACAGGTGGGCGGGTTCAATTGCCTCGCAAGAAGGTGGAGCCGCTTCCAAAGAGAAAGAGAAGGTCGAGATGAGTGAACCTGCCGTACGTCTGCTCGATTCGTTGAACTTCCAGGCGGAGATCTATGAGAAGTTACTGGAGCGTTGCCTCGATGAGTCGGTGGATCCGGAGCAATTGACACGATTCGCCCAGGAATCCCAGGACAAGGCCCGATCTGCCGGTGAGCAGGTCCTCGATGTGGTTGCTGCATGGGGAGAGATCTCCATCGATCTGGAACCACAGCTTCGCAGCGATCTGATGAAGGCCAGAACTCGAGTTCATGAGGCGATTACCGGGGTTCTATCGAGGAACGAGGTCTTGCTGGGGTTGATGGGAGCGGAATCAGTTCAGGATCAACAGCTGGTCGCGAGTTGATTCCATTGCACGAGGAAATCAGTAGATCGGATTTAGAATGTATATTCAGGTCGTGAATTTCAATCTCGAGGGCGTCAGTCACGATGAGTACTGTCAGGGTTGCGATTCGGTAGCGCAGCACTTTGCAGAGGTTCCGGGACTGGTCTCGAAGGTGTGGCTTGCCGATGCCGAGAGCAACACCTATGGCGGTGTTTACACCTGGCAGGATCGCCAGTCGATGCAGGATTTCGTCGATGGAGATCTCTTCAAGGGAGTCGTCGGAAATCCGAATTTCGTGGGATTCTCCGTGAAGACCTTTGAAGTCATCGAGGGTCCGAGCAGGATGACTAACGGGATCTCCTGAGGCTGCTCCAGGAATCTCGAAGGAAACGACTCCTGCGGGCGAACCAGTCTCGACCGATCGCCGCAGGAGTTCTTTTGTGTCGACAGCGGTAGAATCTCCAGCAAATCGCCGAGGTCTCGCCTTCACGCACCTGGCAGGGATCTCGAAGATGGTCGGGGTGGCCACATTGCTGCCTGGTGCCGACGGCATCGGGGCAGGACTGTGGTATGATCCGCCGAAAGTGTCTGTCCGATTCTCAGCGAGAAATCGAGCCGATCAGATCGACCTCTACGACCAGGAAACGGGAGTGTGCAGATGAATGATCAGGATTCCCTGTGGGATTCGATGGGTAAGGTGGGCTTCGAGAGTGGCCCTGAATCCGCGGCTGCTGGCAAGGATCTGTCCCTGATTCCCGATCAGGGAGATCTGGCCAGGCATCCCTACGCACCCTTCCTGCACCGCCTCGAGAAGCCCGGACGGTACTCAGGTGGTGAGCTTCATTCGGTCCGCAAGCCCGAAGCGAGCCTCTCCTTCCTCCTGGCGTTTCCCGATGTCTACGAGATCGGAATGAGTCATCTTGGCTTCAAGATCCTCTACAACCATCTCAACTCGCTAGATGACGTACGAGCAGAGCGAGTCTATGCGCCGTGGATCGATTGCGAAAAAGAGCTACGAGATCGTCAACTTCCACTGGTCAGCATCGAGTCGTGGCAACAGATGAGTGCCTTCGATGTGGTGGGCTTCTCACTTCAGTACGAACTCACATTTACCAACGTATTGACGATGCTCGATCTGGGTGGAATCCCACTTCGATCGGAAAATCGCCCCGACGATTGTCCGCTGGTCATGGCTGGTGGGCCGGTTGCATTCCAGCCGGAGCCGATGAGCCCCTTCATCGATGCGTTCCTGATCGGAGACGGAGAAGGCTACTTCCACGAGGTGGTGTCGACCTGGAGCGAACTGAAGAAGCAGGGACTCGACAGGCGAGAGCGTTTGATCGCCATCAGTCAGCTGGACGGGGTCTACGTCCCGTCCCTCTACAGCAGAAAGATCGAGCCTCTCACCGGAGTCACCGTCGTCGATAAACCTCTCGATGACAGGGTTCCGGCGAAGGTGTCGAGGGCTCATGTTCCTGACCTGGGGCAGTATCCCTTTCCCAGTTCCTTTCCGATTCCCAATACCGAGGTGGTTTTCGACCGCGCAAGCATCGAGGTCGCCAGAGGGTGTACCGAGGGGTGTCGCTTCTGCCAGGCAGGAATGATCTACAGGCCTGTGAGAGAGAGATCTCCGGAGGAAATCCACAAGACGGTGAAGGACTCGATCCGCTGCGGCGGCTTCGATGAGGTGTCGCTGACGAGCCTCTCTACCGCCGACTACAGTGCCATCGAACCGCTGGTCAAGAAGGTCATGCCGGAGCTGCGGGAAAAGAACATCTCGCTCTCCGTCTCGTCGTTGAGAGCATACGGTTTGACCGATGCGATGCTGGACGAGATGGCCAGCGTGAGGAACACATCTCTGACCTTTGCTCCCGAAGCAGGGACCCAGAGGATGAGAGATGTGGTCAACAAGAACATCACCGAGGAAGACATCGCAAAGAGTGCACATCGCATCTTCTCCAGGGGTTGGCGCAAGATGAAGCTGTACTTCATGATCGGGTTGCCGACCGAGGACGAATCGGATGTGCGTGGTATCGCGGACACCGGCAAGCGGATGCTGGAGATCGCTCAAGAGTATCTTCCAAAGGGAAGAGCTGGAGTGACCGTGTCGGTTTCCAGTCATGTTCCGAAACCATTCACGCCATTTCAGTGGGCAGCGATGGATGACATTCCAGAGATCGAGAAGAAGCACGGTACTCTTCGCAAGTTGACCAAGGTGCCCGGTATGACCTTCCGCTGGCACGATCCAACCACGAGTCACATCGAGGGGATCATGAGCCGCGGTGATCGAGTGATCTCGGACGTGATCGAACTCGCCTGGAGCAAGGGGTGTCGATTCGACGGCTGGTCCGATCGACTCCGCTTCGACCTCTGGATGGAATCGATCGAGGAGTTGAAAATCGATCGCTTCCGCTACCTGAACACCATTCCCATCGATGCACGCCTACCGTGGGACCACATCGACTGTGGAGTCGAGGAAAAGTTCCTCAAGCGGGAGTACCAACGATCTCTGAAGGATCGAACCTCTCACCCCTGTGGCAAGCCCGGGAAGAGGTTGACCCACTACAACAACATCGAGGAAGCAAGCGAGGATCAGCGACGTCTGGTCTGTTACGACTGTGGAATCGCTTGCGACCTCTCCCGCATGAAATCGGAACGAATCGAGTACCTGGAAACCCTCGATGCTCACCTCGATCCTGACGCAGATTCCTCTCAGCGAGATGCGGGTGTGGAAAAAGTGAGAGAGGAGGCGAGGGCCAGGGTCGAATTGAAGCCGCTGCAGAATCGGCCTCCGGAACGGACCGAACTGGATCGTCCCAGTTACACCTATCGGGTTCGCTATGCAAAGGTGGGGTGTGCCCGCTTCATGGGACATCTCGATCTGAACCGGATGCTGCCAAGAGCGGTGAGACGTGCCGGTTATTCACCGTCCTATTCGATGGGTTTTCACCCGATACCACAGATGTCGTTCGGTCCGCCCTTGCGCCTTGGAATGGCGGGGTTGGGCGAGGTGCTCGATCTGAAATTGCAGGAGCAGGTCTCTCCGGAAGTTCTCTTCCGAGATCTTGTCGAGCAGATGCCTGAAGGGATCGAGATCCGTTCGATTCACGTGATCAGCAAGGAAGCTCCGAAACTCTCGGTGGTGAGCAACTGGGCAGACTTTCTCATCCTCTTCTCCCGGGAATCTTTGGAGAAGGTGGAACCACTTCCCCTGGAAGAGATCCTCCAGAAGTCGGAACTGGCGCTGGAGCGAACCAGCAAGAAGGGTCGTCGTCGAATCGTCGATGTCCGGCCGGGAATCGCCGAACTGGAGTGGATCGACTCGGTCCCTGAGGAGTGTCGAGATCTTCTCACAATTCGCGAAGATGAGCGGCTGATGCAGATGAGAATCTGCATCCAGGGCGATCACCAGTTGAAGCCGGAAGAACTGCTACTGATGCTCTTTGACGGGGTGATTCCAGGGAGTGCACAGGTGATCCGGAGGCGTATGCTTCCTGCGCCGACCGTCGTGCTCACCTGAGTCACGGATTCACTGCGGCGAAACGATGGAGTTGAAGATGGATTCCGAATCCAACGATCTATCCGCTGCTGAAGAACAATCGCTGCTATCGATTGCTCTCAAGGCTGCACGAGCGGCGGGGCAGGTCCTGCGGGAACACCACAGAACCCGATCCCTTCCCGTCGATGCGAAAGCGGATGGCTCTCCCGTTACCGAGGCGGACACCCGCTCGGAAGAGGTGATCCGCGAGATCCTACAGGGAGAAGCGAAAGGGCTGGGAATCTACGGTGAGGAGTTCGGGCAGGAGGGGGACGCCAGCAATGGCTGGGTCATCGACCCTCTCGATGGAACCCGCAACTACATCGATGGTGTCCTTTACTATGCGGTTCTGATAGGGCTCAAGATTGCTGGACGTCCCGAAATTGGCATCGTTCACGCGCCTGCGCTCGGCGTTGTGGAGGGAAGCGATGCCGAATTGCTCGGAAAGAGCTGGATCGGTGCTCGCGCCACCGGTTCCTGGTGTGGAAGTGGAACCTCTCTCGAGGGCGCGATGCAGCGATCGTTACAGGTGAGGCGTTGTGATCATCTGTCCCGAGCATTTGTCTGTCATGGAGGACTCAATCACTTCAAGGACGCGAATCGATGGGACCGCTTCAGCTCGGTCGTCGATCAGGTCAGAAGAACTCGCGGTTTCGGTGATTGGTGGGGGCACTGCCTCGTCGCAGAAGGTGTCGCCGATGGAATGCTGGATCCACGCATCGAGTTACACGACATGGTGGCTGTAGATCCGATCCTGCGAGGTGCCGGTGCCGTGCTTCTGGCGAGAAACCCCATCGATGAAAAATACGTGGGCCCGGCGGTCTCGGGAACTCCGAAAATCGCTGCAGATCTTGCAAATCTCATCGAACCAGATCCGATGTGTGCGGCCTTTGATGAGATCTCGGTCAACGACACACGGATGTGAGGATCACTGCCCGTCTTCTCCGATCGCTTCGACCGGGCACTCTTCCTTGGCCTGTTCACTGAGTTCGATCTCTTCCGGGGATTCTGGTTGCTTGAAAACGTAGGAGTATCCCTCGTCTTCGTTGGCACGGAAGTTGTCTGGCGCAGTGGTTCGGCACAGATCGCAGTCGATACACTCCTCGTCGACGTACCACTTGCCTGGAACGTTACTTTCAACCTTGTTTGCCGCATCGGCCATAGGAATTCTCCAGTTCGAGTATCGGTCCACGAAGAAGCCTGCTCACGCCCGGTCAGCCGGGGGGGCACGACCCCATCAGGATAGATTTCCACGCTATTCACTGCAAGTAAACCGATGGACGGGTCTGGTAGCAACGGTCCGCTGGAGAGGCTATTCTCCCGGTTGGCGGCCACTGGTCGCTCGTTACGGTTTCCTCCAGTTTCGGGGTGAATCCCCCGTCAGGAGAGGCCTCAGGAGTAGAAGGAGTCACTATGAAGGTCGTCATCGCACACAGCCCCGACTCGGACGATGCGTTCATGCATTTTGCCATCGGTGAGGGCAAGGTGGATACCGGGCCCTACCAGTTCGACCACATGATGGCGGATATCGAGACTCTCAATCGCCATGCGGTGGAAGGTCGTCATGAGGTGACTGCCATCTCCATCCACGCATACGCCCATCTTTCAGACCAATATTCGCTACTCAATCATGGAGCCAGCATGGGTGAGGGATACGGTCCAGTGCTCATCACCAAGGAGCCGAAGACTCGCGAGGATCTGCAATCGGTGACCATCGCCGTACCGGGAGATTGGACAAGTGCTGCACTTGCTCTCAAACTCTGGATGCCAGGAGCAAAGACGGAGGTGGTTCCCTTCGACGAGATCATGGGCAAGATTGATTCAGGTGAATTCGAGGCGGGTGTGATCATCCACGAGGGACAGGTCACCTACGAAGAAGAAGGATATCACCCGGTAGTGGATCTGGGGGAATGGTGGGCCGCCACTCAGGATGGTTTACCCCTTCCGCTCGGAGGAAATGCCATCCGTCGGGATCTCGGGGAGGAACATATCCGTGAGATCTCGCGAATTCTCCGGGAGAGCATCGCGTATGCCCTCGACCACAGGGAGGAAGCACTGCTGTACGCTGAGCAGTACAACAGGGGACTGACCCGTGAACAGACCGATCGTTTCGTCGGAATGTACGTCAACCAGCGAACCCTCGACTACGGCGAAGATGGCAGGGAAGCGGTCAAGCGTTTCCTGAACCTGGGGGCGGGAAGTGGTGCTGTTCCAGAGGTTGCCGAGCCGGAGTTCATCACCTGATCGGTCGTTGCATCGAGGCGAATGCAGCGAAGTCGTACCCGGATTCCAGGGCGAGGAGGAGAGCCTGACCCAAGGTGGAATCGATCCCTGGACCCGGATGTCCGGATGGGCTGGTACCTGTCACGCCAGTTCGCGTCTCCTTCGTTGCGAATCTCTCGACGATCTTCGCCAACTCACCCGTGATCCCGATCCGTGGTTGCCGGTCGGTTCAGGCTGTTCCTACGGTGACGCAGCGATCCTCGATCAGGGCCGACTGGTCCGCCTCGGCGACGATGCCGTTGAATCTCCAGACAAACTCGAGGATTTCACCGTCCAGGTGGCAGCGAGCACTTCCCTGCGAAACTTGCTTCCGGTTCTGGCTCGCAGCGGGGTGACACTGCCCGTGATGCCGGGGGTTCTCGATGCCACCATCGGAGGGCTGGTGGCTGCGGACGTGCACGGGAAAAATCATCCTGTTCGGGGGTCCTTTCGCAACTGTGTCCGAGGCTTCCGGATGATGCTTCCGGATGGAGAGCTGATCGAGTGCTCCCGAGATCAGCAGCCCGAGATCTTCGAGGCAACCATCGGAGGAATGGGGCTGACCGGAATCGTCATCGATGTAGTCGTGGAGGTGATTCCTCTTCACGAGGCCTCCGCCACCGTCGATGTCGTGGTGTCCTCGAACCTTCATGAGACCCTTGAAGAGATGAAGGCTCTCGCCGGGAGGCGGGAGTACGTAGCAGCTTGGATCGACGCGACTGCCGCTGGTCGTCAGTTCGGGCGGGGAATCATCACCGGAGGCGATCTGGCAGGAGAGCGATCGGGGCAGGACTCCAGGGAGTCGGTACAGTGGAATCCACGGAGCGGTTCCCCCTTGCCGGCGCCTTTGCGGGGGATGCTGGGTCCCTTCACCATCGGCCTGCACAACCGATTTCGATACTGGTTAGCGAGGTGGGGAAGCGAGAGCCTGCGATGCAGTGCCCAGCAACTTCTCTTTCCGCTGGAGAGATGGAGCGACTGGAGAAGAGCCTATCCTCCCGGCGGGTTCCATCAGCACCAGTCGCAGATCCCGCTGGATGGCTGTGAGGAGTCGATTAAAGCGCTGCTGGATAGGGCGGTAACAGGGCCATGCCCACCGGCACTGGTGGTCGCCAAGATGTTTGGTCCAGGAGGTGGCTGGCTTTCATTCCCCGATGAAGGAATGACCCTCTCGATGGATTTCCGATCGGACGATGGCGTCGTCAACAAGTTGAGAGAACTGGATGAGATGGTGGCTTCTCTTCGAGGCAGGGTGTACCTGGCAAAGGACACGACCCTCACAGCAGCTCTGCTTCGCGAGATGTATCCGCAACTCGATCGATTTCTGGAGGTCAGAGACCGTGTCGACCCGGCCCG
>CBFIET010000161.1:0-18649 GCA_965661685.1 Planctomycetota bacterium
GGTGAGGAGTGATTCGTCGCAATCCTTCGATCCAGCAGGGGGGCGCAGCCATCAGGATCAACGGTGTAAATCCCCAGCTGAGTAGCCCACACAATCCCAGTGCCAACCACGGCCCCCAACGATAACGGGAGCCAGCCAGCAGCGTCAGAGCGAGCACACAGAACGCAGCCAGTGGAACCACATTGGGAACGCTGGCCCATGGAAGCAAGGTCGGTTGCAGCGCGATGATCAATCCCAGGAGGATTCCCGCACCCTCACCGTATCTTCTCGCCAGTGCTACCGTCGCCAGTAGCACCACGGCGAGAAAGGAGAGGGCTGGCAAGATCTTCAGTGCCCCGACATCACTCCCGAAGTAGGAGAAGATGAAACCGGTGACGAGAGTCAACAGTGGAGCGTCACGCCGCGATTCGATGCCAGCATCGATTTCGAGGAACTCTGCCCTGGCAGTAGCAAATGGCCAGGTACCCGTTTCAGGAAAGACGGATGCGACACCGGTGGTCACATCAGGATCGCCATTCGATTCGCCACAGAGAACCAGTACCACGCAGATGACGACTCCGAGCAGGAGACCGGCGAGGGGAAACCGTTGCTGGGAGGGATGTAGATTTCTCAACGTGGATCGGAGACGTATCGGGATCGGATCCCTAGTTTCTGAGAACGGTAGCGGATTTGCCGGTAAGAGACACCGAGCAACATCGCGGCACGGGTTTGGTTGCCCCCGGTCCTCTCGAGAGCCTGCAGGATCAGGTTTCTCTCCACTTCCAGTAGATGCTCTTCCAGCTGGACGCCATCTGGCGGCAGCGATTGATCCCCTTCGATGGGAGAGTTGGTATCGGTGCTTGCCAGCTCTTCCACCGGTGGTTCCTGAGTGGCAGCCTGGCGACGATTCCCACCGAGATTCAGTGCCAGATCGATCTTTTCTATGGTGTCACCGGCGGCGAGGGCCACCTGACGCTGGATCACGTTATCGAGTTCACGAACATTGCCGGGCCAGTCGTGACCGAGCAACCTGTCGAGAGCCTCGTCAGACAGTTTCACCACCGATTTCCCCATCGCCTGGGCATGACGGCGCAGAAAATGACCCGCCAGCAGTGGCACGTCTTCTAGACGATCACGCAGGGGTGGTAAATGCATCGGAATCACATTGAGTCGGTAGAAGAGGTCTTCTCTGAATCGACCTTGCTTCACCTCTTCAGCGAGATCCTTGTTGGTGGCGGCGATGATCCGTACATCGGTTGAGATCTCCTCGTCTCCGCCGACCGGGATCACCTTGCGATCCTCCAGCGACCTGAGGATTCGAACCTGGGTGGAGAGACTCATGTCGGCGATTTCGTCGAGGAACAGGGTGCCTCCATCTGCGTTGAGAAAGACACCCTTACGATCCTCAACTGCACCTGTGAACGCTCCTCGTACATGACCGAACAGTTCGCTCTCCAGCAATCCTTCGGTAAAGGCGGAGCAGTTCACCGCCACGAACTGTCCATCTTTTCTGTGGGAACTGTCGTGGATCGCCCTTGCGATCAATTCCTTACCACAGCCACTCTCCCCGGTAACAAGAACTGTCGAATCGGTAGGTGCAACCTTGACCACGACCTCGAGAACTTCTCTCAGCGCGGGAGTGTTCCCCACCAGCCTCTTGGTCTGAACCGCTGCTGAGTCGGTGTCACCATCGGAAAGCGACGCCAACGCCCTGCGAACGGCTCCACGAACGTCGTCATTCTGGAACGGCTTCCGGAGGAAGTCGAATCCACCGCGACGCATCGCATCGATGGCGACATCGGTGGTCGAAAAGGCGGTCATCACCAGGATTGGCATCTGTGGTGCAATGCGCTTCGCTTCTTCCAGAAGATCCATGCCATCGAGTCCGCCGATGCGAAGATCCTGGATGAAGATCCGGGCTCCTCGTTCACCGATCACCTCGACAGCCTCTTCGCCGGTAGCGACACACTGGACATCGTATCCCTCATTGGTGAGGACGATCTCCAGGAACTCTCGCATACTCGGCTCGTCATCGGCGACGAGTACATCCAGTGGCTGCAATCGACTCATGATCCTGCTTTCACGCACTCTTGATCGGTCAGGGGCAAACTCACCTCGAAAGTGGTGCCTTCCCCTTCTTGACTTTTCGCCTCGATCCATCCTCCACAGCCATCGACGATCTTCTTGACCAGGGCAAGGCCAAGACCACCTTCCCTCGGCTTGGTGGAGACGAAGGGAAGAAACGAACGGGCCAGCATGTCGCGAGACATTCCGTGACCATCATCGGCAACGGTGAGGCGAAGATTTCCACCACGCAGGTCGATCTTGAAATCGATGTGGCTCGCTTTCGCTTCCAGAGCATTGATGGCGAGGTTGCTGACCAGTTGATGGATCCCATCCCGATCTCCCTGAATCGGAGCCGAACTGGACACTTCCAGTTCCAGAACCACTCCACTGGCATCGGATCGCTGTGCGATCGATTCCATCATCTCCTCGACGATGACGGCAACCTCGACGGTGCCGGTGTTTTCTGTTCTTCTCGACCGGGAGTATTCGAGGAACTCATCGACGGTTCGGTCGAGACGATTCGACTCCCGCTGGACGATCGCCTCCATCCGTTCCGATTGGCTCGGTTTCAGATTCCCCTTGGCCAGTTCCATCGCCGCCCCGCGTAGGGAAGCCAGTGGATTACGGATCTCATGGGCCAGGCCGAGGGCAAGTTCTTCCAGTTCTCTCAGGTGCGAGAGGCGCGCCTCCGTCTCCAGCACTCGTTTCTGAACGGTTCGATCGGCAAAGACGGTGACTTTCAATCCAGCAGCCACCTCGGTGGTGCGTAGCTGAAAACTCTTCGTTTCACCCTGCCGAGGCGACCAGTCGACACATCGGCTCACCGATCCTGGGATGAGGATCGCTTCCTTCAGAAGGGTGTCGTGGCTGCGGCGCAAGAGCTCGTCAAGCTTCTTTCCCTGCCATGTCGTTTGTTCTGGAAATTCCAGAAGTTTGCGCGCGGAGGGATTCGATTTCCTCACTCGACCATGACCGTCAGTCACGATGATGCCCTCTTCCAGGGCGTGAATGATCAGATCGTGTTCTTCTTCCAGAGTTTTCCAGCGATGATTGAGGCGGCCGCTGAGAAGGGCAACTCCATGGAGCGCCAGGGCCATAGCAAGCAGCGGAGTTGCACTCTGTTCAATGGCGGGTGTTCCGGTGGCTGAAGAGACCAGGGTGGTCGACGAAGCGACCACCAGCGATGCCACAGATGCCCGGATCAGACCTGCACCGGTTCCATGACGGGCAGCGGTGAAAACGATGACCACCGGCAACAACGGTGAAAAGGGTGAATACACCCCACCGGAGATGGAGACGAGGGCGAGGGCCCCGATCAGGTCGACGCTATCTTGCCTGATCCCCGATTCCCCACGCATCATCGAAAGCAATGAGAAACTGACCCAACCAAATAACACGATGGAATAGGACCAACCACCTGTACCCAAGGGAAGTAACGCCGTCAGGCCAAAGGCCAGCAGCGGTATTCCCGTGTGCATCAGTACTTTCAGCGGTCGATCCTGTCTCATCAGTCACTCCCGATCTGCTCTATCCTCGACTACCCATGTTTCCGATCATCTGGATCAGTGGCAGGAACATCGCCAACACCATCGTTCCGACGATCACTCCCATCAGAACGATCAGGAACGGTTCGATGAGAGACGTCAGTTGCTTGACGGTGGCTCTCACCTCGCGGTCATAGAACTGCGATACCTTTTCCAGCAGTTGCTCAAGCGATCCTGATCTTTCGCCGATGCTGATCATTCTCGTGACCATCGGAGGAAACTGTCCTGAGCGGCTCAGTGGGCCACTGAGACTTTCACCCTGGCGAACCGCTTCCGCTGAAGCCTGGATCGCCTTGCAGTAGTGGACATTTCCGGTGGTAGTTCCAACGATTTCGAGGGCTCCGAGGATCGGAACTCCACTTCGGATCAGCGTTGCAAAGGTGGAGCTAAAGCGAGACAGGATCGTCTTCTTCATCAGCATTCCGAATACCGGGATCCGCAGGATCAACCAGTCGCGGATGAATTCACCTTTTTCAGTCTTGCAGGCTGCCTTGTACAGGAATACGGCACCGATCATGGCAGCGATTCCCCACACCCATTTCGATTGAGCAAAAGCACTGAGGCCCATGACGAACAGGGTCAGTTGATTGAGTTCCTGGTTCATATTCGCAAACATGGTCGCAAACATCGGCAAGACGAATACCAACAATCCGACACTGATGGCTCCGATGATGACGAGACTCACCACCGGATAGGTCATGGCACTGACGATTTCACGGCGGAGTTCTTCCGCCTCCTCCATGTGGGTCGCAAGACGGTCGAGCACATCATCGAGTTGTCCACTCGCTTCGCCCGCACGAACCATGTTGATGAAGATGTCGTCGAAAACGCTCTTGTGGCGAGCCAGAGCCACGGAGAAATCCTTGCCCTGGCGGACATCCGACGAGATCTCTGCAAACAGATTCTTCAGCGTCGGGTTTTCCGCCTGCTCTTCGATCACCTCTAACGCTTCAACCAGAGGAATTCCCGACTGGAACATCGTCGATAGCTGTCGAGTGACAGGTACCATTTCCTTTCGAGTGACCTTTTGCTGGAAGAGGGTGACATTCTTTCCCTTGCTGAATGATGGAAGGGAGATGGAAAACTTCTGCCCCTTCCTCTTCCCCAGATTTCCCTGGATCGAGGTCACCGTGAGGCCACGACGACGCAACTCCTGCACCGCTTCCGCCTCGGTCTCTGCATCCAGGGTCCCGGTCACAGCCTTGCCCTGGGGATTTCTCGACTTGTATTCGTACTTCTTCAAGGGTCTTTCTCCCGGGATCTAGTCCCCCTGCGTCACACGCAGGATTTCTTCCAGTGATGTCTTTCCTCGTAACACATTCAAGATTCCAGCTCTCCTCAGAGTCACCATTCCCTGTTCCAGAGCGATCTCACGGATCTTGATGGCGGATGCTCCTTCGACCACGGCGCGGCGCACCTCGTCCTCCATCGGCATCGTTTCAAGCAATGCGAAACGACCCCGATATCCATCCTGACAGCGAGAGCATCCAACGGGCTCCCACAGTCGTGCACCTTCCGCTTCCTCGGGGAGGAAGCCGAGTGCCTCGAGACGCTTGGGGGGCAGCGGTCCCGCTTCCTGCTTGCAGTCCTCACACAACCGACGACTCAATCGCTGTGCTGCGATGCACTGCGTCGCCGATGCGACCAGGAACGGGTCGATTCCCATGTCGATCATGCGAACTACCGTCGATGGAGCGTCATTGGTGTGGAGAGTCGAAAAGACCCGGTGACCGGTGAGAGCAGCTTTGATGGCAATCTCTGCAGTCTCGAGGTCACGGATCTCTCCGATCATCACGGTATCTGGGTCCTGTCGAAGGATGGATCTGAGCGCCTTCGAGAAGGTCAACCCGCGCTTGGCATTGACGGGAACCTGGATCACGCCGTCGAGCTGGTACTCGACTGGATCCTCCACGGTTGTGATGTTTTGCGTCGGAGAGAGGACCTCATTGACGCAGGAGTAAAGGGAGGTCGATTTCCCCGATCCGGTAGGACCTGTCACCAGCATCATTCCGAAAGGACTTGTGATCGCCTCTCGAATATCTCGTAACGCCTTCTCTTCGAACCCGAGGGTATCGAGGCTCAAGGCAAGGCTGCTCGAATCAAGGATTCTCATCACGACCTTCTCACCATGGACGGTAGGAAGGGTGGAAACCCGGAAATCGACCTGCCGGCCATCGATCCGCAACTGGAACTTGCCATCCTGTGGCACTCGACGTTCCGCGATATCGAGGCCAGCCATGATCTTGAGGCGGCTGATGATGGAAGCGCGCAATTTCACCGGCGGAGGCTGTACTTCTCTCAGCACTCCATCGCAACGGTAACGGATGCGAAGGGCACGCTCCTGCGGTTCGACGTGGATGTCAGAAGCTCTTTCCCGGAGCGCCTGGTAGATGACGTGATTGACGATCTTCACCACCGGTGATTCGTCTCCCTCGAAGGAGAGTTCCTGGATCCCATCGTCTTCGTCGGCGCTATCTCGCAGTTCCAGTTCCAGATCGTCGTAGTCCTCGAGGACCTCTTCGATCTCCTTGCGACCATCTCCGTAGAGTTTATCGATCGCTTCCTCGATGCGGAAATCACAGGCGAGAACCGGCTGTACGTGACAGCGGGTTGAATTACGTATCTCGTCGATCTGTACGATGTCGTGAGGATCCGCGATGGCCACGGTCAAGACCCCTGCACTTCGACTGACGGGAAGGACCCGACACGATCTGGCGGTCTTCTCCTTCAGTTCTTCACAGGGATTTTCGTCCAGTTGCAGACGTCCCAGATCGATGGGAGCGACTCCCGTCTCCATCGCCATCACGCCCAGCAACTCGTTCTCATCGAGAGATCCGGCATCGACCAGGATTCTGGTCACCGATCCGACTTCTCCGGCATCCTGGATCGCCTCGGCGATGACCTCATCCTCCACCAGTCGGTGGCGGGAGAGGATCTTGCCGAGCCTTCGATTGAATCGTGTGATGGCGTGAGACATGATCAGGACTGCCGCTGGAAGATTCTCTTGAGTTCTTCGGCATCGGTCGCCCTCGACACTGCCTCTTCATAGGTGATCTGACGCGTACGATACAACTCGTACAGCGACTGATTCATCGTCCTCATTCCAAGTTTGCCGTTGGTCTGGATCGTCGATGGAATCTGGTGCGCCTTGTCATCCCGAATCAGGGCACGAACCGCCGGGGTGGTCAGCAAGATCTCACTGGCCAGTACCCTTCCCCTGCCATCCGACCTGGTCACCAGCTGTTGAGAAAAGATTCCCTCGAGTACGAAGGAAAGCTGGGTTCTCACCTGTTGCTGCTGATGGGGTGGGAAGACGTCGATCAAACGGTTGAGACTCTGTACCGCATCGTTCGTGTGGAGAGTACCGAAGGTCAGGTGACCGGTCTCGGCGATGGTGATTGCAGCGGAGATGCTCTCCAGATCTCGCAACTCTCCCACCATGATCACATCGGGATCCTGGCGGAGTACCCTCCGAAGTGCACTCTCGAAGCTCGGTGTATCGGTACCAACTTCTCGCTGGGTCACTCTGCAGTTCTGATTTCTATGAACGAACTCGAGGGGGTCCTCGATGGTGACGATGTGATCATTCCGGTTCTTGTTGATGGAATCGATCATCGAGGCAAGGGTCGTGGACTTACCACTTCCGGTGGCACCGGTGACCAGTACCAGCCCCTTCTTCTTCATGCACAGTCCTTCGCACACATCCAACGGTAACCCCAGCTTTTCCATCTCTGGAACCAGATTGGGGATGACTCGAAGTACCGCTCCCACCGATCCTCGCTGATAGAACACGTTGGTACGAAAACGACCGAGCCCACTGATGCCGAACGCCATGTCCAGCTCCTGGTCTCGCTCGAAACGTCTCACCTGTTCGTTATCGAGAATCGAGTAAACGATTTGACGGACTGCATCGCCGTCGAGAACCGCATCTCCTGCGGCCACGAGGCGACCATGGATTCGAATCATCGGGGGCGTGCCCGCTCCCAGATGAAGATCGGAGCCTTCTCGCTCCACCAATTGCTGTACGAGATCCTCGATGCTGACCACTTGAGGCTCCTTGCTAGACCCGCGAAACGGTTCTCCGGGCGGGAAAACGGTTCCTGCGGAAGTCCGGTAACTACCTCGAAGAGTAGCATCTAGCGGTCAATTCGAGCCAAGAGGCAAATTTCGTAATCGCACCGATAAGGCCACCGGAGGTACCAGGAGTACGCTCATGGCAAATTGACCCGGCCAGTCAGGAGCGGTTGCGAGAAAACCCCGCATCCACCGACGAATTCACTCCGAGTTGCACTGCAACCAGCACTCCCTCCCCCATCGATGATCGCCGTCCGATGGGTGCATCCAGGGCCGCTGCCAGCACGCTGTGCGAGGTGGCTTCGAAGCATCGATTTCGAGAGAGGTCATCAGTCCCTCTCCATGAAAAAAGGAGTGACCAGCGAACTGGTCACTCCTTCAGTTTCTCGCCATCCCAGGATGCACGAGAGGTTTTTCCATGTCGCTCTTGCCCCTCGGTCGGAGCAAGAGAGTTGATCTCCTCAGGGGAGGACGATCACCTCCACGCGGCGATTCTGACTACGCCCCTTCTTGTCGGAGTTACTGGAGACAGGACGGGTCGACCCGAATCCAACCGCCGAGATGTTCGACTCGTCACTGACGTTGGCAGCGAGCAATTTTCTCAGCACCGAGCACGCGCGGGTTGTACTGAGTTCCCAGTTGGAAGCCCAGCGCCCCTTGGTCTTGACGATGGGAGTGTTATCGGTGTGTCCCTCGACACGGATCTCCTTCCCTGCGAACTGGTCCTTCAGGACGGTGGCCATGGCGGTCAACGCCTGCTGGCCACGCTTGGAGATATCTGCACTCCCCGAGTTGAAGAGAACCTGCTGATCAAGGGTCAAGGTGACCTTGCCTCCATCAGAGGTTGCGGCGAGCCCGTCGATTCCCGCAAAGGAACCGAGGTCTGGTTCGATCACATCATCAAAGGTTACCGATGCGGGGATCGGCTGGGAGTTGAAAAGGTCGATCTCCGCCATCAGCTTGGCATTCTTGGCACTCAGATCGGCAAACCGCTTCTGCAATGCGACCAGTTCCGAGACCGATTGCTGCTGCTGATTCTCGCAGGTCGCAAGCTGGTACTCGAGTCGATCCCTCTGCTCCTCTGCTGCTCGCAACTTGTTTTGATTGTATGAAAGTTCCCGCTCCAGGCTGGTGGTCTGGCAACCTGCCGTGATCGAGGCGACGAGAAATAGTACAAGCCCACGTGAGATCGCTGACATCCGGATCACTCCCCTTCCAGTGATGTATTCGAAAGTACCGGTGGCCGGGATCGGCCCCCCCTCGGGAGGAATCCCCCCCGTCATTCATGGCGCAGGATACCCCCCTTGCGAGGGCCGGGAAACTGACCTTGATGAGAAGAGTCGGTGGACTGAAGGTTTAACCCCGGATCAGTTCGACGTACCCATTCCAGATCATCTCTAACTCGGGACGTGCCAGCAGGATCGAGGCGACCCCGGCGGCGAGGAAGGGACCGAAGGGAATGTAAACCGCCCCCCTGAATACTCGTAACCAGATGCCCACGACGGAGCCGATCAAGCACGCCACCAGAAAACCGATGAGTACATCCAGCGGCCCCACCGTGGCGCCCAGAAACCCCATCCACTTCACGTCTCCGAAGCCCATCGCCGGCTTCCGGAAGATGATCGATCCCAGTTTCCCCACGCTCCAGATGCAACCAGCACCCACCGCTGCGCCGCTGACGCTGTACAGGATCCGGAAAAACGGTTCCTTCCACAGGAGTTCCACATCGATGATGGAGATCGCCGCCAGCAACCCCAGCACGGCCCCCACGATGTAGGCCAGATAACTTTCTGCCACGGTTCTGCGCTGCTTTTCCCAGCTGGGAACGAATTTCTGGAAGCCACCGCCCACCACCAGCGCACCGATCAGAGCAGCGACAGCAGCAATACCCCACGATCCTCCGCCGAGGGAGAGCTCCGGGGCCCCGGGAAGAGGGCTCAAGCGACTCTCCGGCAACCAGCTCATCCAGGGGGAAGAGATCAGCAACAGGGCTGTTCCGGGGATGGTGATGCTGTCGGGGATGATTCGATGATCGAAGTCGATACCGCTGACGACGATCAGCAGCGAGATCCAGATCCACAGCGCCACCACCGTCAACAGATCCTCCACGGTGGCCAGTGCCCCCCCCTGTCGGTACGCCACCAGCAAGAACATCGCTCCAGTCCACGCCTCCACCAGTGGATAGCGGCTGGAGATCGGTTCGGAGCAGTCACGACATCTTCCCCGCAGCCACATCCATGCCAGCACCGGGACGTTGTCAAACCAGCGCACCGGAGACTTGCAGGCGGGGCAGAACGATCCTCTGGGATGATTGACGCGCAATCCCTCGATGGGGATGCGGTAGATACAGACGTTGAGGAAGGAACCCACGGTGGCACCGAGGAGTCCACAAAAGACCAGGGCGATGGGGTACGGGATCAATCGACCTCCTCGAGTCGCCTCACAATAGCATCGACCACCTCCGATGGAGAGATTCTGTCGGTTTCCACCGGATCCCCGCACAGTTCTCGGAAGTGAACCTGCCGCTGTTGACGCAAGCGCGCCATCAGCCGTGGAGGATCCTGGCCGTCGAGGAGAGGTCGATTCCCCTGCTGACATCGACGGAGCAACTCCTCATCGGGTGCATCGAGCCAGATGCAGCGCCACAGAGGCAGTCGTTGGAGGTTTTCGGTGGTTTCCACGACTCCACCGCCGGTCGCCAGTACCCGTGGAGAATCCTCTCGCTGCGTCTCCGCCGCCAGCATCAGTGCCTCCACTGCACGAAATGTGGAGAGCCCCTTCTCCTCGATCCAGCGTCGAGGATGCCACCCCGAGTAGTTCTCGACGCAATCATCGATATCTTCGAAGGAGAAACCCAGGCGCTGGGCCAGCAGAGCACCGACGGTACTCTTGCCACAGCCGGGGAGACCTAGCAGTGCGATGCGCTGCATCGATGAAACTTCAGCGACGGAAGATCGGAATCGTCAGCTGGAGGATCTCCAGATCTCGACGAACCGTGACCTGGATCTCTGCAAGACCGGTGTACTGCAACGAATCCTGGATGTCCTCGATCGATCGGACCTCCATCTCGCAGATCCGGATGATCCAGTCTCCCTGCTGAAGCCCCGCTTCCTGCGCCAGAGAGCCCTCGTGTACATCGGTCAGGAGGATACCGATGGCGTTCTCTTCCACCTCGATCCCCAGTACCGGAGGCTCGCTGTAGGAAGATGGGACCACCTCGGCGACGATCGCACCATCCATCGCTGGCGATGACGGGCGATGCGCCACCAGTTGCTCCATCTCTCCGCCACGGATCACCTCCATGGAGATCGGCGCACCGACGGCGACACTGGCGAGGATCTCAGCGATCTCATCGAGGGTGGTTACCGGCATTCCATCGACGGTCACGATACGATCGCCGATCCGTGCTCCCGCTTCCCCCGCCTCGCTTCCAGGGAGAACCGCCTCGATGACGGCTCCATCCGCATCCCAGGCGACGATGATGCCCAGTTTCCCCGAAGAGCGGGGAGTCTCATCCTTGCTGGTAGCGGTGTTTGCTGCAGACACGGTCTTGTTCGGCTGTTCCGGGACGATGGAGGATTGTCCCTCTGCACTGGGATATTCGCCCAGGACCCCTCCTGCCTCGCTGGAACTGCCCGATCGGAAGAACTGGATGGTGATCTGCTGACCCGCCTTGCGCCCTGCCAGAGCCTGGCGTAGATCGTCGATGGTGAGGACCTGCTTGCCTCCCACCGTGAAGAGACGGTCTCCCACCTGCAACGCCATCCGTTCGGCACAACTGCCCGGGATCACCTCTTCGACGAAAACACCTTCACTCTTCTCGACGGGAGCCACACCCAGGAATCCGGGCGCAGCATCCGCTGCATGGGCCCCCTGATTGCTCCCTTCTGTCACTGCCGATACCGAGGCAAGAACCGGGGCGAGCCCATCTCCGCCGAAGCGAATGGTGGCGGTGAATCCCTGGGTAGCATCGTCACCCTTGCGAAGGAAACGGACCTTCGTCTCGACACCGGGTACGGTGCTCGCCAGCACATCGCGCAATCCCTCGATGGTGCGAATCTGGGCATCCCCGAAGTGGGTGATGTGATCGCCCACTTCCAGACCCATGACAGCGGCGTTGGAATCAGGAGTGACACTCACCACTTCGAGTCCAAATTGCTCCGCCTGTACCACGTTGATTCCCAGGGAAATTCCGGCGGTTCTCTCGACGACAGGATCGGGTGCAGGGGGTGACGGCTCCACCAGCCGGACGGCGGGGATCGAATCCACAGTCAACTCGACCGCAACATCGTTTTGTCCTGCGTCCTGCCACGGCTTCATGACCCCTCGACCGGTGACCCTCAGAATCCCGTCATCGCTCTTTCTTGCCCACTCGATGGTGACCGATTGACCCGCCTTCTTGCCGCTCAGGATGTCGATCAGGGTGTCCAGATCCGCATCCTTGTCATCGATCTCGGTGATGGCGTCTCCGACACGAATCCCCATCTGATCGGCGGTACTCCCCTTCTGGACCCCCTCCACCAGCACTGCTTGCGAAGCCTTGACCTCGAGGGAACGCGCCTGAGCTGCATTGATCTCGACGATCTCGATCCCCAGCTGGCCACGGCCAGCGGCTGTTGCATCGTTGGACGCGGCAACAACTCGTTCACCCAGTTGCACCTGTGCCACCGCCAGAGCTTTGCGAAGACTCTCATTCTCCGCCATCAGCGCGGTGATCTCCGCATGGGCACGATTCAACTCCTCCGACCGGGAGGATTGAATCCTGGTCACCTCTTCAGCGAACTGAGTCTGGATCCGCTTCAACTCGGCGTTGAATCGATCCTGAATCGCCTGCAGATCATCGTCGAGTTGAATCCCGGAGGAATCCACATCGGAGGTGGAATGGATGTCGTTCGCCATCCCCGGCGTACAGACGATGCCCATCCACAGCATCAGGAACAGGGCCTTGCCCAGAATATTAATCTTCATGATTCTCTTCCCTTCCTCCGGAGTGGAGGTCCCATCGATTTCAGATTGAAACTCGAGAGGCGGAGCAGCCCACGGGGAGCGGTTCCGACTCGAAGTGGATTCTAGACCGGGGCAACCGCCCTCGGCAACGACCCGCAACAGGAACTCTGCTTCAATTGGTCGTGGTGAGAAACTGGCGTAATCGGGTAATGGCCAGCTGCAACTCCTGTTCGGGACGGGCAAAGGAGATCCGGATGGCGCCTTCGGCACCGAATGCCCCTCCAGGAACCACTGCAATCCCCTCCTCATCGAGCAATTTCAACGCCAGTTCATCGGCATCTGCCGCCACGCCGTTTTCGCCCAGCAGGCCAGAGACATCGAGGAACAGATAAAAGGCACCCCCTGGAGTTGCGAAGTGAGTACCTGGAATTCCAGCCAGCCCCTCCACCAGCAGATCTCGGCGAGCTCGAAACGCCTCGTACATCTCGACCAGTTCCGGATGCTCGAACTGATCGAGAGCGGTGGCGATGCACGCCTGTGCCACCGAGCAAGCGTTGGCGGAATTCTGGCTCTGCAAACGACTCACCGCGGAGGCGATCTGCCCATTCGAAACTGACCAACCGATCCTCCAGCCAGTCATCGAAAACGACTTGGAGAGTCCAGAGATCAGTACCACCCGCTGGGGGTCGACCGAATAGGGGCTATTCAGTTCGCCGTCGTGTAGCAGGCTCTCGTAGATCTCGTCGGAGATGATCCAAAGATCATTCTCTCGGGCGAACTCCACCAGCGCTGCGATATCTTCGGCGCTGCTGACGGTGCCGGTCGGGTTCCCCGGTTCATTGATGATCAGCCCGGTGGTCCGGGGCGTCAGGTATCGACCGAGCAGTTCAGGGGTCAGACGGTGACCATCTTTCGAGGAGGTTTCGACGGCAACCGGCACCCCATCCGCCAGTCGAACCAGTTCTGGATAGGAGACCCAGTATGGTGCCGCCAGCAGTACCTCATCTGCGGGGTCGACCAGCGACAACAGCACCTGGGAAAGGGATTGCTTGGCACCGGAAGAGATCACCACCTGTGTCGGATCCACCGCCACCTTGCGGGTTCTCTCGATGTGTCGGCAAACAGCCTGACGCGCCTCGAGATGACCTGCCACCGGCGTGTAGCGTGTCCAGCCGTCGTCGATGGCGGCCTTGGCAGCATCGCAGATGAAGGAAGGGGTCGGAAAGTCAGGTTCGCCGACGCTGAGGTTGAGAATTTCTCGACCTTCCCGCACCAGATCCTGAAGTCTGGCGTTGAGGGTCAAGGTGGCAGATGGCTCGATCGTGCGAACTCGCTGGCTGATCATCGATGGCCCCTTCGCTGTGAATCACCGGTGGTTGGCTGCCGGTGAATGCGGATCCTATCTCTCCCCGTCTGGCAGTGCGAGGTTCCCCGGGCAATTCTGGGCCACGAGGTCGATTTGTTGACGCTTCTAGAAAGTTGCGGGCCAGTTCATGAAGGCTATCATGGAGATACATGTCGATTCTTCGCCTTGCCGGAGAATCTCCCAATTCACCCGTAGGTGAGCCGATGCCCGACCCTTGCCGATTCGAATCGAGGATCTTCGTGAATACCGAGATGACTTCTCTTCTGAAACCGCTGCGCAGCCATCGATGGTTGCTGATCCTGGCCATCACGCTTCTTTCGATCACAGGTACGGTAAATGGCCAGATGCCCTTTACCCGCGGCGATTGCAATGTAGACGGCGGAATCGACATCGGCGATGCGATCCTGGGACTGGGGATCCTCTTCTCCGGGTCGGGACCAGCACTCTGCGCTGACGCCTGTGATGTCAATGACGATGGGGGCAATGATATCGGCGATCCGATCTACCTGCTCAGCAATCTTTTCTCGGGCGGACCTACTCCACCGGAGCCGAACGACTGTGGCATGGATCCGACCGCCGACGGACTCGATTGTGCAGAGACGAGCATGGCCTGCGAGCCGATCGGCTGTCCTGTCGATTGCAGTATCTACAACACGTCTTGTATCACCTATACCTGCGACCCGCTAACAGGGGAATGTGTCGGAGAAAACGCTCCCGCTGGGACCCCGTGTAACGACGGCGATGCCTGTACGGAAGGTGATGCATGCGATGGAGTTGGCTCCTGCGGTGGGGCTCCGGTAAATTGCGATGATGGGAACCTCTGCACCAACGATGCCTGTGATATTTCTCAGGGGTGCGTCAATACACCCATCCCGGGCTGCGGGCCTTCTTATGCCACGGACATCTACACGCAAATCATCGAGAGTGAATGCACATTCTGCCATGCTCCCCCCTCCAACTTCGGAGGGTTGAATCTTGCGAATACAGCTACCAATGATTCCTATGCCACCATCGTCAACCAACCCTCGAGTGAGTGTGGAGCTTACGATTTCGTCGAGCCTTTCAACTCCCAGGCCAGTTGGCTTTTTCGGAAGATTGCAGGCACGAATGTGGATGCCGCGACTTCCGCCGGTTGCGATCCTGCGGATGCTGGATCTCAGATGCCATTGAGTCCCTTCTGCTGCCTGACACAGGAGCAGATCGACCTGATCCAGGAGTGGATCGATTCGGGGGCAAACCCCTGATCACTGCTGCTGGAACGGTGTTGTCACTGCAAATTGTCGGTCGCTCTTGACTTCGCAGCCCTGAGCCCTAAACTCCCGTCTGCCTTCCAAGCCGAGGTGGCGGAACTGGCAGACGCGCCAGGTTAAGGACCTGGTGGGCATTAGCCCATGGGGGTTCGAGTCCCCCCCTCGGCACTCATTCGACAATCGATATCGATCTACCCTGCAGTACTACCGCTGCAGTGCTACCGCTGCAGCCTGTATCGCTGTGGGGAGCGTACCGCATCTCGCCCATCGCCTCGCTGGCGCCCGATATCCGTGATTCCGATCCAGGCAAAGAAAAAGGGAGACGGGGTTGCCCCATCTCCCTCTCCCGTAGCGAGTCGACCGAGTACCTACCAGTGAGCCTGAGCCCTCCGGATCCACCCTGGTTTCCCGCGAAGTCAAATCTATGCATCACCAGTAATCGTACTTTGGTTCGGTCGCCGGTGAAGACTCGGATTTCACTCCATTTGTCCGCCAAGGCTTGTACTGACCGGAAGGCTTCACTACTTTTTTTTGCGCTTCGCCGTCTTGCGCTTGGCCTTCTTCTTGGTGGCCTTCTTCTTGGCCTTCTTCTTGGTGGCCTTTTTCTTGGCCTTCTTCTTGGTGGCCTTCTTCTTGGCCTTCTTCTTGGTGGCCTTCTTCTTGGCCTTCTTCTTGGTGGCCTTCTTCTTGGCCTTCTTCTTCGTCGCCTTCTTCTTGGCCTTCTTCTTGGTGGCCTTCTTCTTGGCCTTCTTCTTCGTCGCCTTCTTCTTCGTCGCCTTCTTCTTCGTCGCCTTCTTCTTGGCGGTCTTCCGCTTCGCGGTCTTCTTCTTCGCAGTCTTCCGCTTCGCGGTCTTCCGTTTCGCGGTCTTCCGCTTTGCGGTCTTCCGCTTCGCGGCCTTCTTCTTGGCCATGCCAATCTCCTATCGGGGTCTTAACCCCAAAACCCTGATGCTCACGCCCCCCTCCGAGGGGACGCCCGATAGAGAGTCGAGAACAACCACTGCTCCGACACCCTCCAACGGATCGAACTCGTAGAAAGTATGTGCGAGTCAGCACACCCCATGCAAGCACCACTTTTTGCAGGCAATTGCATCGAGGAACGATGCCGAGAGCTCCAACCAGAAGTGGTCGTGGAGTCGGCAGAGATGATGACTTGAAACCGGTCACGGAATTGAACCGTGTCGGCGAAGTCGGGACTCGCTTTGAGAAGGGGTTGATTCAACCCGTCCCCCATGTCGCCTTGCCAGCACCCGGGGATCGTGTCGAGACGACGCGTCACATTCCCCTTGACCTTCAGGAACCGAGAAACACACCCAACGTTTCAGGTTTCATTCTCGTGGTTCCGTCACGGTGAGAAGCACTTCTCCGTTCCCCTCGGATCCAAGGTGCTTCCGCTCAACGGCGGTAGTTTACAGAAATCAATGTGCTGTTCCATCTACTTTTTTTCAAAGATCAGCGCGATTCTGCTCTGGATGAGCACGAAAAATGGGTCCAGTGCCGAAAATTCGGCACTGGACCCATTCAATTTCAAGACGATTCACGGTGATCGACGATCACTTCACGGCGACAGGACTTCCCAGGGAAGCGAGCATCGTCGAGATCAAACCCTCGGTGTAGGAATCGCTATCGACCGGCGTGTACACCGAGAGTAGCAAGATCCCCCCCGTCGAAGAAGAGAGCAAGGCATGCAAGCACTGCTTCGTACCGTCGGGAGATGTGCTCTCCTGGACAAAGGAGGGATGCAGAGGTGTCAGCATCGAAGATCTGGTGCTCCTCTGACTGGCAAACCCTGCGGCACCGAGTCGATCTCCGAGAGAGTATGCCGCCTGTTCCGAGGAAACATCCGATTCACTGAAGCGGTCCACGGCGATGAGAACATCGCCATTTTCCGAGGACACTCGCGCGGCTCCTGAAGAGGTGACTGTCTGCCACGTCTCCGGAACGTCGATCTCGAGTCCAAGGCCTTCGAATTTTTCGCGCTGAAAGATCGGCAATGGTTTCTTTTCTTCCGAAACCACCGCCAGGTCAGAGACCATCGTCTCCTCCTCCACGAAAACATCCTCGGTCTCGGCGACAGTCAACTCGGTGACCGGCTCCACAGGCTCTTCACTGGTAGCTTCGGCGACCGGTAGCAGCGAGGAGAGTTCAGGAAGCTGGATCGGGACGTTGACCGGATCGGCAACGGCAATGACCTGCGCTTCCTTCCTTCGGGCGAGATACTGCTGTTCCGCAGATTCCAGCACCACCTCCGAGATGAAGCGACGATAGATGGTCGCTCTTCCGTTGTCCCAGGTCAGGATTACCTTCTCGGCATCACTGGCAATCACCTTGCCACTGATCACGTGACCGTTTTTCAAGAAAACGGTTCCACCCTCTGCACTGTTGGTGGTGATCAGCATCAGTAGAGCCAACCACCCAAAAATGGTCTTTTTCATCTTCATTGTCTTTCCACTCCGATCCCTGCCTGGTGCTGGTCGAGCACGTCGTCGATCCAGTTCTCGAATTCAACAACCGCAGCGGAGGTCACATTGCCTCCCACCGGAGCACTGTCACTGCCTGTCCAGGGAACATTGATCAGAAGCACCAGGCCGAGCAGAACCGCAGCAGCAATCGCTCCTGGTTTCCAGTTGGCGATGGCGTATTCCCGAACTTGCTCGACCACACTCATGGCATTGTCGAACATGTTCTCCTCGTAGACCTCGTCCGAATCCTCCACCAGGCTGGTGATGTCTTCGACGTCATCGACTTCGGGGAGATCATCCACCAGTTCAGCGGTGATCTCCGGAAGATCTTCCAGATCATCATCGGATACATCTTCCCCAGGTCTCTGCGAAAGAAGCACGGGGATATCTTGCTGAGCTTCGAGAAGGTCATCGTCTTCCAGGAACACGATGACTTCGTCCTCGGACAGCACATCGAGATTCACCAGTTCGGTGGCAGCAACGATGTCTTCCGTCTCATGTCCCAGTTCAGGTTCAGATCCTGTAGGGCATGTGGAATGCGACCCCTCCAGTGGGAGGTCTTCCTTATCTTGAGTGAACCGATCTTCGTTCATTCGTTTCTTCCCAACTTGGTACCTCTGCGACCAGCCCCGGGCGAGGATCTGGTCTACCCATAAGATTAGGATGAGATCGGAATTGGTGCCAAACGGCCCGCTGAGTTGTTCAGGAAGTCTCTACGAGATCATCCGACAGTTCCCCGTCAGAGACCACAGGGGCCAGAACTGGAGCTGCTTTCAGTGGATTCCCGCACGATCGACACGATCCGGGAGAGAGTTCCACTGAACCGCATTCCCGGCAAAAACGGGTCAACTGCCCCTGCAGATCGAGGATCCACTGCACCTGTTGCCCGGTGAGCGCTCCCTGTCGCACGAGAACCTCTCCGATGCGGAAACGAAGCCCGATGCGACGCATCTGAGCCTG
>CBFIET010000162.1:0-3489 GCA_965661685.1 Planctomycetota bacterium
GTGAAGGTTTTCACCTCGGCCAGGGCAAGCTGGAAGATACGCTGATGGCGTCGTTGATGGATCCGTACTGCGGGCTCTTCATGGCCCAGACCGCAGAGAAACTGGCGGATCAGTTCCAGATTTCCCGGGAAGAACAGGACGAGTTTGCCATCGTCTCCATCAGCAGGGCTCAAGCTGCTCAGGAGCAGGGCCTATTCAACGACGAGATGTTCAAGGTAGAGGTGAAGCGTCGTAAGGACGTCATCGAGGTCGATCGAGATGATCACATCAAACCTGGAACTACCCAGGAGAAACTGGCACGGTTACGTCCAGCATTTGGCAAGGACGGAACCGTCACTGCAGGAAACGCCAGCGGCATCGTCGATGGCGCTGCAGCGGTTGTACTTGCAGGGGAAGGTACTGCAGCGACGGAGGGGCGACCGGTCCTTGGAACGGTCAAGGGCTGGCATACTGTCGGTGTCGATCCCTCCATCATGGGAATCGGACCGGCGCCGGCGATTCGAGGGTTGCTCGATGCCCACCAGTTGAAACTGGATGATATCGCCCTGTTCGAGATCAACGAGGCATTTGCAGCGCAGTACATCGCAGTGGAAAAAGATCTGGGACTCGATCGCGACAAGGTGAATGTCAACGGCGGAGCCATCGCACTGGGACATCCCCTGGCGATGACGGGAACACGTCTGATCCTCACCATGTTGCACGAGTTGCGTCGTCGCGGCGGCGGACTCGGGATAGCGAGCGCCTGTATCGGAGGCGGCCAGGGCATCGCAGTCCTGATCGAGGCCTGAGAAAACCGAACTGAACTGATAGCACCAAGGGAGACGAATCGTGTCGAACAATTACAAGATCGCAGTATTTGCCGGTGACGGAATCGGGCCCGACGTGACCCAGGTGGCCTTCAAGGTGCTCGATGCCGTCGCAGAAATGAGCAACTTTCAGATCGACAGAACCGACTATCCTCACGGCAGTGAGCACTACCTGGAAACGGGAGAGTTGCTCCCCGATGAGATCCTGGATCAGGTGCGGGGAATGGATGCCGTCTATCTCGGCGCCATCGGGGATCCAAGAGTCGAGGTGGGGCTGGTGGAAAGAGCCATCATCGCCGGACTGAGATTCAATCTCGATCTGTTCGTCAATCTCAGACCGATCCGCCTTCTTTCCGAAAAGTTCTGCCCCCTCAAGGGCAAGGGCCCCGATGACATCGATTTCGTTGTGGTTCGAGAGAACACCGAGGACGCCTATGCCGGAATCGGAGGGATCCTCAAGAAGGGCACCGATCAAGAAGTTGCCATGCAGCAGATGGTTTACACCCGGAAGGGTGTGGAGCGGGTAATTCGATACGGATTCGAACTTGCCAGGAAAAGAAATCGTCAAAAGAAATTGATGCTGGTGGACAAGGCGAACGCAATTCGTGCCCAGGATATCTGGACGCGGACCTTTGCCGAGGTCGGGGAAGAGTATCCCGACATCGAACAGGATCACGCCTATGTCGATGCGGCGTGCATGTGGATGATCAAGAATCCGGAGTCCTTTGATACGGTGGTCACGACCAATCTGTTCGGGGACATCATCACCGATCTCGGTGCCGTCCTCCAGGGCGGAATGGGTGTGGCTGCCTCCGGCAACATTCATCCAGGCCAGGTTTCGATGTTCGAGTCGATTCACGGCTCTGCGCCGAAGTACAAGGGTAAGAATGTGTCCTGTCCCATCGCTGCAATCAGTGCGGTCCAGATGATGCTCGATCATCTGGGAGAGAGTGCCGCATCGGCGCGCATCGAGGGCGCCATCGAGGCGGTTCTTCGGCAAGATGATGTCACCTCGGTCAGTGCCTCCAGCGGAATCTCCACCGACGAGTGGGGTGATCGGGTGCTGGAGATGATTCGGTCCCTCTGATCGAAGGATGGTCATGGTCACCCGGAAGCAGGATCTGATCTTCGATTCTTGTGCTCGACTGGGAGAATCCACTCCCCTCGAGGTGATCGAGGTATCTGGAACGGATGCCGAGGATTTCCTCCAGCGGCTCGTTTCCTGTGACCTGAGAAAGGTCGAGGAAGGGGTCGGTTCCCGCTGCACCCTGCTCGACGGCAAGGGCAGGATCCTCGCCTTCTTTGACATCCATCGCCACGACCAACGATTTCTGATCGTCGTCGAGGGCGAGATGACCAGTAGGTTGGTAAACCAACTCGAGCGGCTCGTGATCCTCGAAGATGTGCAACTGGATCGCCACTGCCGGAAGGTGATCTCGATCCAGGGCCCGACCTCCCGACAACTGCTCGATACTCTTGGCGCGCCCAACCCTGAAGGATTCCTCCGATCGCTTCGCTGGCAAGAGGGGTGGATTGTCGATAGACCTCGATCCCCCGTTTCTGGTTTTGATGTGATGATTTCTTCGGAAGATTGCCACGAGATGCTGGAGACCCTCGAGGCAGCGGGAGTCGAGGAGTGCAGCGCAGAAGATGCAGATCGGGCCAGGATCGTCGCAGGATTTCCAGGATTCGGTCGAGAGATCGTGGAACGTTCCTTACCTCCGGAGGTCGGTCTCGACGATGCCATCTCCTACGACAAGGGCTGCTATGCAGGGCAGGAAGTACTCGCAAGAATTCGCACCTATGGCCGCGTGAATCGACAACTGAGAAGGATGCGTGTGGCCATCGGTGTCGACCCCGAGAAACTCCAGATGGAGGTGGGGGACGATCTGCTGGCGACAGATGGTGACCACAAGGCGGTGGCGTCGATCACTTCCTTTGCCGCGCTGAACGGTGCTAACAGCTCGGAGACGACCGATCTCACCATCCTGGCATCGGTCAAGAAAACCCATGTCGAGGTGGGGACGTCTCTCATCTGGAGAGGTCAGCAGACCGATGGTGAGCCACTCACCATCGAAGTGGAGACGGAACTCCCCTTCACTCCCTGACTGCGGTTTCCCGATGCGACGAATCAGCGGGTAAGAAGCAGGATCTCCTCATCGCTGAGTAATCGATCCGCCTTCTTGGCCTGGTCAAAGATCTTCGTGACCAGTTCTTCGGTGGGTTCGATGGAATGCTGCTCTAGCCAGTAAACAACATTGGATCGTCCACTCATCGGGCCGATGCTGATCTTTTGCGACAGACCGAATTCGTCGGCGGGTACTCCCGAATAGACACGGTTGGCAAGCCATGGATCGTTCTTGCGGAACGCCTTGATCACGGCGGCAGCATGAACTCCGGTGGCTGTTTCGAACGCATCAGTACCGAAGATCGGATAATTCTTCGGGATCGGTACGTGACACGATTCACTCACGACACGTACATACTCCGGGAGCAAGGTCAGGTCATTGTCGATGTAACCCATCAACTTCAGATTGGCCAGCAGAAGGTCCATCGAGGTGTTGCCACATCGTTCTCCGACGCCGATGGCGGCGCCGTGGATACGGTGAACACCTGCTTCAACCGCTGCGATGGAATTTGCGATGTCCAGATCGCGATCACGATGACCGTGCCAGTCGATTTT
>CBFIET010000163.1:0-16250 GCA_965661685.1 Planctomycetota bacterium
GTACTCACTGCATTTGCACCCAGGCTCGCGGTGATTCGGTCAATACATTCGTCGCCATCTGCGAGCACGGCACAGGCCGGATCGCCGATACAGTCGCTGTCGGCGCAGTCGATGGCACCATCTCCATCGTCATCCACGCCATTGGCGCAATCTTCCGGAGGAGACGTGGTACAGGATGGATCAGCCGCGCAATCTGCATCGGCACAATCGGTGGCTCCATCGCCATCATCGTCGACACCGTTATTGCAGACCTCGATGGGAGTTCCTCCACCAGGAGTGAAGGAGATGTCGAGTTCACCTGTTCCGCCGCTACTACCAAAACTACCCACTCGAATGTAGTAGTTGAGTCCACCGGTCACGGGGAAGTTCGAGATGGTCGACGTGAAGTTGCTGCAGCCGGAGGCATCTCCGTTGCAGGCGAGCTGGTCGAGAGCACCGCAGTTGCCGGTGTAGATCAACAGATCGGTATCCCAGCTGGCGATGTTACAGGTCGTGAAGGTCGCAACACCGTCCTGCGGTGGCGTGTAAGAGAGCCAGATGTCCTTTGCGACCTGTCCGAGGAAGGTGCCGGAACACTGGGTCTCGTCGAAGGGAACCCCGCTTTCGGTTGCACCACCATTTGCAATGGGCGTGATGCCCGCAGCTACCACGGTGGCATCGATGCAATCATCGTTGTCAGGTGGAGGTGGAGGTGAGCAGATTCCAGCAGCATTCATCTCGACTGCTGTCAGTGCGTTTTGCACCTGAGTCGCATCACCTGCAGTGAATGCCGAACCCGATGACGCCCCGGTACGGGGGTCATTGGGAGTCGTACCCACCAGGTCGCTCGCAGCCTGATTGAAGAGATTGTACGCCTCGTTGAAATCGGAAGCCGGCGTGAGATACACCGTCAAGGTACGGAACCACACGGCACCCGACTTGATGGCACCGATCCCGGTCACCGTCTGACCGTTGAAACTCTTTCCATCGGTCACCATTGCAAAGGCGTGATTCGGTACACCGGACCCGAAGTGTACGCCACCACTGTCAAATCCTGGATCGCAGCTAGTCGACTCGTAGAGAGGGTCGAGTGCACTGGGTGGATCTCCCTTGCATTGTGGAGACCACATATCGCGGATGGCTCCAAGGGAGCTGTCCTCCCCCATCAACCAACGTACCGAGGAATCACCGCACCCCGTGCGGCCGCTGTTGGGAGTATCGGTACCACCTCCTGTGGCTGTTGGAGGCCATGGAATCCCCCCTGGAGTACCCGCTTCTGATGCATTTCCGTTCCACAGATCGACCAGTTCTCCAAATACGTCGGAGAAGGACTCGTTGAGCTGCCCCGATTGGTTCTGGTAGATCAGATCTGCTGTGTAGTCAGTCAATCCATGTCCGAACTCGTGACCGACGATGTCGTCAGTCCCCAGGCCATTGCAGAATGCACTTCCTGAACCGTTCCAGATGGCGTTGGGGCAGATCCCGTCGTTCCAGTTGGCCGTGGCAACGAGAGCATTTCCCGCACCGTCAAGGCTGTCACGATTGAGTCCGTCGCTGAGCAACCGGTAGAAATCTCCGGTGAAGTCGTAGATCGAATCCACCTGCGCATTCCCCGTCTGAGCTCCTCCCTCTGCACGACTCAGCACTCCCGGTAGTCCGCCGCCAGAACCATCGTAGATCTGACGATTGATGGCGGAATGAACTGCCGGCCATTGGTCGAGCAGTTGACCGCCGATGGCATCGATGAGTACGTGTTGGGGAAGTGATTCCATCGAACCGATCACCATGTGCCAGGCCAGGTGAACCGTTCCGTCGGATGGGTCGCCGTACCAACCAGGATCGACGATCACCAGCTTTTCCTCATCGGTCTGAGGCTCCTCGATCTTCAGTTCACCAGAGGCGAGGAATGTCGCCTCCTCGAGAGAGAAGCGAGGATGAGTCGGAACCACGCTACGGATCGGATAGAAGTCTCCATTGACCGCGAGGAAGTTTCCGTCGTTGTCCTGATGGACGATCAACTGGCCGGTGAGCACATCGATACCGCGATAGACCTGCTGGTATCGATGATGAATGTTGCCCAGTTCACCGAGCGAAGTCGACATCCTGCGCAATTCTGTCGATGCATCGGTGACCCCAAAAATTCGCCCGTGAATACTGAAAATCGATAGTGGGTTTGCCTTGTCCTCGATCCCTGGAATCGGACCTCCATCGGGTCCGGTGATAAGACTGGCAAGACCAGTCACTTCGGAACTCAGAATCCTGAGTTCCTCCCCTCCTGGGTGGCGCTCCTCGATGGCCTGAGCCGCCAAGGGTGCTCCCAGGAGCATGAGTGCGGTCAAAGCCGCAAAAAACCTGGGGAAGGACATGATGTCCCCTTTCCGTTTCTCTGCCCCACCGATCGAACGATGAGTGGAGCAGAACTGCATGAAGTGCCCGATGCGGGCACGTGAAATTGGCGAGATCGGGGTGAAGCAATCAGCAGGAACTCTGGAGAAGGCGGTATCCGACAGGTTCCGGTGGAACCTGAATCACCACGAGATGCAGGATACGTCCCCCGAGGAGATTCCTCCGGGAGATCGATTTCAGATGTCGTACTCGATAACTGCATAGACCATCCCAGGACGCGGAACGAATCCACAATCCTGATTCCCATCCCTCAAGAGCCCGTGGATCGCCCCGAGGGAAGTGCTTCCCATCGGCAACCGAGCGATCACCCAGACATGGATCCGATTCCACGGTTGGGTCGGACCACACTTTTCAAAAAATATTCCTGCTGGGCCAATTCTGCGGCTAAAACGGCCCCTGAGGCGGGAGAAGCAGATGATCCGGGTCGAGAATCTTCGCAAGGTGTTCCGGGTTCACAGCAAGAAGCCCGGATTGAAAGCTTCGATCCGCTCCCTGTTTCGCAGGGACTGGATCGAAAAGGCTGCCGTCGGCGGAGCCTCCTTCCAGATCAACGAGGGGGAGATCGTCGGTCTCATCGGCGCCAACGGTGCCGGCAAGACCACCCTGGTGAAGATGCTCTCCGGAATCATCCATCCCTCTTCGGGGGAAGCCGACGTACTGGGCCATGTTCCCTGGCAGCGAGACGACGCTTTCCGACGCCAGATCGCCCTGGTGATGGGACAGAAGGCACAGATGTGGTGGGATCTGCCCGGTTCCGATTGCTTCGATCTGTTGCGAGAGATCTACCAGATCCCGGCGGATGAGTACCGGCATTCGTTGAAGCGTCTCACCGAGATGTTGAATGTCGAGGATGAATTGAACATCCAGATTCGCCGGTTATCCCTCGGCGAGCGGATGAAGATGGAGTTGATCGCCGCACTACTTCATTCCCCCAGGGTGGTCTATCTCGATGAACCAACCATCGGGCTCGACATCACCACGCAAAGATCGGTGAGAGACTTCCTCCTCGATTACCGTCGTGAAAATGCACCTGCGATGATTCTCACGAGCCATTACATGGAGGATATCGAGAAGCTGTGCAAGAGGATCATCATCATGCGCGAAGGGGAAATCGTATACGACGGCAGCCTCGAACGGGTACTGCTGGAGTACGCACCCTACAAACAACTTCGCCTGAACGTTCACCGCGATTCCAGCACACCCCTCAAGCGAGAATCTCTAGAGAAGATGGGTGAGGTGATCACCTGCGAACCGGGCTCACTGTGCCTGCGTATCGGCCGCGACAGGATTCCTGAGGTCGCTGCCGAATTGCTGAGAATCTATTCGGTCATCGATCTATCCATCGAAGACCCAGAGATCGGCGACACCATCGAGAGGATCATGGCAGGAGCCTCGGGGGATCAGGAGTGAGCATCTCCCTCTTCTTTCACCTGATGAATCTCGAGACGAAGAAACTGATGAGCTATCGAGTCGACTTCTGGCTGACGATGGTGGTCAATCTGGTCGTCAACTTGCTCATCCTGTGGACTCTATGGACGGCGATTTTCAACGAATCTGGTAAGGAGGTCATCGGTGGCTGGGATCTGGATGGAATCCTCGCCTACGGAGTACTGGTGTTCCTGACCGGCCGCATCGTGCGCGGTGGCGATCTCCAGATGGCGGTGTCGAACGACATCTACGAGGGCGCTCTGAGCAGATACCTCCTCTATCCGAGACAATACACCATCACCAAGTACGCTCAGCAGCTCGGGAATGTGTTTCCCGATCTCCTCCAGTCCTTGATGATGGGATGTGCAGCGATTCCGCTGCTTGTCAACTCGTCCACTGCATCGGTCACCCCGCTCAGCATCGCCATGACACTTCCGGCGATTCTCGTCGCTCACCTGCTCTTCTTTCTGCTCGGTTTGATTCCGCAGTACATCGCCTTCTGGGCTGACAATGTCTGGAGTCTCTCCGTCCTCCTTCGATTCGTCACGATGCTGCTCGGCGGAGCGACCCTTCCCATCTCCTTGTTCCCGGATCAAGTACAGGAAATTCTTCACTGGCTTCCCTTCGTCTACCTCTTCGAGTTTCCGACGATGGTTGCCCTGGGAAAGGTAGGAGTGAGCGAGTACTTCCAAGGAATCGGCTCATGTCTTCTGTGGTGTGTGCTGGTCGGCGCCGCGTCGATTCCGGTGTGGAAGAGGGGAGATCTTCAATACACGGGGGTGGGAATCTGATGTGGAGATACCTGAGGCTCTACCTACATTTTCTCAAGTTTTCCTTCAGTCGCTCGCTCGAGTACCGGATGGACTTCTGGTTTCGCATCGTCATGGATTGTGTGTTCTACATCGTCGAACTGACCTTTTTCACGGTTCTGTATCAGCACACCGACATGCTCGGGGGCTGGGATTACGATCAGATGTTGATCTTCGTCTCTGGCTACCTCGTCATCGATGCGATTCACATGACCGTCTTCAGTAACAACATGTGGTGGCTGCCCATCTACGTGAACAAGGGCGATCTCGACTATTACCTGGTGAGGCCGGTCTCTTCCCTCTTCTTTCTGAGTCTACGTGACTTCGCGGCAAACTCTTTCCTCAACCTCATCATCGCATCGGGAATTCTCACCTGGTCAATTCTCCGATATCCGGGTGAACTGGGTGCCGCAAACCTGGCCTGGTTCCTGGTCCTGATCGTCAACGGGGGAATCCTTCACTACATCCTGCAGATGTACTTCCAGATTCCGGTGTTCTGGACTCACACCAACCGTGGATTGATGACCGCATTCTTCACGACGGGAAAATTGATGGAACGCCCCGACAAGATCTACCCGAAGTGGACACGTCGATTCCTGATGACCATCTTCCCGACCTTGCTGGTCGTCGCACTTCCTGCTCGGGTGCTCTTCGATGGACCGAGTCTCCAGCTGCTTGCCTTGATTCTCGGCGTGACCGCCATCGCATTCCTCGGCATGAGATCGCTGTGGTCGATCGCCCTGAGAGGATATTCCAGCGCCTCTTCCTGACGCCTCTTCTCATCTGGTGCCGATTCTACGGTGACAGCTTCAGTTTCTTTTCGATCGCTGCGATGACCTGCTTCGCCAGCAGCTGGCGCCCCTTCGGCTTGAAATGCACATCTCCCGCCGCCCGGAACAGATCTGCGGGCATCTTCTTGCTGATGGCATGAAGATCATTGATGACAACTCCGTGTTTCTTCATCACCTTCTTTGCCACCTCGTTGTACTTCAAATCATCCCCGACGATGCGCCCCACCTCCCCCTCGGGCACGACGGTAGTGCTCGCCCAGATCAACTGCGCTTTACTCTTCTTCAGGCGAATCACCAGACGCTCCAGATTCTTCCGGTACTGCTCCAGGGTGATGGTGACCTGACCCTTCTTCTTTCCCCGCTTCAAGCTTCCAGGAGGATCTCGGTAGCACAGATCCCACAATCCCCAGTTGAAGTGGATGACATCCCAGCTCTCATCTCCAAGCCACTGATCGATCTTCTTCAACCCCGTTCCTGTGTGCTGTGCATTACCGGCGTTGTGCACGACAACGGCTTCCCCTTGCAGCGCCTTTTTCACGAAGGGGGTATACCCGATGGAAATCGAATCACCGATGATGAGAACTCTGGGAAGCGGGGTGTCCTTGCCGATATCGGGACGCACCTCCGGGGCCGCCTGGGCCGCCGCCATCGCTGTCCCCGCCATCAGGATCCACCACGTGTAGAGTTGAATTCGACACATCACCTCATCCTTCCATTGCTTGCACTCTTCTTGCGAGACACGGGGCTGTACCTCGAAGAGTTGTTGCTAGAATACTCGCTGAAGTTGCCTCGATGCGATCCCCTACCGAACAGGAAACCATGTCTACAAATGCAGAGGGAATGCTCGACCTCGAACAGCTATCTAGCCTGGTCGATTCCGACGACGTGGAGACGGTACTGGTGGTTTTTCCAGACCTCTACGGACGCTTCATGGGAAAACGTTTCGATGCGAGGTTCTTTCTCGATCAGGTAGCAACTGGTGGAACTCATTGCTGCAACTACCTGCTGACGGTCGACATGGAGATGGAACCGGTTCCAGGCTACACCCTGGCGAACTGGGAAAAGGGCTACGGGGATTTCCACATGGTCCCCGATCTCGCCACGATGCGCCTCGCCAGCTGGCTGGAAAAGTCAGCGCTGGTGATCTGCGACCTGATGGATGACAACACCCATCAGCCTGTCGCGGAATCTCCCCGGGCGATTCTTCGAACCCAGGTCGATCGTGCCAGGGCGATGGGGTTCGATGTGATGGCTGCCAGTGAACTGGAGTATTACCTGCTCGAAAATTCCTACCGGGAAGCACATGAGAAGGGCTACCAGAACCTGAAGCCGGCCGGCTGGTATATCGAGGATTATCACATCCTCCAGGGATCACGACTGGAGAGTTTCAACGCTCCTGCCAGGCGTCATCTCCGCAAGTCTGGAATCCCGGTCGAGAACAGCAAGGGTGAATGGGGACTGGGCCAGCACGAGTTGAACGTTCAGTACACCGACATCCTCCAGATGGCGGACCGACATGGAATCTACAAGCAGTGCCTCAAGGAGATCGCCGAGCAGCAAGAGAAGAGTGTCACCTTCATGTCGAAGTTCACTCCCGACGGAGCAGGATCCAGTTCGCACATTCACCTGAGCCTGTGGTCCCGATCCTGCAATGCTTTCGACGGGGACAGGCAACTGGGACCGATTCGCTGCAGCGACACCTTTCGCTGGTTCCTGGGGGGCTGGATCGATCATGCTCAGGAGATGATGGTCTGCTACGCTCCGACGGTGAACTCCTACCGCCGTTATCAGAAGGGATCGTGGGCGCCGACAGGTATCGCATGGAGTCATGACAACCGTACTGCTGGATTCCGGGTTGTCGGCAGCGGCCCGAGCCTCAGGATCGAATGCCGTATTCCCGGGGCAGATTGCAACCCCTACCTCGCCTTTGCAGCAGCGCTCGCCTCCGGACTCGATGGCATCGAGCAGAAAACCGAGCCACCGGCAGCGTTCGAGGGTGATGTCTATTCAGCAGAGGGTTTGCCACAGGTTCCTTCTTCACTGAAACAGGCCACCGAAGGATTCCGCCAGAGTGAATTCGCCCGCAAGGCCTTTGGAGAGTCGACCGTCGAGCACTACTGTCACTTCTTTACCACCGAACATGGCGCTGAAGATGTTGGAGATCCGTTCTGGGATCAAAAACGCTACTTTGAAAGAATTTAAACCCGACATGAATCGACCACTGATCGGGATTCCGATCTATCCCCCCGTAGGCGACGATCGATACACCCTTCCCGAAGGCTATGTCACCGGGGTGAGGAGAGCTGGAGGCCAGGTAACCCTGCTCCCCCCGGGAGAAGACCACCCCGAATCGTGGACCGACATGCTCGACGGATTGATCCTGGCAGGGGGCGGCGATGTCGACCCTTCCCACTACATGGATAATCATGACGACTCTCTCGCCTCCTCGCCGCCGGAGCGGGTAGATCATCAACGAGATCGAACCGAGATCGCTGTGCTGACCCGCGCCCTCCAGCGCGAGATCCCGATTCTCGCCATCTGCCGTGGCTTGCAGTTGCTCAATGTTCACCTCGGAGGAACTCTCCATCTTCACATCCCGGACCATTTTGGTGATGACGTCGCTCATGGAGTTCCGGCTCATAACTTTTCAAGCCACACGGTAGAACTGGTGAAGGACTCGCAGCTGTCCTCGAAGATCGGCTCCACCCATCTGGAGGTGATGTCTTCTCATCACCAGGGAGTCCATCAGGTCGCTCCTTCTCTGTCGGTAGCAGGGCACGCTTCCGATGGATGCATCGAGGCACTCGACATGGAGGAGTATCGATGGCTCGCTGCGGTTCAATGGCATCCGGAAGAGGTTGCCGATGTTGATCCCCTACAACAGAGCCTCTTCGACCAACTGGTCCAGGCTTCACGCAACTAGGTCAAATTCGTGCGAGAGGAGAGAACGATATGAGACTTGCTGGAAAGGTCGCTCTGATCACCGGTGCTTCGAATGGAATTGGCAGGGAGTCCGCTCTTCTCTTCGCAGCAGAAGGCGCAAAGATCCTCGCAGTCGATATCGATGAGGACGCTGGAGGTCAGCTCGTCAGCGAGATCACCGAGACTGGACAAGAAGCACACTTCTGTCGAGCGGATGTTTCGAATGCGAATGACTGCAAGAAGATGGTCGAATCTTGCGAGGAAAGCTTTGGAAAGCTCGACATTCTTTTCAACAACGCAGGAGTGATGCTTTCCGATGATGGAGATGCAGAGGATACCGATGAAGAGATCTGGGATCGGACGATGGGTGTCAATCTCAAGGGGGTCTTCTTCGGCTGCAAGTACGGGATTCCTGCCATTCGCCGATCGGGTGGAGGATCCGTCATCAACACGGCGAGTTTCGTGGCGGTACTCGGTGCAGCGACACCCCAGCTGGCGTACACCGCCAGCAAGGGAGGAGTACTTGCGATGTCGAGGGAACTGTCCGTCATCCACGCCAGGGAAGGAATCCGGGTCAATGCCCTGTGCCCCGGGCCACTGAAGACGGAATTGCTGATGAACTTCCTGGACACTGCCGAAAAACAGCAACGGAGACTGGTGCACGTTCCCATGGGACGCTTCGGGGAAGCGAAGGAGATGGCGAAAGCAGCGCTGTACCTCGCCTCCGATGAAGCGTCCTACATGACCGGATCCACCTTCCTGGTAGATGGTGGAATCACCAGTGCTTATGTGACCCCGGAATAGAGCTCACGATGTCCATTGAAATCACGAATCCGTTCGACGGGTCATCGCTAGGATCGGTGGAGTACGACTCTCCCGAACTGATCGAGGCCAAGCTTCAGTCCGCACACGAGACGCAACAGATATGGAAACGGATTCCAGTCGAAAAGCGAATCTCCGTCGTCGAAGCCGGACTGCAGAAGTTCAGGGACTCCGCCGAGAAGATCACATCTGATGTTTCTCGCCAGATGGGGAAGCCGATCGTCGAAGCCCGCGCCGAATTCGATACCGTCTTCCAGCGTGCCGAGTACATGATCTCCATCGCCGGGAAATCGCTGGCAGCAGAGGTTCTTCCCCCGGTGGATGGATTTCATCGCAGGATCGAACAGGAACCCCTGGGGGTGGTCCTCGATCTGGCAGCATGGAACTACCCGCTGATCATCCCCATCAACGTGATCATTCCGGCACTGGTGGCAGGGAACACGGTACTGATCAAGCACAGCGCTCGAACTCCACTGTGTGGGTTGGCGTTCGAGACCGCTTTCAGCCAGCTGGAATACTCCTCGTTGGTCACCAATCTGGCGATGGACCATTCACAAACCGCTGACCTGATCGGAGACAACCGCATCGCTCATGTCGCCTTCACCGGTTCGGTGCAGGGAGGAGCAGCGATTCACAGGGTTGCCTCGCAACGATTCATCGATTGCGGGCTGGAACTGGGCGGAAACGATCCGGCGTACCTCGCCGAAGATGCCGATCTCGCCACTGCCGCAGCCAACATCGTGGAGGGTGCCTGTTACAACGCTGGACAATCATGCTGTGCGGTGGAACGGGTCTACGTACATCGATCGAACCTCAGCGAGTTCATCGATGGTGCCCGCAGTGCCCTGAGTCAGTTGAAGATGGGAGATCCACTCGACACCGCTACCACCCTTGGACCACTTGCCAGTCGTGGCGCACTCGATTTCCTGGAGACTCAGGTACAGGACGCAGTCACTCGTGGAGCTCAACTTCTCGACGGCGGCTCGCGAGTCGCTGACGGTGAGGGCAACTTCTTCTCTCCCACCCTGATCGTCGACGTGCCACAAGATGCGTTGGTGATGCAGGAGGAGAGTTTTGGCCCGTTGATCCCTGTGCATGCCGTCGACTCCGATGAGGAAGCACTGAAGTTGATGAATGATAGCCGCTTCGGATTGACCGCTTCTGTGTGGACTCGGGATCAGCAACGAGCCGAGCATCTGGCCAGCCATCTCGATACGGGAACCGTCTTCCAGAATCGCTGCGACTATCTCGACCCGGCTCTTCCCTGGACAGGCACCGGAGACAGTGGCAAGGGATCAACTCTCTCGCATCATGGGTACTTCCACCTGACCCGCAGGAAGTCGATTCACTTCCGCCTGTGACCCTCTAAAAATCAAGGCCCTCGCAACTTTCGTCACGAGGGCCTCGCGGGTCGTCGGTGCCGTTGAGGGCACCGCCTGATGCCTGAAGAATTAGCTGAACTTGGTCGTCCCCGGTCGCGCCACCTCTACCAGTGGCCCGGCCCCGAACTCGTAGGTCGCAGGACTCAGATCCAGTTCGCTCTCGACCATCTCGTTCCAGGTAATGGTCTTGCCAGTATAGGCGGCAGTCCTTCCGAGGATTGCAGCCAGGGTACTGTTACACATGTACTCGCCATTGTTGATGCGCTCACGCTCACCCTTGACGGAACGGAACAGTTCCACCCACTCCGCATCGTACATGTCGTTGGGCGACCCGGAAAACTTCCAGTTCACCTCACCGCTGACCTGATGTCTCTGGATGGCAACAGTTCCCCTGGTTCCGTAGACGTAGTCACTGACATTTCCATCGGTATCAGGCCACTGTCTACACGAATGGAACAACTTGGTGCCGTTCTCCCATTCGAAAACACAGTTGAAGTGATCGTAGATGTCGCCCCACTTTTCATCGGTGCGACACGCTCGCCCGCCGCTGGCGGAACACTTCAAGGGAGGCACGTCTTTCATCGCCCACATGATCTTGTCGATACTGTGGATACTCTGCTCGGTGATGTGGTCGCCGCTGAGCCAGTTGTAGTAGTACCAGTTACGAATCTGGTACTCCATTTCACTCCACTCTTCCTTCTTGCCCCGGTACCACAGCCCACCGGTGTTGTAGGTGCACTCCAGGTTGACGATGTCGCCGATCGATCCGTCGTGAATCCTGGCGATGGTCTCCTGCTTTGCATCCTGGTAGCGGTAGCACAATCCACTGACCAGGGTCAGGCCCTTTTCCTCTGCTTTCTTGGCAGCGGCTCGCACCCTGGCGACACCAGGACCATCGGTCGCAATCGGTTTCTCGGCGAAGATGTGCTTGCCCGCATCGACCGCCTTTTCGATCTGCTCCGGTCGGAAGTGTGGCGTGCTGGCAAGGATCACCACATCGCAGTTCTCGATCACCTTCTCGAAGTTGTCCCATCCGGAGAACCTCATCTCTTCGGGAACGACCACCCGATCGGCGTGATCTCCATCGAGAAGATTCTTGTGGGAGCTCTCTACCCGGTCGGCAAAGATGTCACCCATCGCAACCAGCTTCACACGCGGTTCCACATTGAGTGCATTGACTGCTGCTCCGGTGCCCCGACCACCACATCCGACCAGTCCGACACGGATGGTGTCATCGACGGAATTGTGAATCATCGAGGGAAACGCCCCCAGTGCCGTCGAGCCTATGGCAGCGGCAGCAAGCGCGCCCCCTGAACTCGCCAGGAAGACTCTACGGTCGATGCCATCCGCATCGGTCGCAGGATCGTTGTCAGCAGTTTGATCAGCCATCAAAACCTCTTTCATGTCGTGCTAGCAGCTCCGGAGCCATGGAGACATCCCCAATGGTACTGACTGATCTCGACCGACTCCAGACGCTGGCTCGCTGATCAGCGCCGAAAGATACGCCAGGGGAAGGGTGCTTCTCCCTCGATTCGTATCCCTTTTGTCCCTGCCGTCACCCACATCGCCGCACATCCGGGGAACGCCTCCAGCAATCGCTCCGAACTCCCCTGGTCGAGGACGGAGATCGCCGTGGCGAGGGCATCGGAAGTGGTTCCATCGGACGAAAGAACCGTCACCGCTTGAACGCCTTCGACACCGATCCCGGTGGTGGGATCGAGGATGTGGCTGTAGCGGCGATCGCCGATCTGCACGTAACGGTTGCCAGCTCCGCTGGTCGCAATCGCCCCTCTACCGGCGACGATCAATCGCAGTGGATCTCCACCGGTGTCCTTCCCCGCTCCGATCTCGATCCTCCAGCCACGACGCCCTGGCGGTGGATCTCCAAGCACGAGATCTCCACCACCATCGACGATGGAGTGGCGCACCCCGGCTCTCTCCATCTGTTCGAATGCTTTCTGCACCGCATATCCCTTGGCGATCCCGCCGAGATCGATGGCAACTCCTTCTCGCAACAACTGAACCGAACGCGCTGCCCCATCGAGAACGATGCCGTCAATTCCCATCGCCGTCCTCGCCCGTTGCAACTCCGCTTCCCCTGGCAATCTCTCCGCCAGCCGACATCTTCTCCACAGGCGCACCAGAGGGCCGATCGTCGGATCAAAGGCACCGCTGCTCGCCTCGCTGATCTCGATGGACTTTTCGAGGACGAGAAACAGATCTTCACTGACGGGAACCGCTTCCCGATGGGGTGCCGACCTACACAGTTGGCGGAGTTCACTGGCGGCATTCCAGTCGGAACACGCCTCTTCAATTGCATCGATTCGATCGAACGCGGCCGCTGCTTCTCGCCGGGCCAGTTGAGGATCTGCATGATATGCAGTGATGCTGAAGTGGGTTCCCATCGCCTGGTGATCGACCTGAATCCGGTGAATCGGAGCGTGACAGCCGATAGCGAGCAACAGCATCAGTCCCGTCAGGAGGCGTACTACACGCCGGTAACGATGCGGAACCACCTCATCGAGGGGAGCAGAGATCTGGACGGGGGCGTACTCGTGAGACATCATGGTTGCCTTGTACCCGCCCGCGGCCTCCGCGGGCACCTCCGACCCGAGAAGTTCGGGGATCTGCATGCAATGATTGGACACAACACCCTTGAATCATCTGCTCACCGCGCTCCTCCTTGCAAGCCTCCCCTCTTCTGCGATTTCGAAATTTCAGCCCCAGCCAGTGGATGACCCCGAGAAGGTAGAGATTTCCGTCTCCACCGAGGTGATCCCCGGCTCCGATGTCGTGCTGACCTGGGTCGAGATCCCCGTCGGTTCCGACGGCTACCCTCCAACCATCACCATCGGTTCGCCTGCCATCGAAGAGGGACGCTCGGAGGATGAAGGCCCGACCTGGACGGTTTCGGTGCAGCCATTCGCCATCATGAAGTACGAGGTCACCTGGGACGCCTTCAATCAGTTTCGCCGGGAGTACGGGTTGCTTCAGAATGGACGTCTCTCCCCCGATCAGTTCGGAGATTCGCAATGGGCAGATGCCGTGAGCATTCCGACGCCACTGTGGGAGCAGGATTCCCGCCCCATCCTCGATGGCCTGGGTACCGATGGGGGTTACCCGGTTGCGGACATCACCCAGTTCACCGCGATGCAATTCTCGAAGTGGCTCTCCAAGAAGACGGGTCAATTCCTGCGGCTTCCCACCGAAGCTGAGTGGGAGTACGCATCAAGATGCGGACAGCAGACGGCGTTTTCCTTTGGAGCGGATGACACGCGACTGGGAGAATACGCCTGGTACTTCGACAACAGCGAGTATGACGACCCCGATCTCGGCTATCCGGGTCTTGGCGCTGGCTACCGGAAGGTGGGAACGAAGGCGGCCAATCGCTGGGGAATCCACGACCTCTACGGCAATGTTGCGGAGTGGACCCTCGATGCCTATGCCACCGATCGTTACGCCGCCATGGCAGGAAAAAAGCACCTCGCCGAGGAGGTGGTGAACTGGCCCGTCAAGATCTGGCCAGCGGTGGTTCGTGGCGGTTCCTGGCAGGACGACCCGGAGCGCTGTCGATCCGCTGCGCGGGCCTCTTCCACTCGCAAATGGCAGAAGCGAGACCCGCAGATCCCCAAGAGCCTGTGGTGGTGTACTGATGCCTTTCACGTCGGGTTTCGACTGATCAGGCCGACAACACCTCCCCCCGAAGATCAGAGGAATCGCTGGTGGGATCCGAGGATCGAGTCGATCGATCGGAAACTGAAGGAAGGCTTCAAGGAACTGCGCAGTCCCATCCTCAAGCCACAGGTCAAGGAACAGGATGGTTAGGGCCTTCGCACTTCTACTGTGCTTCGGCTGGATGATCTCCCCTGCGACCGCCCAGGAATCGCTGTGGAAGCGAACCGATTCCGACGAACGGTACCTGCACCGGATCGAACTCCGCGATGCCAGCGGCAGGGTACTCCATCCCGGATCCGAATCGGAAGCGAAGCCCCATCTCGGCAGCACCTGTTCACCGTGCCACGATGTCGAGGCAGCAAGCGGCGGTCTCCACGGTGGGCACGGTCCCGATGGACGACCTGGAGAACCTTGGATCCTGTCCGATCCACGCAGTGCAACCCACCTGCCGATCCATCGCAGGAACTGGCCGGGTATTCTCAAGCCGGATGCCATCGGTCTCGATGACCAGAAGTGGCTCGAGTGGTTCGGGCGACACGATACGGGCTCCGGGTCCACCTCCGATTGCCTGGTGTGTCATCTGGGTAACGGTTACGACTTTTCCAGTCGTATCGAACAGATCAACGGGGGCAACACTTCCCTCGCATCCTTCATCGCTGCAGGGCTGGTCGACCAATCGGGCCAGCTGGACGCTCTACGCTTCGACTCCAGCGGCAAGGTCGAACTGAACCTTCTTGGAGATGCCGGGAATCAAGCGTGCCTGCGCTGTCACACCGTTCGAGATCTGCAAGGCGGAGGTGAAGAGCGATGGCTCCACGAGAATGATGTTCACCTCGATGCAGGATTGACCTGCGTCGACTGTCATCGCTCAGGAATCGATCATCACATCGTCCGAGGATTCGAGGGAGAAGCTCATCCATCGGGAGCGGATGTGAGCACCCTCAGTTGTCGGGGATGTCACCTCGATCCCCGGGGAGGTTCTCACGGCGCACCGATTCCAGAGCATCGCGGACTCCCTCCCTTCCACCTCGATGAGATCTCATGCACAGCCTGTCATGCCGGCCCACTTCCTGGAGATCCCCCCGTGACCCAGTGGACGTCGCGATCTCACGGCCTCGGTGAAACCAGCCAGAAACGAATACCCGGAAATCCGCCACGAATCATCGCTGCCTCGCTGCAACGGGATGATCAGCAACAGATCGGTCCGGTGCGCCTCACCTGGCCCGACGGATGGGGAGTCCTGGAAGCGGACGGCACGATCACCATGCTGTCACCGGATGAATTGCGCCGTCCTCTGCGCAAGGCTCTGCGAATCCGCGCCGATCTGATCGGTGAGATCTCCAGCAAACTGGAGGATCCCGATGCTTCCGCGCTCCTGGCAGGTGCGCTGCAGCAGCTACAGGAATCGCTCGAGCCAGCAAAAGAGGCGATCCTCATCACCGGTGGCCGGATCTGGAGAAGTGTCGATGGCGAACGCCTTCAACCGTCCGATTCGCCCTCCGCCGACGCAGTCTCCTGGGCACTGGCTCACCCGGTTCGCCCCGCCAGGTCCTCGCTGGGCTCTGGCGGTTGTAGCGACTGTCACTCCACTGGCAGCAACTGGCTGAGTGAAGAGATCGGTGCGGAAGCGATGCTTCCACTGCAGCCCATCGCCGCAGCGAGTTCCCCCCTCGACCGGGAGATCATCGACCCCGGTCGCTGGAATCGCTGGTCGCTCCTCTTCTCGGGACGGGATATCGGTAAGATCTACTTCAGTCTCTGTGCATTCGTCGCCATCTCGGGAGGCCTCCTGCGCACCTGGCGTGCAGTGCAGGAGCAGAAGAGATGATGGAGAAATTGACGAAACTGACGATCCTCCTGCTGCTCCTGGCAACCCTATCGGCGATCCCCGGTCTGCCCCTCGACGTCGAGTTACGTGGCAACTGGCTGCAGTTACACCTGCTCCTCGGCACGCCGCTGGCGGCACTGCTGGTCATTCCCGGCTGGCTCCGGCGGGGCAATTATCCCCTGTCGAACCACCTCTCCTGGTGGCTCAT
>CBFIET010000164.1:0-11193 GCA_965661685.1 Planctomycetota bacterium
CGTGGTGGGGGCTCAACTCTTTCTCAACGAGTCCTGGACACTGGGATACCGGAGCAATCTCGCCATCGATGAAGAGTTCATCACCCTCGGCGTGAATGTGGAAGACCTCGATTCGACATTCCTCGGCGATCTCCTGATCAATTGGTGGTGGTGATCAACTCACCGTCACTGATTTTGCGAGAGCCCTCGGCTTGTCGACATCTCTCCCCAGAGCTCTTGCGGTGTAGTAGGCGAACAGTTGTGCCTGCATCAACTGCAAGATCGGTGTCGTCCACTCCCCAGCCTCGGGAGACTCGATGAGCGACTCCGGTCTCGGAACCGGCACTCCGCTCCCCTCCGGCTGGAAACAGATCAACTTGCCTCCACGGGCGGAGATCTCCGCCATCGCTCCCAGTGAGTGCTGGCGGAGTTCGGGACTCTCCTGACCGGGCAGGAAGATCACCGTATGCATCGCATCGTCGATGAGGGAGATGGTGCCATGCTTGAGGGCTCCGGCAGACATCCCCTCCGCATGGCAGTACGTGACCTCCTTGAACTTGAGCGCCGCCTCCAGCGCCAGGCCATGCTGGATGCCACGCCCGAGGAAGAACCAGTTTCTCATGACACTGTGGTGCCGGGCGAGGTTGCGAATCTGGCTGTGATCTCCGTCCCGGATGGCATCGAGGCGATCGGGCAGAGCCTGCAGGTCCTCCTGAATCCTGGCGTTGGACTCGGACGGGATGACGCCTTTCACCTGTGCCAGTCGAAGAGCGATGCGAAGCAAGATGACCAGCTGGGAAACGGTCGACTTCGTCGACAGCACACAGATCTCTGGTCCAGCCCCCTGGTCGATGTAGTGGTCGACTTCACGAGCCATCGATGATGAGGAGACGTTGAGTATCGCCGACAGGGAAGCACCCCGTCGGCGCGAAATTCTCAAGGCACGCAAGGTATCGTAAGTCTCCCCTGATTGGCTGATGGAGAGGACATGATCGCCGCTTCGCAGCGAGACCATGTGGGGCATCTCATCGGAGGACATCGCTGGCAAGAACTCCTGGGCGAGTCCGCTCATCATGTACTGACCCATCAGGGCCACGTAATAGCTGGTGCCGACACCGGAGAGTACGGTCCTGTCACTCGATCGGATCGCCTCGACAGCGGCATCGATCGACTGGTCGGGGACCTCCAGTGCTGTTCGTACCACATCCCCATTTTCAGAGATCTCCTTCGACATGAAGTCGGGATGCCCGTCCAGTTCCGCAGCTCGGTGGGAGATGGAGACCGTTTCCGGTTTTTTCTCTATCGGCTGACCGTCAGCAATCGACAGGATCTGACAGGAGTTCCTGTCGATCCGTACCATTTCACCGTCATCGAGCCACAGCAGTTGATCGGTGAGTCCGGCGAAGGCCAGTGGATCGGATGAGAAGCAATTGAAGTCAGATCCGATGCCGACGAGCAGGGGACTTTCTTGGCGCAGGGCATACAGGACGTCCGGTTCCTTGCAACTGGTGACGCCAATGGCGAAGGTTCCTCGCAACTGTCTTGCGCACAAGAGGATCGAATCCTGCAGGGAGTTTCCCTCGCGGATCCCTTTCTCGATGAGGTGAGCGATCACCTCGGAATCGGTTTCGGACAGAAAGGTGTGACCCTCTGCAGTGAGTTGATCTCGCAGCGGCTGGTAATCCTGCAGGATTCCATTGTGGACGATGGCGAGGTCGCCGTAGGAATCGGTCAGAGGATGAGCATTGAGTCGACTGACCCTACCGTGGGTGGCCCAGCGAACATGGCCGAGTCCTGATCTGCCAGAGATCTCGGAGAAGTTCTCCTGTTCCGCCACCTGCTTCACGGGGCCGACTCCCTTGAGTACCTGGAGAGAGCCGTCGTCATCGATGGCGGAGAGTCCGCAGGAGTCGTAGCCGCGATACTCCAGCAGTTCCAGAGCTCTCAGCAACTTGCCGGAGATCTCCTCCGATGACGCGATTCCAAAGATTCCACACATCGTATCAACTCCTGTTCGTCGCTACTCCTCGATATGTGCAACCGTTGTTACAGGTCTCGTCCACGGACACGGCAGTGAGCCCCGGCAGGTCGGGGGAGAGACGATTCCAGATCCAGATGGCGATGTGTTCCGAAGTAGGATTCTCCAGCCCCTCGATGTCGTTGAGATGGTGGTGATCCAGTCTCTCCAGTAGTGGGCGAACCGCCCCTTTCAATTCGGAATAATCGAGTACCCAGCCGGACTGCGCTCCCACTGGACCAGAAACGACGATCTCTGCCTGGAAGGAGTGACCGTGTAATCGACGGCACTTGTGGTCTTCCGGCACTGCGGGGAGGTGGTGTGCTGCTTCGAAGGAGAAGCGGTGCCGCAGTTCGACAATTTCTCCCTCGTAGTCGCTGGCACTGTCACTCATGTTCTTCTCGCCTCCGGGTCCCAGATGTACTTGTGTTGCTGTAACTGTAATCGAACGTTCAACCGATCCTTGACGATCCATGAGGCGAGTTGTTCCGGTTCCAGTTCACCAAAGACGGGGGAAAAGAGTACCGGAACCGCCGGAGAATATCTCTCCACGACCTCTCTCGCCCACCGGTAATCGGTTTCATCGGCGATGACGATCTTCAACTCATCTCCGGATTTGAGGTGTGGAAGATTTTCCCACAGGTTGCGCTCTTCTTCACCGCTTCCTGGTGCCTTCAGATCGAGAATGATGCCGATCCGGGGGTCGAGGTCTGCGATGGGAAAGGAACCGGATGTCTCGAGCAGGACCTCATCGTAACGGTCGCACAGCAACTGGAGCAATGAGGGTGCCTCTGGCTGGGCGAGTGGTTCACCGCCGGTCACTTCGATCAGTCCAATTCCCTGGCCATCGACCTCTTCGACGATCTCTTCAAAGGTCATCCGATCACCCCCCTTGAAGGAGTAAACGGTGTCGCACCAGCGGCACCGAAGGGGACAACCTGCAAGCCTGATGAAGGTACATGGCAAGCCGGCACGGGTGCTTTCCCCCTGGATGGAGGGGTAGATCTCGACGACCCGTAAGGAACTCACTTCGAGCCTTCGATCGATTGCAGGATCTCGACCACATCGGTGGGGATCTTGGTCGGTTGTAATCCCTCCAGAGAACAGCACACCTTCCAAGCCTTCACCTGAAAGCAGGTTTGAAGTTCGCCGCGGGAATCGAGTTGCTGCCCTTCAAATCGAAAACAGACCGATGAAGTTCCATGATCAGAGGTAGATATCTCAACCTGGATCGGATCGGAGTACAGGACAGGAGCGATGAACTCCGCCTCCAGCTTGCGGGTAGGAAATCCCAGTTCCAGTTGCTGGGTCCAGCGGTGGTATGGCATCGGTCCCAGTTGTTGAAACAATTCCTCGAACGCCTGGTGACAGATGTCGAGCAGCCTCGGGTAGTAGACAATTCCTGCGGCATCGACATCGGCGAAGCGAACCGGAATCGAGACACGGAAGGGCATCATCCTTCCTTTCCACCGGGGCAGCCCCGGACAATCAACAGGATAATGCCCTGGATGTCGTGTGGGACAGGATCGTTGCGGATTTCCCGCCGATCTTCCCCCTGGAGACGATTTGATCGGATTGCCCGGACCCCGCTGGATCTGTAAGATCGGGTTTGACGGGGTCTATCGAGGCCCGTGTCGGTGAGACCGGGAAGAATGTTGCGGGCCTCCGGGGGGGGGCATGGGGTCGGGGAGATCTCCTGCGAAAGTTCCTGGTGAGTCGACCCTTTTGGTCCATTGATGGGTGTTTATTACAGATCCGGGGGCAACGTGGAGCCGATTGATAGCGTCGACCAGCTGATCCAGGGCATCGACCACACCATCGAGACGGAGTCCCGAGAACGGACTCGTCTCAACGATGTGGTCAAGCTGGTGGAGCGATTTGCCGCTGGAATTCCCGATGAGTTCCTCGCCCAGTTCGAACCCGGTACCCAGAAGTACTCCCGGCACCTCCTTCATGTCGATCCCGAGGATCGATTCTCGCTTCTGTGCCTCGTCTGGAAACCTGGTCAGGGAACGCCGATTCACGACCATCCTTCCTGGGGAGTACTGGGGGTTCTGCGGGGCAGGATGCGCTTCACAAATTATGCCCCCGATGAACAGGACGGTCAGCACTGCCTGGTGCCCGTGGAGACCTTCATAGGTACCGCCGGATCGGTAGGAACCGTCTACCCTCCCGCCATGGATCTACACCGCATGGACAACTGCTCCAGCGACGAGGTGGCGGTCACCCTTCACGTGTACGGGTGCATGGTCAACGAGTTCTACATCTACAAGGCGGAGACGGGAGAACGCCGGGTGGGGACCAGCGAGTTCGATACGATTCTCGAAGGAGCCTACCCCCGGGCCTGACCAACCCCTGACTTTTGCCAAACTGCAACCCGGTCCCTTGCGTCCAGAGGGACATCCGTATCCCATCCGGCAGAAGCGGAAGGGGGATCAGGATGCGCATCGGGATCATCACATCGGATGCAGGCCTCGACTCTTGCAGGTTGCTGGGTGAGCAAGCCAGCAGCCGGGGACACCAGTGGATACCTCTCGAGTTGCTACGCGTCTCGGTGACCAGTTCCACTCCTCACCTGCTTCTCGACGGAGAACAGGTTCCCCCGCTCGATGCTGCCATCATCAGACTCGGAGCAGTATTGCCGGGGCTGGTAGAAGCGGCGGGTCGGGCCCTCGAGCAACTTGGAGTGGTTCTGCTCGATGAGGTCGATGCCTTGCTGGCAGCCCAGAACAAGATGCACACCATCCAGATCCTCTCTGCCGCAGGTCTTCCGGTACCTGTTACCGAACTGATCAGAGATCTCGATCAACTGGAAGATGCACTGAAGCGCGTGGGGGGTGTTCCTGCGGTGATCAAGCCGCTGCACGGTTCCCAGGGGCGTGGGGTGATTCTGGCGGAGAGCTGTGCAACTGCGGTCACCGTGATGGAAAGCGTCCTGTTCCAGTCGAAAGAGTTCATCTTGCAGCAATACATCGAGTGCGGCGGTCGTGACTACAGGGTGCTCGTCATCGATGGCAAGGTCAGCGCAACGATGGAACGAACAGCTCCACCGGGTGACTTCAGATCGAATCTACACAGTGGAGGGAATTCACGCCGTATCGATCCCAAAGATGATCTGAAAGCGCTGGCTCTCGAGGCTGCTCACCACATGAATCTACGCTGCGCAGGGGTCGACATCGTTGATGACGGAGATCAGTTACGAATCCTCGAGGTGAACGGTTCACCCGGGCTGATGGGGATCGGCGAGACGACAGGAATCGACGTCGCTCGTTGCTGGATCGAGGCGCTGGAATCTACCTTCGAGGCGGCAGGGTCTTCGGTCGGAGGGGAGAGATCTCGTGAACAAGCCTGAGATCTGCGGCATCCTGGCGCAATGCGGCGATATCCTCGAGATCGCCGGGGCCAGTTCATTCAAGGTTCGAGCTTTCCACTCCGGTGCGAGGGCACTCGATAGCTGGCAAGGAGATCTGGAAAAACTGGTCGAGAGTGGAGAAGTCACCACCATCCAGGGGATCGGCAAGGGGCTGGGATCCATCATCGACGACCTGGTGCGGGATGGGGCCAGCGAGGAACTGGAACAGATCCGCGACCTGGTTCCGCAGTCGATTCTGGAGATCCTGCGGATCCCGGGCCTGGGACCCAAGAAGGTCCGGGCGTTGTACGAGAAGCTCGAGATCCTGACTCTCGCCCAGCTGGAAGAAGCGTGTACCGAGCAACGGGTTCGCGAACTGGCCGGCTTCGGTGAACGCACCGAGCACGTGATCCTCAAGGGGATCAAGAATCTGAAGAGGTACGCCGGTCGTAGCCTGATCATGAAAGCGAGGAGAACCGCCCGTCGATTCCTCGACTCTCTCGAGGAGTGCGAATCTACGGTTGAGGTGACGGTCGCAGGCAGTCTGCGGCGGAATCGTGAGACTGTGGGTGATATCGACATCCTGGCTTCCTGCCGTGAGCCTGAAGGGGTCAGAACTGCATTTCTGGCGACTGCTGGGATTCGAGAGATCGAGGCCCAGGGTGAGACCAAGGTGAGGATCATCTCGGAAGAAGGGATCGGCATCGATCTTCGCATCGTCGTTCCTTCACAGTGGGCCACTGCACTGCATTACTTCACGGGCTCGCAAGATCACAACACCAGGATCCGTCGTCGCGCCAGGGATCGGGGCTGGAAATTGAACGAGTACGGCCTCTGGAATGGCGAAGGCCAGGCCCTCGAAACTCCCGACGAGGAAACCCTCTTCGAGCACCTGGATCTGTGCTGGATTCCGCCCGAGCAACGTGAAGACAGGGGAGAGGTGGAGAAGGCGGAGCAGTTCTTTGAACAGGGGGAGGAGTGGCCCCAGTTGATCGAGTACGAGCAGATCCAGGGGACTCTCCATTGCCATTCCACCTGGTCAGACGGAGCCGCAACCCTGCGGGAGATGGTCAAAGCCGCTGCCGATCGAGGCTGGAAGTACTACGGAACAGCCGATCATTCAAGAACCGCTTCCTATGCGGGGGGGCTGTCGATCGATCAACTTCACCAGCAGCGGGTCGAGATCGACCAACTTCGGGAGGAATTCCCTGACCTGACCATCTTGCATGGCATCGAGAGTGACATCCTGCCCGATGGAAGCCTCGATTATCCCGACGAAGTTCTTGCTGAACTCGATTACGTGGTCGCCAGTGTTCACTCCTCCTTTTCTCTGGCGAAGCAGCAACAAACTGACCGTATCGAGCGAGCATTGCGCAATCCGTTCACGACAGTATGGGGCCATCCCACCGGCAGGTTGTTGCTGCAGCGAGATGGATATCAACTGGATATGGCACACCTACTAAAGGTTGCCGCTGAAGAGGGAGTTATCGTCGAGTTGAACGCCAATCCGAACAGGCTTGATGTGGACTGGAGGTGGGGGGACCTCATCCAGGAGTTGGGGCTGGAAATCGGTATACATCCCGATGCGCACTCACTGGAAGGGCTCGATGACATCGAGTTCGGGGTGGGAATCGCTCGAAAGATGGGCATGACCACTCAGCAGGTGACAAATAGCTGGGACAGGGATCTCTACATCGAGCGCGTGTCAGCGCGACGGTAGAGGATCCAGGAAGAGGAAGATTAGTGAGGGAGTTCCGCGATGAGCGATAGAGCAAAGAAGACGCCCACTGAGAGCGCAGTCGAGATGAGGGAACTGGTATTACCCAATGATACCAACAGTCACGGCAATGTACTCGGCGGCAAGGTCCTCCACCTGATGGACCTTGCCTGTGCCATGGTGGCGATGCGGCACTGCAGGCGTCCGGTGGTCACGGCGGCGATGGATAATGTCGAGTTCCTGGCTCCGATCCCAGGGGGCCACTTCATGATCCTCAAGGCGATGGTCAATCACACCGGCAGGACTTCGATGGAGATCGGTGTTCGTGTCGAAGGTGAGGATCCACGCACCGGAGATATCACTCACACCTCCAGCGCCTATTTGACCTTCGTAGCTCTTGACGATCTGAAGAGCCCGGTCGAGGTACCAGAATTGGTGCCGGAAGATGAGGATCAGATCCGCCGTTGTTCCGAAGCAAAGGAGCGGATCCAGTACCGCCGTGCAGGGAAAAGGGACTGAGGAGACATTTTTGGTTCACCGCAATCTCGAGCGGTCCGCATCTATACAGAGATCTTCGTACTGCTGTAAGGCCAGTGTTGCGGGTGCGTTACGCAGGCGATTTGGTTTATTTACTATCTGCTGTCTTGTTCATGTATACATTTAATCCCACCACGGCACAATTTATACGTAAGTCAGGAAAGTCAGAGCGCTGAGAAAAGGCAGATATCGAGATATGGCGACCTATCCACCGATATCGGGGGATTTGAGCTGTTTGGAACTATCACGACATTCATTCCTGTCATGTCAATGCATCCAGACTGTACACATCGAGGATTGTTATAAGTGATAGAAGTTCTCAAATAGTTCGGTAAAGTCATGTCTGGAGTTTGGAGCGAAGTTACGAAGACCTGTCACCCACTCGACCATTATTCAGGGCCCAGGCAATTTCACTCCGATTCAAGCTTTTGTTTTGTATAGATATTTTGATCGCCAGGTCCGTTTCGATCTGTTGTCTCTCGATGTCGAGAGGTCTCGATTCAAGACGGGTCTATTTGTTGACAACCGTAGTCCTGCGAAGAAGCAGGCATTATTCGTGAGGAGTGCATAAGATATGCAAAAATCAGTTCAATGGTCACATATATGGATGATCTGTGCTGCCATTTGTATGGTGGTGCCATTCGTGATCGGTGACCCTCCCCCGTCCGACCCGTCTCATCATGGGCCGCTGATCATCGGAGATCTTCCAGAAGGTCTTCCTCATTCCAATGAAGGAGCCTTCGAAGGAGCTCCGAATCATGATGTTGTTTATGTCAACAACAGTATCCCCGAGCAAGATCTGCAAGGCGGAGGCGGTTTTGACATTCCCACGGGCGGTTTTCCGAGTCCGCTCTACGACGCACAGCCCTGGTCGCAGAGTTTGCTGAGATTCGAGGAGTTCGGTCTGTCTCCGCTTGAAGAGACAAGCACACTCGTCCAGCTGGACCAAGACGGGAACCCTTTGGTAGATGGAGACGGACTTCCGATTCCATTCCAGTTCAATGATATGCCTGGTGGTATCGACGATCGGTCGTGTCCAGATGACATTGCACTCGTCGAGTTCATCAGTCAGCCACTCAATCCGATGCCAACGCGCCTTTCCAATGTCGAGGCACGAAATCCGCTCCAGTCGCAGATCGAGGGTTTCATCGGTCGTCAGTGCGATCATATGCCCTGTGAAGGTCGCCCCCCTGGAGAAGGATGGGCACACCAGCGCTGGGATGAGTTTCCACCCAAGTGGTACTTCCAGACCTCGATGACGGGAGCCAGAAACAATGGCGGAGTTCGCGATGAACTTCAGGATCACAACTACGGCCTGGATCTGGACGACGATGGAAATCCGATTCCGGCTCTCAATGGCCTCGGACAGCCGATCTTCGAACTGGATGCCGATGGTCTTCTAGTTCTGGATGACGATGGTCTTCCGATTCCGGTTCTCGCAACCAACGGAAGTGAGTTCGGTCCTGGTGGGCTTTACCACAACGTCACGGGGCTTGCTGGATTCGACGGGCAGGCAATCGGTACCGAGTGTCGGTTCCACCCACTGTTCCCGAGACAATTCGAGAGCGCGATCTGGACCTTCGATGGCACCTTCCCGCCCAAGTTGTTGAAGGCAAGGCTGGGTGAGCCGCTGGTCATGCGTCTGCATAATGCGTTGCCCATCGATCCCGCTGCAAATCGTGGATTCGGTCTTCATACCATCTCGGTACATGAGCACAACGGCCACAACCCGGCAGAGTCCGATGGCTACATGAACTCGTTCTTCTTCCCGGGTCAGTACTATGATTACCGCTGGCCGATGGTTGTCGCCGGACATGACACCATCAACACCGAAGCCACCGACCCTCGTTGTGGTTCGCCTGACGGCAACGGTGGAATCAACATGATTCCTGGTGATTACCGCGAAGTGATGAGCACCCACTGGTTCCACGACCACATGATGGATTTCACCGCTCAGAATGTCTACAAGGGCAATGCGGCGATGATGAACTACTACAGTTCCCTCGATCGTGGCAATGAAGGCATCAATGACGGTGTCAATCTCAAATTGCCCAGTGGAGATGCCCTTGACTGGGGTAATCGCGACTTCGATGTGAATCTTGTTCTCGCTGATAAGGCCTGGGATCAGGAAGGCCAGCTGTGGTTCAACCCGTTCAACCTGGACGGTTTCCTCGGTGATCAGATTCTTGTCAACTGGCAGTGGAAGCCATACCTGGATGTGCGTGCCAGGAAGTACCGCTTCAGAATTCTCAATGGTTCTGTTTCTCGCTACATGAAACTCGCCCTGGTCAACCAGGACGGTAATCCGGTCCCGTTCCACATGGTTTGCAATGATGGAAACATCATGGAGCATTCCGTCGCCTTCGACGGAACTCTTGGTACCGAGGTTGGAGTTCTTCCGACCCAGTCGATTGCTGAGCGTTACGACATCGTCGTCGATTTCAGCAACTTTCAGCCGGGTGATGTGCTTCACCTGGTGAATCTTCTCGAGCACAAGGGCGGACGTAAGCCAGAGCGACCAATTCCTCTGCAAGAAGTCATGTCGGGAGAATACCAGGCAGTGAACGAAGGTGATCGTTACCGTGATGGAGACCCGTGCGTGGGTAAAATCCTCGAGTTCCATGTTCATGAGTACGACGGAGTCGACCAGAGCATGAATCCGCAGGAGTATGTCCGTGGTGGCAAGAAGATGATTCCCCTTCGTCAGCCGACGGAAGAGGAGATCGCCAACGCCATCCACAGAACATTCACCTTTGGACGCTCTTCTGGCACGGACAATGCGCCCTGGACCGTCAAGACCGATGGTGGCGCAGGTCTCACTGCGGATGCGCGCAGGCTTTCAGCTGCTCCGGAGATGGGGCAACTCGAAATCTGGCACATCGAAAACGGTGGAAATGGCTGGAGTCACCCTGTCCACATTCACTTCGAAGAAGGAATCATCCTCAGTCGAGGTGGAGAAGCCCCTCCTGAATGGGAGCGTTGGGCCAGGAAAGATGTTTACCGAGTCGGGCCGATGGAGGACAGCACTTCCAGTGTTGAAATCGCACTCCGCTTCCGTGAGTTCGGTGGCACTTACATGGAGCATTGCCACAACACCCAGCACGAGGATCACGCCATGCTAGTTCGTTGGGACATCGAAAATCCCGGCCAACAGTTGCTGATGCCAGCTCCGCTTCCCACCTGGGAGGGAGTTGAGTACGTCGACACCGTCGCTTTGCCGACCTTCCGTTCGGGAGATGGCCTTGGGCCCCAGGTGATGGGTTTTACCGGAGTCGGAGAAGCCAATCTCGGTAGCAGTGGTTCAGGAGACGTGAGTGGTCACCAGCCAGGAGATCTCAACGGAGGTGTCGGTGGAACCCTTCCAGGTCCCGGCAACGGTGATGACGACGACGATGACGACGACGATGACGACGACGACGACGACGATAATGACGACGACGATAATGACGACGACGATAATGACGACGATGACGACGATGACGACGACGACGATGACGACGATGACGATGACGACGACGACGATGACGACGACGACGATGACGACGACGATGACTCTAAGAGTAGTAGCAAAGATAGCTCAGTCTCTGATAG
>CBFIET010000165.1:0-2498 GCA_965661685.1 Planctomycetota bacterium
CCGGTGGCTCGGGAATCGGCTGCTCGATCGACTTCGGGTGCTGGACACATCGGATCAACTCCTCGGTTCAACTCCATGTTGCAACGCTGGATTCTACCGGGTCTCGGGAGCCTCTCCCAGAGATCCCCCGTGTTGGATCCACATGTGAAGCGCCTCGATCCGTGCTTGCTGCTCCTCCAGGGAGTCACGCCGAATTCCGGAGAGATCCAGCTGTCGCCACAGTGCTCTGGTTTCCGGAGTGGTGCGGTCCTGGTGCAAGGATCCGATGACCATGCCGCTGAATCGGAGCAGATTGGCCAGCGATTGAACTGCACCCTGGGACGCCAGTTCGGGGAAGATGGTACTGCGATCGATGGCCCATGCCTGTGGGTCCGGTCCCAGCAGCAGCAATCTGGGCTGGGGATTGATCAACTGGCTCTCGGAGATCTTCTCGAGGAGATCGCCTGCCGGGGTGCCCATCAGCATCGCCTCTGCCAGCCCCCGTAAGATCCGAGCTCGCCGCGCATCGAGATCTCCTTCCGGAGCATCATCCGCATCTTCTGCACTGAGGGACAGGTCGAGAGCGCGGATGGAAGAGACGGGGATCTGCCGTTCTAGCCGCGGCGTGACCAGCATCAACCGGTCGTCATCGAGGGAGACGCGAATGGTGCGGATGATCTTAACCCGGGGAGAAGGGGTCGCGGATTCGATGTGAAGAAACGGTGCTTGTTGCTGGGTCGCGACGTGTGCGATCGCTTGAGCCTGTCGCTCCTCTCCATCCCGTAGCCACCAGCCTCCACACACCTTCATGCGACGGGTTTCGTCGAACAGGACGTTGCCCAGGATGGGGGCGGTGATGCGGGCGATTTCTGCGGGACGATAGCGGTGTCCGGGAGAGATGAGGACGTGATGGAATCGACTCATCCGGCACTCCTCATGCCCGAACGGCTTCATGAACGGCGACATTTCCCGGGAACAGGATGTGGTGTCGTACCGCATGAAGAGGAGTGTTTCGAATTTGCTGGGAGAGGCGCCCTGCATCGGGCCAATCACGAACCGAGGCATCGAGGTAACTGTATGCCTTGACCCGGGAGCCGGAGAGGTAGTTTCCGATGCCCGGGAGTAACTGGCCCTGATAGAAGTCAGAGAAGGGGCGAAGCCAGCGATTTCTCATCGGTGTGAACTCGAGGATCATCAAGCGGCCCCCTGGCTTCAGCACTCGCTGCAATTCCCGCAATCCTGCTTCCAGGTCGACCAGATTGCGCATACCGAAAGCCACCATCGCTCCATCAAAGGTCGCATCACCGAACGGTAAGTGGAGGGTATCTGCCCTGACCAGTGGGGGGGGCTGCTGGTGTTTCTTCTTGCCGCTTTCAAGCATCTGCATCGAGAAATCGGTACCGATCACCTCGGCTCCAGGGGTCTGCTTGAGGAGAGCCATGGCGAGATCTCCGGTTCCACAGCAAGCATCGAGAATTCTCGAACCGGACCTTGCACGGAGGCACTTCACTGCCTTGCGGCGCCACCACAGATCGATGGTGAAGGAAAAGATGCGATTGAGGAGATCGTAGCGAGGTGCGATCTCATCGAAGAGGCCTCGAATCTTCTCCCCTTCCTTGTCGAGGAAGGGGTGTCGAGGGGTACCGGGATCTTCCGGTGTCACCGTGGCAGTGGTGGTAGAGGTGGTCTCGGTCACCGTGGAGTTTCCTCCTTGAGGGGGAGTCATCCGGGGGTTGTTGCAAAGGTCGTGCATGGGGATGCAACTCGACGCTGTGATCATGGGCCGTGACAGCAGGTCGGGCAAGCAGAAGGAACAAGAGCACGACTCCCCGGTGTCCCCGGTGAAGCCGTGGGCGGGGGATGGTCGAGGTGGGTGGAGGGGAGTAGACTGATCCTCGAATGGAGGCTCCCATGGGAGAACTGCACCGAAAAAGGTCTCGTGAGATCGTCTCCCGAGGAAATCTGGTCACCAGAAATCAGGGCACCAGGCGCGATCTCGTGGCCTTCTTCCTGTGCTTGCTTCTCGCCCCGGCCTCCCTGGCCAGTGCCTCCCTATCCAGTGCCTCCCTATCCAGTGCCAGCGAAGATCCACTGCCGTGGGTTTCCCCGGAACTGGGATTGGCCCGGGCACTGCAACAGCGACAACCGGTTCTGGTGCTGCTGGAATCCCCCGGCGATCCAGATCCTGCCCGACACCTCGAAGAGCAGTTGCAATCCTCTTCCCTCGCCCGCTCGGTCCGGGATGTGGTCCTGATCCATGTGGTCTGGAAGCGCGGATCGAAGGGGGAGTGGCTATGGCCCGAGGTCACTGACCGTGACGATACTGAACAGGATGCGGTGGACTCCCACGACGGAGTCAAACCGTGGTCGAGGGAGCGGGTTCGAAAGCACCTGGAAATTTCGCTGGGGAAGCCATCGGAGCGGACGGTGATCGGAATTCTCGACCTGTTCGGCCGCCAACGAGCCAGGCACCTGGGGAAGAAGATCTCCGCCTCCGCACTCAAGAAGGGATTGAGAGC
>CBFIET010000166.1:0-2226 GCA_965661685.1 Planctomycetota bacterium
TTGTAAATCCGATCCAGGTCGCCCCCCCCCACATCTCGCAGCAAGCTCCTCACAGCGTCGAAGGAAGAAATCAGCCTCCCGTCTTTGCCGGCCCCTCATCGGTGATCGCCGGAGATGGGATCATCGACATCCACTGGAAGCCAGCACTGGATGACCAGACTACTGCAGATCGGATGCGTTACACCATCCACACCTCTGGGCGATCGGGAAAACAGGACCTGACCGATCCACTGGTCATCACCGAAGCGGGTTCCTCCTCCCACCAGTTGCAAGGGTTGCCCGCCGACGAAGTGGTCTATCTGGTGGTCCAGGCCATCGACGAGCAGGGGCTCTCCGATGGGAACAAGTCGGAATGGGCAGCACTTCCCAACCCGGTCATCTATGTCGATGGCAGTGCCGCTACCGGTGGGGACGGCTCCACTCCTGCAAAAGCACTGAAGAAGATCGACGATGCCATCGGTGCAGCGATCGGCTACTCCGGGGTCAACATCCACATCTCCGAGGGTCGATACCCGGAGCAATTTCTTCTGTTCGAGGGAATGTCGATCTACGGCGGATTCCCCAGCAACTTCACCGGGCCGTCCGATCCTCAGGTGCACGTTACCGAAATCGTTGGAGTCCTCGACAAGGATGCACTCATCGTTCCTCCCGGCGATCAACTGGTCGTCATCGATGGAATGGTGTTCCACGGCCGGCAAGAGGTGCGTCGCGCCGTGATTGCAGACGATTGCCAGATCCGCCTGTCGCGCTGCAAGATCGATGGTTTTCGTGACAAGGGGATACAGATCGAGACCGATCTCGACCTTGAAGGAGCAGCGAGCGGCGTCATTCAATCCTGCATCATCTCCAGCAACGGGGGCGACGGGATTCGAATCGAGGGGCATGTCGACCTCGCAATCCGCGATTGCAACATCATCGACAACCAGCAGAGCGGCGTGTCGGTATTGCCACTGCTTCCTCGCCATGGGGAGAAGGCACGTATCGAGATGGAGCGTTGCCGGATATCTCGAAATCAAGACATCGGAATCAGCATCAAGATCGACCCGCCCGCGCACAAGAAGCGACAGGAAGACGATCCCGAAGATGCACGGATCCGTATCGCGATTCGCGGGGTCCTGGTCGAGGGAAATCATGACCACGGAGTCAGTATCGATGTTCAGTACGCTGAGGAAGTTGCTGTCGATCTTCGCATCCGGGTGGAGCAATCCTCCTTCCGCAGCAATCATAAATCGGGACTGCACATCGATGCGGATGCTCCAGGCGACCTCTCCGTTGGAGAATCCGAATTCCTTGGAAACCAGGGAGGATCGGGGCTGAGGATCTCCGGCGATGCGGAAGACACACTGGTTCGTGTTCACTCCTCTTTCTTCACTGCTCATCCGATCAGTGCGATTCGGTTAGAAGGTCAGGGTTGCCTTCTCATCGATCGCTGCATTCTCGTCGACAACCTCGGGCCTTCGCTGATCGTACGAGACAAGCAGCAAGTACGGGCGCTGGTGAAAGACTCCGTCATGATCGGGCCCGATTCCCCGGGTGTTCGTACCGAAAGAGTTCACACCACTCACGGTGAAGATCGCTGGCACCACATCACGGTGGAGCAATCCACAGCAGGCTCTCTACTGCTGGTCGGTGCCAACTCAGCCCCACTGAAAGGTGGATTTCTCCACTCTCTTTTCGGGGGTGTTGCCATCGCAGTGAGTGACCAGCAGCCCACCGGGTGGATCGATCTGCTGCAGGAGCCATCTCTCCCACCGGAAAAGGGAAGTATCTGGCTCCGAACCTCCGGTGCAGGAAGACCGACCTGGTCGCAAGTGGTGGCAAATCTGACCGGTGGAGAAGGTAGTCCTTCGCTCCTCGATGCCCACGCAGACGAGGTGAGGCCGGGAATCAACCGTGTCGGTCAGTCACCGAGACGTCCACTGTCAGCGATCTCTGTGGTACCGGTTCCGGGCGCGCTGATTGCGGGATCTGCCCCGGTGTGGGTGATTCAACTGAGTGAACGACCGGTGGCCGATCCGTCGGTAAGGGTCCTCATCGATGGACAGATGATCGCCTCCTCGGGTACGATGTCTGGCGACAAACTGAAGATACGGATCGCCGAAAAACTCGCTGCTGGAAACCGCATCCGAATTGAATGGACCGATTCATCTGACTCATCTCTGCGGCCCGGAAGCCATTCACACGAGTGGTTCGTGATTGCGGCGGAGGAGTAGCGATGCTGATTCG
>CBFIET010000167.1:0-30422 GCA_965661685.1 Planctomycetota bacterium
CCGAACCATCGGGTATCGAGGATGAAGAGCTCGACCGGACCGACTCGATGACTGGAGTAGATCCCCTGTGACGAGTCATCCCCGATGGGACCGAGGGCGTGGTACTCGTCAAAAGCCTGGCGAGAGTTCTCTCTTCCGGGAATCGTCCCCACCGAGTCGTTTCTGCCGTAGTCATGATCATCCCAGGTGGCCAGGACAGAGGTCTGCCGAATCACCGCAGCCAGCCCCGGATCGGTCCAGAAGGAGCGGTAGGCACCACGCTGCCTGGTGAGGTCGGTGGTATCGATGTAAGGAGTGTCACCGAGAAACACAATCGCTTGAGGATTCTTGCCGAGGATCGAACGCCAGATCTCACCTTCGCCGTATCTCTTCGGCTGGGCACAGGAACCGAACACCAGTCCCACCTGACCGCCACTGGCGGGCGGTCCCGTGACCTGTTGATCCGCTACGGCGGCCACCTCCTCTCCGTCGAGCAATACCTTGTAGAGGTATTGCTGACCCGGGAGCAGCGCGGCCTGCAGTTGTAGATCACAGGTGAAATCACGGGTCGAGGAGGTTTGCTGTCTCCCTGTCGCCACCACCTTGCCAGCGGCGTCGTACAACACCACCTCGATCTGCTGCCCCTCGGCACTGCCGCGACACCAGATCCTCACCCCATCGCTCTCCAGCGCACCCACCATCGGTCCTGCGGTGAGCTTCCCGGCGATCGGTTCATCTGCGGACCCCGAGAAGCCACAAAGTCCCGTACCCAGAATCAGATAAACGATCGTCATATAGGATTTCATCGGTCCTCCTGTCGGGGATGCAAAAGAACAAGATGTACCGAAACGGTGGCTCACGCTATTCTCCAGCCTGAAATGAGGAGCAAAGATGCGCGATGGGCCTGGCGGAATTCGTCTGTTTTTGCTGGGGATGGCCCTGTTGCTTCCCACCATCGCTCTCGATTCGAGCCTCACCGGCAGTGACGAGTATCGAGTCTCTTTTCGTACGGCGATGGAAACGGAGGCGAGCGAGGACTGGACCATCCCGACCCTCGACGGAGAACCTCGTTTTCGCAAACCGCCACTGATGTACTGGCTGCTATCCGCCTCGATCCACTTCTTCGGCTCCCACCCCTTCTCATTGCGAATCTGGGGCGTGATCTTGGCAGTCTTGATGGGGCTGGTGACCGCCAACATCGCCAAAAAGTCGCTGGGAACACCGCCGCTGCTCACCTTCGTGATCCTCATGGCAACGGTGGGAATCGCCACCGAATCGCGCCGGGCTATGCTCGACATCCCGATGGCATTCCTGCTCATCTGCTCTGCCAGTATGTGGCTGCAGTGGCGCAGCGACGGCGGCACGGGGCGAGCGATCGGCGCCGGCCTGTTCCTGGGTCTGGCTACGTTGATCAAACCCACTGCGCTGCTCTTCGCCATCACCGGGATGATCAGTGTTTCGTTACTCGGACCGAAACGATCCTCTGGATCGATACTCTTCCACCCCTTGCTGGCACTCTTGATGCTGCTGGCCACCGCAATCCCCTGGTGGCTGGTCGCACATCAAGCTCACCCGCAACTGTTCGAACAGCAGTGGGGAGAACAGATCGCTCGTCGCGAGATGTCATGGATCCACGTCGAGGCGATCCCTTCGGTACTGGGTGGCCTGCTCGGCTTGATCTTTCCCTGGACCGTTGCCGCCATCGCCGGGTTGATTCATTTCATCCGTGGGCGTGAGGAAGGGCTCGAGAATCCCGAGCGCTGGATGGTGTTGTGGGTGATCCTCTCGACGATTCCCTTCTTCTTCTTGAAATCATTCGAGCGCTATCTGATTCCATTGCTGCCAGTGCTTGCGATGCTGGTGGCCAGTTATCTCGACGGACTGGAGCTGGAGCCTCGGAAGAAGCAGTTACGAATTGCGGCGTTCCTCATGGGGATTCCGTCTCTACTGATCGCAGCCTTCGTCGGCTGGTTCCAGTGTTCGATGGTGGCTGCAACATTGATACCGATGATGTGGGTCGCCATGTCGTTGTATGCCCGACGCGGATCCGCCATCAACACCGCACTGTGTGGAGCGTGTCAGATCGCTCTCATCATGGGATTTGCTCTGCCCTCCATCGGAATCGGGTCCCTCCCGCGGATCCCTGACTCAACCCAGCAAACCACATTTGCAACGGTCGGCATGGACCTGCTGCCAACCCTGATGTTGCACCGCCAGGAAGCGATGCCGATCGTACCGCTGGACCCGAACGAGATGGCTGTCGCCATCCCTGACGGCAACACCACCCTGTTCCTCATGGATGAGCACCTTGCACAGACCTCTGCGGCACTCGAACAATCGGGCAGGAAATTCCACCGGGTAGGCACCTTTCAGATGTTCCGATCGAGGAAGATCTTCACCCGCTTTCCTCGTGCCGATGCCACCATCGAGGACTGGCTCGGTGCCATCGAGGAAAGATCCCTGGATCCCCTGCGAATTCGATGCACGATGCTTCATGTCGAAGAGCGAAAGGGATCGTGATGGCAGCAAGAGTGTGGTTGATCCTGATGATCTTCACCCTGGCCAGCTGCGATGGTAGCGGCCCTGCACCATTACGATTACTGGTAGCCTCGAGCGCAGTAGACCCCGCCCGCCTGCTCGCCACCCGCTTCGAGGAAGAAACAGGGATCTCGGTCGAGGTGATCGCCGCCTCCAGTGGTGCCCTCGTCAGGCAGGTAGAAAATGGCCTGCAGGGAGATGTGGCGCTGCTTGCAAGTCCACAGTGGATGGATCGACTCGAACAGTTCTCTCCCACGGTGCAAGATTCACGCCGCATCTGTTTCGGCAATCGACTCGTCATCGCCAGCGGTGATCGATCACCCCATCAGGATCCGATTTCACTGCAAGGTGCTGCCCCTGCCGGACGCTGGGTCATCGGCATCCCGTCCTCGGTTCCGGTCGGCCAGCACGCCAGGGCTTCCCTCGAAGCCCTCGGTTGGTGGCAAGATGTACAACCACGGGCGGTGATGGCCGCCAGTTCCAGGGCCGCCTTCGGTCACGTCGTCAGTGGCTCGGTAGACCTCGGTTTCATCTGGCTCAGTGATGCAGCGGACCGGTGCCAGGTCCTCGCCGAGATCCCCGAATCGATCTCGGGTCCCATCGCCTATCCGGTGGCGAAGCTCGGAGATCGTGGTGGAGCACAGTTACTGTTCGACAGGATCTGTGCCTCTTCGCTATGGCACGAGGCAGGATTCATCTCTCCCATGAACGGAGAGACGAAACGATGATCCTGACCCCTGCAGAAGTGGAAGCTCTCACCATCTCGGCCAAGGTTGCTTTCTTTTCCACCATCATCGTTGCGATCCCCGGTGTCTTGCTCGGCTGGATACTCTCGCGACGCGATTGGCCGGGACGGTCGCTCGTCGATGCCGTCGTGATGCTCCCTCTGGTACTTCCTCCGGTAGTCGTTGGATGGGGACTGTTGCTACTGCTGGGGGGGCGAAGTCCATTCGGAATCGACATCGCATTCACCACCCTTGCCGCCGCCATCGCCGGAGGGGTGGTGGGATTACCGCTACTCATCCGTGCAGCCAGAATCGGTTTTGAATCGGTACCTCAACGCCTCGAAGAAGCGGCTCGAACCCTGGGGATGAGTCGACTCGAGAGCTGGTGGCGTGTCTCGCTGCCACTGGCCCTCCCCGCCATCGGGCAGGGGCTGATCCTGTGCGTCGCCCGCAGCCTTGGAGAATTCGGGGCCACCATCACCTTCGCCGGGGCAATCCCTGGAGCAACGAGAACGATGCCATTGATGATCCACGAGCAGTTGCAAGCACCCGACGGAGAGCAGGTCGCCCTGCGCCTGGTGATCTTCTCTGCAACGATCTCGCTGGCGGCGATGGGGTGTAGCGAGTGGCTGGCAAGAAAGGTGAGGAACCGCGCGAGGAGGGCCACATGATTCCGACCCTCTCCTTCGATCTGGAGATACAACGGGGCCACAAGCTCATCCGTGCAGCAGCGGAGTTGGACCGGGCCTCAACCGGTTTGCTGGGTCCATCCGGTTGTGGAAAGACGACCTTGCTGCACTGCATCGCCGGACTGATTACACCCGTCCGTGGCACCCTAAAGATCGGTGAGAGTGTCCTTTTTGATAGCAGCGCCGGCATCGATATCGCTCCCGAGCAGCGTAAGGTTGCCGTGGTGTTTCAGGATGGACGCCTGTTCCCGCACTGGTCGGTGAAAAAGAATGTCGAGGTGGGGGCTTCATCCACCGATGCGGCACTGATCGCAGAGACGGTGGAACTTCTGGAGATCGGCAACCTGATGGCCCGCATGCCGGACACCCTATCCGGTGGTGAGATGCAAAGAGTCGCACTGGCCAGAGCCATCGTCATGAAGCCGAGATGGCTGCTGCTCGATGAGCCACTGGGGGGAGTCGACAACCGCCTCAAGAACCGAATCCTACCTCTACTTGGCAAGATCCGTGATCACTCCGGGATTCCCATCCTCCATGTCAGCCACGATGTGAGCGAACTGATGTCGATCTCCAGTCAGTTGATGTGCATGACCGACGACCGTTTGATCGGTCCCACGTCGTACCTGAACCTGCTGCTCGATGGACCGCCAGGGGAAGTGGAGGCGATCAACCTGCTGCCGGGCCAGGTGGTTCAGAGCAGCGGAGGAGATTGCCAGATACGCTGCGGCAGCCTCGATCTGATCTCCACCGCCAGCGGCCTTCAAGAAAAAGAACCGGTCACTGTCAGGATCGCACCATCGGAGGTGGCCCTGTCGACCGGCACCCTGGGGAATATCAGTATCCGCAACCAGATCGAGGGTGTTGTGCGTAAATTGCACCGCTACGGAGCGGCCTATCTGATCGAGGTGGAAGCGGAGCAAACAATCCTTGCGGAGTGCACTGCGGCCAGTTGCCGTAGCCTGTCGCTGGAGGAGGGTCGAGCCGTGACCGTTCTCATCAAGGCGTCCGCCGTTCACACCCACCATCCTGATCTGATGCCTGCACCTCCTTGACCGCAGCCTTGCTGGCGATTCCGATGGCAACAGGAGGCCACATGATCACAACGATTTTTCTCGCTCTCGCCATCCAGGGAATTCCAGGATTGTCCGTCGCCGAACAACCGGCCGCGGATGACCAGTACTCTCCGACATGGGAATCCCTCGAACAACACGACACACCGCAGTGGTTTCAAGATGCCAAGTTCGGCATCTTCATTCACTGGGGGGTCTATTCGGTCCCTGCGTACTGCGACACCAGCACTTACTCCGAGTGGTACCAGTTGTGGTACGACAGCAACAGTCACGGAGGCAAGGTCAGGAAGTTTCATGACCGGGTCTACGGAGAGGATTTCGAGTACAAGGAGTTCGCTTCGAAGTTCAAGGCAGAACTGTATGATCCTGCCGAGTGGGCAAGCATCTTCAAGCGCGCCGGCGCTCGATACATGGTCATCACCAGCAAGCACCACGACGGCTACTGCCTGTGGGACAGCGAAATCGCCAGCGAGGTTCGAGGATATCCGTGGAATAGCGTCGCCAGTGGTCCCGGCAAGGATCTGCTGGCGGGACTCTTCGAGGCGTGCCGTGAGGAGGGAGTCCGCCCCGGTCTCTATTACTCCTTCATGGAGTGGCATAGCCCCCTCTACCCGCAAGATCGCCCCCGTTATGTCGACGAGGTGATGATTCCGCAGATCAAGGAGTTGATCGACCGCTATCAGCCCGATGTGTTCTGGCCCGATGGAGAGTGGGACTATCCCGACGAGGAGTGGAGATCGACGGAGATCCTCGAGTGGATCTATGAAAACTGCAAGAATCCGCAGGATATCGTCGTCAACGATCGCTGGGGCAAAGGCCTGCGCGGGCAGGTGGGGGACTACACCACCACCGAGTACGGCAATCTCGGCAACTCATCCGGAAAAGGGATGAGAAAGGAGAGACCTTTCGAGGAGTGCCGCGGCATCGGTCACTCCTTCGCATTCAACCGGGCAGAGAACTACGAGATCTACTCTTCCCGCACCGAGTGCATCCAGATGCTCATCGACCTGGTCTCCAAGGGGGGTAACTTGCTCCTCGACATCGGTCCCGATGACGACGGAACGATTCCGCTCATCATGGTCGACCGCCTGCTTGCCATGGGGCGCTGGCTCGATGTGAACGGTGAATCGATCTACGGCACCACCCGTGGAGCACTACAAAATCTTCCCTGGGGAAGAAGCACCACCAAGGGGAACTCGCTGTACCTGCACATCTACGACTGGCCAAGCGATGATCGATTGCCAGTGGAGGGCTTGGTGACATCCATCGATCGAGCGGTGCTGCTCGGTGATCGCGTGGACGGACGAACATTGAAGGTAGAACAGACCGGAGATGGGTTTCCGGTGATCTCCCTCGCCGGCCTGCACCCCGGGGAATCGGTATCGGTGATCCGCCTCGACCTTGCTGGACCCGCCAAGGTCGACAACGCCTTTCGCCCCGACAGCAACGGAGTACTACAGCTCCACGCCAGCCGGGCCTCCATCGAAGGCGGCAACCTGCGGCTAGAAACCCACGACGATCCGAATCTTGGCGCCGACCAGAACCTCGGTTACTGGAACGACACCACCTCCACCGCCAGCTGGCTCATCTCGACGGTACCTGGGCAGACCTATCGCATCGAAGCCTTGTGTGCCGTCCCTGCCGACGCCACCGGAGGAACCCTGTCGGTGCAGCTCGGTGCCAATCGAACCCAGTATGGTGTTGAAAATGCCACTGGCGGCTGGGATCAATTCGAATGGCAGTGGATCGGCGATGTCACCGCCACCGGCGACCGAGACCTGCTGACCCTGAAAGCCCGGGAAATCGGATCGATCGCCCTGATGAATATTCGCAAGGTGAAACTGACTCCGAAGATCGCCAGCGAATAGTTACTGGTAGTCGATCGATCGATCTCGAGGAGTGAGCTTTCTCTCCAGATGAATCGTGAAGCGATACAGGATCGGAATCACCAGCAAGGTCATCACCGTTGCCACCATCAGGCCAGCCACAAACACGGTGGCGAACGGGCTCCATTTCACATCGAAATGGGGAATGCCGATCGACATCGGCAACAACCCTGCGATGGTCGAGATGGTGGTCAGCAAGATCGGGCGCAGCCGTTCATGAGATGCGCAACGGAGTGCGTCATTCAGTTCCATTCCCTCTGATCTTCTCCTCGTGATGAAATCGACCAGAACGATGGCATCGTTGACGACGATGCCGGTCAAGCCGACCATCGCGATGAATCCGATGATCGTGATGTAGGAGCGTTCAGGTCTGACAAACCCCTCGGGAAGTAGATCGGAGAAGAAAGCCAGGATCGCCATCACCATCACCACTCCGGTAAATGCGAAGACGATGTTGGACAGGAGCACGAACGGTAACAGTGCGGATTTGAACTGCGCGGCAAGAATCAGGTAGATGATGAAGATGGCCACCCACATCGCCATGAAAAGGCTTCGGAACGATCGATTGGTCGACTCCGCCTCCCCCTCGTAATTGAAGGAGACCCCCGGCATCGATTGGACCTCCGCTCCCAGTTCCTGCTCGATCACAAAGCTGACGGTATCGGAAGCGATGGGAGCATCTGCAACGATGTTGGCGGTGATGTTCAACGACCTCTGGAAGTGGCGGCGGCGCAGGATTCCCTCTTCGCGGCTTCCCTCGATCTTGCCGATCTCGCCAAATCTGAGAACTCCTCCGTCGCGACTCCTGGTCAGTGGAAGTTGCAACAGTGCCGTGGGATCACTCACAGCAGCTTCCGTCATTCTCACCCGAATCGGAATCTCGTCATCGGAGCGAAGATAGTCTCCGACGTATACACCATCGAAGGCACCGGCAACGAAACTCCTGACCAGTTGAGGATCGACACCGTGCATCGATATCGATCGCTCGTCTGGTATGAAATTGAGCGCAAGGGTCTCCTGATCGAGATCACTGGCAAGGTCCACAACCCCTTCCAGCCGCCCGCCAGGTTTCGATTCCTCCTGAAGAAGACGATAGGTCCGGCGTGAAATGTCATCGATGCCTTGCTGGTTGCTTCCCTGGATGCGAACCGAAACCGGGGATCCGGTCGGAGGACCATCCTTCTGTGCGGCGATCTCCAGTTTCACCCCACGTGCTTTCCACTTCTCCAGCATCAGGCCTCGCAGCGCTGCGATCGCCACGTTGGGGTCGTCGTAGGTGCGTTCCGAACGATCGGGAAACTCTGCCAGGATCAGTCCGAATTGATGGCTGAACTGGGGACGATAGGTGGTGTCGAGTTTCATCCCGGAGAGTCCAACCGCTGCCTCGACCAGACCGGTCTCCTTCAATTCCAGCGAGAGTTCCCGCACCACTTCATCGGTCGCCTCCAGTCCCGTTCCAGGACTTGTGTTGACCATGATGTTGAGGATCCCGGTGTCCTCGGGGAAGAACTCCAGCTTGAGCATCGGTCTCATGCCATGACTGGGACCCACGAAGCTCTGCACGACCATTCCGACCGCCCCCAAGAAGAGCGCGGCGGCGAGCAACAGCACCTGAAGACCGTGTTCCTGATTCCACAGGAATATACGATCGTAGAATCTCGACAGTTTTCCCGAGTAACCCGGTCTGTTGAGATAGTTCTCCACCCCCTGCGCATCGACTTCCCCCTCGACTTCTTCAGGGCCGATCAATCGATCGAGATCGTTGACATGGCACGGCAGGATGATGAAACACTCGACCAGGCTGACCGCCAGTGCTGTCGCCACGCTGATGGGAAGGATCGAGAAGAAATCACCAACGGTTCCCGTCATCATCAGCATCGGCAAGAAGGCGGCCACGGTGGTAAGGGTGGCAGCGGTCACCGGAACGATCACCTCACCGGTACCGGCGACGATGGCGTCTCTGGGCTTCTTCCCCATCTCACGATGTCTGCGGATGTTTTCCAGAACGATGATGGCATCGTCGACGATGATTCCCACAGTAAGAACGAATCCGATGAGACTTACCTCGTTGATGCTCCGGTCGGCAACGAAGAAAACGACAAGCGTGGCAAGAAATGCGAACAGGATACCGCTGACCGTCAACACTGCGGACCTGCAGGTAAAGAAGACGAAGAGTGACAATGAGCCGAGAGCCAGCAACTCGAGATTCAAATCCTGGCTGGTTGCGACGACCACCGTCGATATGACGGTAAGTAGTAACGCGACAAGGGAGGTCGCCAGACCCTTCTTGCTGAGAAAGAAGAAGAGGCAAGCCACCACCAGACCCAGTGCCAGGAACATGCTGTCGTGAAGAACCGACATGGAAGAGTTGATCTTCCGTGTCGAATCAAGAATCGTGTAGATCTCGAAGGGTGTCCCTCGATTGGCACCGCGAAACTCCTCAACCACCGCCAGCACCTCGTCACGAATCGTCTTGGCGTTGGAGGTGGCATCTTTGAGGACGCGACAGCCGATGGCCTCCTGCCCATCGAGGCTATTGCGAACCGATTCCGTGATGGGTCGCACTCCCGTTTCCTGCGGATCCACCAGATCCGCGACGGTGATGAAGGAGCCATCTCCATCGCTACGGACAACCACATCGAAGATCTCCGACGGATCCCTCGGCCTGGTGTCGATTCGAATTGATCGTTCTCCCAGTGAGGTCTCGATCTGACCTGCTGGTTGGGTACCACCGTGGGTAGCAATGCTTCTCTGCACCTCTGCAAAAGTGCAGCCGTGGCGATCCAGTTTTTGAGGATCGAGAGCGACCTGGAACTGATCGAACTCTTCACCGGCAAAGTCGACACGCTTGACTCCTGGAATTCGATCGAGTCGATCTCGGAGGTCCTTGGCAAGGATGGTGAGAGATCTCTTGTCGAGGTTTCCGGCGACGGTATCGGTCAGCATCACCTGGATCACCGGCACCCATGAATCGACATCGAGTTCCATGAAGATCGGCTGCAGGGTCTTACCATTTACCTGCGGCAAGCTGTTGAGAGCGGAGAGAACCCTCAATCGAAACTGATCGAATCCCCGATCAATTTCTCCCTCGTCATCCAGCTTCACCACCACTTCACTGCGCCCGGGTACCGATGTACTCGCCACGTACTCGACGTCATCGAGTCCGCGGACAGCCACCTCCAACGGCTTTGTCACCAGCCGCTCCACCTCTGCAGCGGATGCACCGGGATAGCGAAGGGAGACCTGAACCTGGCGAAACGAGTTATTGGGGAAGACCTCAACCGGCAGGCGCGGAATCGCCACCAGCACCGCAAACAAGATCAATCCAAAGAAGACGATATTGACGGGGATCGACAGACGGAGGACGGAACTGATGGCATTCCTCAATGAAGGTCCTCCTAGTACTCGATGAGTACAGCAGCAGCGGGTAGGTCGCCAGGCAACACGACCCAGCCCTCATCATCGGAGCGAACGGGGGATACCACGTGCAACTTCTCGTCCTCGGTCTTGACCACCCACTGTTCGAGCCGCCTTCCGATGAAGCGATGCGGCACCCGAACTCCTCCGGAAGCATCGGGGACCTCGAGTGTTACCTGCAGTTCGATCCCTCCCCCGGTCTCCAGTGGTTCCAGTGCGAACTCCTCGGCTGGGATGCGGATCACCACTCTTCTCTTGCGTGTTCGTGCATCAGGAACTGCTCCGACGAACTCGACCTCACCCCGTACCACTTTTTGATTGGAAACTCGTTCGATCTGAAGGGGGGCAGTTGCAAGAACCTGGATTTCCGCTTCCGCCATGGGTACGTCAATTTCGAAGACGGAGAGGTCAGCAAACACCATCAATGGAGCGCCCGGCACAACCCCCGCACCTGGCTCGACCAGACGCTGCTCGACCCGCCAGCCTCCCGGGGCCTCGATGGTCAGTCGGTCGATTCTTGCCTCGATGACGGCAACTTCCGACTTCGCAGCACGAACCGCCTCTGCCGCATCTGTCCGGGCAACCAGCGCCATCTCCAGCGCCACCCGAGCTTCCGCTTGTGCCAGCACCTGCCGATCCAGATCCGCATCGGAAGCATTCCCACGGGAGTGGAGAACCTTCATCCGATCGAGTTCCTTGCTGGCAATCTCCGCTGCGGTGGTCGCTCGAGAAATCGAAAGGTCCGCTCTCTTCTGGTCGTTGAGAGAGAACTCCAGGCCGATGCGAGCACCTTCCAGCATCTGCTTCTCTACAGACGAATCGAGCACGATGGCGGCTACCATCTGATCGGGGAGACCGGGTACCAGGTCACCTTCATCGAACAGTACCTGTTCAACTCTTTGTGGTAGGTCCGATGCCACCGTCAAGACGCGCCCGGGCCTGGTGTAAGCGGAAAACACTCTCCTCGAATACACCGCATGATCGTACGGTCTCCACGTCACGGGTGTGTCGACCCGGGAAGTATCCACTGGAGAGGTTATCGAGAGGAGCAGGAAGAGGGTGTAAAACAAGGGAGCCTCCCGGGGGTCGACCTGAATCCACAAGATGGACTTCGCTTCCATCTTCAGCGCTGGTTCAGGATGGCTGTCAGATGCCCGGCAGTCAACGCAACCGACAGGCGATTGGATTGGAGACCTCCATGGTCAAATCAAAGATGTTGACGCTCTTGTTGATTCCCCTCCTCGCCCTTTCGGTACCGCTACTCCCTCCAACTCAAGGAATGGGAGATCAAGAAGCTGGAGTCTCCGAGGAGAGCCAGCAGCAGGAACTGGAGTTTCAGAAGATACACCGCCAGTCACCGGACTCCGGAACCACGCAGAAGAAGGGACGTCGAGGTAGCATCGTCCAGCTCGGACCCGCTCACGGCTACCTCTCTCTTCCCGAGGAGGAGAACGCCAATGGAGGCGCATTGATCCTCCTTCATCCGTGGTGGGGTCTCGATTCTCACATCAAGAACTGGGCAGATCGCTTCGCCCGCCTGGGATATGCGGCTCTCGCCGTCGACCTCTACCAGGGTGAGATCGCCACCAGCTCCTCTCGAGCCTCGGAACTGATGCGGAACGTCAAGGACGCAACCGCCTCCAGGGATATTGCAAACGCCGTGCGGTTTCTCTACAGGGATGAACGGGTGCAGGCAAACAGGGTGGGCACCATCGGCTGGTCCTTTGGAGGCAGCTGGGCTCTCCGTACCGCCATCCGCCATCCCAACATCGACGCCTGTGTCGTCTACTACGGCAAGACACCTGCCGATCCCGAATCCCTCTCTACCGTCGGGGCATCGATTCTCGCCATCTTCGGAAAGACCGATCCTGGAATCCCCGTGCAGCAGATCGATGCTTTCCGTAAGGGACTGGAAACCGCCGAGGTGAAACACAAGATCGTCGTCGTCGATGCAGGACACGGCTTCGCCGACCCCTCGCGGCCCCGTTACCAGTTCGAGGCCGCTGCAAGCGCGTGGGATCAGACCAAGACCTTTCTCGAACTTCACCTGCGACGGCCTGAGCAGGAGAACGCCGATCCAGAGAGACCGCAGCGTTGAGCGATCCAGATCCGATCGGGCTGCGAGTCATCGGCCATCTGCTCGAATCGGTGGCAGAGGAGATGGGTACTGCCCTGGAACGTTCCGGGGTATCACCCAACATCAAGGAGCGACTCGACCACTCCTGCGCCATCTTCGACTCGAAGGCAGAACTCGTCGCCCAGGCTGCACACATCCCGGTTCATCTCGGTGCAATGCCCATCGCGGTGGCGGAAGCTGCCGCAAGATGTGCCCTGGAGGAGGGAGACATCGTCCTCCTCAATGACCCGCGACTCGGCGGTACCCACCTTCCCGACATCACTTCGGTACAGGCGTTCAGAATCGACCCGAAGGACCCGGAGCCGGTGGCATACCTGGCGACTCGTGCACACCACGCCGATGTCGGAGGGGAAGTTCCCGGGTCGATGGGGCTGACGAGATCGCTCCACCAGGAGGGGGTGGTGATTCCTCCGACCACCTGGGTCCAGGGCGGCCAACGACTCCTCGATGTGGAGAGTGCGTTGATCCACTCGATGCGAAACCCTGCCGAGCGAATCGGCGACCTGCTGGCCCAGCGTGCCGCTATGGAGGTGGGACAACGGGGATTGAGACGCATCATCGAACGCATCGGAGCAGACGCCATGGGGGAGGGATTCCGCAGACTTCAGGACTCCGCCAATCGACACACCCGTGCGTTGCTTGGTTCGATCCCCGATGGAGTCTATCGATCGAGTGATCATCTCGACGATGATGGGTTTGGTCCTGATCCCCTGAAACTCCAGGTGCAGATCGAAATCCGTGGAGAGGAAGCTTCCTTCGATTTCGTGGGGACCGCGGCGGCCTGTACGGGACCGATGAACTGCAACCGAGCGGTGGTCCTCTCCGCCATCCAGTACGTACTTCGTGCCCTGGCAGGGGACGACATACCGACCAGTAGCGGCACCCTGTGGCCCGTCGAGGTACACATTCCTCCCGGTTGCTTGCTCGACCCTCCCGAGGGAAGCGCCGTTGCCGGTGGCAACGTGGAAACCTCCCAGCGACTGGTCGATGTGCTGCTGCTGGCGCTGGCCCCGGCCCTCCCCGACATGATTCCCGCCCAGTCGCAGGGAACGATGAACAACCTGGTCATCGGAAATGATCAGGGTGCCCACTACGAAACGATCGGCGGAGGATGTGGGGGTGGACCCGATCGACCAGGGGCCAGCGGTAAGCACGTTCACATGACCAACACACTCAATACTCCCATCGAACGGCTGGAGCACTGCCTGCCCGTTCGAGTCCAATCTCTCCAGTTGCGCAAGAACTCCGGCGGCGACGGCAAACATCGGGGAGGAGAGGGGATCGTCCGGGACTACCAGTTACTGGAGCCGATGGAGATCTCCATCCTATCTGACCGGCGAACTCATCCCCCTGCAGGAATCGCTGGGGGTGAGGATGGAATGCCGGGAGAAAACTGGATCCGGCGAAATCGTCGATCGATTTCTATCCCGGGAAAATGGCAGGGAAAACTGGACAGTGGGGACTCGATCACCATATCGACACCAGGAGGCGGTGGTTGGGGCCCTGCTGGAGATTAGATATCTACACACAGGTTGGTCGAGTACCATCTTCACGCCCAGGAAAGCAGTGCAATGACCACCCCAGTCGAGTTTACCAACGTCTGCAAGTTGTACGGCGAGTTCAAGGCCGTCGACGACGTTTCCTTCTCGGTACCTGAGGGCACGGTATGCGGTTTCCTCGGACCCAATGGCGCCGGAAAGACCACGTGCATCCGCATGATGCTCGACATCCTCAAGCCCACCTCTGGTTCCATATCGATCCTCGGCGCCGCCAATGCTCTCGATGTTCGCGCCAGGATCGGATACCTCCCCGAGGAAAAGGGACTCTACAAGAAGATGACTGCAGCTGCCGTCATCGCCTACTTTGCGATGCTCAAGGGAGTCCCATCGAAACAGGCCAGGAGTAAAGCCCACGAGTTGCTCGAGCGTTATGGACTCGGCTCCTTTCAAAATCACAAGTGCGAGGCGCTTTCCAAGGGAATGGGCCAGAAGGTCCAGGTGCTGGCATCGATCGCCCACGACCCGGATCTCGTCATCCTCGACGAGCCCTTCAGCGGCCTCGACCCCGTCAACCAGGGAGTGATGGAAGAGGTCATCCGCGACATCCGCGAGCGAGGCAAAACGGTCCTCTTCTCGACCCATGTCATGGCCCACGCAGAACGCATCTGTGAGCGGATCGTCATCATCTCTGCAGGCAGTCTCGTCTTCAACGGAAGCGTGGAAGAGGCGAAATCTCTTCTCCCCCGGCGAATTCGATTCCGGGGCACGGGAGATACCGAACTTCTTTCGAGCCTTCCCGAGGTCACCGATTCCGGCCCTTCAAGCGATGGCCGCGAAGGAGTCATCGAACTCCGCCTCGGCGAAGGAGCCGATCCGCAGCGCCTGCTGAAGACTGCCTTTGACAGGGGAATCGGGCTCGAGATCTTCGAGGTGGTCGACCCCAACCTACATGAAGTCTTCGTGCATCTGGTGGGAGAAGAAGCGAGAGAGGCGGCGTTCCGATGATGCAGATCTATCGCGTCGCAATTCGTGAATACATCGAAAACGTCAAGACCAAGGGTTTCTGGATCGGAATCTTCGTCTTCCCGGTGCTGGTCTGGATGATGATCGAGATCCCTAAATTCCTGGAAGAACGGGGCATCCCCACCAGGCATGTCGTGATCGTTGACCGGAGCGACGAAGATCTTGGCGAGATCGTGCGTGAACGCATCACTCTTCTCAATCGTCAGAAGATCCTGGTAGAGCTACAAGCTCACCTGGCAAAGTCGACCCAGGAACAGCGCGACGAGATGATGGAAGAGCAGAAGATCGATGCAGCAGAACTGCTCGATAAGCTGGAAGAGGGGCTCGCGCAGCTCGACAACGCCGACGTCGAGATCAATCCCTTCAGCCCCGATCAACTGGTCAAGATGGGAGACCTCATTCCCGAGGAGGTGATCCTCAACGACTCGCAATGGAACTTCCTCAAGACGTCGGTACTCAAGCAGCTTCCAGATGATGCACCGGAGTTCGAGGATCCAGTGGCGCGATTCGCAGAAGTCCCGCTACCCGAGGGTCTCACCATCGCCAACAGCGACTCGGAGATCGAAGCACAACTGAAGGCGCATCTACGTGGGGAGCAGTCGCTTCCCGGTACCAGCGGTGAAATGGTCAATCTGTTCGCCTTGGTCATCATCCCGCCCAACGCTCTTGAACCCAAGAACAAGATTCGCTTCTGGTCATCCAACCTTGCCGATACAGACCTGCTCGACACCGTTCTCTCGGCACTCAGTTCCGAAGCGAGAGAGAGGGAATACCAGCGTCGCGGCATCGAATCATCGGTAGTCTCCGAAATTGCTTCTCTACGGGTTCGCTCCAACAACTTCGACCCGAACAAGGGAGTCGGCGATGAAAAGGTCGGGATCCGCGACAAGATCCGCCAGTACGCGCCGATAGGATTCGTCTACATGCTATGGGTGGCCATCTTCTCCATCGCACAGATGCTCCTCAACAACACCATCGAGGAGAAATCGAATCGCATCATCGAAGTCCTGCTCTCCTCGGTAACCACCAATGAATTGTTGCTCGGAAAGGTGCTGGGAGTTGCCGCAGTCGGCATGACGATGCAACTGGCCTGGATCGGCTCCCTCATCGGAATCCTCAAGCTCAAGGCAGGACCCGCTGCCACATGGATACCCGATTTGATCGCTGCCGTGGTCACGCCCGAACTGCTGTTCGGATTCGTCATCTACTTCCTTGGCGGCTATCTCTTCTACGCCTTCCTGTTTGCAGGGATTGGAAGTATCTGCAACACCATCAAGGAGGCTCAGAACTTCATGAGTCCGCTGATGTTGTTGATGATGGTCCCGCTCGGCACGATGACTTTCATTCCCAGCGAGCCCAACGGCGCCATCGCAACCACGCTGTCGTGGATCCCGCCCTGGACTCCATTCATCATGATGAACCGCATGGCGGCCAATCCTCCCGCCATCGAGATCTACGGTACCGGCATCTTGCTGTTCGTCTCGGTTCTCGTCGTCTTCTGGGCATCTTCCAGGATCTTCAGGATCGGCGTACTGCGAACCGGTCAGCCCCCAAAACTGATGGAATTGATCGGTTGGATGAAATCGTCAAACTGATAAAGCCTGATCAATCACCGATCAGATTCATCTGGATCGGCTTCGGTTTCATGGCCCTCTCGCTGGGAGTCATCGGCATCGCCTTACCGGTATTACCGACCGTGCCCTTCGTGCTGCTGGCGGCGTACTTCTTCTCGAGGGGATCTACCCGTTATCATCGCTGGATTCACTCACACCGATATTTCGGACCGATGGTGATGCAGTGGGAGAAGCACGGATGCATCTCCACCAGGGCAAAGATCCACGCAACGATTTTGATCTTGCTGTCGATCTCCCTGCCCCTGTACTTCTTTCGAGATCAGGTACCGGCAGCGGGGCAGATCGTCACCCTGGTACTGGTGACGATAGGATGGCTGTTCGTGGTCAGTCGACCGCCCAGTCCTCAGGAAGAGATGTAGAGACCGCCATTTGCCGTGGCCAGGTAGGGCTCCAGCGGAATATCTTCCTGCTTGATGAAGCCCTGAGAGGGCAACTGGCCGCCATTCACCATCTCGACCACGGCAGCGACGGAGCAGGCGGTAGTCCAGCTGATGGCTCTCCACTCGACTCCATCGATATCGATGGGTCGGTACTGCCCGGTGAACTCCTCCCGCAACAGTTCTCCCTCGATGTGGCCTTCGACAGCTGCGTGAACATACACGACATCTTCCTTCACCGCAGGGCAAGCGGCGGTGAGAATCCGTGCCGCCTCTTCGCGGTCGCGGTGCATTCCCAGCTCGTTGAGAAAGAAATTCATCTGATGGCAATGGCCCGGGTATCGCATCGTCTTGTAGTTGAGGGTTTCGACCTTGCCCTCCCAGGTGTCGCACATCGTTCCCAGGCCTCCGGAGGTGGTGAAAGCTTCCAGCTCGAGGCCTCCGATGAACACCTTCTCAACCGCCTCAAGTGAGGGCACCAGAGCTCGTTTGCCCCGGGCGATCACCTCGCAGTCATTTAGATATTCGTTGATCACTCCCGCCGAGGACCACGTGAAGGAATATCCCAGATCACCACTCGGATGCTCTGGAAGGGCACCGACACGCAGCTCGATCGATCTCACATCATCGAAGCGAGAAGCCAGATCAGCACCGACGATACCGATGAATCCTGGAGCCAATCCACATTGCGGCGCCAGCGCACTCCTGGCACCTGGGGCCATCTCCAGGATGGCATTGGTGGTCGGAACATCCTCTGTCAGGTCGAAGTAATGAACTCCGAGCTCGAACGCCGCCTGCGCGACGGGAAGATTGAAGCGATAGGGGAGGCACGAAACGACTCCCTGGCATCCGTCCAGAGCCGAGTTGAGAGCAGCGCTGTCGGAAACATCGAGCACCTGGCTCGGGAAGGAAAGCCCTGTCACGGGTCTGGCGTCACCACCAGTCACCTCGAATCCGGAACGCTGCAATAGGGTGCCCACGAGGCTTCCGACCTTGCCAAGTCCAACCACGAGAACCTTATCGATGACATTGCTCATCCCGAATCCTTCCACTTCCCTGGAGGTGTCTATCTCCTCCGGTGGAGCATCCTATCTGCCCCGGGAATCGTGACAAGCGGACCCGATGAGCAAGACGGCGCTTCGGGTCTTGATTTCCCCGAAGCGCCGTCTTGTTGCCGAGATGGAGTGAATCCCCCTAGGTCAGATCCTCCGGCTTTGGATAGCAGTCCCGCCCCGGACGACACCCCTGCGGGCACACATCGTCCCCGTCAGGGCCATGATAAGCCATCGTACGGAGACAGTGAAAAAAGGCGGTGTCGGCCGTGAAGGAGTCCTCGAAAGCACTCCGCCGGTACTCGGTGTTGAGCACCATCGTCTTGGTTCTGAGACAGGGACACACATCTTCAGGGAGCAGTTCTGGTTTTTGCATCGCCATGCTAGCCCTCCTTCACTTGTTGCAATGATCGAGTTGCCTGGGAAATCAGTCCCTGAAGCATCGAAACCTTGTAACCATTCTGGGACAGGACGCTGGCTCCCTCTCCGATGGTGTCTCTCAACTTCTGGACCCGTTCCGAATCGAGAGATCCGTTTCCGATGATCTCCTCGAGGTCGGAACGCCGCAGAGGAGTGGGGGCGACCGCGCCGAGCACCACTCGATGATCTCCCGATCGACCGCCTCGATTCAGGAGTACCGTGATACTCGCTTGCGCCCAGTCATAGGTCTGCTTCTCCCTCGCCTCGACATAGCTCCACTGCTTGGTGCTGTTGCTAGCGGGGAGCCAGATTCCTGTGACCACCTCCCCGGGCTCGAGAGAAACCTCACGCTTCACATCTTGCTCGGGAGAGATGAAGAACTCTTCAGCAGGGATCTGACGTTTTCCGGCAGCGCTCTCGATCAAGATCGACGCACCATAAGCGACCAGCACCGGACCCATGTTCGACGGCTGGGTGATGGCGCATACCTTGTTTCCGAAGATGGCATGGAACTCATTTTCCCCATCCTTGGCCCAGCAACCACTGCCGCCATTCTTGGCGCAGGAATATCCCTCGTGGCGCAGATACCAGCAGCGCGGTTTCTGACAGATGTTGCCGCCCACCGAACCCATGTTGCGGATCTGTGGGGTGGCGGTGTTCTTCAGTGTTTCTACCAGGGCGGGAAAGTCCTTCGCCACCTGACGGTTGCCAAGCACCGTAGCCATGGTGGTCAGTGCGCCGATGGCGATTCCTTCGGCGGTCGCAGTGATTCCGGAGATCCCCTCGATCCTCTTCAGATCCACCACCTGGTCGGGGGAGATGGTGAACTCCTTGATCTGGGCCAGCAGGTCGGTGCCGCCGGCGAGGAAGGGGGAGTCGTCCCGGGTCTGCAGGCCCGAAGCCTGTTCGATGTTGGTGGGGATCGCTACCTGAAACGGCTTCATAGACGCGCTCCCTTCTTGTCACCCGACACCGGGGTTTTCTTGCTGCTGGCCAGCGCCTCCAGCACCCTCCGGGGAGTGATGGGAACCTCGAACACCCTGGTTCCGATGGCATTCGCCACTGCGTTGGCAACGGCAGCGGCAGTCGCCACGATCGGCGGCTCCCCCAGACCCATCACCTGGGTGTTGGACTTGCCGTTGTAGACATCGATCAGCACCACTTCGATCTCTGGGCAGTCGACAGACCCGAGGATCTTGTAGGTCTCCAGGTTGTCGTTGAGCATCTTGCCCTTGTGTCGGTCCATCATCCTTCGTTCATGAAGAGCGAAGGAGACTCCCTGGATCACTCCACCGCGAACCTGGCTCTCTGCGGTGAGCGGGTTGATCAGTTTGCCCGCATCCGCCACGGCGACGACTCGTTTCACCATCACCACACCGGTCTCGATGTTGACCTCTACTTCGGCTGCCTGGACCCCTGCATTGGTGTCAGAGAATCCTGCGTAGTTTCGTCGAGGTCTCGCCTTCAGCACCTCGATGGCATCGTCATCCATCAAAGCGCAGGCCTCCTGGAAGGAAAGGCCGGCATCGCTGCCATCGCCACGGATCACCCTGCCCTTGCGGATATCGACATCTTCGACATCCCACTCCTTGCGCTCTGCGATCACAGCCAGCAGTTCCTTCTTCGCGTGGTGGGCAGCCAACCTGGCGGCAGGGGTCAGTGATCCGATGGTGGTCGACCCCCCGCTCATCGGGCCCTGTGGGTCGTTGGTATCGCCGATCCTCGTCGTCACCATCTCCAGAGGAATGCCGATCTCCTCGGCGGTCACCATCCCCATGACGGTACGGGTACCGGTGCCGATATCCTGGGCACCGTTTCGGACCTCTACAGAACCGTCCCGGGCAATTCTGACCAGCGCGCTGGAGCCGCCACCGCCGGCGGAAAACCACAGGTTGCTGGCGATTCCCACCCCGGTTCGCAGTGGCGAGGCGGGATCGTTTACCCGCTTCGTATCCCAGCCGATCTTTTCCCGGGCGATGTCGTACTCGGCGATGCGGATCGGGTGATCATCATTTCTCTTGCGGAATTCGATGGGATCAACACCTTCGATGGAACTGGCTGCCATGTCCATCATCTGCTCGAGAGCCACCGATCCTTGCGGCCATCCCGGAGCACGATGGGCCTTCGCTCCACCACAGTTGGTGCGAACTCCGTACTCCACCTTGTCGATGGTGCCGAGGTTGTAGATCCCGTCGTTGTGTGCGCCGGCTCCGCCGGTTCCCGTTCCCGGTGTTCCCCAGCTGCGGATCTGAAGTCCCTGGATCGACCCATCCTTGTTGACACCCATGCGCATCTTTTGCAACGAATCGGGTCGATTGCCAGCACTGGTCTGCTCTCCCGAACGGTCGAGCATCATCTTCACCGGCGCGCCCGCCTCTTTCGACAGCAAGGCTCCGATGACACCTTCTCGTCCGGCGGAAAACTTCGATCCGAAGCCACCTCCGACATATTCGCTGAAGACGCGACACTCCTCGGCGTGGACCTTGCCCCAGTTGCTGGTCATCTCGCCCCGGAAACCGAAGGTGGCCTGGGTCGATGCCCAGCACATCAGCCTTCCATCCTGCCACTTGCAGACTGCACCATGAGTCTCTAGCGGTGCATGGGTCTGGACCTGAGTGCGGAAGGTGCCCTCGACGACCGAATCGGATGCGGCGAGGATCTCACCCACTTCCTTCTCCTTGCGAGCCATCTGCTCCTGGATCTGTTTTTCCGCATCGGCGTTGTCTCCGCCACCCCCTCGGCGGCGACGACGCGATCTGGGACTGACCCGCATCACATTCTTCTGGTCGCCACGGCCAACCTGCGGTGCATCATCTGCCATCGAAGCATCGATGGTCACGCAATGCTCCTTCACGTCGTAATCGACGACGATGGCTCGAAGGGCTGCATCCGCCTGAACCTCGGTATCGGCGGCGATGGCTGCGACCTCTGCTCCGGCGTAGCGGGCAGAGGAATCCTCGAACACCTCGGGAATCGTCAGTGCCGCCCGAACCCCCGGCATCGCCCTCGCTTTTGCCAGGTCGATGGAGCGAATATCGGCGTTTCCGTGAGGACTGCGGAGGATGCGCCCGTGAATCAATCCCGCCGGTTGCTGGTCGTGGGCGTACTTGGCCGTTCCCGTCACCTTGGCCACTGCATCGAGCCTCGGCTTGCTCTTGCCGACCACATCGAGCGGTTCACCCGGCTGCCACGGTGCGATGTCCCCGTCCTGCAGCTTCACCGTCAACTCGCGGAACTGGTCGCCAAACCCGACCTTGATGGTGATCTCTTCAGCCATCACTTTCCTCCCTTCCGGGAGGCGTGCTCGACCGCCTCGATGATGTTCTGGTAAGTTCCACAGCGACAGATGTTGCCGGCAATCGCCTTGCGAATCTGATCCCGATCCGGTTTCGGATCGTGCTGGAGAAGCGCGGTGCACGACACCACCATCCCCGGCGTGCAGAAGCCGCACTGCAGGGCATCCTTGTCGACGAAGGCTTGCTGGAGGTCGCTGAGATTGCTGGGAGTGCCGATCCCCTCGACGGTGGTGATCTCTCGACCGACGGCATCGATGGCCAGCATACTGCAGCTGTCGACCGTCTCTCCATCGAGCAGAACCGTACAGGCACCACACGATCCACGATCGCACACCCTCTTGGCTCCGGTCAGCTGATGATGATCCCTGAGAAGATCGAGCAGGGTGGTGCTGGGAGGTGCCTCGACCTCCTTCACCTCGCCATTGATCTTCAGTTCGATGGAGACTGGCCCGGGACCGAGGATCGTCGGCTCATCGGCGGCAACATCGCTTCCGGTAACCGGAATCTGAACCACCGAGACCGCAGCAGCGGCTGCGCCAGCGCCCTTGAGAAATAACCTGCGTGAAACCCCATCGGGTTGATCGTCCGCTTTTTTATCCATGCTTTCTCCCCGCATCTGGATCCCCGTGGGGACCGGTGGATCGTATAACGGGAGAGGCACCTCAGGAAGGACGCAGCGGTGGCCCTGGCAGCAGAGGGCACCTGGAATGAGAAACAGGCCGCCAGGGGATTCCTGACGGCCTGATCTGGATTCAGACTGAGATTGTCCGAACTACGACCTAGTAGGAGCGGCGGGGAGGCCCACCTGCGCCACGCTCGGGGCGAGGCTTGGCCTCACTGACGCGAACGCTGCGTCCATCCATGTCGCTGCCATCGAGGTTCTCGATGGCATTCTGAGCGGACTCATCCGCCTCGAAGGTCACGAAGCCGAAGCCTTTGCTACGACCCGACTCACGGTCCATGACGACCACGGCGTCGGTGATGTCTCCACAGCCCTCAAAATGAGCGCGAAGCTCGCCGTCACCAACTGCCCAGGGAAGACCCCCGACAAAAATTCTGTTACCCATTTTCTCCCTCATCTCTTCCCGCAGTCCCCAGCCAAGGCCAGGGGTAGCAACCGGGGGAGCGTGTGGCTGCCCTGCGGACTCAAAGGCCGGCTTACGCCGGTCGGAACACAATTCGCCCCTTGCCACGAGACGACACTGTGTCGCCTGTGGAGTGGACGTAAAAAACATGAAAAATCGTTGGGAAAGCACGACGAACCAAAAGGGTGGCGCACGTGTGTAACCTGGCAGTCAAAATCTATCCATACCCCTGATCGTCGAGTAAGCAGGGTCCAACCGGGAACCCCGTGGTTCGAGTATCTACTTCGTTGGGGCACTTGCCCCGACATCAAGTCTCAAACCAAGTTTGATTGTGACCTCAAGGTGTCGATCCGGCAAGGGGAAGTGGGAAATCAATTGCGCTGGAGCCACAGGTCCAGGGCCTCCTGCACAGGGCCCTCATCCAGCTCGAAAACCAGCTCCTGCAACAACTTACGAGAATCAGGGGAGTTGATCTGGACCAACGAGCAGATGATGGCCTGTCGATTTCTTCCCTGATCCCAGGCAGTTTCCAGCACCTGGACCGCTCTGGTGGGATTCCCCAGGTAGCAGAGGGAGGCGATTTCGGAGTCCTGAAGCCCCTCGCTGGAGGCCTTGTTCAGCAACTCATCCAGCCACAGACCCGCCGTCTCCAGCGAGATCTCTCCGCCTCCCAGGATCGCCAGGGAGCACGACTCCGATGCTGCCAGAAATCTGGCGATGCTTCCCAGATCTTCTCCTCGACGCTCTCTGCCGCGAAGTTCCAGGGAAAACCTCACCATCATCTCCGGCGAGGCGACCAGGGCCCCGAACAGATGTGGCATCCAGTGCTCGTCGATCTCCTCGAAGAGGGGTGCAAGTGCTGACATCTCTCCATCCACCGACAGCGGTGCGCGGTTTCCGAGGACCTCCTGCAGGTACAGGATCGTCTCTGCCGCCGCCTCGAACTCCCCCAGTTCCACCAGCTGAAACACCTCATCTGCCATTCCCCGGTAATTGGCGAGGAACACCGCGTCGTCAAAGGCGATGGGCCGAGCAGTGACCATCTCCAGCCCCACCTCAGGAAGCGGTTCCTGCGGCTGCGGGGCAGGCTCCGTCTCCTGCTGCTGCTTCCTCGCCCCGGCCAGTTCCACCGTCAACAAGGCGATGCGAGCATCGAGCCTCTTCCTCGCTTCCTCGAAGGAGAGGATCCGCGCTCGCAACTCCTCCATTTCGACCCGTGCCTGCTGCAATGGATCTGCCTGCGAAGTCGGCTGCGACGCCTCCGGGAAGAGGGAGGCCACTACCAGTGCACCGATCAATACGGCACACAGATGTGACAAGGCCCAACCAGGCAGCGGTGATTGCATCGAATATCCTCGTTCCTGTCGATGGCGAAAGATGTCTTCATTGTCCCGTTTTGCGCTACCGGTCGCAACGAGTCGAATCGCCCCGATGTGGAGATTCAGCGGCTCTCAGCGCCCCCCTCCAGGTGTCTGAACGCACTCCATCGGATAGACTGATTCTCGTTCGGCCCGTGGAAAGGACTCTCCATGCGCTTATTACTGCTACTGGCTGTACTGGTGGGGGCACCGACAGCAAATTCCGTCGACGCCCTGCTGTCCCATGCCGGCGCCGAGCGGGAGTCCGCATCCTCATCGATAGATACCCATCTGCTGATCGAAGCGCTCGACGCCGGCGACCGCGAGAAACTCGCCGAGAGCAGCCCCGCAAAGATCTTCAAGGCCATCGCCAAGGGGGTGCGAATCGACCGCCCCGAAGCGGGCACCCGCAAGGAGAAGATCACCGGTAAGGACGGTCGCCAGTCCGATCTGTGGGTCCATATCCCCGAGTCGAAGAAGAAGAAGTACGGCCTTCTCATCATGCTGCATGGCTACGGTGGAAATGCCCGCCAGCTGCTGACGGTGGCCTACAGCAAGTTCGCCAACCGAAACGGCTACATCATCGTCGGGCCCAACGCCATGAAGCCGCTGTCGGGAAAGAGCAATCCCGACCTGCCACCGGAGATCCTCGGCGCTCCCACCCGGCACTGGTGGACCTATCGCTCCGATGGCCTGGTGATGGCGATCGTCGACCAGCTCGCCGAACGATTCCCCATCGATCACAACCGAGTGGTCCTTTCCGGCATGTCGATGGGGGGCTGGGGCAGCTGGAATCTCGGCATGCGCTTTCCCGATCGTTTCAGCGCCATCATCCCCTTCGCCGGCGGCTTGCACATGGGAGACTATGTCACCGACACCTTGAGCGACAAGTACTCGCCTCTCATCGACAACCTCAAGTGGTTGCCCTCCTACAACGTGCACGGCAACACCGACAACATCGTACCGGTACGCTTCTCACAGATGCTGTCTGAAGAGTTGAAGTCGAGGAAGTACGACCACACCTACGACGAACTCGACGGTTCCGGACACTACCTCAACTTCGATGAGAATGGCCCGATGATGCAGCGGGTGACCAAATGGCTCACCCCCAGAAAACGAATCCTGCATCCTCCCGAGGTGATCCACACCATCATCAGCGATGACCATCCGCGCCAGCACTGGCTGCGCATCGATGCCAGGGCCGACCAGAAGAATCCAGCCACCATCCGCGGCAAGATCGACCGGAAGAACAACATCGACATCGAAACCGAGAATGTCGACGGCTTCACCATCTTCATCGACAACGACCGACTCAGGGAAAAGAGCCGCATCACCGTGACCCACAACGGTCAGCAGGTTCACGATGGCAAGGTCAAGGAGACGGTCGAAGCGTTGATCGAATCGTGGAAAGATCGCCGCGACCCAAACCTTCTTCACACTCGCATGATCACTGTTGATGTCGGAGTGGAAGAGGACAAGAAGAAACCGAACAGGACCAATCAGAGAGCCGCGAACTGACTCCGAAACACGAGGCCCCGAACTCCAGCCCAGGCAACTCGAAAAGGACCCCCGATGGACGTCGTCAATATCCAGCACAAGTTCGATCTCTTTTCAGATCAGTGGTCTCCCAAGAGAATCGGCGAACTGAACGGGCAGCAGGTCATCCTTGCGAAGGTTGAGGGGGAGTTCGTCTTCCACAAGCACGACGACGAAGATGAACTGTTCATGGTGATGAAGGGTCAGCTGTCGCTGGAACTACGAGGCATCGATGAAGAGATCACCACCGTGGTGGTGAACCCGGGCGAGTTCTTCATCGTCCCCAAAGGCGTCGAACACAAACCAACCGCCACCGAAGAGACGCATCTGCTGCTCTTTGAACCGATGAGCACCAAACACACCGGCGATGTACAGGCAGACATCACCGTGGAATCTTACGAAGAGATCTGATCGACAGGGATCGCACGCTCCTCGCCACGGACGGCGATTTGAACTGAAATGACCGGCGAGTCCCGCACCCGTATTTGTGAAATTCCACCTTTCCCCTGTCACGCTCGCCGCTTATTGCGGATTAGCAGGGGTAGGACTGCCCTCGGCAGCCCTTCCTGGCTGTATTACTGCAGCAGGATCAATGTAAAAAGGAGTTCGTCATGACCATGGAGGAAAAATTGCAAAGGTCTGCCATCAGAACCATCGCTCCGTATATGGGCTTCATTGCAACTGGATGCTTGGTGTACCTGCCCCTGGGCGACGGTCTTTGGTTGGACGAAAGTAATTCTTCGTCTCTGACGCACTTCCTCTTCTGGTTGCCGGTGTCCTTCCTCTTCATGGGGGCCTTCATGCGGATAGCGGAAGGGCAACAACACGATCGGATCAAGAAACGGTTCCAGAAGCTGGAAACAGCACTGGCCGAGTTGAAAGAGAATACTGCGGAGTGATCGATCCTGGCGGCAAGACCGTAGCAGGAGCAAGGTGAAAAGGAGCTCGTCATGTTTGTGAGTGAATACGAGAAAGTGAATTTCTCGGCCAAGTTCTATTTGTATTTCGGTGCGTTAAACTTGTCTGTCATCGCAGCAGTCACTACGGCTGCTGCAGTTGTGAACTATCTCTCCACGAATCCAACCAGCTCTGGCCAGGATCCAGAAAGCGCTCAGGCGCTGGAGATGCTCTGGATGATGATGATCTTGCACCTGGTCATTTGGTTGCCCCTTTGCTTCGGGATGGTGGGTATGGCGATGAACCTGCAAGGTAAGAGGATCCAGGCGCTGGAAGCAGCACTGGCCGAGTTGAAACAGAAACCTACGGAGTGATCCATCCTGGCGGCAAGGCCGTAGCAGGAGCAAGAGAAAGGAGCCCGTCATGGCTACGAATGAGAACCCGACGAAGCGCTTGAATGCTTACGACACCCTTCGTCAACGGTACGGACTGAAAATACCGGCATTCTTTTGTTTTGCTGCCGCGATCACAAATCTTGCGACCATGCTAAAACCGTTGCTCATGTTTTTCATCTTCCAGGAAGATCATACAGATGCCGTAAATGAATCCGATTCAGTATCTCGAGGAATGTTGTGGTTCTTTCTGGGAATATCCTTCGTCCTGATAGGAGATGTCCTGAAGGACCAACACGATCGGATCCAGCAGCAGATCCAGGCACTGGAGGCTTCCCTGGCCGCGAGGGATGAGAGACCTTCACAGTAATCAGCGATGACCATCGATCAGCTGCGATGCAACCCACTGCATCCGCGGCAGATGAAACGGCCCCTTCCAGTGGTTGCCCTTGAGTTCAAGTGCCGGAGTTCCATCGCGGTGCAGGTAGCCATACCACTCGCCATGCTCCGGATCTGCGAAGTGTTGCTGTGACCAGTCGTGCACCGTCTGGAAGCGTTCGGCGTGACGTTCATCCCCGGTCAGCTGATACGCCAGTAGCGTGGCGATGATCGCCTCGGTGTGGGGCCACCAGTACTTCATGTCGTGACCCGGCTCCTGCACCGGACGGTCGTGCAGGTCTCGAAAAGAATAGAGACCGCCATGCTCTTCATCCCAGCCCCGTTTCCACATCCAGTCGAGCATCTGGATCCCCAGCGACTCCAGATGGGCATCGCCGCCCCGATGCTTCGCCTCGTGCAGGATGAACCACGCCGCCTCGATGGCGTGTCCCGGATTCAACAGGCGACCATCGAAACTGTCGATGATCTCACCGTTGGGGGACACCGTTTCCATCACCACCGCCAGGTCCGCCTTGCAGAAGTCGTGCTCGATCTCCTCGATGCAGCGATCGATCCAACTGTCCATCGAAGCATCACCGATGTTGTCCCGTAGCAACTGGGCCATGTGAAGACAGATCATCAGCGGCCCACACCCTTTCGATGGTCTTGTTCCGGGATCGACCTTCGGTTCCATCACCCCCGGCTCGAAGGAAATCCGGGTGTACTGATCGAACAGTTGCCGGGCACGCTCGGCCCACTGCTCGTTGCCGGTGGCCCTGGCGCAGGCGCTGTAGGCCATCGATGCAAACGCCTCCGAATAGACATAGCGGCGCTTGCGCAGCGGCTTGCCATCTTCGGTGACGAGGAAGTACATACGACCGTCATCATCGAAACCGTGCTGCTCCAGGAACTGCAGGCACGAGGTGGCGAACTCGAGCCATTGCGAATTCTGCTCGACGGAGTTGTAAGCGGTGGCATACATCCAGGCGGTTCGCCCCTGAAACCACATCGACTTGTCGCCATCGATGCGGGTTCCATCCCGGTCGAGCGATGTGACGATGCCGCCATGCTGGCGATCCCAGCCGTGTTCGAGCCAGAAGGGCAGCGTTTCTCCGACCAGGTCGGAGCGGAACTGTTTCAGGACCGGTTTCAGATCATCCATCGCCATTGCTGGTATCCCTCAACGTCGCCAGCGTCAAGCCGGCCAGATCACGATCCTGGCCACCTGTCATCCGACTGACCAGAGATCCGACCACGAAGCAGGTGCACGAACCGATGGCAGCATACAGCAGGAAATTGATGTCGGTGCCAAACGCCACTGCCATCGTCGTGGCAGCTCCGGTGACCAACCCCGCCAGCGCACCCCTTGCATTGCAATGGCGCGTGAACACCGCCAGCAGAAACACTCCCACCAGCCCGCCTCCGAAGAGCCCCAGCACCTTCTGGAAGAAGTCGAAGAGGTACTTGATCTCGAAGGTCGCCAGCATCATGGCGGCGCCGGTACCGATGATCCCCAGCACCAGTGTCAAACGCTTCGCCAACGAAAGCGAATCCTCTGCTCGAACCTCCGGGACACAGCGAAGGTAGAAGTCATTCACCACGGCAGCGCTGATGCTGTTCATCGAACTATCGAGTGAACTCATCGCTGCGGCAAAGATCCCCGCCACCACCACACCGGCAACCCCCGCTGGCAGGTGCGTGACCACGAACCACGGCACCAGTTGATCGGTCGCAGTCGGCAGCATCGCCTGCTCCAGCGGGTGCGATGTGTAGTAGACATACAGTGCCGTACCGAGGCCGTAAAAGAGGACTCCCGTCGGAATCGTGATGATCAGGTTGAGCCACAACCCCTTGGCCGCTTGCTTCTCATCGGGGGTGGTGAGGTAGCGCTGGATCACCGTTTGATCACTGGTGTAGGGCACCAGGTTGGTGAAGAGGAAGCCGACCATCAACACCCAGGCGACCATGTCGGAGCTGCTCCAGCGCCAGTCGAAGATGTGGAACTTGTCGGAGACCTGGGCCGCCTCGATCATCGCCCCCAGACCACCCACATCCTGGATCGTCACGATCAGGCATAGCAGCGCGCCGCCGATCAACACGAAAACCTGCAACACATCGGTCCAGATCACCGCCGAGATACCACCGAGCACGGTGTAGATCGTCGCCAGCAGTCCCATCAGGGCGATGCACAGGTAGGTGTCCATCGCCGTCACCGCCGACAGTGCGATCGCCGGCAGCAGCAACACGATGCCCATCCGTCCCAGCTGGAACAGGATGAAGATGGCGCTGGCGAGCATCCGTACCGCCACCGAAAAACGCGCTTCCAGATACTCGTAGGCAGTGGTCACCTCGAGGCGACGAAACAGCGGTAGGAAGCAGTAGATCACCAGCAGCATCACCGGCAGTAACATCACCGAGCCAACAAAACGACGCCAATCGGAGCCGTAGGATGTGGCCGGGATCGCCATGAAGGTGATGGCAGAGAGTTGCGTGCCAAACACCGACAGCCCCGCCGCCCACCAGGGGATCTTGCGCCCCGCCAGAAAGAAATCGTCGGTGGTGGAACTCCTGCGGGAGAAGTAGATGCCGATCGCCACCATCAAGGCGAGGTATAGACCGAGGACTGCATAATCGAGGGCCTCGAAGTGAGCCACCGCTGCGGCAGTTTCGAGTGACAGCGCCTGTACCCTGGGCGTGCGGATCCCCGGCTGCGTCTCCCCGGAAGGGATGACGACCTGGCCTTGCCAGTGCACCGCTTCGGTGGTTACCACCGCCACCGGCATCCGGCCCACATCGCTCCAGCGATCGGTCACGGTGTCGTACGACAGCACCCTGGGCAAGAACTGCGGTCTCACGGCAGCAGGCAACACCTTGCCGTTGTCGTCGAGGATGTAGCGGTCGGTAGAACCGCTGAAGGTCAGGATCGTGCGAGTTCCCACCGACTCGGCGCAGGAGGCAGAGATGGGCCAGCGTTCGTTGGCGAACTTCTCCTCACCCGCCAGATGACGAGGATCATCGAGCTTTGGTAGGGAAG
>CBFIET010000168.1:0-16837 GCA_965661685.1 Planctomycetota bacterium
CCCATCGTCGACACCTGGTGGCAGACGGAGACGGGATCCATCATGATCACGCCGCTACCTGGAATCACCACGACAAAACCCGGGTCTGCCACCACTGCATACCCCGGAATCGATGCCAAGGTCGTCGATGACCAGGGCCAGGAGGTGCAGCGAGGCCACGGCGGGATTCTGATCATCGATGCTCCCTGGCCATCGATGTTGCGGGGAATCCACGGCGATCCCGAACGCTACAAGGAAGTGTACTGGAGTCGTTTTGACGGCACCTACTTCCCGGGCGATGGATGCAAGATCGATGAAGATGGCTACCTGTGGCTGCTGGGCCGAATCGACGACGTGATGCTGGTCTCCGGCCACAACATCTCCACCACCGAGGTGGAGAGCGCACTGGTCGACCATGAGAGCGTCGCCGAGGCAGCAGTGGTCGGAAGGAGCGATGAGCGTACCGGTCAGGCGATCGCCGCATTCGTGGTGTTACGTCAGGATGCCAGCGGCCACGACGGCCTGATCGACGAACTGCGCGGTCACGTTGCCACCAAGATCGGCCCCATCGCCAAACCCGCCAGCATCGTTTTAACTCCCGACCTTCCAAAGACTCGCTCGGGCAAGATCATGAGACGACTACTGAGGGATATATCGGAACAGAGGAAGCTAGGAGACGTCACGACACTGGCCAATGCGGACATCGTCGAGGCGATCCGTGATGGTGCCAGCGACCCTGCCAGTGAGGGGTAAGGGGCCACACCCCGATCAAGAAGGGTCGGTGTCGATACCTGTCGACATCGACAGTCACTGAACGCATCTCTTCAGGGGAAGAGGATCACTGGTCGGTGCCAGCCGGTTCCGACGATTCCTCGACAGCACGATTCATCTGTGACAGCCCCCAGGAGGTCAGGAATGCCAGCCGCCCGACATTCTGGATCTTGCCAGGATTCACCCGATCGATATCGTCCTCAGGCTTGTGGTAGTCATCGTGGAATCCTCCGAAGTAAAAGACAGAAGGAATATTTTCACGAAGGAACGGCGCCTGATCGGAACGATTGAGGACTGCATCCATCCCGGTCTCGTCGATCTGTAATTCGAGTACCCTGGCCATATCGTAGATGATCTTACCCAGCTGCTCATCCTTGGCACGACGACCAACCTTGACGGTACGAAGATCATTTCTGGAGATCATGTCCAGGTTGACCATGCCGACGATCTTGTCGGGGGAATACCCGCCATCGGAGACGAACGCAGTGGATCCGTGTAATCCAAGTTCTTCCGCATCGAATGCAACGAAGAGGATCGAGCGACGGGTGCGAAGGCGATTCAGCGAATACGCTTCCGCTACCTCCAGAAGGGCAGCGACACCGGATGCGTTATCGTCTGCACCGTTGTGGATCTCACCACCGTCACCTCGAGAAAGTCCCGACCCGAGACCTCTCCCGACATGATCGTAATGAGCCCCGACGACGACGAACTCATTCCGCAGTTCCGGATCGACACCGAGAACTCGCCCCACCACATTGCGTCCGAGGCTGTGGTCCCTGCCATCTCGGCGGATCTCCAGCGAAACGAAGGGGCGATTCATCATCAACGCACCGTCATCTCTGGACTGTCGCTTCCAGGACTGCAGTGGACGACCGGAAATCTTCCAGATCTTTTTCACGCCAGAGCCATGGACTCGCGCCACGGGAATGGGAAGTAACTCCTGAGCATCTGCCGGGGGCCACACCTCTGACGGCTCGGGACGACACGCCTCGCCCACGAGAATCAGGGCAATCCCCTTACGACGAGCGATCTCCTCGCAGGTCGCCTCGAGGATCTCATCGGAGAGCGGTTCTTCGACAGGTAACACCACCACCTTGCCCTCGACGGGATCGCGTTCCTTCTCCGAGATGAACTGCATCGGCTCAAGCATGAAGGCGCATGATTCTTCGATTACCGCATCGGGAGATCGAGGATGGGGAAGGAACTCCACCTGAAACTCCACGGTTTCCTCCCGAGTCGCACGCTCGGAGACCAGCAGTCGAAGTCTATTTCCACGATCAACCGGGCCGTGAATTCCATCTTTCCCGGGAATCGAGAAGTTGTGAAACCAACTTCCGTCGTCTCCCCCCGGCAGGATGCCAAACTCCTCCAGGCGGTCGGCGATGTACTCGCCGGAGTCGTGTCCGCCCACGGTGCCCGCCAGTCGTCCTTCGCGCAGATCATCGGCGAGCCAACGAACGTGCTCCAGCGCTTCGCGACCGGTGATCGATCGAGCTGCATGTTTGACTTCTGCGGAGAGTCGAGCATTCCTGTCCCGTCGGGAAGCGGGGGAAATTCCCTGTGCCTCCAGGATCGGGCTAGACACCAGCAACAGGATAAAGATCCACACGACAAACCATACCGAAGGAACCCTACTGGTACCGCAACTCAACTGCATGGTGTGACCGCTTCTCGTTACTGGAGGCAAGGCATTATCTTTCCCGGTAAACGATACGACCCTTGGTCAGGTCATATGGCGAGATCTGGAGCGTGACGCTGTCTCCTGGATTGATCCGGATGTAGTGTTTCCGCATCTTTCCGCTGATATGCGCGAGAACGATGTGACCGTTCTCCAGTTCGCAGCGGAAGGTGGTATTCGGCAATGCCTCCTTGACAATCGCCGCCACCTCGATCGGTTCCTCCTTCGCCATTGAGTTCCTCTCCGGGTCGAATCGTGGTTCCAGTTCAGGGAAAACAGATTCCCATTCTACTCTTCACATCGGCCTGCCAGCTGCGCTGTCACCGATTCCTGCTGGTGGAAGTCTAGCCGGGCTTACCGACAATCGCCACCGGTCCCATGGGATGACAGCGTAACATTGCTTCGATTTCGTTGCGCCTGGACGATGGCAACGGCGAGGGCGTCGGCAGCATCTGCGGGTCTGGGGATCTCATCCATGTCGAGGATGCGCTGCACCATCGCCTGAACCTGCTCCTTGCGAGCGCGCCCGGTTCCTGTCACGCCAAGTTTCACGGTAGTGGCTGCAAGTTCCACCACTCGCAGTTGCGCCATCGAACACGCCAGGATGCAAGCGGCTCTCCCCTCTCCTGCAAGCAATGCAGAACGAGGATTCTTGCCGTGGAACACCTCCTCGACGGCGGCGAGATCGGGCTGGAATCGCTTGATGGCCGCAACCACCTCCTCGTGAACCGCCAGCAATCTCTCGGCATGGGGCTGATCGGTCGAGGTCTTCAACGACCCGTATTCGACCAGTGCAAAGCCCGGCCCAGCGACCTCGATGACACCCCAACCCATCTTCGACAGGCCTGGGTCGATCCCGAGGACTCGCAGCGGCTTTCGCTCACTCATCCTTCTTGCCCTTCTCCCTGTAAAAGATCCTCACCGGCACCTCGGGGATCTCCAGGAGCTCTCGCAAACGGTTTTCCATCGCTCTCTTGAACTGAGGAGTGAAGAACTCTGGCTTGTTCACGAACATGGCGATCGTAGGAGGCATCTCGGCCACCTGCGTCGCATAGTAGATCTTTGGCTCCTTGCCGTGTTTGACCCGAGGTCTCGGCCCGTTGCGTATCGTTTCGATTGCGCGATTGAGAACACCGGTGCTCACACGAGTCCGTGCTTGCTTGGCGAGCGACTGGACCAGAGCGATGCAACGGGTCACGTTGCGACCCTCCTTGGCGGTCATGAAGAGGACAGGTGCATATCCAATTCCGGGCAGTTTGACGGAGATGTACTTCTCGTACTCTTCCATCGTGGTCTTGTCCTTGGCGAGATCCCACTTGTTGACGGCGATGACACATGGACGGTGCCGATCGATCACTTCACGAGCGATTCTCATGTCTAGTTGAGACACACCGTGAACCGCATCGATCAACAGTATCACCACATCACAACGACCGATGGCAGAGAGGGTACGCGACTGCGCGTAGAACTCGACCGAGTCTCTCAACTTGCCCCGTCGAAGTAATCCGGCGGTATCGATGACAACGAACGGAATCCCGTCCTTCTCGAACCGAACATCCACTGCATCACGAGTGGTGCCCGCGATATCACTGACGATGACACGATCCTCGCCGATGAGGGCGTTGATGAAGGTGGACTTGCCAGCATTACGCCGTCCCACCATCGAGATCTTGAGGGCTGGTTTCTCCGCCCTCGCTTCCCCCTCCGGCAATTCCTTGACGAATTGCTCGATCAACTCGCTGACACCGTCGCCATGTTCTGCCGAGATGGGCCACGGCTCTCCGAGACCGAGACTCCAGAACTCCGGAGTCGAATCGAACTCCTTCTGCGCCTCACACTTGTTGACGACGAGGTGACATTTCGTCTCCATCGGACGCAATCTCTGGGCGACGAGTTCGTCGAGAGGATGAACGCCTTCTTTGCCGTCGACGATCATGAGGATCAGGTCAGCGGTGGCGATCGCCACATCGATTTGACGATGAACATCGGCATCGAGTGCGGCCTCATCGGTAACACCGATACCACCGGTATCGATGAACTCCACCACTCGGTCCATCACCTCCACCTCGATGTTGATGCGGTCACGGGTCACCCCTGGGCGGTCATCAACGATGCTCACCTTGCGTTTTGCCAGTCGATTGAGAAGGGTCGATTTCCCGACATTGGGTCTTCCGACGATGGCGATCCTGGGAATCATACCTGCCGACCAAACCAGTTCTGCAGGGCAACCACCGTCTTGCCGTCGATGATCTCGCCGGAATCGAGGAGGTTCCGCACCGTCTCGGGTTTGCAGATGTGGGTGGTGACCCACTCATCATCATCGGTATCCTGTCCGACGAACTCCAGTTCCTCCGCAACGTAGATGTACATCCGCTCATCACTGAATCCGACTGCGGGCAATATGTCGAGAAGGTGAGTCACTTTTCCCGCATGGTATCCAGTTTCTTCCCTCACCTCGCGCTGCGCACAGTGCAGTGGATCCTCACCCACTTCCATCAATCCGGCTGGAATCTCCAGTAGATTGTGTCCGAGGGCGCAGCGGTGCTGTTCGATGAGAATGATACTTCCATCCGGTAGGATCGGCAGGATCACTGCTGCTCCGGGATGGCGTAGAACATCGCGTTCGACGACACGTCCATCAGGAAGTTTCTCCTTCAGGCGATACATGCTGTAGCGAACCCCTGTGTACGCCAGTTCCTCGGCGAGTTGATCGAAGTCAGGATCCTTGCGAGATCCACATCCGACCTGGCCCAGGACCACATCATCGTCGGACGCTGGAAGATGATCCTGGTCTGCTGACAACTGATTTACCTCTCGCTCGTCTCGTTCCAGAGGTGCTACTTCCCCGCAGGAAGCAACGGCTCCATCAGTCTATCGAATTCGGCATGGAATGGGGAGTGGATCCACTCGATCGGCTACGCAAGGCACTGACCACGCGGAATCGTGCAGCAACCTCCCCCCCGGGTAGGATCGCCTCCACCTCGTCCTCGAGGTCGATACGACCCTTCGTTTCGATACCGAGGCGAGCCGTTTCACACTGGGCCTCGCTGATCTTGAAGTGCAACTCCGTGCTGAGATCGGCCGGGCGCACGAATTCGATGTTCATCTGGCGGATCCAGCAGGTAGTCGAGTAGCCCCTGCTCGAAAGCCAGCGCCAGTACAGGATCGGATAGAAAGGATCTGCTGCACTGGCGAGCGCTCCACCGAATGTGGTCCCCATCAGGTTCCTGGTCAGGATCGATTTCCGAACCCGGATCCGTGCCGACAGAAAGTCATTCCCGATCTCGAGGACTCGAATTCCCTGGAAGAGAAATGGAGGCCACAGGTTCAACATCCAGCGGATACTGGCGGCCGATGTCTTATCGTTGATCAAGTGACTTCCATCTCTTGATTTCCCCCCCGAGATCGAAGGGCTACCATCAGGCAAGAGATGTCGGCCGGACTGACTCCGGCGATGCGCTGGGCAGCCGCAACCGAGTCTGGCCGTAACCGGGTGAGGCAATCCCGAGCTTCAGACCTGAGGCCGGAAATCTCCAGGTAATCGATGTCAGGGGGAAGCAGCCACTGCTCCTGGCGCTGCATTCGCTCCACCTCATCTTGCTGCCTCAGGATGTATGCTTCGTACCGAACCGCGATGCGAATCCTATCCTGCAAGGCCTCGGGGACTCCCCACTGCGCCACCGACGGTACCGCTTCGACCAGTTCATCCCAGGTGGCGCCGGGGATTCTGAGAAACTCATGCAGGGTTCTGGTCCCGTGCCGTTCCTTGTGCAGACGATCGACGGTGTCTTCGATCTGCTGAGCGGTTTCGCGTACCCGATCCGCCTGCCGAGGATCGATCAGTCCCAGTTTCTCACCCTTCTCGGCCAGTCGGAGGTCAGCATTGTCGTGGCGCAGCATCAGTCGATACTCTGCTCGAGAGGTGAACATGCGATACGGTTCCCGGGGATCACACCGAACCAGATCGTCCGCCAGCACTCCGATATATGCCTCGTCACGACCGAGGATGAAGGGCTCATCGCCAGCCAGCGACAACGCCGCATTGACTCCCGCCATCAATCCCTGAGCAGCAGCCTCCTCGTAACCAGAAGTACCGCAGATCTGCCCTGCCAGGTACAACCCGGAGAGAGCGCGGCACTCGAATGTCCTGTAGATCTGGTACGGCGGGAAGAAGTCGTATTCGACGGCGTATCCGTGTCTCAGAAATTTGGCCTGCTCGAGCCCCGCAATCCGTGCCACCAGTTGCTCCTGGGCATCTGCTGGAAGGCTCGTCGAGATGCCGTTGACGTAGATCGAATCGGTACCGAGCCCCTCCCGCTCCAGATGCACCGTGTGTCCATTACGGTCGGGGAATCGAACGATCTTGTCCTCGATGGAGGGACAGTACCTCGGTCCAACCCCTTCGATCTGTCCCGAATACATCGCACTGCGATGGATGTGTTTCCTGATCACGTCATGGACCGACTCATCGGTACGAGTGACATGGCAGTTCATCCACTCGCGCCGAGGTAACGGCTGCCAGTGGCAAAAGCCCTGTGGATCAGCATCGGGTTCCTGGATCTGCAATCGATCCCAGTCGATGGAGGTGCGATCGAGTCGTGGAGGAGTTCCCGTCTTGAGGCGTCCGGTTTCGAGACCGATGGCACCGAGAGCTCCGCTCAGTTGTCGAACCGCTCCTTCGCCGACGCGCCCACCCTCCGACCTGGAATCACCGGTGTGCATCACCGCCCGCAAGAAGGTGCCATTGGTCAGGATCACCTTGCGAGAACGGATCACCGAGCCGTCTTCCAGCACCACCCCGGCAGCTCTTGAATCCTCGATGTGAAGATCCTCCACCGATCCTTCCACCACGCGAAGGCGTGGTTGTGCTGCGATGATCGCTCGCATCGAACGAGAATAGAGGTCCTTGTCGACCTGTGCCCGTAGCGACTGGACCGCTTCTCCCTTGGAAGTATTGAGCATCCTGTAGTGGAGACCCGCCTGGTCGGTGACGACAGCCTGCACTCCCCCCAGCGCATCGATCTCACGGGTCAACTGCCCCTTGCCAACCCCTCCCATGGCGGGATTGCAGGAGAGTGCGCCGATCGTGTCTTCTGTCAGCGTCGCCAGGATGGTATCCCAGCCCATCCGTGCACACACCAGCGCTGCCTCGCAGCCAGCGTGTCCTCCTCCCACCACGATGACATCGGCATCCGAGGAGTTCATCGGGTGTACTCGCTCTCCTGCAGCAGTCCCTCGAGCCTGGTGAAGAACTGGGGATCGGATTTGCTCACGCAGGAGGGATCGAGAACTCGCGCTCCGGGAACCCGAAGCGACAACAAGGCGAACGCCATCGCCATGCGGTGATCCCCCTCAGGATCGAGATCTGCAGCGACCAGATCGGCACCGTCGCTACCGACCACACGAAGGAGATCTGCCCGGACCTCGGTGCGGATCCCCAGCGACCGCATCCCCTCGCACAGCACAGTAAGTCGGTCGCTCTCCTTGTGTCGTAGATGGGAGATACCGGAGAAGACCGACTCTCCCCTGGCAAATGCCGCAAGGACTGCTACCGGAGGAACCAGGTCCGGTGTCGCTTCCATGTTCCTGGAGATCGCGCGCAGCGGTGGTCCGGAGACACGGATCGACCGCTCATTCTCCTCCACCTCGCAACCCATCTCCTGGAGGATCTGTGCGATACATCGATCACCCTGGAGTGAGCGTGTACCCACGCCTTCCACCGTGACATCTCCAGAGGTCATGGCAGCGGCGCACAGTGGGAAAGCTGCAGCGGATGCATCCGATTCGATCTCGATCTTACCCGACTTGACCTCGCTTCCGGCACCGATGGAAATCTCTCGCGAGGAGAGATTCACCCTGGTTCCAAAAGCTCTCAAGACCGCAGCAGTCAGATCGATGTAGGGGCGCGATGCGATGGGGCCGACGAGCCGGATCAGCAAGCCTTCGGGAAGGGCGGGGGCCACCAGCATCAGGGCACTGGTGAACTGACTCGAAATCGCTGCCTGAAGGACGACTCGCCCGCCGCGAATCGCGCCTCCCCGGATCCGCACAGGTGGACCTTCTCCCTGGCATTCGATATCACAGCCGAGATCACTCAAAGCCTTCACCAACGGCTTCACGGGTCGATGCGATGCTCCGTCGATCAGGGTCTCGTCATCTCGTAGTGCTGCCAGGGCGGTGAGAAATCGCAGTGCAGTTCCGTTGCTGCCGACATCGATATGGCGAACTCCCGAGGGGAACACACCGCCGATACCGTGCACCGTCAACGGACCGGGGGGATCGCCATCGACGCAAAATCCCAGTTGACGGATTCCACGCAGATAGACCTCAAGGTCATCGCTGAGCGGAACCCCTACCACCGTGCTCTGCCCCGCTCCCAGCAATGCGGTGGAAATGACGCGCTGGGCCACAGATTTGGAGCCCAGCGTCTGTACCACTCCCCGCACCGTCATTCGGGACGGAGAACTCCAGGCAGGGGCAAGAGGAGGATTGTTGTCTTTGTCTTCAGTCATTCCCGGATCATACACCCCAGAGCGGTCTTCGGCAGCGAGACCCGAGGGTTGCGAGGAGATCTCTCCGTGGCCATCCTGCTGCTCCAGGGAAACGCATTTCTCGCCGGTTGCCAGGTAAGGAGCCCGATTTGAGAACCATGACCATCCTCAGCATACTGATCGTGTCGCTTTCACATCAGATCGCAGCCCAGGCTCCTTCACCGGAGGAGTGGCTGGAACGGCCCCCCGGTACCGACTTCGAACTGGCGGGCTGGGAGACCATCGGCGGCTGGTTCGATCGTCTTGGCGCCGAGCATCCGGCGGTCTCGACGATGGAGGTGGGGACCTCCACCGAGGGACGCCCCTTTCGCATCTGCACCATCTCATCACCGGAGAACCTGCAACGACTCCCTGCAATCCAGGCGATGAGCAAGAGAATCGCGGATCCCAGGAATCTCAGCGACCAGGCTGCCGAAGCACTGCTGGACCAGGCGGTCCCCATCGTGTTCGTCTCCTGCAACATGCATTCGACGGAGATCGCCGCTGCCGAGATGTCGATGACCCTCGCCTGGGAGCTCGCCACCTCCGACGCCGAACCGTGGGCCAGCGCACGGGACAATGTCGTGACGGTGATCATTCCCACCGTCAACCCCGACGGCCTCGATCGGGTCGTCAACTGGTATCACAAGATCGTCGGGACACCCTACGATGGAGCATCGCTTCCGGAGTTGTACCAGTGGTATGCGGGACACGACAACAATCGCGACTGGTTTGCACTGTCTCTGGAAGAAACTCAAATCGTCACCAGACTCCTCTACACCCAGTGGTTTCCGACCATCTACTGGGATGTCCACCAGCAAGGATCACGAAGAGAGCGGATGTTCGTGCCTCCCTTCCGTGATCCCCTCAACCCAAACTTGCATCCACTCACCATCTCCGGAATCGGTTCCATCGGTTCCCGGGCGATGCTCGATCTGACTGCCTGGGGCTTCACGGGAATCTCATCTGGAGTGACCTACGACATGTGGTGGAGCGGAGGCAATCGCAATGTGCCGGTCCGCCACAACATCATCGGCTTGCTGTCGGAGGCGGCATCTGCCAACCTTGCCAGCCCCATCTGGATCTCACCGGACAGCCTCTCCGCACCGAGGGGCATCGAGACCGGCTACGCGCCCTCCAATCGTTTTCCTGCGCCGTGGCCCGGCGGCTGGTGGCGAGTCGGCGACATTCATCGATACGAAATCGCCCTGGCGAAATCGTTACTGGGGAGTGTCGCTCGTGAGCCGAAGACATGGCTGAGGAATTCGCTGCAGGTGGCACGGGATGTGATCCGACGCGGCAGGGAAGAAGCTCCGCGCGGCTGGCTGATCCCGCGCCAGCAACGGGACCCCGATGCACTTCTCAGGCTTCTCGGAATCCTCAAGGCTCAGGGCATCGAGGTGGCCGAAGCGAGCGAGGAGTTCGTGGCGGATGGTCGCCCATACCCGCAAGGGACGCTGGTTCTTCACCGGGAACAACCGTACGGCTCCTTCCTCAAGGACCTGTTCGAGGTGCAGAGATATCCTGACGGACCTGCTCCTTACGATGTCGCTGGCTGGACACTGCCACTGCTGTTCGGGATCCGGCGAGTCGAGGTGCTGGAGAAGATCACCGTCGAAACACTGCCCATCGAGGATCATGCCTCCCTGGTAGCACGTCATTCGACGGTGGCAGCCGATCGACTGGCAACGGTCATGACACCCACCAAGGATGGGCGAGTTGTCGTGAAGCAGATCTCCTCTGCAGACACCACGCGTATCCCGGACCTGTTCGAAGCAAGGGCCAGCGGAGCAAGAATCTTCAGAACCGAAGATGATACGTGGGGAATCGAGCAGACGGACCTGACCCCCACCGACTCGATGGAGATGATCAAGGGAGAGGAGTTACCGGGAAGCAGGATCGGCGTCTACGCACCATGGAGTGCCAGCATGGACGAAGGCTGGCTGCGCTGGGTCCTCGACCACTACCAGGTTCCCTTCCAGCGGATTCGCAATGAACAGATCCGAGCGGGAGAACTGTCAGAGATCATCGACGTGCTGGTGATCGCCGACATCAGCCAGCGAACCATCGAGGATGGAAGGAAGCGTGGAAGCGTGTTTCCTGAACTGGCAGGGGGTCTCGCTCCCGAGGGCGTCATCGCCATCGAGGAATTCGTTCGATCTGGCGGACGACTCGTCTGCACCGGAAGATCGTCTTCCTTCGCCATCGACCTCTTTGATCTCCCACTCGTCTCGGCACAATCCGAGGATCCGGACCAACGATTCCAGTGCCCGGGATCGATCCTGCGGGCGATTCCCGTCGAGGGATCACGCTGGACCGGCGGATTACCAGACTCCACATCCATCTTCTTTTCACGCTCGCTGGCCTGGCGAGAGAAGGAACAGGAGGAGGGTTCCCCGACGGTGAAGAGCCTACTCGAGTTCCCCCACCAGCAAATCCTGCTCTCCGGCTGGGCACAGAATGAAGAGGTGATGGCGGGTGCCACCGTGTGGGGCACCTCGTCTCCGGGAGAGGGCCGAGTTCATCTCTTCGGCTTCCGACCCCACTATCGCTCCTGGTCACACGGAACCTTCGATCTACTTCTGAGAGCGATCTTGCTGCCCTGATGAAAGAAGGAAGCCACTTGACCTCCGATTCGTCCTCCTTGAATCGCTCCCGATTTCACGCCCTCGATGGTCTACGCGCCTCGATGATGTTGCTCGGCCTGGTGCTTCACGCCGCCTGCAATTACCAGGATTCTCCCCCCAACGAAGCGTGGTCCTTTCGGGATGATCAGACCAATACCGTCTTTTCCCTGCTGGTCCTCTTCATCCACGCCTGGCGGATGCCAATCTTCATGTTGCTTGCGGGTTTCTTCGGCGCGTTGCTGGTTGATCGGCGCGGGAACGACAACTTCCTGAGCAATCGGATGTCGCGACTTGCCCTGCCCTTTGTCCTGTTTCTTCCGGTGATCTTGCCACTCACCACATCCGGATTCGCCTTCGCCATATCGAAGATGAAGATCAGCGGATTCGAGGCCCTGTTTCAATCCCGATCAGGAAGTAACTGGACCGACCTGTTTCCACCCATCACCATCCACATGTGGTTCATCTACTACCTGATCCTGTTCAGTATCTGCGCGTACCTGTGGATTCACGGATCCTCCCTGCTACTGCCCGATTCGTTGAGAACTCTACCGCGCAGATGCCTGGAATGGCTGATGAGGTGTCCGGGAGGGACGATATTGCTGTCGATCCCGCTGATCCTTCTCCTCGAAGGGACCGCGGGACTCCTCCATACCGGCATCCAGTTCATCCCCGAGTCCAGTTCCTTCTTCAGTTACGGCTTCCTCTACATGTGTGGCTGGGCACTCTGGAAGCAACGCGCTCTGCTCGAACAGTTCTGTAGCTGGCCAAGAACGATCCTTTCGCTACTACTGACGGCGATTCTATTCCTACCATGGCTAGAATTTTTCCTTCACTCTGTCGGGGTTCCAGCGGGATTCTGGATCGAAACGGTGTCGGGTATTGCAGGCGTCGACCACCTGCAGCGAGAAACCATCTCGCTGATCGGAGCGACACTCTCTTCCCTGATGATCTGGAATTCGATATGGGGATTTCTTGGTCTCTTCATGCTGATCGCCGATCGCAACATTCCGCTGGTGCGCTACATCGTCGACGGTTCTTACTGGGTCTACCTGATTCACCTCCCCTTCTGCATCTGGATTCCAGGATTGCTGGCAGATGTCGATGTCGGAGGTGCAACTGTGAAGTTCTTCATCACCCTTGTCAGCACCACGGTGATCGGCTTCGTCAGTTACGATCTTGTGGTTCGCAACAGCCCGATCGGTGAGATCCTCAACGGCCGTCGATGGCCGAGAGCACTCGGCAATGCGCTGCAGAATCGATCGCTGGACACCGCTGAAACTGACGGCAAATAGCCCACGGCTCTTTACCTCCAGGTGATATGATGAAGTCAGCGAGAATTGCATCGAGACAGTTCACACCTCGAGGCTGACCTTACATCCACCGATCACGCCATCTCTGGAGAACCGATGTTGACTGCCATCCTGTGCTGCATTTTGTGCCTCCCAAACGACGATAGCCCCCCCGAGGCCCCCCTCACGCCCCTCCACGAGAGGCACAATGGGGTCCCCGATATACGCTGGGCAGGTGGTCAGATCGATGAGGCCCTGCAGGAGGCGGAAGATCGAAAGGTATCGGTGCTACTCTGGGTTCTCCGTGACGGTGACCCGGCATCGGAAGCGTGGGTACAGCAGAGGATTCTGGATCCTCAGTTCATCTCCACCCTGGTCGATGAATCGGTTCCAGCAATCGTCTGGTTACCTGCAAAAGATGGAACACGGCACACACCGGAACAGGTTCGCGATTCGAAGGAAGAAGCTCCACGGATACGCTGCCCCCGACTGCTCACCTGTGATTGCCAGCAGCATCTGGCAAGCGAAGTACTGCTCGACAAGATCGACGTTCCAGATCTTCTTCCCGCTGCCATCCTCATCTCTCCGAAAGGCGAAGTGACCAAGCTCGCCGACGAGATCCCGTTTCAAGGAGCGTCAGAACTGAGTATCGCCATGAGAGAAATCAATGGCACTGAACGAGCAACCCGTTTGAACCTGGAATACATCGAGATTCGCCTGGAGAGAGCCGTCAGCAGATTCAAGGCTCGAGAGATCAAACTTGGGCGGGCAGAAGTGGTGGAGGTTCAGAGGCTTCTGCCGATCTTTGGCCCCAGGATTCACCAGCTCCATGAAGCGGCGGTCAGACCCTATCTTGCCTACGGGAAACAGATGCTGAGACAAGCGAAGATCTTGAGGAGAACCGATCCGGGTCGCGGTCTTCTGATGTTGAGAAGAATCGTCGAGGACCTGGAGGGACTCCCCCCTGCCACTACAGCGAAAACTCTGATCAGGAAAGTGGTACCTGACTAGAACATTCCCAGCTGTAACCTGGCAGACTCCGTCATGCGATCCTTCGTCCAGGGAGGATCCCAGACCACACCGACGCGACACTTCTCCACCGCCTCGATCGAAGCAATCTTTTGCTCGACTTCCCCTGGCAGTGTTCCGGCCACGGGACAGGCAGGAGAGGTCAAGGTCATGTCCACCTCGACTTCGTTACCTTCGATGTCGATTCGATAGATCAAACCCAGCTCATAGATGTTGACGGGGATCTCCGGATCGAAACAGGATTCGATCATCTTCACGACCTGATCTTCAAGTGTCCCGGCCTCACCCTGGAGTCCTGCCGCACGAGGCTCCTGGGCATCGTCCCTCTGAAGGTCAGTCTCTTCCATCGAATCACTCATTCGGTACTCACATCCACCTCGACTCCATCGAGGGCCTGGATCAACGTATGCCAGGCGAGAATCGCACATTTGATCCGCGAGGGATACTCACGAACACCGGAGAAGACCGCCAGCTTTGCCAGACCATCGCCCTCGGGAGCGGATCCATCCCCGGTGACCATCGCTCGGAAGCTGGCGAATATTTCACGAACCTGTTTCTCATCTCGCCCCACCAGAACACCTGTGAGAATCGAAGCGGAAGCTGTGGAGATGGCGCAACCAGATCCTTCGAAGTGGATCTTCTCGAGAATTCCATCGCCATTGCGATGGATGTGTATCTGCACATCATCCCCGCACAGGGGATTGTGCCCTCTCGCCGAACAAGTACTTCCCTCCAGATCTCCATAGTTCCGAGGAGAGCGTGAGTGATCGAGGATCATGTCCTGGTACAGTTCGCGAATATCACTCAACGGAAGACCTCTCTCACCTTTTCGATGGCTAGCATCAGCGAATCGATCTCTTCGACACAGTTGTAGACGCCAAAAGAGACACGTACCGTTGCAGAGATGCCAAAGCGATCCATCAGGGGCATCGCGCAGTGGTGTCCTGCTCGCACCGCCACGCCATACTGATCGATGATCGTGCCCATGTCGTGGGGGTGGATGTCATCGAGGAGGAAAGAGATCACCGAGACTCTCCGGGTCGGTCGCCCGATCACCCGCAATCCACTCATCTGATCAAATCGCTGCACAGTCTCGGCCAGCAGCGGTGATTCATGACGATCGATGGAGTCGATCCCCACATCCTGGAGAAAATCGACCGCAGCACCGAGCCCGATGACTCCCGCGATGTGCGGGGTCCCCGCCTCGAACTTCCATGGTGTCTCTGCGTAGGTCGAGCCATCGAAGGAGACGGTTCGTATCATGTCTCCCCCCCCCTGCCACGGATCCATCTGGTCGAGCAGCTCTTTTCTTCCCCACAGGACGCCGCTGCCGCTCGGCCCGTACATCTTGTGAGCACTGAATACGAGGAAGTCGCACCCCAACTCCATGACGTCTATGGGGATGTGGGCGACCGCCTGAGCCGCATCGATCAGTGTGATGGCACCTTTTTCTTGCGCCTCGGCGATGATTTTCTTCACATCATTTACGGTGCCCAGTGCATTGGAGACGTAGCCGACCGCGACCACCCGGGTGCGGGGCCCGATCATGGTGTCCAGATCTTCGAGAATCAGATCTCCATCGTCATCACAGGGGATCACCTTGAGGATCGCACCCTGTTCCTTGCAGATCATCTGCCACGGTACGATGTTGGCGTGATGTTCCATGGCAGAGATGAGGACCTCATCTCCTTCATTGAGCAGACTTCGTCCGATGGTGCGAGCGACCAGATTGATTCCCTCGGTGGTACCCCGGGTAAAGATCACCTCGTGGGGATCGGTGGCGTGAATCAGGTCGGCGACCTTTGCTCTCACTCCCTCATACAGAGAGGTGGCACGCTCACTCAGGGTGTGTACTCCACGATGAACATTGGAATAATCTTCGCGATAGAAGCGATCGATCGCCTCGATTACAGAAGCGGGCTTCTGGGTGGTAGCTGCGCTATCGAGGTACACCAGGGGGTGACCATGGATCTCCTGTTGAAGGCAGGGAAATAGTGCCCTCACCTGATCGATACTGTATCGAGGTGCAGGATTCTCATCGGTAGAGAGTCTGCTCCCCATCATGACTCCCCGGCTCCAGAGGGAATCGCCTCCTGCAACTGTTCGCTGATCATCTCGCGCATCGCCTCGTCAGCGAGCCCCTCCAGTACCTCGGAGGTAAACGCTCGAACCAGGATGCTTCGAGCTTCCCTGGCGGAAATTCCTCGAGTTCTCAGGTAAAAGAGAGCGTCCTCGTCGAGTTCGCCGATGGTTGCTCCGTGGGTGCACTTGACATCGTCGGCATAGATTTCGAGTCGAGGCCGTGTGTTCGCCTCCGCCTCTTCAGAGAGCAAGATGGAATCATTGGACTGCTTCGCATCGGTTCGTTGAGCATCCTGATGCACGTGAATCATACCGGTGAAGATCCCCTTCGATTTCTCGGCGAGAACACCCCGGTAGACTTCACGGCTGGTGCAATCCTCGATCCGGTGGTCGATGGTCGTATGGTTGTCGATATGCTCGTTCCCTTGAGCGACGTAGGCTCCGAGCAGTTCGGTGTGACAACCAGATCCTTCGTGCGATGCTGCGATTTCGTTCCTCATCAACATCGTCCCCGAACAACAGAACACATCTTCAAATCGAGAATCTGCCTGCTGCTGAACGACGGTTCGATGGAAAATCGATGTGCTTCCCGGACGGATCACCCTCAATCGACGAAGATCGGAACGGTCGCCCGTACAGATCCCCCAGCGGATGTTGCCTAGAACATCTCCCTGGCAACGCACCTCTTCCACCAGGTGAAGTTTCGACCCACTCGCCACGTGGATCAATCCCGTCAGGTGAGCGGACCCCGCTGCTTCACTACCATCAAATGCATGGATGATGTGGACAGATCCCTCAACCGTGACATCTTCATCGACCACTTCGAGGATGACACCGTCATCGAGATGAGCG
>CBFIET010000169.1:0-8089 GCA_965661685.1 Planctomycetota bacterium
ACCGACCCGCTGCTGTATCAAATCCATCGGGAGTCTCGCTTCTACTCGAAGATGAAGGCTCCTGCGGATTCCATTCTCATCCGTGCAACTCCATCTTCGATGCGCCACAGGTTGCCCCACTGACCCTGGGCGATCACCGCACCACTGGGATCCTTGATCTTCCAGATGCCATTCGCGATGAAGTGCTCCGCATCGATGGATTGGTATCCCAGAACGAAGGTATCGATGGTGGTCGCACCGAACCTAGATTCCGCCGAAAAGTTATCCTCGAAACTCTTCTCGATCGCCGCACGTCCCCGGAGGGTTACAGGCTGTGAGCTGACGACACGGATCGCATCTTCGGTAAACTCGCCAGCGAGAGCAGCAGCATCCTGGTTCTTCCAGGCCTCCTCGAAACGAGCCATGAAAGCTTCCAGCAACGGTTGATCGAACTCGACCGGCTCGACCCCTGCCAACCCTGTATCTCCTTCGGGGGCAACAAGATTTGAATCTGCGGAGATGCCGGTATGGGCGGACTCCTGGACCAGACGCATCTTGCCATTCTGGATGCGTGACACATTTCCCCACTTGCCCGACTTGACCACTTCACCGGTGGAACCACTGATGACATAGGTGCCATCGGCAAAGAGGTAGCCGCCTCCCATGGGAGTAGCATCGGCCACCTCGACATCGAGACGAACATACGAATCCGGGCCCTGCTGGGAGAATGCACTCTTGAAGTAAGCCTCGATCTCCTGGCGTCCTTCGAGGGGGATCCGATCGACGTTTCCAACGCTCACCGCATCTGCTTCGTACTCCGCAGCGAGTAACACGGCATTTTGCTGACCCCATGCATCCTTGAATTGCTCCGCATGAGCCCGGGTCGCTTCGAGGGTTATATTCACGCCCACCGACGATGACTTCGCAGTACAGGAACTCAGAGTGAGCAAGACGAACAACCCGAGAAGGGAAAACAGACACGATCGCATCTTCATGATCAACCCCATTTCTCATCAATAGCCCTTGAAAGAAAGTAGCAACTATTGTGGATCCTACATGGGGAATCCACGTCGAAAAAGATAGGAGTGAGGATATTTAAGTTGCCTGCTGTATATTTAGTCAACTACAAGCAGCGGGTAGGTGGTGTGCCACCGACCCGCTGCTGTAGATGAGATCACCTCAACATCAGGGACACGGTGCGTACGCCTGGCAGTCGATGGCATCGGCGGTCGGATCGTCGCCGCAGGCCGGTGATGGGGCCGGTAACGTCACTCCAGAGTCGAACAGGTACGACAGCAGTTGTACCGGGTCGGTGATATCCCTCATCCCATCATCGTTGCAATCGATGGTATCTGCACAGGTGGAGTCGAGTCCTCCCTGGAAGAGGAAGGTGAGCATGAACACCACATCGGAGATATCGACCACCGCATCGGCGTTGCCGTCGCCACGGATGAAGAGCACGACTTCACACACATCCGGGATGCCGTTGCCGTTGCTATCGGTTTCGGTACCGGCAGAGATGTCACAGGAATCGGGCACCGAGTTGCCGTTGCAGTCGGCGGCGGTTCCGGTGGCGATGTCACACAGATCGGGAATCGAGTTGCCGTTGCAGTCGAGGGCAGAGCCGCTACTGATGTCACAGCTGTCGATGGTGCCGTTGCCGTTGCAATCAGCAGCTCCTGCCACCAGGTCGCAGCTGTCGGGCACACCGTTGGCATTGCAATCGGCGGTCCCCGTCGCCAGATCGCAAGAATCGGGCACCGAGTTGCCGTTGCAATCGAGGCTGGTACCGGCGCTGATATCACAGTTGTCGAGGGTGCCGTTGGAGTTGCAATCGAGACCTGTGCCGGAGACCAGTTCGCAACTGTCGGGAACTCCATCGAGATCACAATCGATGAGCCCGCCGGCGATGTCACAGGAATCGGGCACCGAGTTGCCGTTGCAATCGGAAGCGGTACCGGCGATCAGTTCACAGGAGTCGATGCTTCCGTTGCCGTTGCAGTCAGCAGCACCGGCGACGATATCGCAACTATCGGGGATGGTGTTGCCGTTGCAATCGGTACTGACCCCGGAGCCGATGTCGCAGCTGTCGAGAGTGCCGTTGGAGTTGCAATCGAGACCGGTACCTGAGATCAGTTCGCAGCTGTCGGGAACTCCGTCGCCATCGCAATCGACGGTACCGGCGACGATATCGCAACTGTCGGGGACCGAGTTGCCGTTGCAATCGGGGGTCCCGGTGGCGATGTCACAGCTATCGGGGATGCCGTTGCCGTTGCAATCGAGAGCCACCCCCGAACCGATGTCACAGTTGTCGAGGGTGCCGTTGGAGTTGCAATCGAGACCTGTGCCGGCGACCAGTTCGCAACTGTCGGGAACTCCATCTCCATCGCAATCGACGGTGCCGGCGACGATATCGCAGATGTCCGGTACCGAATTGCCGTTGCAATCGGGAGTACCGGTGGCGATGTCACAGTTGTCGAGGGTGCCGTTGCCGTTGCAGTCGAGACCGGTTCCCGTTGTCAGTTCACAGCTATCGAGGATGCCATCGACATCGCAATCGGCCTGGCCGCCGGTGATATCACATTCATCGGGGATGGCGTTGGCGTTGCAGTCGGCCGAGGTTCCTGTAGCGATATCCTGATCATCGGCGACGCCGTTGCCATTGCAGTCGGCGGAATCACATTCGTCAGGGATCCCGTTGCTGTTGGCATCGACGCTGGTTCCCGCCGAGATATCACAACTGTCGGGGACACCGTTGCCGTTGCAATCGGGGGTCGTCCCCGAGGAGACATCGCAACCGTCATCGACACCGTTGCTGTTGCAGTCGATGAAGCCGGAACCCTGCGCCTCGATCACCACCCCCCAGCTGTTGACGACTCCATCGTCTGCTGACGGGAACACATCGATCACCGACAGGTTCCACGTGCCTTGCTTCTGCTGGCCATCCACTGCTGAGAGTGGCTGGAAAGGTAAGGTACCGGCACCGTCGTCATCGAAAGTGGTGATGATGTCCGCACCGCTTCCGCCCTGTTCATTCTGCAGGCGGACGGTGGTTCCCACCGGACTGGTCAGATCCACGACGAGATCGCCCACGAAGATGTGATTGATGTTCACCTGGACATCGACATCGAGGATCAATCCGGCATCCGCCACCACGATGTTGTCGCTGACATCGGGAGGAACCGGTGCTGCTGGACTCGATGAATAGGTATTGACCGATACCGCGTCGCAATCGTCGGGGATTCCATTGCTGTTGCAATCGGAGCTGACCCCTCCTGCGATGTCACAGGAATCGATGGAACCGTTGAGGTTGCAATCGCTGGCCCCGCCAGCGATGTCGCAGCTGTCGATGGCACCGTTTGAATCGCAATCGACGGCACCACTGGCGATATCGCAACTATCCGGCACTCCGTTGCCATCGCAATCGGCGGCAGTGCCGCCAGAGATGTCACAGGGGTCTGCCACACCGTTGCTGTTGCAATCGGGCTGGCATTCGTCGGGGACCGAGTTTCCATCACAATCGGCGGATGTTCCCGCCGTGATGTCGCAGGGGTCTGCCACTCCATTGAGGTTGCAATCATCCTGGCACTCGTCGGGTACGGTGTTTCCATCGCAATCGGTGGATGCGCCCGATGAGATGTCTGTGTCGTCGGGGACTCCATTGCCGTTGCAGTCGGGTGGAGCGAGTTGCACTCCTCCTGTAACCAGGGCAGCGAAACCCTGGGTCCCGGTGTTGACCGCCGTGGCACGGATGCGCACCGTCCAGGAACCGATCTGAGGCGTCTGGATGTGAATCTGCTCGACGTTATTGATGGAATCCCGGGTGCCTCCACTGCTGCTGAATCCGCCGCTGAAGACATTGCCAAGGAACAAGGTGCCCGATGGAGATGTGACCTCCAGATCGAGATCATTGACCGGAGCCACCCCTGCGCCGGCAGTGGCAGCGACATCGGTCCACGCCAGGGTGATGCGAAGTCCCTCACCGGAGTTGACGACATTCACGTTGTAGTTCGTCTCTTGACCGGTGTTCATGCCGCTAGCATTTCTCACATCATCGAGCACACCGAGGGTCCGGGTATCTCCGGTGAAGAAGAGTGGATCTCCGATGCGCGCCCGGCCCCACCCCTCCAGGTTGGATGGATATCCAGCGATCCCAGTCATGTCGACGGCGGAGTTGACCAGCGTCGCCTTGATCAGTGCGCCGCTGGGATTCAGGGTATCGGGCGAGTTGGCGGCACCACTGGGGTAGTAACCCTCGATGAAGTACTGCCGTATCAAAGCGGCAGCCCCCGACACCGCCGGGCACGCCATCGAGGTTCCGGTAGCCCCGGTCACGCTGCATGCAGTGTTCGACTGAGAAGATTGGGTGGAGCAACCGGGGGCGTAAACCTCTGGTTTGCGACGGCCATCACTGGTGGGTCCGACTCCGCCGGAACAGTGGTTCGCCTCGCTGGGCGAATCCTGGCTCGCTCCCACCGCCAGCAGGTTCTTGGCATTCTCTGGATTTCTGAGAACCGCTCCGTTGGTCACCGCAAGACACACGAAACTCTCCTCGTTGTCCCGCAGGAATACATCGAATCCCCGTGCGAGACTGTCGTAAGCGGTGGTTCCATCGTTGCCCCAGCTATTGGTGTGGATGCGCGCACCTTGCCCATGGTGGAGATCGAGGCGACCGACGATGCCCGCTTCGGTAAATGCGGGAACGGTATTGGTCGCCAGCAGTGCCTCGTAAGCGATACCACGGGTGTCATTGTCGACTCCGTTATTTCCCGCTGCGGTTCCCGCCACGTGGGTTCCATGGCTATCGGCTCCCGCCGTGCTGTTGTAAGCGACGATCTTGCCGGCGGGGAAGGAACAGTGGTTCTGATCGACTCGACCATCGAGAACTCCGATGACCTGCCCCTCGCCATGAATGCCGTTGTCGTAAACCGGCATCTGATTGTTCACGTTGGTCTGGATGATCCAGCGGGTAGTGCTGTTGCGCAACGTCACATCGGGTGCGTCCTCTATGAAGAGCACGCTCTCCACCCGAGAGAGAGACTCCAGCTGTTCAGGCGTGGTGATGACGGACAGTTCGTCATGAGTCCCGACCCGTTCCACCAGTTCGACAGTTGCGCCGGTAGCACGGATGTTCACGATCGCTTTTTCGAGATCTTCCCCTGGATGTAACGAGACGATCAGCGCCAGCAATCCCATCTGATCCAGATCCTTTCGGACCGGTTGCTGATGGGTACCGATCCGTTCGACGATGTTCGGTTGCAACTTCCACGCATCATCGAAATCGATAACCCGTACCACTCCGGAGATCTCCTGAAGAGCCCACCGGTCGACCCCATCGAGGCGAACGGTGAATGAATTGCTCGGCAGGTAATCGAGGATACGGACCCCGAGTTTCTCCAGGCGAGACCGAAGTTCCTCATCGATGGCTCGATCGAGGATCAGCACCCGGACACGACTGGATGCAAAGGTCGAATCTTCCGAAAGGAGAAGATCCTCCAGCACTGTCGTGTCGACGGTTTCTGCTTGCAGGTACAGCGTCTCATTCCGGATCGGAGACACTGCTGAGATGTTCTGTGCAACGGCGGCCCCTGACGAGAAGATCAGGGAAACGAAGATGGCCAGCATGCTCCACCCGTGGCGAGAAGTGGTCATGAGATTCCTCCCAGATAAACTCCGAGAAAGTGGTCGACAGAAGCATCACACCACTCACGAATCGGAAGCCCATCCGATCGATTCCCGGATATACACTGATAGCATCCGGATGATGAACGAGATCGGACAAGAAAAATCGACAATTTGTCGTCGATGCGATCGATAATAATCGACTGTAGCATCTCCTGGATGAACAACACCTGCCTTGTGGCCCCGATTCCCGAGTTGTACCACCATCGGATCGGGGAATAGCCCCCCCTCCTGTTACATCGGTCAGTTGCCGGATGAGTGTCACCTGGGAGTACCCGCTGGCGATGACACCGATTCGATCGTGTCGGAATTGTCGGGTCGGTTGAGCAATTGGCCTGTTTGGGGCTATGCTTCTGGAGCACCCGATCTAGCCCATCCCGTACACGAAGGAGAAATTACGATGAGTTCCAGCGACAAGATCCGTCACCGGAGTTTCATGGCCGTGGTATTCCTGGCGCTCTTCACCCTGTCGAGTTGCTCCATCACCACCTCGACTCACATCGAGGAGGGTGGAGAGAAGGAAGTGAAGCGCACCTCCTTCTCCATCGGCACTCCCTTCGGCACCATCGGTGCAACCGATGATGACGACGACGACTAGACTCGACCTCTACGGCACCACATTCAGTGTCGCGTAGACCTCCTTGTGGAGGAGAGCATCGCCGTCGCTAGAGCGAACTCCATCGAGGATCATCTCGGTGACGTACCCGATGCGCATCGCTCCCGGTCCTGCCAGTTTCAGCGTCACCGACTTTCCATCGGCGGAAGCCACGGCACTCTCGACCGTCACTGCGGCGCGATCCACTTCTGGACTTCCGTAAGGGCTGTGCAACTTGTAGGTGTAGTTCTCGATTCGATAACTGCTGATATCTTCCAGAGTGCTTCGCTCCATCGGCGTGGTGAAGGTGATCTTGTAGCCATCGCTGGTGGCGCGACAGGTCAGCACCTCGCAAGGAACATCACCGGTCCAGCGCAGGTACTCGAGTCCCTCTGACTTCTTGCCGACGGAACCCCATCCCCTCGATGTCTGCCCCACCAGCATCACGCTGCCATCTCCCCAGGCGAGTCGTAACGCACCACAGGAAAGTCCTTCCCGGAAGCGCATCGCTGCGCCCTGCCACACCCCATCGACCTGTTCCAGATCGACCCGCATCACCGATGCGTGGTGTTGATCGGAGACGAACAGTTGATCCTTGAAGGGCCCGAACTTGCCTCCGGTGGTATCCCACACCATCCCCGCAGCACTCTTTCCCATCTTGTTGTAGGGAAACCAGATCGCCGGCAACTTGAGGTCGGGAATCTTCTTCTTCGCCTCGACATAGGTGAGTCCATCCGGGGTCTTGCCGGGGTACTTCATGCGACTGCTCGGCAGCTTCGCCGATTCCACTCCCCAGGTATGGCCGAAGTAATCGCCTTCCTCGATGTGGCACAGTTTGTTGGTGCCACACCACTCGCCCTGGTTGTCGGTGTAGAAGACATCTCCCCACGGGGCGATCTCGAGTCCTGCCGGTGAACGAAGACCACCGGCCATCGGTACCATCTTGCCATCGTCACCGATGCGCATCGCCCAGCCTCGCCAGTGCATCTTGCCGAACGGTTCATCGCCAAAGGGCCTGTTGAGGGTCAGCCAGAAGTTTCCATCGTTGTCGACGCGAGGTCCGAATGCGTACTCGTGGTAGTTACCACTGATCGACCAGTCATCGCAGATGGTTTCGATGACATCGGCTCGGCCATCGCCGTCTTCATCTCGAAGCCGACTCAGCTCGCCACGCTGAACAGTGTGAAGCCAGCCATCCTTCCACAACAAACCGAGTGGTTCCTGCAGTCCATCGCTGAAGAGTGTGAACTTCGGATCGGTGCCATAGGCATCGTCAATCTTCCAGATATCACCACGGCGAGTGCTGGCATACACCTCTCCAGGCCCAGGGCCGACGGCGAGTCCACCCACTTCCAGCACGATCCCCTCGGGAACCTTGATGTTGACCGCTTCGTAGTAATCGGATTCTGCCGGAGCCTTTTCGATTCCGAGGCCCAGTTCCGCAACCGTCAGTAGAATCATCGTGATCATCACCAGCGCACCTCCACCTCGACCTCGGTGCCCGCTCGGGTCACCGCTGCCCTCAACTCCTGCATTCCATCCACATCGATCACCTGTGTCGCCAGGCCTCGCACCGAGATGGTCATCCCCTCGGCAGTACTCCACGCATCATCGCCGGTCGCCTCGATCCGCGACGATCGGGCAAACCGCATCATCAGGTTTCGTGGCAGTGAGTCCCCTTCAAAGCGGAATGTTCTGACCAGGTGGACCCCGTCGGCGGCGATCATCGGGATCACCGATTCAGTCATCTCGACGGCACCCGGCCCGGCGATGCGGAAAACAGGTCTCCTCGCATCGTCGCGACGGTAGCCTCGATAGCGCCACCCCTGATCC
>CBFIET010000170.1:0-3823 GCA_965661685.1 Planctomycetota bacterium
GGCTCGATTACAGCGATCCGATACCGTTCTCGGCCGCGGCGACGTGAGGTTCATCCTCCCCACAGGAGCCCCATCGGGGAATTCCGATGACCCACTGGAGATCGCTACCGACCAGAACAGCTGGATTCTGTGTGCATCCACTCCGTGACTGTCGATTGACGCTGAATCACCCGCTGGCTACCATCCACGATCAGGTCGATGCGTTCGGGGATCCTTCGGGAGAGACGTGTCGGACCCCATGAAGGAGATGAAGAAGATGGCCCATGCTCGTAAACGCCCTTCCGGCGGGAGGTCTGGTTCGCCCAAGCAACGGGGTGCCGCAGATCAGGATTCGAACCAGGATCCCAGGACTCCCTACCGGCCTGCCCAGAAAAAGGGCGCATCTCCCATTGCGACCATCGCGGTCTTGCTCGTGTTCTTGATCAGTGGAATCGTTTTCGTGAAGGTGCTGGTGAACCGGTCCGACGAACCGGAAGTGATCATCACCGAGAGTGACAGCAGCAACGAATACAACGAGATCAAGAGACGCATCGTCAAGTCGGGGAGCATGGTGAGGGCCGTTGTTAAAGGGCGTAATAACGACGACCCGAAGAGGTTTGCCAGCAATTGGAGCGATGCGAACGACTACACCGGCGAAACTCTGGATAAGCTCAGGGCGATGCTGGAAGAGGTTCGCAATCCCGATGGAACCCTGCCGGTAGAGTACTCCGGGTACAACACCGATTTCGGAAGGTTGCAGATCCTCCTGGGGGATCTGATCAAGGTTGCTCCGCTCGATGCGGAGTGGGACGAGGACTAGGTACAGTGGCAAAGAAACCAACTACTGCACCGCGCTCGTCAGCACCAACGGTGGTTCGGGATGAGAGTTCAGAACTGGATTTTGGTGATGTGGCTCTGGGACTAACTGCAGCCATCGTGCTCCCTGTCATCGCATATTTCACGCTGGATCTGGTCGGATTGCCGGTCGGTGGTAATGCGGGATTCAATACCGAGCAGGCGGATCAATTCAGACAGGTCAGAAACGAAGTTCCACCGATGACGGTGGAAGAAGCCCAGTACATCCTGCAGCGGGTTCAGTACCTGGTGGACGATCGAGCCAAGGATTTCGTCGGTCGATCACGTCGAACCGATGACAATCAGGAGAAGAGTTTCTGGCAAGATCTCGCCAAGGGCGTGCTGGGACCCGCAGAGAGTTCTCTCAAGAAGGTGACCAATGAGGAATCAGAGCATCACCACTGTCCCGACAAGATCCTCGATGCCACACAGCAGTGGCTGAAGAAGGTGGACTCCCTTCGCTTCGAACTGGCCCAGGAGGATCCTTTCCGGCATGTCCGCTGAGGAACCCCTTCGGACAATCGAATCCCCCTCGTCTCCGGCACTTCTGCGCTAAATTTCGTCGAGAATCGCCTTCTGGAGGCTGAATTCGGCCATCACGCTTTGACCCCATCGGCTCGAATTCGGATTTCGTCGTATTCTTATTCAGGAACGGTAGGTACCTCTTCGGTGCCCTTTGAGCCCCGTTCCCGGGGTCATCATGGAGTCCTTCACCTCAGGTGAATGTATCAACGGTAGATACCGTGTCATCCGGCAGCTCGGTGCCGGAGCGATGGGGACCGTCTTCCTGTGTGAAGATGTCTTGCAGGTGCGTCGCAAGATTGCCCTCAAGGTGCTTCGATCCGATCGCCTCGAGGATTCCGAGGAATGGTCCAAGGTCGAGTACGAGGCGCTGACCCGACTCCGCCATCCAAACCTGGCCCGGGTTCATGACTTTGGCAGGGTGTGCGACAGCCATGATTGGTTCATCGTCAGCGAGTTCATTCGAGGCGATGATCTACTCGGTGCGTCGACGACATTCGAGGAAGAGGAATTCCTCGATGTCGTGGTGCAGATCTGCCGAGCCCTGGAATACATCCATGTGCAGGGTTATGTCCACTTCGACATCAAGCCTGATAACATCCTGGTGACAAGAACGCGACAGATCGGTGAAGAAGACACATCGAAGGTGGTCCAGGTCGAGGAGCATCCCGCATCTACCGATCGTTGTCTCGGTCCTCCGAGGGTGAAGTTGATCGACTTTGGTCTGGCGGAAAAGGTCACGGGAACCTTTGACTTCGCCATCAAGGGAACACTTCATTACGTCGCTCCGGAAATCATCGATGGCGGAACACCGGATCGGCGAGCCGATCTGTATTCGTTCGGAGTGACTCTGCATCAGATCTTGACGGGCCGGTTGCCCTTTGTGGCTCCGGATGGCAGTTCGTTGGGGCGGACCGGCAGGAACTGGCGCGACGAGATGCGTTCCGATCTGAAAGAAGAGCCGAGCTACCTTGTGGAAATCGTGATCCGCTTGCTGGAAAAGGATCCGGAAAGACGCTTTTCAACCGCCAGAGAAATCATCCACGCACTCAGTGCCGGGGCCGGGCGTCACTGGCAGGTGGAAACTGCAGAAACTCAACTCTCGTACCTCTACAGCAATCGACTGGTAGGTCGCAGACTCGAACTTGAACATCTCCGAGAGGGAGCCGAGCGAAATCTCGGAATCTCGTTGAGAGATGGTGGCTCCGATCAGGAGGTTCTCCATGATCGTCCACTGATGTTGGTTTCAGGCGAGATCGGAATCGGCAAATCAAGACTGATCGATGAGTTCAGCCATCATCTGAAGTTGCGCGAGCTTCCGCTCTACAGCGGCAACTGCCATGAATCGATCCAGGACGCATATCATCCGTTTCGATCGATCGTGGAACAACAAGCACTGGCGATGGGATTCGATTCCGAGATCTTCAAGAAGTACGAAGAGCCGCTGCGACGAATCTGTCCTCGCCTGAAGGACTCCGATAGCGGTGCGAAGATGGATGCAGGAGATCGCCCTGATCGTGATCGGGTACGATTCATGGATCGTATCGCAGCCTTTCTGGAAGAGTCTTCATCAATCAAGCCATACGTGATGGTTCTGAACAATCTTCACTGGGTCGACGATTCCAGTATTTCGCTGTTGAGTCGATTGCTTCAAAGAATCCAGCGGGAAGATAGCCCCGCCAAGATCTTCATCATCGCAACGATTCGAGATGACGAACAGAGATCTCCGGCGACCGCCGAGTTCCTCGACAACCTGGGTGAATCGAACTCTCTCGATGAACTGAAGTTGAAGAGGTTTGGAAGGACCCAGATCACGGAACTGATTCATCACGTCCTCCAGGTGGAAGAGATTCCATCGACATTCCTCGACCGATTCGAAGAGCGAACCGGAGGGAATCCACTCTTCATCGTCGAGATGCTGAAAGTTCTCCAGGAAGAGGGAATCATCCAGAGACAGGGGGAGTCGTGGCAGATCCGCGGAGGCGGAGATCTCGCAAGGGTGGAACTCCCCGCCGGCATTCACCAGGTACTCCACCGACGGGTCAAGGTGGTTGGAGAGCAAGCAAGAAGTGTTCTACGGCTGATCGCCCTGCATGGAAAACCATTGCCACTGCGACTGATCGAATCGATCGAGGAACTGGGATCCCGGGGCGATATTCGACAGCAGGTCCGGGAACTTGAAGATCGAGGGATGATCGGCAAGGTGATCGACGGTGGGCGTCCGGTCTATTCGATCCTTCAGCCGAAGTTGCGGGAAATCGCAAGTCGCGATATCGCTCCCAGCGAGGCGCGGCGGCTGCATGGAATGCTTGCCGATGCCTTCGAGGATCAGCATCGGGCAGATCTGGCACCGGTCCGGGAAGAACTCGCTCATCACTACCAGCTCTCCGATCACCCGGAACGTGCCATGGACCATCTGCTGGCCGCCGGAGATTCGATGCGGGAGATGCATGCCCACTCCAAGGCT
>CBFIET010000171.1:0-80579 GCA_965661685.1 Planctomycetota bacterium
GCCACCCAGTGGTTTCAGGACTCCTCGAACGATGTCGTATCCAGAGAGCGGTTCCTCGTCGAGAACCGCACTGAGCACTTCCAGCGCACTTCTTCCCGAATAGAGCGGCATGATGAGGGGTTGCCTCAAGGTCACCGTTCCATCCCAGCTACGCCCCTCACCCCACTCCTCGAGGAAGTGAGCCTGGTTGAGGTGCCACTGACACGCCTGTGCGGTCTCGTCCTCGTAGAGTCCGACATGAACGGTGCGCCCAACCTGGCCGATCAATTGCTGCCACGACTCTCCCATGGCGGGAGCGTCGTAGACGGGGTTGACCCCGATGAGGAGCAGATTCTCGACGCTTCCGGCGCGGATCTTGTCCGCCAGAGCAGTCAGGTCATCGATGTGTGCCGGTCTCTCGCCGTGGGAAACCTCTGCGTAGCGCAGCGTCTCACCAGCAGCTCCAAGCGCGATGTTGAGTGCGTGGACCAGAGCATGAACCGCAGGAGGCTGTCGATCTCCCGCCATCAGCAGGCAAGAACCCCGATGTGCCAGCAGGTCCGCAGCCATCTGCTGAATCCTGTTGTCAGTGGTGGCAGGAGTTGCAGCCACCACCGCTGCCACGTCGGCGGGCAGGGTCAGTCCCAGTTGCTTTGCCAACTGGGCGGCGATCTCGGGAATATCCGCAGTACGAGCAACGATCCGCTCGTCGGCGGCGCCACCGGTCACCGAAAGGGTGCTCTCCACCGACCACACGCGACTGAGAACCGGCTCGTCGTCATCGGCAGATGTGCGAAGTTTCGCCCAGCCGCTACTGTGCTGCAAACTGGCCGGATGGTTCATCAGAGGATCTGCGTCGAGGCACACCAACACCCTGGCAGCTGCCAGGTTTGCCACCGGACGCATCGGACGGCCGAACAGTTGCGCGGTTCCCATTCTCTCTGAGTCGCGATGGATGGGAGCCCACTCATGCCAGCTGGCATCGGGGATCTCCCGCAGGACTCTCTTGCGCAGCGCATCCATCGACATCGAAGAGGTGGGTGCCGCCAGTACCGACAGCTTGCCGCTCTTGCCGATGTCCCGGAGCATCGCTGTCGCATCAGCCCACTCCGATGTGACCCTGTGATCTCCATCGAGATGGGTCGGGGCGGAACTGCGACCTGGATCGTACATCCCCAGGACACTCGCCTGCATCTGAGAGGTGGCAGCACCGCTGTGGGATGGATGGTCTCCATTTCCATCGACGCGGATGGGGCGGCCGTCAAAGCTGGTGACCAGCACCCCCTCAGCAACCTCCTGTTGCTCCCAGCAGGAAGCGTAGGTCACCGGCACTCCGGGGGTCCTCCCCTCCGGCCTGCTGGTGTGGGGAAGGATCGTCTGCTGTGGCCAGCGACACCCTGCGAGCCCCCCGGCGAGGGCCACCGACGCCCCCATCACCTTCAGGAAATGGCGACGAGATGTGGAATGAAACAGCTCTGGAGCGTGATTGGGGAATTCCTTCTCGATCAGTGCTTTGAACTCGGGAGTACCGGAGTACTCGTCGAGACTTCGCCACAGTGCTTTCCCCTGTCGACCACTCCCCGGCTGGATTGGATTGTGTTCTTTTATCGATGACATGTTGAGCAGTTCGTCAAGAGGGTCATTCGAACCGTCGGCTCTCCCGCCGGATCCAGCAACCCAAGGCCCTTCATCAGTTCCCGACCCTGCGCCACCTTCTCGTCGTGGGCTCTTTCAAGACCCCAATCGAGATCAGTTACCTTGTCCTTCGGTCTCAGATGCTCTGCCGGGTCGCGGTGACATTCAAGGCACCAACCCATACTGAGCGAATGGACCTGCGAAACCTCTTCCATGTGATCCACTCGTCCATGGCACTCGACGCAAGAAACACCTCGAGTGACGTGGGCACTGTGGTTGAAGTAAACGTAGTCGGGGAGGTCGTGAACCTTGATCCAGGGAACCGGTGTTCCCTTGCTGAAGGAATCACGAATCGGCTGCAACTTGCGGCTGGTAGGTTCGATCTTCTCGTGGCAATTCATGCAAGTTTCGGTCGGGGGGATCGCAGCGAATGCGGCACTCTCTACCGTCGAGTGGCAGTAACGACAGTCGAGACCCAACTCACCGACATGGAGGGCGTGGGAGTACGGAACCGGCTGTTCCGGCATGTAACCGGCATTGAGTGTCTTGGGTGATGCTCCGAAGTTGATCATCAATACGACATAGAGTCCGCTGACAGCCCCACCAGCTCCCAGCAGTTTTACCAGCTGGTCGATCCACGGTGGGAAGATCGGGGTGCGGTTCGCCATCACGAAGTACCTCCTGTGCCTCACGTGTGAAGCGTCTCGGTCCAGCGCATTAAAATCTCAAACCTGAGATGTCACCGCGCTGCAGGTAATATCAAACGATCGCAGCGGGTAGAACCGGCTCCACTCGGCGACACAACCGGTACCCCTCGCCACATCCCCAGTCGTCGCACAGCACCTTGCCAGCGACCCTTCGGCGGGGTCAGGCTAACAACATGATTCTTCCAAACCAAACGAACCCATGAAAATAATTGACAAATCATGAGCCCGGGATAGGCGTTGAATTTCAGCTCGCCTGGCCCGGCTCCCCGAGCCGCTCTGGCACCCGGCAACTCCAGCAATACAGGCTCGCCGAAAGGCTCAGGATGATGGCCCCCAGGCTCTGATGAGAAGTCGCCAACAGCGTCTCCGTGACGCCGCTGGAAGCACTTCTCACCTCGCTCCCGGTAACCGCCAACGCCATGAATCCGAGGGTCAGTTGCAATATACAGGCGATGACCATCGACACTGCCAGTCGACGGCGGGTGCGAGCCTCGGGATCCGCTGCCAGCAACGCTCCCGAGCCCATCGCCAGCGCCACGACCAGGAATGCGAAAACCAGGTGAGGAATCAGCCAATCTCGCGAAACATGGCGGGTCAGTGCCCCCAGGACCAGTTGCAGCAAAAATGCCCCCATCGTCGCCAGCGCCAGGCGGCGATGGCGCAGCGCAAGTGACTGCTTCGGCTCCGTCGCCCAGCGAATCGAGCCAAGAGCGGCGATGACGGCGAGCACCGCCAGGAAGATCTGCCCACTCATGCCGTGCACCACCCTCAGCAGCAGACTCGAGGGAGAGGAGTCATCGACCCCTCCGGAGAGGACCCGAAGACCTCCCAGCACCCCCTGCACCACCACCAGCACCGTGGCGAGTAGCCCCCACCTTGCGAAATTGGCACGCCGATCAACGCGCCAGATGTAGAACGCCATGGTGATGGTCACCACTCCGACCAGGGTTGCGAAGAGTCGATGGGCGTGTTCGTAGTAGATGCCCCCGGTCATCCGTGAAAGTGGCAACAGAAACATGTTGTTGCCAAAGGAAGCGGGCCAGTCCGGCACTGCCATCCCCGCCTCCTCACTGGTGACCAGTCCGCCGATCCCGACCAGCATCAGCGTCGTCCAGAAGGCACTCCTGGTCAGGGTCTGGATTCCCATCTGCTCGGTGGAGTTCCCTGGCCCGCGAGTCAGTGCCCCCAGTGCCGAAAGTGCGGTGCAACCGAGCACGAAAGCCACCACGCTGGCGGTCAACTTCAGCGCGGAGGGCGAACTGTCGAGGCCCTCCACCAGCCACGATCCCAGGATCAGCAAGTTGACGGTGCCGGCGAAGGCCCCGGCGATGGAAGCGGTCAACACCCTGCGGGGGGATCGGGCGGCGGACCATCGTCCTCCACCGATCAAGATCGCCAGCAAACTGAAGAAAATCAGCCAGGGAGGGGCCATCACGAAGGGCAATCGACTGATGTAGCCAGCACTCCACATGGCAGCGGTCATCGCCACCCCCACGGGAATTGCCACGGACCACGGCGAGGCCTGAACCGGGGCCGGTTCGCCATTCATCGCCGATTCCTTCCTGACCAGTGTGACTCACAGAAAATCATCACCACCGACTCCAGAAAAAAGTGCCGTACCTGGGGTCATTTCCCGGATCTCTCTGGATCTTCAGAGTACGGGATTCACCCTTGAAAACTAGGGAATCGAAGACTTCACGCAATGCCCCTCTTGTGGGAGAATAGGGGGGTGTGGACATTTCGAGGCTAGAGTCTTCCTCTTTTTCCGAGAGGGCACGAGGGTCCTGTAGGGACTCCGTTGCAATCTCGTCTTTCATGAAGAAGTGAACTCGATACTGGATCCGCTGAGAAGACCTCTCGAACCGATCGAGTGGGATGGCTGGCCGCACCATTTCGGCCTGGTAGCGTTGTTTCAAGAGAGCCAACAAGAACAGGTTCTGCAATTCAAGGTGTGCGGGGTCGCTCGAGCAGCAGACCTCCTTCATCGCAGAGCCCAATGAGAGGATTTGAATCTTGCGTTCAACATCTGGATTGATTCTATGTTTCGTGATGCTGTTCCCGCTGTCCGTGGCGGCTCAGCCTGATGTCATCGTGGGTGACCTGCCCAGTACCAACTCCTATGGTACGAATGCAGGTACCGGAATTTACGCATATTCGCTGGCAACCACTTCTTGCAACATTGGAACCGCAAACCTCGACTGGATTGCCAATAACAATCAGCACCCGGTCATCGCTCAGGATATGTGGAGATTGCACGAGGGTCGCTTCACGCAGATCGGCTCGTCGTGGTTGAAGCATGGCTTTTGCGCCCTCCAGAACACCGGGCTGTGCACCGGATGTGGCGGCGGCGGCGGGTGCCTCAGTTACCTGACTCCCGGCTGTGCGGATCCCTACTCTGCAGGACTCAATGGAAACCAGAGTAACCTGGGACCCCGGTCACAGGTGAATGCGTTCACCGGTTTCTTCCCGTATCCGTACAACGCTCCCCCATGCCCCGCAGGACAGTCGACAATCTGCAGGAGATTGCAGGTTCTGGAGAGCGACCTGGTCGGTGCCCCCGGTGCACTCTTCTTCGTCAGTGGCCAGTACGTCGCTGCCGATGACTCGAACTTCGGAAACCAGGCCAACAACCAGTCCTACCGCAGGGTCAATGTCGCCCCCACTGGCAATCACAACCTCAGCTTCGTCGGCGGAACCCAGCAGATGTCCCCGGCCATCCAGGCATGGCAGGACAATCAGCCATCGGTCACCCTCGTCGATGCCCAGGTTCCCGATGAGGGCCTCTTCATCGTTGGATACGATGTGATCGACAATGGCGATGGAACTTTCAACTACGAGTATGCGGTCCAGAACCTCTACTCGGACCGCTCTGGCGGCAGTTTCTCCGTTCCTTACCCGGCCAATGCGACCATCTTGAGCCATGGCTTCCATGGCATCACATGGCACAGCGGAGAGCCTTACGACGGAAACGACTGGACTGCAACTCTGACTCCTGGAGTGGGTATCACCTGGGAAACCGACGACTTCGCGAACAATCAGACTGCCAATGCCTTGCGCTGGTCGATGATGTTCAACTTCTACTTCACATGCGATGCGCCTCCCTCCGCCAACACCGCCACCCTCGGTCTCTTCAAGCCCGGTGCTGCCGGTACCGTCAACGAGTTGACGATGGATGTGATGGCTCCCTCCGGTAACTTCCTTCCGGGAGTACAGGGATTGACCTGCGAGCTTGGTTCCACAACATCGCCCTCGGTCGATCTTTCGTGGACCAATCCGGAAAGTTACACCAGCATGACGGTTCGCCGCGACGGTGCGATCCTCGCCACCCTCTCCGGTAGTGCGACCTCCTACACCGATGGCAATGCCTCCTATGGCTTCACCAGTTACTCGGTTCAGGCGGAGCAGGGTGCCACGCCGGCGGCGGAGATCCCTTGTGAGATCAACATCACACCACAGCCGCAGAGCAACTTCGTTTGCTCGCAGCCAGATCCGGACACCAACACGGTGCTCCTGACATGGTCCAATGGCATGGCCTACGACTCCATCGTCCTGCAAAGAAATGGAATCGACATCGCAACCCTCGGAGGAATGGACACCTCCTACTCCGACACCGGTGCCTCGATCAGTACACACCTGTACACCTTGACGGCCAACGCCGGTGGTACCTCGCCTGCGTCACTGGAGTGCGGTATCACCGTACTACCGCCCCCACCCCTCGGATTCACCGTGATCGCCCCGAGCGTCTCGGCTGGATTCGACCCCATCTCCGGAACCGGTTCCTTCGCTGCCACCTTGTCGGCGATCGAGGACAGTTCCAACAGCGGTTACCCCAATGGTGTCAGCGGATACTCGCTGGCGATGGTCTTCGATGGGTCTCTGATCATCGCGACCAGCCTCGACTCATCGGTGGTTCCCACCAGTCTTGCGTTCTTTGACGGTCAGTACGGAGATGGCTGGGTGACGATCGGTGCTGTCATCGACTTCAATGGCGTGACCACGCTCGACCTCTCCTCCGAGAACAATCTTGCGCAGGTTTCCTTCGACACCAATCCGGCAGGAATGATGGGCCAGACCACCTCGGTCAACACCCCGATCTCCTGGCAAAACGGTGTCTCTGGCGGCGGGCTTCCCGTCGACACCTTGATCGTCGTCGGATCGACGCCGATGGCCCCGCAGTTTGTCCACGGAGATGTGACCCTTACACCTGGTGCCTCGGAGACCTTCATCCGTGGCGACGTCAACGACGATGCCACCATCAACATCGCCGATGCCGTGACCGCCCTGAACTACCTCTTCAGCGGTGGACCGGCAACATGTATCGATGCTGTTGACACCAACGACGACGGCCAGGCAAATGTCGCCGACGGGGTGTACCTCCTTGCATACCTCTTCTCTGGCGGAAGCGCTCCACCCAGCCCCCACCCGGGTTGTGGAGCAGACCCGACCAGCGATCCACTAGACTGTGCGGTTTACACCAGTTGCCCCTGAGTCGGGGCACAGGGTGATCTCGGCAACGACTTGTTCGTTTGCCCGAAACGCGACCGGGCGCAGAAGCAGTTCGCTTCTGCGCCCGGTTTTTTTTGGAGAAGATGCGAAGAGAGACGCGCTCACACCTTCGTCTTTAACCACCCGCCACGGCGAACGATGGTGGCGAGAATGGCGCTTCTGACGATCCAGTCGAAGACGGTGGCAACCCACACCCCCTTCAGCCCCATCGCAGGAACCCCCGCTCCACCGAATGCCAACCACCACGACAACGGCACCCTGAATCCCCACGATCCGATGGCGGTGACCCACATCACCGGCAGATTTGCCCCTGCCCCCCGCAGGGTTCCCGTGAGAGATTCGGTAACCATCAGGAAGGGAACCTCACAGGCGCCGATCATCAGACATAGGCCTGCCAGCGTGGCGGTTTCGATGCGGGTGTCGAAGATTCCTGTCAGCAGCGTCGGGCCAAGCAGGAACAGCAACATCACCGGACTCATCAGCATCAGCCCGAGAGAACAGGAACGCCAGGCGCTGCGTAGTGCATCGGCAGGATGACCGGCTCCCAGTAATCGCCCCGAGACACTCGATGCCGCCGATTGAAATCCGTGTGCTGGAAGAAACGCCAGCGATTGAATCGTGATGGCGATGCGGTGTGCCGCCATCGAGGTCGCATCCAGCTTGAAGATGGCGAACTGGTACACCACGAATCCGGAGTGGAAGAGAAGCGCCGCTCCCAGTGCCGGAGAACTGTGGCGAATCGTCTCCCGAGCCTGGGTCACATCGAACCTCATCGCGCCTGGCGTCTTCCAGCTGAGTCGACCCATCCGGTGAACCATCAGTACTGCGATGATCAGGATCACCTCGATCAGCGGAGCAAGCCCCGTCGCCAATCCGACTCCCTCGAGACCCATGCGAGGAGCTCCCCACAGACCGAACAGGAGTACGGCGTTTCCGATGATATTGGCGATGTTTCCGAGGATCCCCCCCACCACCGGGAGGATCGAAGAACCCGCTCCACGCAGCGTTGCTTCCAGCGTCACTGCGATGGCGCGCAGGGGAAACAACCACAGGAACCACTTCAGGTAACCGTCCGCCTGCCGGCTCAACTCGGCAGCGATCGCTCCCGATTGATCGGCCAGAGGGGAAGCACCGGTCATCTGTCCCTGGAGCCACTCGAGGCACCCCTGGCGACCGTAAAAACCGATCCAAGTCACGACGCTTCCCACAACCAGAGCCAGGATCATTGCCGTGAAGGTGGCGCGGGAGGCTTCCAGTTTACGCCCCTCCCCGATCCTTCTGGCGACGATGGCGGTAGCCCCCACTGCGGTGATGGTGAAGATGGTGGTCAACGACCAGCACAATGGTGAAACCAGATTGAGGGCGGCCAGGGACAGATCATCCCCCTCCACCGCCGAGGCGACCATCTTGGTGTCTACGAAGAACTGAACGGTGTGCAGGAGGTACTGGAGGATCGCCGGGATCGCCAGACGGAGGATCTCCCTGTCGAGCATCCGGCCGGGAAGCCCTCCCTGTCTCAGGTCCTGTTCCGGGTGATCCGACAACTTGAGATGACCTTACCGGGGACCGAACTCGGGTTGCTGAAGAAGCGATTCGATCCGTTCAAATCTCCGTGACGCACGCTCGATCTGCTCCTCGATCCTCAGCAAGATCTCCCTGTCCACCGTCTCGGAGGTGGCAACCCTTCGCTCCAGATCATCGGCGATGGCTCGGAGCTGAATCGTGTGCAACTTCACCTCTTCGTGTAATTGTTGAAGTTGCGCTCGGTCGAGTACCTCTGCGGCAGGAGATCGACCAGAATGGTCAGATACTGCATCGACAGGGGAAGATTCCGCTGTGCAGCCGCAGCAGAGCGGCACCAACAGCATCAGCAGAAGACTGGTGGTGAAACGGGGCCACTCGATCAGCCAGAACGACCGGGTCGGGGAATCATCTCGTCGCATCGAAAAGCTCACGAGTACTCCTCTCCCTCAGCTCCCACATCCGCAACAACTGGCCCGAAACCAGCATCCAGCACAAGAGGGAAGACACGATGGACTCCACACGATCCTATCGCAAGACCTGCTCCACCACCTCACGAGGTACCGACCTCACGACCATCTGCCCTGGAGACCTGGGAAGGACCCAGCGCACTTCTCCCCCCCTCGCCTTCTTGTCGTGGCAAAGGGAATTGTTGATCGCCTCGAGGTCGAACTGCTGCCAGTCGGTGGGAAGTTCGACCGCTTGTAGAACTTCTCTGAGCCGCTGCTCGGTGCTCTCCGTCGTCTCTCCCATGGCATGAGAAAGTCGTGCAGCAAAGACCATCCCGATGGCAACCGCAGCGCCATGGGGAACCGCAGGCGAGGAATTCATCTCCAGTGCGTGAGCCAGTGTATGACCGAAGTTCAACAGTTCCCGTGATCCCTCTTCGTAGGGGTCTTCCACGACGATTCGAACCTTGACCGCCACTGCAGCAGCAATCTGGTGAACTGTCGGGATGAGATCTTGTGCAATCGATCCCCGATCACTCTCCAGCGTTTCGAGCAGTTCTGCGTCGCCGATCCAGGCCGCCTTGATCAGTTCAGCCCAGCCCAGCGCCCTCTGCGCTCGGGGCAACGAGGTGAGCAGTGCAGGATCGGCTATCACCGCTCGCGGTAAGTGGAAAGTACCGATCCGATTCTTGATCCCTTCAAAATGGACCGCTGTCTTGCCGCCGACATGGGCATCGACCATGGCGAGCAGGGTGGTCGGCACCCCGATCCAGGGGATGCCGCGATGCCAGATCGACGCTGCAAATGCCGCAGCATCGGCCACGGCTCCGCCGCCAACCACGACCATCAGCCCGGCTCGATCGATCCGTGCCTCGGCGAGCATCTCGAGGATCTCACGCCACCCCTGAGAGCTCTTCACTGCCTCGCCACCTGCCACCGAGAACTCGTGAAGTGGTGCCCTCGAACCGAGCACCTTGCGGATCGGATCGAGCACCTCCTGAGGCACACCGGAATCCCGCAACAGTAGTTGAGCCGTGGGAATCTCTCCCAGCAACGGGCCCACGAAGGTCTCTTCCAGTGCGCCGGTACGCAGGAGACAGGTGCGGTCGGGCCAGCGGATCTCCTCCGGTACCGTTCCGGGAGTCATCGGGAACCACGTCGCTTGCGGGAGGTTCGGCTGGAGATCCGCCCCGTTCGACCACTGATCTGGATGATCACCAGCGTCAGAAGAGTGACCAGCGAGATCGTCCCCACCACCCACATCGCAAGGTACGGAGATCCGCGCCGTTGAAATGGACTCTGATAGAGTTCCAGATCTGCAGCGACCCACTGCGGAACCATACCCTCGACCCCTTGCACCGTCCGATACCGATAGAGCCTCAGGAAATCGGCTTCCACCAGCACATCACTTCCACTGGGAAGATTCTTCGGCTTGTGGATGAAGTCGATGCGGTGCAGGCTGCCGCTGATATCGGATCCAAAGACTTCCCAGTAGTGGGTGATGCCACTCTCATTTTCCTGCAGCACCCTCGGCTGGGGATTCTCGATGAGAGTCACCACGAATTGAAATCGATGTCCCCGAAGGGAAGCGGGATCCACGGCAATCTCGGCAACCAGCGGCGCTTCCCCCGACTGGGCCACGGGAACGCCGGCACGGATGCGGTGAAACAGATAGATCTGGCCATCCAGTTCGTACTCCCCGGCAACAACGGCAGCGCCGTCTCGAACCGATTCCAGTCTCTCGGGGGCTTTCACGAAGGGGACCGACAATGGAGGCATCTCTGCCGGCGGCGTGATCTCGACCGGATCCGGAACGTTTGGAACTCCGATCCCGGCATCGGAACTCGCCGCATCAGGAGGGGTAGTCAGGTCAGGACGAGATGGCCCGATATCGACAGGGGTCACCGCCGGCGGCTTGCTGACATTGCCGGGGTAGAGCACGATCAACCCGAGGGCCAGCAACAACAGGATGGGCCCCGCCACCCGCATCTTCTCCCGTGCGGACAGGCCCTTTCGATAGGCTGGATTGTGTCTGGGACCGAAGTAAACCATGGCTACAGGATAGCAGGATCCGGCGCCAAGGTCAGCGTCCAGAACCATCCTTCAGGAGTTGCAGGATGTGCTCCGCAGCCTTCTTACTCGCTCCCGGCCGGAATTTTTGCTGACGGATCTGCTGCAATTGTGCCGTCAATTGCGCAGCCACATCTTCGTCGAGAAGTGGTGATGCCACCCTGGCGATCGCTGCTCCATCCCCAGGTTCGAAGAGGACTTCAGGTACCACCTCCCGACCGGCGAAGAGATTGACCAGCGAGAAGAAGGGAGTCACCCCGAGCAGTTGATAGGCGGAGCGTGACGTTTCCGTAGCAGGATAAGCGACCACCATCGGAACCTCGTGCCAGGCGGTCTCCAGGGTTGCGGTACCGGAGCAGACGATGGCCAGCTGTGCCTTGCTCTGCAAGATACGAACATCTCCCACGTGGATCTTCACATCGGGATCCCCCCCGATCAGTTCCTCCAGTTCGGGGAGTAGATTGCTGCGCTGACAGGAGATCCATGTCTCCAGCCGGGGGTCCTCCTGACGGAGTATTCGAGCCGCCTCGAGGAGGGCAGGAACTCCACTCCGAACCTCCTGGCGGCGGCTCCCTGGCAGCAAGGCCAGAACCCTACCACCTCCATACCCGTCGAGTTGTGCTGGTGGCTGAGAATCCTCCAGGTGATCAAAGACCGGATTCCCGACGTGGTGCACCCGATGGTGATGGGGACTGTAGATCTGCTCCTCGAAGGGCAGAACCACCAGTAACTGGTCAGCACAGGATGCAATCCTACCGATCCTCCACGGCGCCCAGGCCCACACCTGGGGACAGATGTAATAGCTGACGGGAATTCCCAACCGCTTGGCGATGGAGGCGAGTTGATAATGGAGACCCGGATAATCGATGACGACCAGCTGGTCCGGGGGGTTTCGTAGCAACTCTTCGACGAAACTCGCCGCATAACTGAAGATCGAACCGATCTGCCCCAACACCGGCAACCAGCCCATCACCGCATGATCTGCGCGATCGGCTCTCATCAGCGCACCGGTGCCAGCCAACTTTTCCCCACCTACCGCCTCGATCTCCAGGGAGGAATCGAGTTTCCAGCATTCCTCGACAAGACGAGCTGCGTGTAGATCACCGGACGGTTCGCCGGCACAGATCAAAAGCCTCGCCACGCTATCCTCTTCCTGCCCTGTTGAGGGTACTACTGCGGAAGAACCGCTCGACCAGGGCCCTACTCAGAGATTCGTCGGTCAGTAATTCCGGATGCCACTGTACTCCTACCAGCCTGCCACTCCGGTCACAGGCACTCTCGATGACACCATCCTCCGATGTGGCCAGAGCACTCCACCCGGAGGGCAAGTTGGAGACCGCCTGATGATGACTCGAGTTGACCTGGTAGCTCCCCGCAACTGGACCTTCCTCCAGCTCGCCATTCCACAGCACCTGGTGGCTTGGCAATTCACCCTCAGCGGAGAGGCGTCGGTGTGGGACAGACGATTCCATCTCCGATTCGATGTCCCCGAATACCTTTCCACCAGCGGCATACACCAGCGCCTGAAACCCTCCGCAGATGGCAAAGACCGGCAATTCGCTCGTCAGTAGAAACCGACTCCACCTCAGGTCCGCTTCTTCCCGCAGCGGATGCACCGCCAGGAAACGCTCCGGTGGATCCTTCACATCGGGTAATGCACAGCGGTAATCGTCACCACCGATCAGCAGAAACCCGTCGAGAATCGGCGCGACATCTGCGGGGTCTACCCCGGGTGGCACGATGAGAGGGACTCCCCCGTGCAGGGTGATCAGCTGGTGGTAGGTGTCCCACACCTGAACCCTTGTCCTGGAGTCATTCCTGATCTCGATGTCGCAGTTCAGTCCGATTCGTGGTCTCATCTCTCCCTCATTCTCATCGAATGGTTCCCGAGCCTTGCAGCCGCGTCAACGATGGAAGGGGTCGAATGTCCAACTCAACTCCGATTCCACCTGCCCCCGACCTCTGGCAGGAGCTAGAACCGTGGCTCGCCACCTTCACCAACTGGGAACGACAGACACCGCTGGCGTCCGATCGCCGATCGCTCGGCCCTGCGCGCTGTCGAGCACTGCTCCATCGAGCCGGGATCTCGCAACCCCGAGGAGCGGTGATCCAGGTCGCCGGGACCAAGGGAAAGGGCTCCACGGTACTGTGGTTGGAGGCACTGCTCGGCATCAAGGAACTTCCTTCGGCGGCTACAGTATCACCCCACCTGGAGACGATCCTCGAACGGATCCGGGTCGACGGCAAGCAGTTGACCGAGAAGCAGACCCTCGAGGGCCTGAAAAATCTGCAGCCGTTCCTCCATTCACAGGAGGGAGATGACACACCGACCTTTTTCGACCTGTGGACCGCACTCTTCGTCGAGCGCGCCGGCAGGAGAGGCGATCGCTGGTTGCTGCTGGAAGTGGGACTCGGCGGACCACTCGACTCCACCTCGGCGATTCCTCACGACGTCGGAATCCTCACCACGGTAGATCTCGATCACAGGGCAATCCTCGGCGAAACCATCGATGAGATCGCCACCGAGAAGGCCGGGATCGCCACCCCGGGTAAACCATTCATCATCGCTGCAGGTCCCGGGGACTCCGTCTCTGCATCCATCGCCAGGAAGCGAGGTGCAACGGTCCAGATCGTCGAAGACGATGACAGGATTCCCACCTCCGTCTCCGCTCCTCAGCGGCTCAATCTATCGTGTGCCCTCGCCGCGCTGGAAAGGGAGGAACTGAGCCGATCCGATTCCCTGCGACTGCAGTGGAGTTGCGATGAGATCGCCGCTGTCGTCGACCGGATCCAGTTGCCTGGACGCCTCGAACTGCTCGAATCTCCAGTTCCCCTGCTTCTCGACGGTGCTCACACACCCGCATCCGTCGGCCACTTCGTGACAAAATTTGTGGAGCACCGTGCACATCATCGCGGCTCTCTGCTACTCGGCATGATGGCGGACAAGGATGCCCACGAGATCATCGATCTCATCGCGACCATCTGTCCCCCGCCCCGGATCGGCACCGTCACCACACCCTCGCCAAGGGCGATGAGTGCCGTGGACCTGGCAGTGTTACTGCAGGAAAGAGGGATCTCCCCCGAGGTCTTCGATGATCCGAGACAAGGGGTCGATTGGCTCAAGAAACAGGCCGCCGACGGAAAACCGACGGCGGCCACGGGTTCAATGCATCTGGCCGGCTGGATCCGGCGACTGTGGAGAGAAGTCCAGGTCACGGACTAGCAGCAGGAGCGTCCTCTTCCTTGGGTGAATCACTGGGAAGCGCCCTGAAGAAGACCTCACCGTCGATCACTTCCATCAACAGGTTGGTACCATTCTTCATGTTGCCGCGGAGTAACTCCTCGGCGAGGGTGTCCTCCACGTGCTGCTGAATCGAGCGACGAAGTGGCCTGGCTCCGAAGTCAGGGTTGTAGCCCTTCTCGATCAGAAACTCGTTGGCCTCTTCCGTGATCTCCAAATCGATGCCCTTCTCCTGCAATCGGGCGAGCACCTGTGACATCTCGATCTTGATGATCTCTTCCAGATCCCCGCGGTCGAGCGGCTGGAAGAAGATGGAATCGTCGAGGCGGTTCAGGAACTCGGGGCGGAAGAATTTTTCCACCTCGTCCATCACCTCCTTGCGCATCTGCTCGGTACCACGTCCTTCTCCGACGTTGCGGAATCCCAGCGAGCTCTGGTTCTTGATCAGATCCGCCCCGATGTTCGAGGTCATGATCAGTACCACATTGCGGAAATCGATCACCCGACCGAAGGAGTCGGTGACATGTCCTTCCTCCATCACCTGGAGGAGCATGTTGAAGACATCGGAATGGGCCTTTTCCACCTCATCGAGGAGTACCACGGAGTAAGGTCGCCTGCGGATCTTCTCCGTCAGCTGGCCACCCTCCTCGTATCCGACATATCCAGGAGGTGCCCCGACCAGGCGCGAGACGTTGTGCTTCTCCATGAATTCGGACATATCGATCTGAATCAGAGCATCTTCTTCACCGAACAAGAACTTTGCCAGGGTCTTGGCGAGAAGGGTCTTTCCGACTCCGGTGGGCCCGAGGAACAGGAAGGATCCGACTGGCCGTCTGGGATCTTTCAGGCCACTACGGCTCCGTCGAACCGCCCGAGAGATGCGCTCGATGGCGTCGTGTTGAGAGACCACCGACTGGTGGAGTTCGTCCTCCATCAGCAACAGTCTCTCCGCCTCACCACTATCGATTCGGGTGAGCGGAATGCCTGTCATCTTTGCGACCGTCTCGGCGATGATTTCTTCATCGACGCAGCCACTGACATCGTCCGCCTGCTCTCTCCAGGCCTTCAGATCCTCATCCCGCTTCTTCTTGTAGCGGCTCGCCTTGTCTCGAAGGTTTGCGGCCCGTTCGAATTCCTGCTGCGCCACGGCAGCTTCTTTCTCCCGGTCCAGTTCCTCGATGGTCTTGTCCAGTTCCTTCAGATCGGAAGGGCGGGTCGACTGCTTGAGACGAATCCTCGATCCTGCTTCGTCGACCACATCGATGGCCTTATCGGGGAGGAATCGTCCGTTGATGTACCTGACTGCCATGTCCACGGCAGCCTCCAGCGCCTCGTCGGTGTATCTCACCCGATGATGCGCCTCGTACTTGTCGCGGAGTCCCATGAGGATCTCCACCGACTGATCCCTGGAAGGGGGATGGATGATGATGCTCTGGAATCTTCGCTCCAGTGCCCCGTCCTTTTCGATGTGCTTGCGGTATTCGTCGAGAGTCGTTGCACCGATGCACTGGATCTCGCCCCTGGAAAGGGCGGGCTTCAACACGTTAGAGGCATCGATTGCGCCCTCTGCACCTCCAGCACCGACCAGGGTGTGAAGTTCGTCGATGAACAGGATTACATTCTTGACCCTGCTCACCTCGGTCATCACCGCCTTGATTCTCTCCTCGAACTGACCGCGGTACTTGGTACCTGCCACCATCAAGGCAAGATCGAGAACGACGATGCGCTGGTTACGAAGGATCTCTGGAACCTCGCCGGAGATGATCTCCTGTGCGAGCCCCTCAACGATGGCACTTTTTCCGACTCCCGGTTCCCCGAGGAGTACCGGATTATTCTTGGTCCGACGTGCGAGGATTTGCATCACTCGCTCGATCTCCTCTACCCGGCCGATCACCGGATCGAGAGAACCCGCACGTGCCATCTCGGTCAGATCTCGTCCGAATGAATCGAGAGCTGGAGTCTTTGAATTTCGGTTCTTGGATCCGAGCGGCTTCGATTCCGACTCGATCTCCACCTCGGAATCACCCTCGACAGCACCGAGAATTTCGAGAACCTCGGTACGAACATCATCCAGGCTCAAGCCCAGGTCCTTCAGGACCGAGGCTGCAAGCCCTTGCTCTTCTCGGATCAATCCGAGTAGAAGGTGTTCAGTACCGATGTAGTTATGACGCAGTTCCTTGGCCGCTTCCTGGCACAATTCCAGCACCCGCTTGGCACGGGGTGTGAAGGGAACCTGGCTCATGTGAATCATCGAATGACCACTCTGAACCGACTTCTCGATCTCCTTGCGGATCTTGGACGCTTCCACATCCAGGTTCTTCAGGACCGTTGCGGCGACGCCGCTCCCCTCATGAACCAGACCCAGGAGGATATGCTCGGTTCCGATGAAGTCATGGTTGAACTTCTGGGCCTCTTTTCGCGCCAGGGCCATGACTTTTCTCGCTCTGTCTGTGAACTTGTCAAACATGTAACCAACTTCTATCTGACTGGAGTCCCGATTTTCACCGTAACTCCGATTCCCCTCATCGTGACAACCTGATCGTGACAACCTGAATCCACTGCCAGGAAGGAACTATTGCGACCAACTTCTTATCATCGGGACGCTGGTCCCTCCTGTCGAGTTCCCGCACCAGGCAAATTCCACCCACTTCTTTCCGTTACGGTGGGATCTACCGCACCGGCAAGCACCACCGGCAGCGACAGGCGCATCATACCCTCAATCCCGGGGGCCTCGTCAAGCCGACAGAACAGACCGATCGATTTTATCGATCTTGTCGCAGGATCTTCGACAGTTCGGAGGCCCGCCGTGTATCGCGCTCATCAGAGGGAAGTTCATGCCCTCCTTGGGCTTGCAGGTGACCAGGCTGCGAGAACAGGAACATCCGATTGACCTGCTCGAGGTCCAGCTGTTCCAGCACTCCGATGCAGACTCCAAGTCGAATCAGCGAGAGGTGCTCCAGCGCCTCCTGGCTGCTGATCACCCTGGCGTGTGACAGGATCCCGAATGCCCGACCGATCTTGTCCTCGAGCCACTCTCGTCTCCTGTCGAGCAGTTCGACCCGCAGTTTTCTCTCGTAGGTGAGGATATTCGGCACCACCGAGGCGATCTGAGCGAGGATCTCCTCCTCGGAAAGGCCGAGGGTGCGCTGGTTCGAGATCTGGAAGAAATCACCCTGCGCCTCGGTTCCTTCCCCGAACAGCCCCCTGACGGCGAGGTGTATCTTGGTGGCTGCACTGGTCACCTTATCGATCTGACCGGTGATCACCAGGGCGGGCAGATGCATCATCACCGATGCTCTGAGACCGGTCCCGGTATTGGTGGGACATGCGGTGAGATAGCCGTACTGCTGATCGAATGCGAACTGCAGCTCTCCGTCGAGTGCCTTTTCCAGTTGATCCATCTCGCTCCAGGCCTCCTCGAGGCGATACCCCGACTTCACCACCTGGATGCGCAGATGATCTTCTTCGTTCCCCATCAGCGAGATCGTTTCATTCTCATCGTAAGAGACCACCCGGGGGCCCGATCCAAGTGCCAGTTCTCGGCTGATCAGATGTCGTTCGACAAGAACCTGACGCTGGATCTGGTCGACCTCTTCGAGGTGAACTGTATCCAGATTGAGTCCGGGTCGAAGGCTATCTATGGCATCCTGAAGTCGATCTGCCACCTTCGCTTTTTGCCGATCATCGGCGACATTCCCGTATGGAATGTCTGGAAGATTTCGTGCCAGGCGCACCCTGCTCGAGATGACCAGATCGGAATCGAGACCTTCTCCACTGAGCCATTCTCCGACGAAAAGATTGTTGTAAGGATTGAAACTCATCGGTGACTCTCCAGTAAACGCATCTGATCGCGAATCGCTGCTGCCTTTTCGAACTGCTCGTCGGTAACGGCCCGTGTCAACTCCTCGCGCAACTGGGTCAACTGCACCTTGCGAGAGATCTGTTTCCTGAATCGAGCGGGGGCTCTACCCCTGTGTTGATTCGATTCGTGAATCTTTTCCAGGAGTTCATCGAGGTCGGTTCGGAATACATGGTAGTCATGGGAACAACCGAACTTGCCTTCCTTGCGAAAGCGGGAATAGGTCATTCCACAATCGGGGCAACTGACACTCCCGCAATCTCCATCCGAGTGCTCGCTGCTCGTATCCGGGCTCGAGTAAAACTCGGGAAGGGTGAACTGCTCCTTGTGCTTTTTCATCTGTGCCTGAATCGACACCCCATGAAATCCAGCGCACTCCTTGCACAGATGGTATTGCCGCTTCGTCTGGTTGACGATGTCGGTCAGATGCACCGCAACTTCGTTTTTCTGACACTTTTCACAGAGCATGATTCCGGTTCCTGGTCCTTTCGGAAGGGGATCATCGGGCCGCATCCCCTGCTTCTATCATCGACAGTTGCCCCGCCTCGCTCCACCCCTCTTCAGGTGGTTTTTGCATATCTTTGGCCGATCTGTCCAGGAACAGTTCACCAAGGGGGTTCTGACAGGTCATCGAATTCGCACACTTTTGGCCCGGGAGACCCGATCCATGGTGCCATCGAATCGTATTTCGCGGGCACCTACCGCGCGCCCCGCGCCCCCCCCTCCGGCGATCGGCGCACCCCTCCCACTGGCCGATAAATCCCTTCGCCGCCCCTGGCCCCCTGGCGAGGAGTCCCAACCCCCCTCATTGACGGTATTTCCACCTCCTGGGGCAGTTCCGGATCGGTTGACACCCTTTCAGGGTTCACCTAGGATCCTTGTTTCCGCCCCGTTCGTCGAGAACGGCACGGCAACCACTCTTGCAGTGGAAGCCTGGCCAGCCTCGCGGGGTGTTCGCAGCGACTCCGACGTTTCGGTTCACCGGAACGATGACGAGCCTACTCGGCTCGGGTGGAGGGTCGTGCCGATGCCTGCATTCAGCTGGCTCGTGCCGGCCTCCCTTCCGTTTCGAATCGGTTCACCTCGGCAATCATCTTGCCGGTGAACTCGCCGGCTCACGGGACTCGCACAGGGGCGGACCCGAACTGGCAGGAGTAGCGGCGGCCGTGATTGCGGCCTGTTCGTGCCGGAGAAACGGTACGGATTTGCGAGGCTCTTGCCCGGAACACGACCGTGTCGTGCGGATGGCTTCGCAGAGTCGGACCCATCGGTTGGCACCCTGCGGGGTGCTATCGAGAGATAGGAGAAAACAGGTGAGTGAGGAGATCCTGCGCTTCGTCGACACGATTCATCGTGATCGACAGGTCGACAAGGAGGTGATCTTCACGGGCATCGAGATGGCCCTGGTCTCCGCTGCCCAGAAGCGATTCGAACAGGAAGAGGGTATCCAGGTTCTCATCGACCGTGAGACCGGTGACATCTCTGCAATCCGCGATGGAGAGGGTTTCGATCCTCGAGAAGCGCTGGGAAGAATCGCTGCCGGAACCGGGAAGCAGGTTCTCTTCCAGAAGATTCGTGAAGCGGAACGTGAGGTGATTCATCGCGAATTCGCCGATCGAATCGGCGAGATGATCAATGGCACGGTGGCCAGCCGAAAAGGCGGAGGCCTCGTCGTCACCCTCACCAACCGCGCGGAAGGCTTCATGCCCCGCAGTGAACAATCGCACCTGGAAGAGTGGAACGAGGGAGACCGGATCAAGGTTGTTCTCAAGGAAGTCAACATGCAGCAAACCCGTGTCCAACTGCTGGTTTCCAGGGGTGCCCCGGACATGGTTCGTCGACTCTTCGAGCAAGAGATTCCCGAGGTCGCTGACTTCGTGGTGGAGGTCAAGGCGGTCGCCCGTGAGGCGGGTAACCGTACCAAGATCGCCGTCGCGACCCTCGACTCCAATGTCGACTGCGTGGGTGCCTGTATCGGCATCAAGGGATCGAGAATTCGCAACGTCACCGACGAACTCAACGGTGAAAAAATCGATGTGGTTCGCTGGAATGACTCCATCGAGATCCTGATCCCTGAATCGCTAAAGCCCGCCGAGATCGCTTCCCTCGAACTGGATTACGAGGCGAAAACCGCCAACGTCTACGTCACCGAGGATCAACAATCTCTGGCCATCGGGCGTCGCGGTCAAAATGTTCGCCTCGCCTCGAAGTTGACCGGCTGGGAACTCAACATCTGTCCCATCACGGAAGAAGCACTTGCCCAGTTACGGATTGAGGGTGCCGAATCGAGAGCAGATGAGATGTTCGGAGAGAGGCTTGCCCAGGTATCCGGAAGTCAGGAGACCGAGGTCGCAGCCAATCCCCTCGATCAGTTGTTCGATACCCACGAACCTACCGAGGAAGAAATCGCTGCAGAATACGGCGAGGGTGCCGTGGTGATGGGTCTGGAGGATCTCCCCGGGGTTACCGAAGAGATCGCAGATCGTCTGGTGGAACTTCAATTCGACAGTACTGACGCTCTCCTGGAAGCGGGAATCGAGGGGCTCTCTCAGGTAGAAGGCCTCGACGAGGATGCTGCACGACAGATCATCGAAAAGATCCAGGAGATCATGAATAGTGTTGATTCAGAGGATGAAGGGGATTGAGTTGCGCTCCACAGGGAGTAACACCTTTCCTCACTTGATAATCAGGAGGCTTCTTCATTGGGTGTGAGAATACACACACTGGCTAAGGAACTCGGGCTCAAGAGCAAGGATCTCATCGATCTGCTCGCCGCTCGTGGCATCCAGGTCAAGAATCACATGTCTTCGGTCGATGACGGCATGGCAGAGATGTTGAGAATCACTGCCATGCCCGATGAGGATCCCGAGCCAGAACCGGAACCGGAAGTGATTCCGGAGCCGGAGCCTGAACCTGAGCCCGAACCGGAGCCCGAACCGGAGCCCGAACCGGAGCCCGAACCGGAGCCAGAGCCGGAGCCAGAACCGGAGCCAGAGGTGATCGCAGATCCGCAGCCTCAGGCACAGGAAACCGCTACCGCCGTCGAGGCTTCCGCCGCAGAAGAAGCGACAGTTCCCTCCGAGGAGATCCAAGCAAGCGATGAAGAATCCCCCACGGAGGAGGATGGCCCCGCTCCCGAGGTCACCAAACCGGGACTCACCGACGAGAATCTCCAGAAGATCTCTCCCAAGCGCAGCAAGCCGAAGAAGATCGTCATGGCGCCGGGATTTGGTGGAACCCCTAAGGTTCCCGCCACTCCAGTTGCACCAGTCGCCCGACCGTTACCTTCAGGAGCCAATGCTCCAGTCCGTCCTTCTCGCGGTCGCCCGCTGATCATCCGATCGAAGGCTCCCGCACGACCTCCTGCCCCGACCAGGCCAGCTCGAAGAGCTCCGGCAGGAGGAGGTCCGTCGGGTGGCAGAGGATTCAATCGTCCATCTCCCCCACCATCCCAGGGAGACAACTCCCAGGGTGGAAAAAAGGTGATGGTGTTCCCAGGTACCGAAGGTGCTGGCGGACCACCTCGGCGATCGGGCCCACCAGGCAGAGGCGGACCGGGAGGAAAAGGTCGTGGACGCCACGGCGCCAGACCTCGAAGACAGGAATCTGACTTCACCAGACGGCGACTTCAGCAGGAGATCATCCCGGAAGATTTACCGGAGAGCATCACCCTGGAAGAGCCGGCCACCATCAAGGATCTGTCTCTCGCCCTCGGCATCAAGCAGACCGCATTGCTCAAGAAGTTGATGAACCACGGCCTCCTCGCAAACGTGAATACACCACTCACCGAGGAGATCACCGACACACTCTCCGTAGAGATCAACTGCGAGATCATCCTCGAGGAGCCGAAAGCGATGCACTCCTCCCTGGAAGAACTCGACAAGGTTGTTGATGCAGCTGAAGACCTTGTCTTCAGAGCCCCGGTCGTGACCCTCATGGGACATGTCGACCATGGAAAAACCACTCTGCTGGACAAGATTCGTGAGAGTTCCATCACCAAGTCTGAAGCCGGTGGCATCACCCAGCACATGAGTGCCTATCGTGTCGATACCGATACCGCTCACGTGGTATTCGTCGACACACCAGGCCACCGAGCCTTCACCAGCATGCGCGCACGCGGCGCCAACGTTACCGACGTCGTGGTGCTTGTCGTCGCCGCAGACGATGGCCCGATGCCCCAGACCGAAGAGGCGATCCAACATGCCAAGGCGGCAGGGGTTCCCATCGTCGTTGCCATCAACAAGATCGACCGTGAAGGAACGAACATCGATCGAGTAAAGGCGCAACTGGCGGAACTGGATCTATCCCCCGTGGAATGGGGAGGCTCGACCGAGATGATTCCTGTCTCCGGCCTGACCGGTCTCGGTGTCGACAAGTTGCTGGAACAGCTTTCACTGGAATCTGAAGTTCTGGAACTGAAAGCAAACCCACAAAAGAATGCCATCGGAACGGTCCTCGATTCCCGTGCATCCACGGGGCAGGGAAATGTCATCACTGCCCTGATCCAGGATGGAACCTTGCGACCAGGGGACTCGGTGGTCTGTGGCCCCGCTCACGGTAAGATTCGAACGCTGCGGAGCACTGCCGGTGATAACCTCACTGAAGCGCCCCCCTCGACACCTGTCGAGATCACCGGCCTCAACGACCTTCCCGAAGCCGGCGATCGACTTTACGCCCTCGAGGATTCTGCCAAGGCGCGACAGATCGCCGAAGAAAGACAAGAAGCGAAAGCCAAGGCCGATCGAGCAGAGCGCCAGAAGGTGACTCTCGAGGGTCTCTTCGACAAGATCGATGAGTCGAAGACGGTCGAGATCAAGGTAGTACTGAAGTCGGACCAGAAGGGTACCCTCGACGTTCTCAAGTCAGAACTTGCCGAGATGCGAACCAGCGAAGTTGCCGTCAGGGTGATTCGCTCGGGTGTCGGCGAGATCTCCGAATCGGACATCTTGCTGGCGGATGCATCTCAGGCGATCGTCATCGGTTTCCATGTCTCCGCTTCGGACAAAGCTCGTAGCGAAGCAGATACCCATGGGGTCGAGATCCGCACCTATTCGGTCATCTACGAGATCCTCGATGAGATGAAACTCGCACTCGAAGGAATGCTCACCCCCGATATCGCGGAAGAGGTACAAGGCAAGGTCGAGATCCAGGCCATCTTCAAGTCGACGAAACTGGGCAACATCGCCGGTTGTATCGGCCGCAATGGGATCGTGACACGGGATGACAAGATTCGCCTGATCAGGGACGGCGTGATGATTTACGAGGGCAAACTCGAATCTCTTCGTCGCGAGAAGGACGATGTCAAGGAAGTCCGTGAAGGCTATGAATGCGGACTCGTCATCAAAGGATATGGAGACATCAAGGTCGGAGACTTCATCGAGAGCATCAAGGTCATCGAGACCCAGAGGACTCTTGACGAATCGCAAGTTCGCCCGGAATAGTCGATGAAATCCATCCGTCGAGCACGAATCGCCAGCCAGTTGCGTGAAGAGATCTCACGGATCATTCAGTTTGATCTGAAGGATCCCAGAATTGGATTCCTCTCGGTACTCTCTGTCCAACCGACCGAGGATCTGAAGGAGTGCAAGGTCTTTGTCTCCATCATGGGAGAAGAGACGCAGCAGAGGACGACACTCCGTGGTCTCGAAGCGGCAAGGGGAAAGATCCAGTCGCTACTTACCCTGCAGATCCGGCTCAAGGAAACTCCCGTGCTCCGGTTCATCATCGACGAGAGTTATCAAAAAACTCGGGATATCGAGGAAGTGATTCGAACCGCACGAGAAGAGGATGAAAAGGCTGCTCTCGAGCGAGAGGAACGCCATTCCACAGAGGATCTGAAATCTTCCGATCCGGAGGACTCGGATCAGCAAGAACCTTCCTGAACTACCTCGCTCACGACTTTTTTACTTCTCTTCCGGTCTCACCACGACCAGCCGATCTCGCCCCGCTCGCTTCGCCCGATAGAGAGCAGCGTCTGCTTCATCGAGCAGATCATCGCCAGTGAGACCATCTCTCAATACCGTCACCCCCACAGACAGGGACAACGCAGCCACCTCGCTGATACGACCACCAAGAAATTCTTGTTGGCGGAACTCCTCGAGCAACGCTTGTCCCTTTGCTTCCATATCTTGAAGATTCGAACCAGGCATCAGGATCACGAATTCGTCGCCGCCGTAACGGCAAACATGGTCACTCTCCCGGAAGAAATTGGCGAGTAATGCTGAGATCTCCTGAAGCAACTCATCGCCGACGAGATGTCCGAGAACATCGTTGACGCCCTTGAATCCATCCAGGTCCGCAAACAGCAATCCCAGGTCACTCTCTTCCCGCTTGGCTCGCCTCACCTCTTTTTCCAGCTGAGAGCCCAGGTAGAGGCGATTTGCGATTCCGGTCAGTGGGTCGAGTAGCGCCTGTTTCTCCAGCTGGTCATGCAATCGTAGATTCTGGAGTGTCAGGGCGAGGATTTCTCCGATGGTACCCAGTACCTCTTCGTGCCAATCCTTCAGCAGTGGAGCTTCGTCCAGCAGCTTCAACTCACGAGGGTCGATATTCAATTCCAGTAAACCGCATTCCGCCTCATCTCCGACCACCAGTGGCAATCTTCTCGAGCCAGCACTCTGGACCGAGGAAGATGCGTCTGGATCCTTCAGTTCAGGTCGACTGCACCATGCGATCTTTTTCTCGCCATCTCGATAACTCCACAACCTCACATCTCGATACCCAAGTCCCTCGGAGCATAGCAACGACCCTGCCCTGCAGAAGAAATCTTCTTCGTTTCGAACACCGATGAGGAGTGTCGAGAGCCTCGGCGCAGTTCTGATCTTTTCCGTCAATTGAAAGATTCTCAGAGATGTTCGGACCGCATCGCAAGCACGCCTGCGCTGCTCCTCCATCTCTCGTTCAAGACCGACACCACTCTCCTCCAGAAGCTTGAGCCGGTAGACCCAACGCTCCTCTCCGCGTGGGCTGACCCTTCGCCCCCCCACCACTGCTACGGGGCGCCAGCCATCTCCGTCCTTGATTCTCAGCAGGATCGATGTGGGTTCTGAATCCCCATCTCCCCCCAGCGACAGGAGGCGGTGATGGTCTTCCTCATGAAACCAGCAGTTGAGTTCCTGGTCGCGTAACTCTTCCGCCTCCCCACAGTGAAGCAGGTCGAGAAAGGCTCTGTTGATGGCGATGACCTTGCGCAACGGCCCTCGAGCCACCACCAGGGGGTCCGGAAACAGGTCGAGAAGCAGCCTCGCCTCCCCTGGATCGGGAGGAATAGGCCATTCACCAGGTCTCCTGGAGAGAAGAGTGCGGGACATCCATGCCTTCCTTCAGATCGGTCGAAGCAGGCACTGAATCGTCCCGCAGAGAAGGATATCACTAAGTTACCGATCAGACCGGCCCGCTGGCGAGGAGCGCCACCCTCTGCTACCGTCTCCTACTACCCTGAGAGGGTAATGGGAAGGAATTGGCCGTTGCTCGAGGTATTCCAGGAAGCTGTCCAGATCATGAAAAGCGGCCAGAGAGGGGCGCTGGCGACCATCGTGTCCACCACCGGTTCAACGCCGGGCAAGGACGGCGCCAAGATGCTGGTACGGGAAGACGGCTCGACTGTCGGTACCGTCGGCGGAGGCTGTACAGAATCGGATATCTGGCGACTCGCGATGCAGGTGATCGCTACCGGAATAGCGAAACGACAGTCGTTTCGCCTGACGGCAGCAACCGTTGCCGAGACCGGGTTGTTATGTGGAGGGGAGTTCGAGGTGTACATAGAGCCGATCGGCACACCGTCCGTCATCATCCTGGGGGCAGGACACATCGCTAGCGCACTGACCGATATCCTGTCGACGATGAAGTGGAGCATCACCATCATCGACGATCGATCTGATTTCGCTGCGGAGCAACGCTTCCCCAGGGCGAGGAAGGTACTTTGTCGCCCCTTCGAGGAATGCCTCGACCAGTTGCAGATCTCCGGAAACACCTTCATCATCATCGCCACCCGAGGTCACCAGCACGATGAGATGGCCCTCGACCGGGCCTTGCAGACCTCCGCAGGCTACATAGGACTGCTCGGAAGTCGGGGCAAAATTGGAGCCATCTTGAAGAACTTGCGCGATGCGGGTGCCCCACCCGAGATCGTCCAGCGAGTCCACGCTCCGGTAGGACTCCCCATCGGGTCGAGAACCCCGGAAGAGATCGCCATCTCCATCGCTGCGGAATTGATCTCGTACCATAGGCAACCACAATCCAGGGACCGGGAAACTGGCACCCAACCCGAGTCGAAGATCCGAGAAACCGCGGATTGAGAGGGCACGCGCGTTGCCCCCTCCCTCCGACCCCGATAGAATCCCCGCTTCGGAGATCGCATCGCCCGGGATGGGTTGTATCGGCACATTTGTGCGGAAACTCGCCCAGGTGTCAGTGAATCCAGGACGCCCCTCATCCCGAGTACCCTGCGCTTTGAAACCTCGCAGGTGAGGATCCTGTAACTGACCACAGACACTCCGTCCCGGAAGGACTCCTGAATGTCGGCAAAAACCGCCCCCAGTAGCAACCCCACATCGGAGGGCCAGAAATCCGCCGGTCCAGCCAATCTCTCCCTCAAGGAGATCGTCAACAACAGTTACAAGAAGCATCCAGCGATCAAACAGTTCGAAGAACTGAATGTCATGGAGACGATGCTTCTCGGTTCGATGGCAGCCTCGATGCCGCTGGCAGAGTTGTTGAAAGCCTGGAAGTTGCTCACCGAGGAATTTGTCGACTGGAACGAGGTTCGAATCTCCTCCGCTGCGGAGGTGGCAAACACCTTCGCCGCAGCCAAGGATCCGATCCAACTCGCGATGCAGATCAAGGAGATGCTCCAGGTCATCTTCGAACGCCGGCACATGTTGAGCATGGAATTTGTTCTGGAAAATACGATCGGTGAAACCAGGGAGTTCTTCAAGCGATCACCGAACCTTCCCGATCTGGCCAAATCTCTGGTTCTCGCGTACATCAAAGGGCAGGAGAGCGTTCCCCTGGAATCGTGGGCACATGGTGGACTGATCCGCGGCGGATTCCTTTCCCAGAAGGAGACCCCGACCCAGCGTCAGAAGACTCTCTTCGATCAACTGGATGGAATCCCGCTACTTCATGCAGTGCTCGCTCTCCATGAGGAAGCACGAGCATTCCCTGATCCGGCCATCGCAGAGGCTGCCCGGAAGAAGGCCGCTGCGGAGAAAGCGGCACGGGAGAAAGCTGCGCGCCTCGAACGGGAACGGATCGCCAGACAAAAAAGGGAAGAAAAGGCCGCAGAGGCGAAGAAGAAGGCGGAGGCCAAGAAACTGGCGGAAGCGAAGAAGAAGGCAGAAGCGAAGAAAATGGCGGAGGCCAAGAAGCTGGTGGACGCCAAGAAGAAAGCGGAAGCAAAGAAAAAGGCAGACGCAAAGAAGAAGGCCGATGCCAAGAAAAAGGCTGCGGCAAAGAAGAAAGCCGATGCCAAGAAGAAGGCTGACGCCAAGAAGAAGGCTGACGCCAAGAAGAAGGCTGACGCCAAGAAGAAGGCTGACGCCAAGAAGAAGGCTGACGCCAAGAAGAAGACCACCAAGAAGAAGGTCGCCAAGAAGAAGGTCGCCAAGAAGAAGGCCACCAAGAAGAAGGCCACCAAGAAGAAGGCCACCAAGAAGAAGGCCACCAAGAAGAAGGCCACCAAGAAGAAGGCCACCAAGAAGAAGGCCGCCAAGAAGAAGGCCGCCAAGAAGAAGGCCGCCAAGAAACGGCGCTGAGATTGGCGAGAAACTCGACCGCTGGCATGGTCGGATGATGAAAGGAGATCCTCTTGGCAGGACATTCCAAGTGGGCTGGCATCAAGCACAAGAAGGCCGCCAACGATGCGAAGCGTGGCAAGGTCTTCAGCAAGATCGCGAAGTTGATCACCGTCGCAGCACGTGACGGTGGCGGTGATGTGACCCAGAACCCTCATCTAAAACTGGTGGTCGACAAGGCAAAGGCCGCCAACATGCCCAACGACAACATCGACAGAGCGATCAAGAAGGGTACCGGAGAACTCGGTGGCGATTCACTCCACGAACTCGTCTACGAGGGATATGCACCTCAGCAGGTTGCTCTGGTCATCGACATTCTCACCGACAACAAGAACCGTACAGCCAGTGAGCTCCGAAAACTGTTCGACAAGAAGGGCGGAACCCTGGGAAGCCCAGGATCGGTGTCGTGGAACTTCGAAACCAAAGGGGTCATCGAATTGCCGGAAGATGCCATCGGGGAAGAAGAGCTGATGGACCTTGTGCTGGAAGCAGGTGCAGACGATGTGAAGCTGGAGGACGGCCATCACCAGGTTCTCTGTAACCCCACTTCGTACAGTGCAGTTCAGGAAGCTGTTACCACTGCAGGCTTGACTCCATCTTATTCCGAAGTCACACGACTCCCCAAGGATACCGTCTCGGTAGATGACGAGAAGAAGGCCACAAAGGTCGTCAACTTCATCTCCGAGGTGGAAGATCACGACGATGTTCAGAGGGTCAGCTCAAACCTCGACTTGCCCCCGGACCTGCTGGATAAGCTCAATAACTGAGCCGTGCCAGTTGCTCTGGTGACCTATTCTCCCCGCTGGAAGAAGAAGTCCCGGAAGTCGCGGATCGGCGTCCTCTCCGTGAATGATTCGTCAAGCTCGTGCCAGAAGCGAACCTCTTCATCTCCAGGTCTCCAGCACAGGAATACCTTTCGACCCACGTACAGGGTGGGGAAGTTGATCACTCCTCGCTTGAACTCCTGAACGAAGCAACCGAGATCCTCAACTTCACGGATGTATCCGTTGATCCGATCGATCAGACAGTTCAACTCCAGTTTCAACTGCTGTGAAGATTGCGCGGCATTCTCCGTATCGACCCGAATCGGGTTCTTTTCAAGACATTCGAGTTCGGTACGCTTCTGGATGATCTCATCCCAGACGGTCACGATATCTACCACGACCTTTTCCAGAAGCGGCAACATCCTGTTGGCGTCATCCACGGTAACCAGACTACTCTGAGCCTGTGTATTGCTGGTACGGCGCATCGAACTCTCCTCTCAACCGGGTTCATGTACAGGAGAAGTGTTGGCAAGCACCGTGCCCGGGGCAGAAGGGGCCAAATAGCCGTTCTGTCGACTATTCTGGTGCTTGAAGTTCCATTCCCGTCCAGGATGTCCACTGGTTGGACGGGTCCGTCGGTTGACTTTGAACCTCACGCACTCGATAACTCTTTGCGGGGAATGATGTATCGCTTTGGAGCATGACGACGTAGCTGTGAGCAGATCAATCCCTTCCGTCTCTGACCAAATGATGATGACCAGGAGATTGTGATCTTGATCAGCCCCAAGACAGGGAACCTTCCCTGTAACAACCTGCAATACTGCCACCACGGGTACTCCCGGCGCCGGTACCATCCGCTGCTCCTCATGATGATCCTTCTCTGCTTCCTGCCCTCGCAGAACCGCTCTCTTCATGCTCAGGAGAGCCGTATCACCGACAGGGTGATCGAGGAGATCCGCTTGCAGGGTCTCGACCGGCTGGGCAACGCAGAGGTGCTGGCGAGGATGAAGATCCGCAGAGGTGATCGCTGGGATCCAGCGGAACTGGATGCGGAATACCAACGGCTCTGGACCAGTGGTGACTTCATCTCCATCGAACCTGCCGTCATCGATGAAACCCCCACCGGTGTCATCATCACCATCCAACTACGGGAACGAAGGCCGATTGCCGAGATCCGTTTCGAAGGGGCAGATAATCTCTCTGAATTTGCAACATTGCGGCTTCTTCGAAGCAGTGAGGATGAACTGTATGACCCGCTACTGGTCCGCGAAGACATCGAAACGATTCGTAATGTGCTGCTGGAGGACGGACATCCCTTCGCAAGAGTCAGCAGCAGAATCGATGTGAGCGACCAGGATCTCAAGGTCATCTTCGAACTGGACGAGGGGCCCGAGGTACTGATCAAGACGGTTGATATCAAGGGAATGGGTTCGATTCCAATCGCTGACCTCTTCAAGGTGATGAAGTTGCGAACACGGGCATTCGGGGGACTGGTTCGCGGCGGAAAATTTGATCCGCGACTTCTGGAGAGTGATCTCACCCGGATTCGCGAGTATTACGTGGCGAAGGGTTTCTTCGATGCGGAGGCAACCCTCGGTCATCTTGAATTCACCAACGAACTGAATGACCTGAGGATCCAGATCGATATCGAGGAAGGCCCTCGCTACCGAATCGGGAAAATCACCTTCGACATCGAGGGTACCCAGGTGATCTCTGAAGATGCGCTGCGGGCATCGCTCCAGATCCAGGAGGGCGACGACTGGGATGGAGAACTGGTCCAGAACGATTCTGACGGTGTAAAGAAGCTCTACAGCGAGATCGGTCACCTGGAAGCGTCCGTTTCTCCGTCGTTGACCTATCCGCTTGAGGGGCACGACATCATCCTCACCTACAAGGTCACAGAAGGCGAAGAGATCTATGCCGGGGAGATAGAACTTCGAGGAAATACCAGCACCCGAGACGATGTCGTCCGTCGCCAACTGGAGATCTACCCCGGCGAAAAACTACACCCCGATGATATCCAGGTGAGCCTGAGCAACCTGTACAGGCTCAATTACTTCGATCGAATCACCCCGCAATTTGCTGGCAGTGAAGATCCGAATCAAAGGCCTCTACTCTTTCAACTCTCCGAGCAATCCACGGGAAGGGCCCTCTTCGGAGTGGGCTACTCCAGTGGAAGAGGAGCGGTGGGGAATCTCTCCATCGAGAAGCGCAACTTTGACATCTCGGATTTCCCTTCCTCCCTTTCCGAATTACCCGGTGCATTCACCGGCGCAGGACAGCATCTCGTGCTGGAAGCGCAGCCGGGCACCCAGTATTCGCGATACCGGGTTCAGTTCACCGAACCGTACCTGATGGGCTCCCGCAACTCCCTGCAGGTCTCTGCCTTTCGTTCGGTGCTGCTCCGACAGCAATACATCGAAGATCGCGACAGTGGCGGCTTCACCATCGGTAGACTCTTCAGCGTCGAGGAGAAGTTGAGAGGCAAGGTGGGGCTGCGCAGAGACAGCATCTCGGTAAACGATGTACCGATCACTGCCCCCACCGTGATCGCTGACAGCGCCGGTAGAACCAAATACAACGCCCTGGATCTCGATCTCGACTGGGACAAGAGAGTCTATCGCCCGGTGCTGGGAGCGGTCGATGGCTGGTATCTGGAATCTGGTTACAGCCACCTCGGTGGCCCCCTCGGTGGCGATCTCGAGATCGCCAAGTTCAATATCGGATCTGGACTCTTTCGCACCGTCTTCAAGGAATCGGAAGATCTTCGACATGTGATCGCCTTGCGTACCAGTTTCAACTGGGTCGAACCTCTCGATGATTCCGATTTCGTGCCGGTATTCGAGCGCCTCTATCTGGGTGGTCCACGCTCGCTGCGTGGATTCGACTACCGCGGTGCCGGCCCTCGCGAAAATGACATCGAGATCGGCGGAACCGTCAGGCATCGGGGTTCCATCGAGTACACCTGGCCTCTGATGGAAAACACCCTTCGTGGCATCATCTTTACCGATTTTGGAAATCTATCGGACGGGTCCGATGCATTCGACTTCGACAAGTACAGGGTCGGTGTCGGCGGTGGAGTCGTCTTGTCGGTTCCGATCTTCGGCCAGGATCTCCCCATCTCCATCACATGGACCGATGCGGTCCAGAGTGAAGTTGGAGACCGGTTGCAGCAGTTCTCCTTCGACCTCGGCTGGTTCCTCTACTAGCGGCACCCGTCAATCCTGGTCGAGTCCCCGATCCTGCTCCTCGTCAGCCGTTCCTTCGCTGCAGCGCCACCACAGGTGAAACCCTGGGGGTGGCAATACCCATGAGATCTCGGAAAAGGCGATATCGGTCGCCACTCCGTTGATCTCCACCACCAACCGCAACTTTTCCTTGTTGATCTTGCGCACCTCGCATACCTGCTGAAACCTGGGAATGAAGACGGCGTCACCCTTGCTCAGGGTAGTCGCGGTCTTCAAGCGACGGGATGCGAGATCGGTGCTGGAGAGAGACTCCTCGAGAACCCGATATGCTTCCTGAAGAGCATTCTTCTTCGATCCGGGTAGTTCCCCTATACGGTCGAGAATCTTCCGGATCCGTTGCACGGTATCGATGATCTTCGACTCCTGGGCTCGCTCCAGTTCGTACTCGAGGGAACCTCGAACTCGCTGTGCCTCCAGCTCCTGTCGCTCCATCTGTTCCCGATGGCGGAGGGCTTCCCGTCTATGGCGATCCGCCTCACGTGACCGTCTCTCCAGGTCCTTCTGGGAGCGCTGCATCGCATCTACGACCTCGGAATCGATGCGCTCCTGATCCTGGCTCACTTCTCGAGCTCGCTCCACGACATCGATGGGCATTCCAATCCGTTCGGCGATGATCAGTGCGTTGGAGCGACCTGGCAGCCCCACGATCACTCGATAGGTCGGCGCCAGTTTTTGGGGATCGAACTCCATCGAGGCATTCTCGCACTTGCGGCGCCTGTATGCGTACTCCTTGAGACTTCCGAGGTGTGTCGTTACCAGCGTGAAAGTTCCCCGCTCGTAGAGGCGATCGAGGACCGCCTCCGCCAGCGGCGCACCCTCGAGGGGGTCAGTTCCAGATCCCAGTTCATCGAGCAGTACCAGGCTGCGACTGCCCGCCCTTTTCAAGATCGAGGCGACCACGGTCACGTGAGAAGAGAAGGTCGAGAGGTCCTGTTGAAGACTCTGTTCGTCGCCGATATCCGCGAGAACTTCCGCAAAGACCGGGATACTGGAGCCCTCCCCCGCCGGTATCGGAATTCCGCAACAGACCATCAGGGAGAAGAGCCCCACCGTCTTCAGGACCACCGTCTTGCCTCCGGTGTTGGGGCCCGTCACGACGATCTGGTACCTGCCCGGATGCATCTCCAGATCCATCGGGATCACTCTCTGGTAGGCGTCCTCCAGTCGCGGGGCAACACCGGCAACGGGCTGCATCTCTCTCCACAGTAGTAGAGGGTGTCGTGCCTCCTTGAGTACCATCTCGCGACGATCAACCAGTTCAGGGACGACACAACCGAGGGTATCGGCGAAGCGTGCTCTCGCCTGCAATCCGTCCAGTTCTACCAGTTGTTGCCACAGTTGCAGGATCAACTCCCGGCGCAGACGGATCTCGCGGGTCAACTCGCCAAAGATCCTCTGAATCTCGTGCTCTTCCGCTGCCCTCGATCGCTGCAGCCGATCTCCGCTGCGCACCACCGGTTCCGGTTCGATGAACAGCGTCTGCCCCGAGGCGGATTCACCCCGCACGACCCCCTTCACCTGATGCTTGCACTCTGCCCTGATCGCCCAGCACAGCCTTCCGTGACGGGGGGTGATCACATTCCCCTGCAACGCTTTCTTCCAGGGGGATCGATCAGCATGATCGTGAAACCACTTGCGAATCTCCGAATCGATTCGTGTCGATTCCGATCTCAACCTGCTGAGTGCTTCGCTGGCGGTATCCAGAATCTCCCCGGAAGAATCGATGGAGCGCTCCAGCTGGTCGCGAATTCTCGGGATGTCCACCAACTTGCTGGAACGATCCTGAAGTCGATTTCCCGGACATCTCTCGAGAACCGATTTCAGGCGTCGGGCCCGATCGATCACCTGCCATATCGAGGCGAGCATCTTTCCGTCCAGTACCTGAGCGGAAGATTCAGGCAAGATCTCGTTGAGGTCGGCAAGCCCCTCCAGACCCATCTCCCAGTCCCGCTCCTTCATCCTCACTCCGACCTCTGCGGTCTCTTCCATGAGGCAGCGAGCCACTTCGCCATCGGCAACGGGAATCAACTTCTGGATGTATCCCTTACCGGGACGGGACACGGCGAAGCCGGCGACGATTTCAAGAAGTTGATGGAGGTCGAGTCGACGATGACTTGCCGAGATGATCTCCTCGACAGCAGACCTCTTGTCGGCACCGGAAGGGATCATCGGACGGCGTGCTTTTCGGCGAGCCCTGCTCCGTGGATCGGGTTTCTTGCCAGACAAGCGATGCTCCCTCTCAACGATCCCCACCGGGGATCTGCCCGGCACCGCAGATGCTAACTGATTTCGTCGACGATGCGCAGTTGATCGCCATCTCGAAGGAGGCTCCGGGCCCGATCCATGCACTCCCTCGCCGCCTGGCCCGGTGAAACCCCGATCACCCCGCCTCCCCGTATTCCAGGGAGATTCTCCAGCAGACGACGGGTGATTCCTGGTGCGGCAGTTCCCTTCTCCGGCTGATCGAGAAGGATCCACAGCCTCTCATCGGCCACCTCGACCCAATCGCACCCTCGAAGTTGCTCGATGATCCGATCAGACAGCTTCTTCACCCCGTCGGGATGCTCCAGGACCAGAACTCCTGGTGCGGCAGCTCCACGCTTTTGTGCCGCGTCGATTCGACTGTTGAGCAGCCTCTCGAATCGGTTTTCAGGAGCTTCGGTGACGGGAGTCCCATCCTCGGTGGTGGCGGGAATCAGATCATCGATGAGGGGAAGAAGCCGAAAAGCTCGGAAGAACTCACGACGAGCGGCTCGAGGATCTCGAGCCAGAAAGCCGAGCCAGGAACCCGTGATGGGAACTCCGATGAAGGGCCCCAGTGTCCCGGCCTCCGTTGGAATTGGTGAATCGAGGTCGATCTCATCTCCGATGCTCCGCAAGACCGCTCCTGGATTGCGCCCACCTGCCTTGACCGAAACCGACCCATCTTCACGACTCAACTCGACCCAGCCCAGAAAGGCAGGATCCCCGACAACCCAGTTCCGCAATGCTTCCGTTGATCTGGTGCCGGACAGTCTCGCCTCGAGAAGTACTTTCACCGCCTCGATGGGATCGGGCTGAAGATCATCCTCGATATCGACGGGCGGTTCCATCTCGACCGCCCCCATCAAACTCAACTTTTCTTCTTCGTTGAGAAGTTCACTGGGCTGGCGAATCTCCGCAGGAAATTGCTCCGACCGGGGTTGGAGATCTTCCTGGCGGGCTTCTTCTTGGTGGGCTTCTTCTTGGTGGCCTTCTTCGGAGAATTCGCTACGGGGCTCCTCCTCCGTAGAGTTCGCCACCGGGAAGATGAAGTCCAGAGTCTCCCGGTTCGACTCCGCAAGCAGCGGTCGGACCAGGGTGCGTTGTCGGGGCCAGTCGGGCAGTTCCCGGTCCAGAATCAGCACCAGACGAGAATGGTACTCGTGCAGATCGTTGCGATCCGCCGGGTCAGACACGATCAGTACATCGCACCCCCCCAGCATGCCGTCTTGCTGTGCCTCCTTCAGATCGTGATAGGGATGCAGTTCGATCCCTCCCTCGTCCGTGATGCGCTGTTCAAGATCGTAGTGATCACCGGTATTGCCGTTGTGGATCAGCACCACCCAGCGGCCAATCTGCCTGGCAGCCTCATCGATCGCCTGCTGACGCAGTAGTTTGCGGGCGGAATCTCTGCGATCCTCGCCCTCTCCATCGTTCCGATAAAGATGCGAGGCGAGGGAATCATCTGAGGAGTCATCGGGAGGGGCAAACTCAGCCAAGGTAATCTCCGGGAATCTAATGAAGCCAGACTCCGATGAAACCCTCCAGAGTGAAGCCCGTCAACCAGCAGATCGGTCCTGTACCGAATTAACGGATCTCGGTGTAACGACCCTGATTGTCGTGTGCTAGACGTCTCAGGAACTCCCTGGCCCGTGCTTCGTCCTGATTCGGGGCATCTCCGGCGAACAATCCGATGCAGTGGATTCGAGTTCCTCGATAACGATTCCAGCGGCTCACCGCATCGAGAATCAGGGTTCCAGAGGTCTCCTCACCCACCGTCGGACTTCCATCGGAGAGCAGATAGATGGTATCCACATCGCGGTCGGCGAAGGCAGCCTCCAGCGCTCCGAAGGAGTTGGTCTCTCCCCCTGCGCTGAGTTTGGATACGAACTCCAGCGCCTTCTTCAAGGCGCCCCCCTTCGCCTTCACAAGCCGTGGAGAGAGTCTCAATACATCTTCAGAGAAGGCCACGACCGAGAACTTGCTCTTGGGATCAAGGCCCGTCTCCAGTGCCCGCTGCAGTTCTTTTCTGGCCACCTCGATCCTCGATCCTCCCACCGAGGTTTCCGCCAGCATGCTACCGGAGACATCGAGCAGGAACATCACCCGCTCGCTGACGATCTCTCCGTACAATCCCTGCTTCACCGCAGTTCCCAGGCTCTTTTCCTCGTCGATGTCAGATGAGGAAGTTTGAGTGGGCGGTATCCACTCATCACCGACCTCGTTCCACCACACACGCCAGTCGGCAACATCGGTCCCGAACTTCTGAGCGGTAAGAACCACCAGCGCATCTCGAAAGTCATCCTTCATTCGACCCTTGGCGTCCTGCATCCGCTCGATCAGTTCTCCAACCACCTCGGGAGCGGGATGATCTCGGAGTCCACGGATCGCTTCCGAGACGACGAGCCAGGCCCGGTCGCCGAGTCCCTTGAGGAGTTCCGGTCGTGACAGTTGCTGGGGCCAGGCCCGCAGAACTCGCAGGGCATCGAGTCTCCGCTCCGGATCCTTCGACTTGTGGGCAGCGATCTGGATCGCCTCCCTGGCTCCTTCCGATTCGAGTCCTCGAAGGAGTCGTAGCGCTTCCTGGTGAACCAGCAGACTCTCATGAGCCATTCCGTAGCGAAGCATCAGCTCGGCGCTCTCCTTGCGATCCTCTGCCCCCAGCGATTCGATGGCATCACAGATCGCAGACTCACTGCGCTTGCGGAGAGCCTCCATCAGGGCAGACTTCGCCTCCTCGAATCCGTCTGTAGCGGTCACTTCCAGGCTGCTCGGTCCCGTCACCCACAGACACATCAACAACGACAGTCCTTGCATCATCACAGTTCTGCTCCTTCATCATCGAGGCCGGAGTCTTCGATCTCCTCGACGACGATTTTCTTCACCGCTGCCCGTAACGAGGCCACATCCGCCGATTTCTCGAGTAACTGCTCGCCGATCATCCGATCGAGAGACTTTGACAGAGCATTCCTGGTGACGGAATGACTGCGGATCAACAAGGAAACCAGTTCGTCGACCAGGTGATCGGTGGCGATGTCTGCCAGCAACTGGGGAGCACGTCCGGCACTCCGTTGCAGATCATCACCGGCGGAGGGAAGGTTTTGGATCTTCTCTGCCGCCAGTTTCACCAGTTCATCGAGGCGATCCTGATTGCGCAGGTCGGTGCGGTTCAACTGCTCCAGATCGGTTTCGCTGGTCACCGGGATCAGGCATACAGATCCCAGTTCGATCACATCGCCGTGGCTCAGATCACGCACATCGACGCTTTCTCCCGCGACGAATGTACCGTTGGAACTTCCCAGATCCGCCACGACGATGCGCCCCTCATCGACGGTCAAAGCGCAGTGTTGTCTGCTGAGATGGGGATCATCGAGTTTGACATGACAGCCACGAGATCTGCCCAGCGTGATGGTCCCCTCTTCCAGGGGAACACGCCGCGGAATGCCGTCGTGAATCAGCAGATACAACTTCATCAGAAGATCACTCTTCCCATTTCTCACGCCCAGCAACGACTTCCACCGCTGCGGATCGAGGCGCTGCTGTAGGCAACGGTTCCGTGGGCCTCGCCGGGTAGCGGTTTGCTACCCCATCCGAGGTATCTTCACCTGTTCCGGAGTGAACTCAACTCTCCTGTCTCCGGGAAGTGACGGCAGTCTCTCCAGCCATCGAGCCAATTCGCTTCTATTCCCGGCGGGAAGTCGCTTCTTGAAAACTATTTCCGAGTATCGAACTCTGGCCCGTACCTTGCAGTGTGATCGGTATCGAATGGTAAGTGGCCCGTTAGCAGGAATAGAGATTTCATGAATCAGATCTCCAAAACAGCGACGTTACTGCTTCTCACCCTCCTGATGGGGTGTGTCACGGTGCTGCTCGACACCACCGACCACGGCGATGCAACGCCGGGGGGGATGACCTCCAGCAGCGCTCCCCCCCCATCTGGAGATTCCACCACTGTCGGCGTAGTACCAATTGTTGCTCCACAGGAGGAGTTAGCCCCCTTCATCGACAACGCCCTCGACTGGCTGGCGAAGGCACAGCACGACAGCGGCGGTTGGGGTGCAGGATCCCACTCATCACAGCAGGTTCGAAATCCCCACGAGGTCCAGACCGATCCTGCGACGACAGCCTTCACTGCGATGGCACTGCTTCGAATCGGTGGCGATCCCACCACCGGTAGATTCAAGGAGCACCTTCGCAAGGCCACCGAACATCTGGTGCGAGTGGTCGAGGAATCGGAGGTTGACGGTCCTTCCGTCACGACACTCCGGGGAACCCAACCTCAAACGAAACTCGGCCAATTCATCGATACCTCGATGACTTTGCAGTTCCTGTCGCGAATCCTCCCCAAATTCCCCGACTCGGATCCACTGCATCCACAGGTCGATTCAGCCCTCGACAAGTGCCTCGTCAAGTTACAGAACTCCCAGAAGGAGGATGGCAGCTGGGGAGGTGGTTCCTGGGCAGGAGTACTGCAATCTTCGGTGGGCTGTTCCGCACTTGAATGGGCAGTGGCGGCGGGTAAAGAGGTCGACCTGGGAGCACTCGACCGTGCCAGGGAGCACCAAAAAGACAACTTCAACGTGGAGACTGGGAGAGCTTCGGCAGCGGACTCGGCAGGAATCGAGTTGTACGCCTTCGCCGGATCACAACGCGCCGCCGCCAGTGAAGCAGGAGCGGCTCGTCAGATCATCGAGGCTGCAAAGAAGAATGGTCTCCTGCCAGCCGATGCGGAGTGCACCGTAGCCAACCTTGAGTTGTGCGGGATCGAGGCACCGAGGGCGACAATCCTTGCCAACTCCTTCACCCAGAACAATGCTCAACTGGCCCTGCTCGACGATGAACAGCTGTTGAGTGGCTTCGGTAACAACGGCGGGGAGGAGTTTCTCAGTTACATGCTCACCAGCGAGTCGCTGGTTCTCCAGGGGGGCAATGCGTGGCCAAAGTGGAAGCAAAAGATGCACACCCGCTTGGCCAAGATCCAGATTTCCGACGGCAGTTGGACCGGACACCACTGCATCACCAGTCCAGTCTTCTGCACCGCAGCGGTCGTGCAATGCCTGACCGCTGACCGCGACGAGGAGTTGCTGCGCATCCTCAACAATCGAGATGCTCAGAGTAAACCGGAAGAACTGTAGCCGATGCTCCGGGACGGTTTGAAATTGTACTTGAGCCTCATCCTGATGATTTCGCCGGGGGGATGTTCAACTTCGGAACCCACGCCCGTAGTTGCTTCCCCCCAGCTAGTACTCGAACGTGCCTGCAACTATCTCTGGGCGAAACAGGCCGAGGATGGTGGATGGCATTCCGAGACTCATGGCCTGCTCCGTTCCGGCCAGGCATTGACGCCCTTTGTACTCTTCACCCTGCTCGAGATGGCTCCCGACGTTGCCCAGCAACACAGCGGCGATGTGGCACGCGCCATCGACTTCATCCGAAGCAGTGTCAATGACGAGGGGATCGTCGGACTGAACGACCCCGATGTGGCCGAGTACCCCAACTATTCCAGTGCCTTCGCCCTGCGTTGCCTGATCGCCGCAGGAGAACCGGGAGACCGCCACCTCATCGATCGAATCAGTCGATACCTGCAATCTCAGCAGTTCTCACAGAAACGTGGATTCGGGCGTGAGCATCCAGTTCACGGAGCGTGGGGATTCGGTGGCCCACTGCCGCGGGGCGGATCGCCTGGCCATGTCGACATCTCCTACACTCGTCATGTTCTGGAAGCCCTTCGGGATGCCAACGCCATCGATTCCGGGATCTCGTCCAGGGCTCACCTGTTTCTCCAGCGGATGCAACGAGAAGGTGGTTTCTACTTCTCATCCGTGGTGGAAGCGGCAAACAAGGGTGCAAGAGAAGCCGCTCCCGATGGCGAGGGCACCATCCATTTGCCCTACGCCACCGCCACCAGCGAAGGGCTGCTGGCGCTGCTGGCTGCGGGAGTGAAGAGGGATGACGGGAGAGTACTCCTCGCCATCGATTGGCTCGATTCACACCCCGACCTGGCCCACCCCGGCGGCATCCCACGCGATCACCCCGAGCGCTGGGGTCAGGTGCTCTTCTACTATCATCTCGCCATCCGTGGAGAGGTTGCCAGAGCTTGCGGAGTTGGATCTCGATTGCGGGAGCCGATGACGGAGCTACTGGTGGAGCGACAGCGCACCGATGGAAGTTTCATCAATCCCCACGGCACCCTGATGAAGGAGGACGATCCGATCCTCGCCACAGCCCTTGCGGCCACCGCTCTCGGAACTGTACTCAGTCCCGCTCCCGCTCCGCCTCGTTGAAGCGGGTGAAGAACTCCGGTAGCCTTCTCGGCTTGCCGGTCCCGGCATCGATGCACGCCAGGGTGGTACTGCCATGGCACACCGTTTCCCCCCTGGGCGAAGTGACCTCGTAGCCGAGGACGATTCGAGCACCCCGAGCCTCCTTCAGCCGGGTCTCGATCTGCAGGAGATCGTCGTACAGCGCAGGAGATCGGTACTGCACCGACACCTCAGCGACAAGCAAGCGGATCCCTTGCGACTCCAGGGTCGTATAGGGCATTTCCATCTCGCGTAACCACTCGGTTCGAGCGCTCTCGAACCAGACGATGTGACGGGAATGATGTGCGATCCCCCCCTGGTCCGTCTCTTCGTAGCGGACGCGCACGCTACTGACCCCGAACGGCTTCACTGGATCTCCTCGGGATTGCCATCACGGCGCTTGAACCGGTGCTCAAACATCCTTCGAATTTCCGCCTGGGGGTAGCCAAGATCACGCCAGTGTAGATATGCCTTGACCGAACTGACCGTCTGGTCGTCGTAGAGATATCGGCCCGAATCGGTCACCTCAGCCGGTGCGATCAGTCGCATCGTCACCAGACTCTGGAGCAGCTGCCGGCTGATGCCGGTTCGCTCCATCAATTCCCGAGGCTTCAGTAGTACAGGTTCGGAACACATGGAATCAGGTTATCACGGGGTCCACCCGCGGGAAACGCACGGTATCCTCTGGTCAGGAGGATCTCGTGACCACTCACCCGACATGGCAGATGCTGCTGCTCGAAGAGACGGCAAGCACTCAGGATCACGGTCGCCAACTGGCACTGGCTGAGCCCGGGGTTCACCGTGCCATTCGAGCGATCCGCCAGACCGCCGGACGGGGTCGCCGTGGGAATCGCTGGAGCAGCCCCGAGGGTGGATTGTGGTGCACGCTCACCATTCCCACCCATCACCAGCCGGAGCCGTTCCACAACCTGCTCGTTGCCCTTGCAGCGCGACAGGCGGTGTGCCAGGAGCTCGCCAAGGGGAGTACCGGGGTCGCTCTCAAGTGGCCCAACGACCTGGTCGTCGACGGCCGTAAGTGGGGAGGAGTGGTGGCGGAGGTGTGTGGCCCCCCCAGCGCACAGGTTGTGCTGTTCGGGATCGGCTTGAACCTGCAAATCGAGGCTCCTCAGCTGCGAGAGGACCCTCAGGTGCCCCGGGAAGCCACCTCGATCCTGACAGAATTCGGCCACAGTCCCTCCCCCGCCGAGGTGCTGGAAAGTATCCTTTCTCACCTCGACACCCTGCTTCTGGAAGATCGACAGCAGGGCGGCCGGGAGCGAAATCGATTGCGAGTCGCAGAGGTCCTGGAAACGCTGGGCCAGAAGATTCGCTGGAGGGGACCGGGTGACGAGTGTGGCGAGGGGGAAGCGAGTGGCATCGCCCCCGATGGAGCCCTCGTCGTCGAGAGGCATTCCCCCCCTCCACGGGAGACCTGCCAGTTGAGATCGGCAGAGATCTTCCAGATACGAGGGAAAGAGACTGACGACCCACGTCGTTGAAGATGGAAAGGGCGAACGATTGACCGGTGAAGCACGGAAACCGTCACGCTGGCTCGATGGGTGCTGGCAGCCGTTCGTCTCCGATCATCCGGAGCGCCAGGACCAATTCCACACCGCCAGTGGCATCCCGGTCGATCCGCTCTACTCGCTCGATAACGATGCTGCCGGTCCCGGGGAATATCCGTTCACCAGGGGGATCCATCCGAGCATGTACCGCGGTCGGATGTGGACGATGCGTCAGTACGCCGGATATTCGTCGCCGGCGGCAACCAACGAGAGATTTCGCTTCCTGCTGGAGCGGGGTCAGACAGGCCTCTCGGTCGCCTTCGACCTACCCACCCAGATCGGCTTCGATTCTGACGACCCGCAGTCCACCGGTGAGGTCGGACGTGTCGGAGTCCCCATCAACACCATCGATGACATGGATGAGCTACTGGCAGGAATCCCCCTCGATTCGGTCAGCGTCTCGATGACCATCAACTCGACAGCACCACTGTTGCTGGCGATGTTACTCGCGGTGGCGAAGCGACAAGGGGTTGCCACCGACAAGATCCGGGGCACCTTACAAAACGACATCCTGAAGGAATTCATCGCCCGGGGAACCCAACGCTACCCGGTCGGTCCGTCACTACGACTGGTGATCGATGTCATCGAATACTGCATCGGAGAAGTGCCCTCCTTCTATCCCATCAGCATCAGTGGCTACCACATCCGAGAGTCCGGTTCGACGGCGACCCAGGAGGTTGCCTTCACCCTTTCCAACGGAATCGCATACCTGACTGCTTGCCAGGACCGGGGGCTCGATCTTGTCGCCGTCGGTCGTAGGCTCTCCTTCTTCTTCAACGCTCACAATCAACTCTTCGAGGAGGTCGCCAAGTTTCGAGCAGCCCGACGGATGTGGGCCAAGATCTGCAAGGAACGCTTTGGAATCGCTGATGATCGGGCATGCCAGCTGAGATTCCACACCCAGACCGGAGGATCGACGCTGCAGGCGATGGAACCGGCAAACAACATCGTGCGAGTCACCTTGCAGGCACTCTCGGCGGTTCTCGGTGGAACCCAGTCGTTACACACCAATAGCTGGGATGAAGCACTGTCTCTCCCATCGGAGGATGCCGCTCGCCTCGCCCTTCGTACCCAGCAGATCATCGCCGAAGAATCGGGGGTTCCCGATTCGGTCGATCCTCTCGGTGGATCCCCCTTCATCGAGGAACTCACCGACACCATCGAGGCGGAGGCGACGGCGATCATCAAGGACATCGAGGAGCGCGGCGGAATGCTCACTTCGGTGGCAGATGGATACATCCGCAGGGCCATCGAACAGAGTGCCTACGATTCACAGCAGAAACAGGATTCCGGGGAGTCGGTACCGATCGGCCTCGATCCCGCTGGTGAGATTCCAGAAGCGCCCTTTGCCGTCGACCCTTCCATCGAAAGCAAGCGCAAGGAACAACTGGTACTGTTCCGAGAGAAGAGAGATGATCAGGAGGTCGAAGCAGCGCTCAGCCGGGTCGAGGATGCTGCCCGAGGAGACGACAACATGATTCCGGTGCTGATCGTTGCGCTGGAGGCGAACTGCACACTGGGGGAGATCACTCGCACCATGGCAGAAGTATTCGGGGAGTACCATGATCATGGCTAGAAAAGGACCGATCCGCGTACTGCTGGCGAAGCCGGGTCTCGATGGCCACGACCGGGGTATCCGCCTGGTGCTCCGAGCCCTGCGAGATGCAGGAATGGAAGTGATCTACACCGGGATTCGAACTTCCCCTGAACAGATCGTCAGGGCAGCCATCGAGGAAGACGTGGAGGCGATCGGTCTCTCCAGTCTTTCCGGAGCACACGAGACCCATTTTCTCGAAGTCTCGCGGATTCTCGAGAAGGAGAAAGCGCAAGACATCCTGCTCTTCGGAGGAGGCATCATCCCGCAGCAGGATGTCGATCTGCTGCAGGGAGCAGGATTTCGTACCATCTATCCTCCGGGAACCCACCTCGATCAGATCGTCGAGGATCTGCGAGCAGCACTTCGTCCCGAAAGTGAGGATGTCTCTTGAAGATGGATCATGTCGGAATTGCAGTCCGCTCCATCGACGCAGCGTTACCGCTGTGGAGAGATGCGATGGGTGCCGAGGTGGGAGATCGTGAAACGATTCCCTCCCAGGAGGTCACGGTCCTGTTCCTGAAGACGGGCGAATCATGCACTGAATTACTGGAGCCGTCCGGGGAGGACTCCCCGATCCAGCGATTCATCGACAAGCGCGGCGAGGGCCTTCATCACATCGCCTACCAGGTTGAAAATCTGGAGAGCGTGATGACAAATCTAGGCGAGGCTGGTGCACGCCTTATCTATCCAGACCCTCGCCCTGGCAGCCATCAAACGCGAATCAACTTCATCCATCCATCCTCTACCGGTGGCATCCTGATCGAACTGGTGGAGTACCCAGAGGGCAAGAAGCGAACCTCCGTCGAAGAGGAGATCGAAAGTTGAAGGAAAAGAACCGGATCGAAGCCCGTAACCGCCTCGAAGATGCTCGCATCGGCGGAGGTGAAACGAGAATCGAACGCCAGCACGGAGCGGGAAAACTCACCGCCAGGGAACGCGTCGAGGTGTTACTCGATGAGGGCACCTTTCACGAGATCGATGCGATGGTTACCCACCGTTGCACCGATTTCGGCATGGCCGATCGAAAGGTGCCTGGCGATGGTGTGGTGACCGGCTGGGGAGAGATCGACGGACGCAGAATCTTCCTCTACAGCCAGGATTTCACCGTCGAGGGAGGCAGTCTCTCTGCCACCAACGCAGCCAAGATCTGCAAGGTGATGGAGATGGCTCTCAAGGCTGGAACCCCCATGATCGGACTCAACGATTCGGGAGGTGCGCGGATACAGGAAGGCGTGGCAAGTCTCGGTGGCTATGCGGACATCTTCCTGCGCAACACACTCGCTTCCGGTGTCATCCCTCAGTTGAGTGCCATCCTCGGCCCCTGTGCCGGGGGAGCGGTTTATTCTCCCGCCTTGACCGATTTCATCTTCATGGCGGAGGGTACCAGTTACATGTTCGTGACCGGCCCCAACGTGGTGAAGACGGTCACACATGAGGAGGTCACTCAGGAAGAACTGGGAGGCGCAGCCACCCACTCGACACGTAGTGGTGTCTCACACTTCCGCTGTCGAGATGATCGTCACTGCCTCGATGAGATACGAAAACTACTCTCGTACCTCCCGCCGAACAATCTCGAGAGTCCCCCTGAACGGGACAGTACCGACCCCATCGACCGGGCTGACAAGGAGCTGGCGACCATCGTCCCCGACAACAGGGAAAAACCCTACGACATGCACGAAGTACTACGACGTGTCGTCGACCAGGATTCCCTGATGGAGGTTCAACCCGATTTTGCCAGGAACATCATCACGGCATTCGCACGGATGGATGGGAAATCGGTGGGAATCGTCGCCAATCAACCGTCGGTCCTCGCCGGCTGCCTCGATATTCATGCCAGCGTCAAGGCGGCTCGATTCGTCCGATTCCTCGATTGCTTCAACATTCCGATCATCAGTTTCGTCGATGTTCCTGGATTTCTTCCCGGAACCGATCAGGAGTGGAATGGAATCATCTCTCATGGTGCAAAGTTGCTCTACGCATACTGCGAGGCGACCGTCCCCAAGTTGACCGTCATCACCAGGAAGGCCTACGGAGGGGCCTATGACGTCATGTCATCGAAGCACATCCGGGGAGACCTGAATTACGCATGGCCCTCTGCTGAGATTGCGGTGATGGGGGCTCCAGGAGCGGTCGAGATCCTGTTTCGCAAGGAGATCGCGGATTCGGAGACTCCCGAGCAGATCGCCTCGACCCGAACCCAGGAGTATGAGGACCTGTTCGCAAATCCCTTCACCGCTGCAGAACGAGGCTACATCGACGCAGTCATCGAAGAACCAGAAACTCGCCGTCGGCTCATCGAAGGACTTCGATTGCTGGCCGGCAAGCGAGATCAGAATCCTCCCAAGAAGCACGGAAACTGCCCACTATGAGTCGCAGCAAGGGAAAGAAAATCAACAAGGTTCTGGTGGCCAATCGTGGAGAGATCGCCATCCGCATCTTTCAGGGCTGCCGTGAGCGCAACATCGAAACGGTGGCGGTTCACTCGGAAGCAGACACTTCCGCACCTCACCGATATGCGGCAGATGAATCGATTCTCATCGGTCCTCCCTCCCCCGCAGAGTCATACCTGCGAGGCGATGTCATCATCGACGCTGCCAGGCAGTCGGGAGCAGATGCCATCCATCCCGGATACGGGTTTCTCTCGGAAAATGCCGATTTCGCAAAGATGGTGGAAGACGCGGGTCTGATCTTCATCGGTCCGACGCCCGATCAGATCGCCTCGATGGGTGACAAGGTTCGCGCCCGTGAACTGATGGAAACCGCATCGGTTCCGGTGATACCGGGAACCAAGGGCCCCATCGATGATCGGTCCAGCCTCGAGAAGGAGGCGAAGAGGATCGGCTATCCCCTGCTGATCAAGGCCGCAGGCGGTGGCGGCGGCAAGGGGATCCGTCAGGTAGACGACAGTTCCAGCCTGGTCGCTGCATGGGAAAGAACTCGCTCCGAAGCGAGTTCCGCATTCGGAGATGGCAGGGTTTACCTCGAGAGATTTGTCAGCCCTGCCCGGCACATCGAGGTACAGATAGTTGGAGACGGCACTGGAAATGTGTGGTTCCTCGGCGAAAGGGAATGCTCTCTGCAACGAAATCATCAGAAGGTACTGGAAGAGAGTCCTTCGCCGGTGATCAGTCCCGATCTTCGCACCAAGTTGCGAACCGCTGCAGTGGCAGGAGCATCCTCCATCGACTATCGCGGAGCGGGGACGATGGAGTTCCTCCTCGATGATGCGACTGGTGAGTTCTTTTTCCTCGAGATGAATACACGACTGCAGGTTGAACACCCGGTCACCGAAATGGTCACGGGAATCGATCTTGTCGGGATGCAGCTCGAAATTGCCGAGGGCAGGGAACTCGAGCACGATCCAGACCTGACCTACAGGGGCTGGTCGATCGAATTTCGTATCTGTGCCGAGGATCCCTATCGCAATTTCATTCCATCGACAGGACAGATCCGCGCCCTGCGGATTCCAAATGCCCCCTTCTCCAGGATCGATGGCGCACTTCGAGAGGGCCTGGAGATCACCCCCTATTACGATCCGATGCTGGCCAAGGCCATCGTCTGGGGAGAGAACCGCAAGGCAGCGGTAGATCGCCTCAAGGCACTTCTCTCGCGATTGCGGATCGGTGGCATACACACCACCATTCCCCTTGGCATCGAACTGTGTAACCAGGGCTGGTTCCTCGATGGGGACTTTCACACCGGCACCCTGGAATCCTGGCTCTCGGGTCGAAAAGTGAGGGATGTCGATCCCGATCAACTGCAATTGATCGCAGCAGTCATCGCACGCCACGCCCTGGCCGGTGCAAGATCACACTCTTCACCGGGCATTCCCGGAGGCGGGGAGTGGGGAAAAGCGGCTCGCAAGGGTGGAGTGAGGGGTAACCTGTCATGAAGTACCGGGTGGAATGGTCCGATCAACAGTGCGAAATCGAAGCGACTCGCGACCCTCTCGGTCGGGAATGGAAATTCGTACTGCCCGATGGGGTGAGCATCGATGCACGGGTGGAGATTCTCGAAGAGGGCTCGGTGGTCAGATTGATCACCGCTGGAGAGAGCCACACCGTTTCACTGCTGCCAGGAAATCGTCCCGGGGAACCGGTGAGGTTCCTCCTCGATCACACTCCTGTAGAACTGGACGTTCTCGATCCTGTCGACCTCATCACTCGAGAAGTCTCGGCAGGATCTTCTCAATCCGGTCATGAAAAGCTACACAGCGTCATGCCCGGTATCGTCCGAAAACTACTGGTCAAGGAGGGGGACGAGGTTCAGGAAGGGGATCCCTTACTCTTGCTGGAAGCGATGAAGATGGAAAACGAAATCACTTCCCCGGTGGCTGGGACTGTCGTCAAGATCGAGGTCAAGGAGGGGGAAGCTGTTGCTGCAGGGTCCCTTCTGCTGATCATCGACAGCTAGGCCCTGGTCAGTTTCGACCGATCGGTTTCCTCTATCCGAATGGATCCGCTTCGATCACCGGCTTCTTCTTTTCCTTCTCCTTCTTGCGCTTTTCTTCCTCTGCATCTGCTTTCTTCTTGTCACTACTGGCGTTGTCGCCGACTACTCCCGATCCCGAACAAGGCTTGCAGGAAAACCGCTTCTTTCCCTCGCACTCCTCACAGGTCTTCAGAAAAACGCCCTCGCCCTTACAATCTTCGCAGCTTCTAGCTTTCTTCCCCTTGCAGATGGGACAGAGGATCTTGCCCTTGCCGCTACAGTCCCGACAGCGCGTCTTGACCTTCCGCCCCTCCAGTGGATCAAACCGTTCATAGGTACCTTCTCCCCCGCAGCGTCGGCAATCGAGAAGGCTATCCTCCGCCTTGGTACAGGTCACACACTTCAGTCCCATTCCGGAACCAGCGCACTTTCCGCAAGGAGTCGAGCTCTTTCCTTTGCCGACGCACCCTTTACAGGAGGCCGTTCCCGACGCGTCACACTCCCGGCACCACTTGTGCGGATTGGCTTTCTTTCGAGCAGCGACCTCGACAGCGGGAATCCGCGCTAGAATCAACTTTTCCTGCTGGAACAACTTCTTTTCATGCGCCCACGCCATCAAGTCTTTATGACCTTGAAGATCTGCAGGGTCCAGTGCTTCCAGTCTTTTCACGAACTCATCATTTGGGAGAACGCCTCTGGTGATCTTTTCGATCTCTTTTCGATCCACCGTCATCACGGCTCTCGACTTCCCGATCACCACCTCGATTTTCACCTTCTTTGCGGTTTCCGAGAGAATCTTTCCTTCCAGAACCTTGCCCGATCTCAAGACCACCTCGTCCGCAATCAGCATCAGGGGTAAGCAACTGAACATCACTGCCAGAAAAACCTTCATCGTCTTCTCTCTCATGATTTCTCCTCAGGAATCTCCAGGTATAGTTTATCCATTCCTGACCTCTGCACCCTGAACACCGGGATTCCACGCATCCGTGCTATCGCTCCTCCGAGTAGTAGCAGGATCGCCACGGACAACAAACTTATCAATTGCAGATGGTGCAGTTCAGCAGTGATGTTCGGCGAAGTGGTCCTCCAGGAATGCTTGAAGAAGATGACGAACGGTGGAGCAATACCCTCGTAGACCATGTCAGGATTGAAACGATCAAGGGTAGCGACACCCATCACCGCAATCAGATGAGTTCCATTGGCGAGAACACCAGAAATGATCTCGGAAAATCCAAGCTGAGCGAACACCCATGCCAGCGCGAGGACTGAACAACCCCACAGAAAGATTGCCACGGTTCGATCGACGAACAACGACGACAGTAACCGGTAATTCTCGACTGCAGCGTCCCCCGAAGTTGTCAGTCCATCCAGTGACTCCAGTTGAGCCAGGGTCAGGATCGCACTGACACAGATCCCCAGGCAGATCACTGCAAGTATCCAGTTGCGGACTCCTCCTGGCAGCAGAAAGATGCCAAGAGAGGTCAGAACCGGCTTTTCCGTGCGAAGTTGTACGACCCGAAGTGGAACTCTCGCCTCCGATCCGGCAATGCGTGTCAAGAACGCCACCATTGCGCAGGTAGCCACCAGCAACACCTGTCCCGACCCGCCACCCAGTGAGTTGCCAAGACTCAAACTATCACCGTTGTTGTATGAGACAGGTCCGAGAAAACCGTTGATTTGCCAGACCAGATCGGAGCACATGACGAGTAGGAAGATGAAACCAAAACTACGCATGAGAATATCTCTTGCGGACTCCACTCCCGTGAGAAGGTAGTTCGCCAGAAACAACGACCCCACCACCACGAACAGGTACAGCGGAATCAGCCAGAACAGAAACTGATAATCCTGGATGTTCATGAGCAGATAATCGAGAACCAGGTAACCGTCATTGTAGATCTCAACAGAAAACCCAACCGCCATGAAAAACAAAGTCGGAATGACAAAGACGTAGACCTGGAGGATCGCTCGGATCTGACTGCCGGTAGAGGCCGAAGATAAGATTCCGATGCTAGCGACCAGCAGTGACAGTAAGAAGTGCAGCAAATATTCGAATATGATCGAGACGATGGAGACTCCTCCAAAGATCGTCACGAACCCCAGCAGAGGTGCTGGCAAGATCAAGAGGTAGAAGAGAGCCCCCATGATGCCAAGCAACTTGCCCCATACGATCTGACCGGGAGACATATCAGTCCCCAGCAAGGTATCCCACGTCTTGGATTGTTTTTCCGAGGTAATACTCACCGATGCCAGCAAGGGAATCACAATCCCGATGGCGATGAGCTGGATGGTGAAGTAAATCGATGCCAGCGTCATCGCATGAGCCTCAGGCGCCTCACTGAGTTGCTCCCCCTGCCCGATGGTGTACGCCCACATGATTCCACCCACGAGTGCTGCGAAGGTCAGTTGAACCAACAGCGATCGAATCCTGCGAATCCGTAGGATCAGTTCCTTCTGAAGCAAAGCAGTGCTGGTCGAATCGAGAAGTCTGGGCAGTTTCATTGGACCTCCCCAGATGTGAGATTCATGAACAGGCTCTCCAGATCATCTTCTCTGCGACTCACCGAGGTGAAGGCAATCTTGGCGGAAGAGAGAGCTGCCCAGACCTGATGGATCTCCTGATCCGATCCGGTCCAATCAACAGTCAGTTTTCGTCCTTCGAGGGCCGTTCTGCTGACTCCTGGGATCTGGCTGAGTATCTTTTCCGCGTCGCTTCTCTCTTCCACGAGAACGACCTCATATCGAACCTCATGTCCTCTGATTTTGCTCTGGATCTCCTCCAGAGGGCCGTGGGCAACCAGATTTCCCTTCTCGATGATGCTGACCGAATCACAGATCGGAGAAAGTTCCGACAGGATATGACTCGATAGAAAGATGGTCTTCCCCAGCCTACGGAGTTCCGTCAGGAGCCCTCTGAATTCGATCCTCGCCCGCGGATCAAGCCCACTGGCAGGTTCGTCCAGAATCAACAGGTCCGGCTCATGCAACAGCGTCTGTGCGAGGCACAGGCGTTGCCTCATCCCCTTCGAGAGGGTGTGAACCTCGATCTCCAGGAGATTCTGGAGATCGGTCAGTTCCACCACATCCGCGATGGCCGATTTTCTTCTTGCTGGGGTCAGCCGATGAGCGAGAGCGAAGAACTCCAGATATTCACGGACAGAGAGACCCTCATACACACCCACGTAATCGGGCATGTAACCAAGCCGACTCCGCACCGATGCAGGTTCGGTCACGACATTGAATCCATCCACCCAGGCGCCACCAGCGGTTGGAATCAGCAGCGAGGCCAGCACCCGGATCGTCGTCGTCTTTCCGGCTCCGTTAGGACCGATGAATCCATGGATGACACCTCTGGACACGTCAAAACTGATCCCTGCAACCGCCACCTTCTTGCCGAAAGCGATCTCCAGGTCCCTGACTTCGATGATGGAGGAACTGGAATGACTCATTGCTGCTCTCCCCGCTCGAAGACATGGCAGTCCACGATGATGACCGGGGTTTCTGGCGTGACCGACAACTTCTCCTGGTCCTTCTCATCAAGGATTGACGACACGATGGTCCGGCGTACCCGTCTTGTCTCCAGCGTCGCCTTGGCTGTAGCGAGGGTATTGCGATTGGCAGTCCTGTGCATCCGCCCGGCAGTAGGAAACAGTTCTCCGGTGATCCAACTGTCCCCGGCATCGGAGAAGAGTCGATCAAGCCCTGCTTCCATCGCCCGGCGGCGAATCCCATGGTTTGTTTCGATATGTATCAGTCCAACATTCCCCTCCACCGGCGGAAGATCGACCACATCACAGGCAACCTCATGTGAGATCGAACGCACTTTTCGATCGATCTCGGTGACCATCGTCCCATCCGGTTGCAGTTTGTAGTGGATGGAACTGTTCAAACTACCGACGGAGAAAGGCAATCTGGGACGAGTATTGCCCCCCTCGGAAAGAGCTTCGACACCACCACCGGGGGAAAAACTCGTTTCCAGCACGAATGCAATCGCGCTCTCTTTCTCAGGTGTTCGGACGAGGATCACCTCCTTGGTTTGCCGTGGAACGACACCATGGATGAAGTTCACGAGCAGATAGATGCAAAGAAAAAGAACCGCCACCACCGCTGGTTGCAGCCACAGCATATGTGGCAACTTACCTGCCCTCTTCAGCAGCCAGCCTGCAACTGGCCAGAACAGACACACGTAGATCACTCCGAACCAGAAAGAGATGGCCAGGGTTCCAGTGGGCCGATGTTGTTGATCGATCCGCTGGACGAGTCCCTTGAGGAGAGGCATTCGATCCAACCTGGAAACCGCTGATCCCAGGTGCCACGGATCTCGTTGAAAGTCGATGGATCTGAGGATTTCAGGGTCATTCCTGGAAGATTCCAGCGCTAACCATCTCCCCTGGCCATCATCGATCTGGATCAATCCTGGAGCAAATCGCGATCCGTGGCTTTCCAGTGAGAAGAGGAAATGCTCTTCCTCTCCAGCGACTTCGACCAGTTGCGGCTTTGCAACAAATCCGGGAATCCAGCCGAGGCCTCGCCCCCTCGAGTCGGGCTTGAGGACCACCGTGACCCCTGCTCGAACCGCTTCTCGAAGTGCATTGCGTTGCCCCGCCGAAAAATCATCCGGATCGGAAGCCACGACGAAGACGTAATCGAATCCGAGCAAAGCTTCACGATTCTGCGGGAAATCTCGACTGGATATCTTTGTGAGCCCGTTATTGATGCTCACCGATCCGTAGCGTTTACCCAGATCAGGAGACAGATTCGGGGTGAACCCCCTTACTGGTGCTGAGGTACTCACCACGAGAGACGCCAGTTGTCGACACTCGTCATCATCAGAGATAGGTGTGTCTATTTTTTCAACCCTGGGCATCTTGGAGATGATGAAGGGTTGATCATTCTTCTTGAAGGAAAAGGACGCCGAATTTAGATAGTACTGATAGCCCTCGGAAGAACCCGCTCCGGTGGGATAGGCCAGGATCACTGACCTTTCCTCGTTACTCTTCACCACGACCTCGGTGGTGCACTCCCACAACTTTCCTGCCCTCGAGGAATAACGATTTCCGCGGGCAACAAAGTTGATCTGATACTCTGCATCCAGAGTCGCCGATCGGTTCGTGATCATGACCAAGACCGGGATCCAGTCGTTCACTGCCTGTTCATTGCCTGCAAAGATCTCATCGTTGCGAAGAATCTCCACATGAACTGAAGTCTCCAGTTCTTCGGCAGTAGGCAATTGAAACGCATGCACACCCAGCACGGGGCTCACGACCATCGTCAACAGCAGTAACCTCAGGCGAAGGAAACGAGTGGAGGCGTGTAGGAGGTCGGCGACGATCATTCGTCCTCCAGGGTATTTTCAAACGATCGACGACCTTCCACGGCATCTCGCAAGATGCTGCGATTCATGTACTCGATCTGCCCTCCTGCAGGTAGCCCGCGGGCCAGTCGTGTCACCGTGACACCTGCAACGGAGAGCGCTTCGGTGACCAGCATGGCAGTCCCGTCCCCCTCGAAATCGGGGTTGGTGGCGAGGATTACCTCATCGACGTCGTCACAGGAGCATCGATCCACCAATTTCTGCAGGGAGAGTTGCTCCGGACCACGCTCATCCATCGGCGAGAAGGACGCCCCGAGAACATGGTAAAGCCCCGAATAGGAACCACTCTGTTCGATGGCGCGCAGATCCTTGGGCTGTTCCACCACCAGGATGGAGTTGCGCTCACGACCTTCGTCGGAACAGATCTCACAGACTTCCCGTTCGCTGATGTCCTCGCAATGGATGCATCTCCTGAGGTCGTCCTTGACCCTACGGATCGCATCGGAAATACGCATCGCATCTGCTCTGGATACCTTCAGCAGGTGATAGGCGAGACGCTCTGCACTCTTGCTTCCGATTCCTGGTAGGGAAGATAGTGCAGCGATCAACTCTTCCATCAAGTTTTCGCTCGACATCTGCCCCACCTACGACATTCCTGGGAAGGACATTCCACCGGTCACGCGAGAGGTTTCCTGATCAGACAGTTCCTTCGCCTTCTCCAGTGCCTGCTGCACCGCAACGAGAATCAGATCCTCGAGCATATCGGTGTCATCTGCGTCCACCGCCTGGGGATCGATCTCGATCTTGAGGATCTCCTGCTGACCGTTGGCGTAAACCTTGATCAAACCGCTCCCCGACTCCCCCAGCACCATCCGTTGCTTGAGATCTTCCTGAACAGCCTTTAACTCTTTTTGCATCTTCTGGGCCTGCTGAAAGAGGCCTCCCAGATCTCCCGTCGACATCGCCGAACTCCTTCAATCATCAACCTGGAATCGGGTCTCCATCACTTCTGGGACCACGGTTTCTCGCTTCACTCGAAAAAATTTCCTCTGCCTGGCCGACGATTTCCGGCCGCTCTCCTGAAGTGGAAGCTCCCAAGACTGGCTTCTCCGCCTCCTCTTGTTCCGACCATCGTTCGATAATCAGGGAACCATTCTTCTTTTCCCACGATCGAAATGCCTTGTTCGCTCCTTCACTGGAGAGTGCATCAAAAAGGGAACTTCTTGCCTGCAAACTCCATCCAGCCGCGGATCGTTCCAATCGTCCTCCCACCTGGAATTTTCGTGGCAGCATCGCATCGATCGCTTTCAAGCAGTCGAGCAACTCTTGCTCCGGGGAGGCGGACTCATCTCCTCTGGAAGGTGTCGATCGGGAAGTACTTTCAGCAACTGGAGGGGAGTCCTTGGTCCCCTGACGAAGTCGCTCTCTGGCAGCTTGTGCGCCACCAGCGGCAGCCACTTCCGGAGCACGGGTAACGACTGGAGGAGTGTCAGCCGTTTCTTGTGCCTTCGGGGTGCGGGGAGTGGTGTCAACGGAGGATCCAGTCCCCTCGACAACGCCACCAGTTTCACCGATCAAGGGACTCGGAGATCCCTTCACCAGGGTATCGATGGGGACCAGTGATCGAAGGGTAGAGATCCTCATCAAAGCCAGCTCCAGCAACAGATCTCCTCGATCCTGACGTCGCAACTTCTGACGGGTTTCCTGGATGATCTCCTGTGCCAGTAGATTCCGCTCCAGCTCATCACCGGACCAGTTTCTCTTCACCCCCTCGTGCAACCGATGTCGCAACGCCTCCGCAATCTGCTCGGTAAGCACCGATGCCTCGGTTCCACCCTCGAAGATGGGCGTGAGTTGTGCGACCACTGCAGCCATCTCCGCAGACTCGGCTGCTGCGAGCAGTTGATCCAGTTTCTCTTCGGAGATCCTTCCGGTGATACGGTCGAGATCGTCAGGTCCCGGTTCCTCTCCGGCGAAGGAGAGGACCTGGTCCAGCAACGATTGCGCATCGCGCATCCCCCCTGCCGAGAGGGAGGCGATATTCTCGAGCAAGCCCTCCCGCGGTGCCGCACCCTCCAGTTCGCAGATCTGCCCGAGCCGACGGACGATATCTCCACGGGAAATCGACGAGAAGTCACATCGCTGACAGCGAGACAGAACCGTCGGAATGATCCGCTCCGGTTCGGTGGTGGCGAAGATGAACTTCACGTGGGCGGGCGGTTCCTCCAGCGTCTTCAGAAGGGAGTTGAACGCTTCCCGGGTCAGCATGTGAACCTCATCGATGATGAAGATCCGATAGGGCCCCTGGGTCGGAGCGTACTGCACATGTTCGATCAGGCTGCGAATATCGTCGATTCCCCTGTGAGAGGCACCGTCCATCTCGGTGACATCGGAGTCCTCTCCCCGGAAGATCTGTTCACAGGTGGCACAGCGATCGCAGGGGAGTGCCCCGTCCCCCTCGGGACATTGCAAGGTACGGGCGAAGATCCTCGCCATCGATGTCTTGCCGACTCCCCGTGGTCCACAGAAGAGGTACGCATGAGCCAACCGATTTTGCAGGATCGCCTGCCTCAACACCTCCGCCACCGCCTCTTGTCCCACCACTTCGTCGAAGTTTCGGGGACGGTAGCGACGGGCGATCACTTCGTAGCGATCACTCCCGGAATTGCCTCGGGATGGAGGGTTGGTGCTGTGGTCCGACATGCCCTCATCTGAACCTCGACAGGACACTCCTGCAAGTATTCAACGAGAAACTCCTGGCGAGATGCCCCCTCGATCGGGGCAATTCAGGGCAAGAGATGAGCGGAGGAGATGAGATGAGGAGATGAGGGGAGGAGATCGTCTCTACGTACAATTGCACAAGCATTGGAAAAGACCGGAGCCCGAAGCACACCAACGGTGACCGACATGGCTGCTCCCGTCAGGGGCTGACCAGGTTCACGGGCCGCCAGTCGCCCGGACCCCGGATCTCTTGAATGTAGCTCTGTGCAGGAGTTTCCCCTGCGTGGTGAAGAAGGATGGCGGAGAGGGTGGGATTCGAACCCACGGTACGGGTTAACGCACACACGCTTTCCAAGCGTGCTCCTTAAGCCACTCGGACACCTCTCCCGATGTATCCTCTTCAATCCGTCGACGTCGTCGCAACTCAAACATCACTCCCGTGCATTTTCACAGGAAATCTTGTCATTTCCAGTGCCCGCTGTGGGTACCGGATCGTATCCGCTGCGATTCTCCGACACCTCGCAAAATATGGCGGAGAGGGTGGGATTCGAACCCACGGTACCGGTAAAGGCACACCGGTTTTCGAAACCGGCCCAATCGACCACTCTGGCACCTCTCCGCGCTCTCATCTCGATCTCATGCCGGTGGATTCCTGCGTTCCCGGAAGAATGCTCGCAGCATATCTCCCGATTCGTCTCCAAGAACACCACCGGTCCAGGCCACATCATGATTGAAGAGACCCGGTTCGAAAACCTTCAACTTCGTCTCCACCGCTCCCCACCGGGAGTCGGACGCACCGAACACCACTCGATCGATCCTCGCCTGCAAGATCGCTCCTGCACACATCGGACACGGTTCCAGGGTGCAGTAGAGGGTGGTTCCATCCAGCCTCCACCCCGCCACCGCCTCTGCAGCCTGTCCTATCGCAAGGATCTCTGCGTGGGCGGTGGGATCGCGAAGGGTCTCCTTCGCATTCCGTGAGCGGCCGATCACTCCCATCTCGGGGTGAACGATCACTGCTCCTACCGGAACCTCTCCCTTTTTTTCTGCATCACGCGCTTCCTGGAGCGCCATCTGCATGTGGAGAAGATCTGGATCATCATCGAGCCAGGAGACGCCCATTCGAGGTCCTCCACTCCTGGTCAGGGATCGAATGCAAGCACGCCGGGGAGGATTCGAACCCCCAACCTCCTGATCCGTAGTCAGGTGCTCTATCCAGTTGAGCTACCGGCGCACAGAAGGGCCAATGTTAGCCCCAAGGGAAGATGTGTCAAGCCGACCGGGAAGCGTCTATTTCCCGTCCCAGCCGTCGGGGACGTAGTCGTCCAGATCCTCGTCGAGGGGCGGGGTCGATTTCGCCGTCTGCGACGTCTCTTCCCCCTTTCCGGAACTTGAATCGGGCTCCTGAGGCTCCTGCGCCGCTTCCCCGGCGGCTTTTCCTTCGCCCAGAAGATCGTCGAGAACCTCCAGTCCCAGATCGGATCCCTGCTCCCGGAGCCGCTCCGGCTCGGGAAGATCATCGAGTCCGGAGAGACCCAGCAATTCGAGAAACTCGGTGGTTGTCCCGTACAGTAGCGGGCGACCGATCGACTCGTCTTGCCCCACCACACGGACCAGGCTCCATTCCATCAGATTCTTGAGGATGGGACCGCATTGGACGCCACGAACCGCTTCCAGATCTGACCTCTTGACCGGCTGCCGGTAGGCGATCACGGCCAGCGTCTCGAAGGCGGCGGAACTGAGTCGAACCCGTCGACGCTCTCCACGAAGTCGGGCGACGAAGGGCGCAAATTCGGGTTTGGTCAGGAGTCGAAGCCCGGCACCGTCTTCGTGCAACAGGTAGCCCCGCGGAGTCGTGATCAATTCCGCTTCCAGTTCGAGTAATGCCTCCTTCACCGCTCCCTTCGGCGCCTCCTTCAGCATCGCCTGGATGCGTCTACGGCTGACCGGATCGGGGGAGGCGAAGAGGATCGCCTCGATGGTCGAACGCAGTTGTGCCCCTTCCAGAGCCTCCTGCGATTCGTCGTCGGTGGCCTCCGGGGAGGAGTCAGAACCTTGTGTGTCTCGCGAGATCATCGCTCTCCTTCTCGACTGCTCGAAGCGTCGCTGAATTCATCGGGAATCGAAGTCCTTGATCTGTACAGGAAACCTGCTCCTGATCAACCTCTCCACATCGAGCAATTCTTCATCGCTGGCGGGCTCGGCGAGCCACATCTGGAGCAATTGCGGTCGCATCTCCGAGTAACTCCGTGCAGGTTGTGACTCCACCACTCGCATCAGGTGCCAGCCGAATCCCTCTTCCGACACCGGTCCCACCACGTCGCCGGTACTCGCCTGGAAAACCTTGAAGAAGGCGGGGTTTCCTGCCAGTTCCGATTCCCGAATCCACGCCGTGCCGGTTCGAGGGGTGAAGGAAGACTTCAGGCCCGGCGGTTTCTCCACTGCAGCAGCGAGAGGTGTGCCAGAGGCGAGCACCTCCACCGTTCGAGAAGCCCATTGCTCGATCTCGATACGGGTCTCTTCATCCGCCTCTCCGATGGGAAAGAAGATGTGATCGACCAGTCTTCGGGGTTCCTTCCAGGTCGACCTCCACAGATCGAGCAGTTGCTCCTCGTCCACCTCTCGATGATGAGCGATGACCGCCTGGATCAGCAGTGCAGGTCCCACCTCCTGAGAGATTTCCCTGCGCAGGTCACTCTCCAGCAACCCCTGCTCCTCCAGTTGTAGCAACGCACGGCGCCTCGATTCGAAGTTTGACCCGAGGATGCGCTCCATCTCAGCCGCCACAGCAGATGCGATTTCTTCCGAATCGATGCGAATCCCGAGCCGCTCCGCCTCGGCGCTGAAGAGAGATTCTCTGATCAGTCCATTCAAAGCCCTGGGACCGTAGTATCTCTCGAGGATCCTCTTTCTCAGTTCGGTATCGGTGATGACATCCCGTCCAACCGTGGCCAGAACCCGATCTGTTTCACCGATCAGGTCTTCCTCCGCCGATCGATCCCATGCACCGGGATTTTGAACCGAGCTGTCCTGCGGCTCCGATGACCTCGAACCGGACGTGACCGATCCGCATCCGGTGAGATGTAGTACCGCGAGCAACGGCCAGAGCCACTTCAGATGCATCAACCGTCACCCTTTTCGTAGTGACGCAAGATCTCGACCAGTTGCGTGGTAGAGAGGATCCCCATCTGGACCATGCATAGCCCCATCATCTTGCGGCCCCGCCCCTCGTTCTCCAGTTTCTCTTGCTCCTGTAATACTCGGTTCACATCATCTCGGGTGACATACCCCATCTTCACGGCAAGATCACCAAATCGTGTCGAACCCGCTCCCAGTGGAGCAACCTCGCTGGTGTAGCCACTGGGATGTGTCCTGTGCCACCTCCAGGCAGTATCCATGATCATCGTCATGTCGCTGTGTTCCGGTTTCCATTCGAGCCGCTCCAGCGCCTTGCGATTGGAAGCCAGCAGTGTCGCAGGATCTCCATCGCGACGCCCCTCCTCCACCACCTTGAAATCAACTCCGGTGACCTGTTTGGCGATCTCGATCACCTCTCGGACGGAAGCACCCGATGCAGATCCGAGATTGATCGATTCTCCGGCGACTTCTTCGATCCGTTCGAGGGCCCTGAGATGCGCCCGTGCGATGTCGGTGACGTGGACAAAGTCCCGGACACAGGTCCCGTCGGGAGTGTCCCAATCGGAGCCGAAGATATAGAACTGTTCCCGGATGCCGAGAGCACACTGCAACAACAACGGAATCAGGTGGCTCTCTTCGCTATGGTCTTCACCGATGAGACCCGATGTATCCGCTCCGGCGGCGTTGAAATACCGCAAGCACACATGCTTGAGTGGATGACGCTCGGCGATGGCTGTGAGGGTTTCTTCCACCAGTTTCTTGGAATCGCCGTAAGGATTGACAGGTCGCTTCGGGTGAGTCTCGGGGATCGGAGTCTCCTCCGGATCGCCGTACACTGCGGCGGTGGATGAGTGAATCAGCACCTCGACCCCCGCAGTCAACATCGCCTCCACGAGGTTCAGGGTGCCCGCCAGGTTGTTGTGATAATACGCGGCGGGGATTTTCACCGATTCGGGGACGCTACAGGAAGCCGCAAGGTGAAAAACTGCATCGATCTCCGAGGTCTCGAAAACCGATCTCAATGCGCTGGAATCGTGGATACTCCCCTCGACCAGTTCCACATCCTCGATCGCCTCGCGGTGTCCCGCCCTCAGATCGTCGAAGACGACCACCTCATGCCCTGCTCGAAGGCATTCAAGAACGCAGTGGCTACCGATATATCCGGCTCCCCCGACCACCAGTATCCTCATGGAGAGTCTCCTTTCCGTACTCAAGAGACCGCTGGATTCTACTCTCTTTCCTGCAGGTTGTCGCCCTACCCACCCGATGTTGCAGTACGATTTCTGGAACCAGCAGCGACAAGGAGATCTACACGATGGCACGAGAAAACAGAACCGATGACGCACCCCGTTCCGTCGAGGTGACCAGTGGCTTCATTCCGGAAATCAAATCGAGTGCGCTGTACCGATGTGGCGGTACCGCAGTTCTCTGTGTGGCAACCCTCGAGGAGGGAACCCCGCGCTGGAACACCGGCACATCGGGCTGGGCCACCGCCGATTACCAGATGATGCCGTACTCCGTCACCCCGAGACTTGAACGCTTCAACAAGAGCTCCCCTGACGGCCGAGCTGTGGAGATCCGCCGCCTGATCGGTCGTGCGCTGCGGGCCGGGTTGGATCTTTCGCTGATCCCCGGATACACCATCCGGATCGATTGCGATGTGCTCCATGCCGATGGCGGGACCCGAACTGCCTCCATCAATGCTTCTACCGTTGCTCTCGGTTTGCTGGTCCAGGAACATCTCGCCAGCGGAGTCCTCGCTGCGGACCCTCGAAGAGAGTTGATCCTGGCGATGAGCGCAGGGATCCAGGAAGGCTCTCTACTGGTCGATCTCGACTACCAGGAGGACAGCACTGCTGCCATCGACCTGAATCTCATCGGAACCGGTTCCGGTGAGGTGATCGAGGTGGTGGGCGGATGCGAAAACGGCCCGGTTCCGATGCAGACGATGCAATCGGTCATCGATGCGGCGATGGGCGGAATTCACCAGGTCAGTTCGATGCTGGATGAACATGTATTCTCCATCCAGAACTGAGAAATGCTCGTGGTCACGGCGCAGATTCGCCGTAACAGCCGCAAATGAGGTCCATCCGTCCACAGGGTCTCCTTGCGGATGCAGGGTCCCTTCCGTAGCATCTCCGGTACGCCCGGCCCTCAGGGGTGATCCCTGTCGAAATTCGGAGAATTGAGTGATCCCTCGTCCAGATCGTCCCCTGCTCATCGCATCGGGAAATTCGCACAAACACGAAGAGATCCGCCGTGCGCTTCCGCAAGGCCTGGTCGATATCGTGGTTCCCGCCACGGTTCAGAAGCGGATTGGCGAGCCGATCCCCGACCCCGTCGAGGACGGCACGACCCTGCTCGAGAATGCCGTCATCAAGGGAGTCGCCTTCTCCACCTGGAGTGGTCTTCCCGCCGTTGCGGACGACACCGGACTCTTCATCGAGGCACTCGATGGGGAACCAGGGGTCCACTCCGCACGCTGGGCCGGGGAAGACGCCACCTTTCAGGATAACGTCGCCATGGCACTCGATCGTCTCCAGCAACGAACAGGTGCACAACGACGTGCACAATTCCGCTGCGTACTGGCGCTCTGTCATGGAGATGAGTTGATCCTGTCGGTCGAAGGCACCTGCCCCGGGACCATCACCGAGCAGGCTCATGGCAGCGACGGATTCGGATACGATCCCATCTTCATTCCCGATGGCGAATCCCTCACCTTTGCAGAGATGGCCCCGCAAGAAAAGGATGCCATCAGCCACCGCGGCAAGGCTCTTCAACTCTTCTGCGATCTCTACCAGCAACTGAATTCTGCTGGAGGTCAGCGATGAGTTTCCCAATCGACAAGATCCGAAACTTCTCAATCGTTGCGCACATCGACCACGGCAAGTCGACACTGGCAGATCGATTGCTCCTCAAGACCGGCACCATCTCCGAACGTCAATTTCGAGATCAATTGCTCGACGACATGGAACTGGAGCAGGAGCGAGGAATCACCATCAAGGCGAAAACGGTTCGAATGGAATACGTTGCCGAAGATGGAGATCGCTACCAGTTGAACCTCATCGACACGCCGGGTCATGTCGATTTCGGCTACGAGGTATCACGAAGCCTCGCTGCCTGTGAAGGAGCGCTGCTGATCGTCGATGCAGCACAAGGAGTGGAAGCACAGACGGTTGCCAATGCATTCCTCGCCATCGAGGGAGACCTGGAAATAATTCCAGTGATGAACAAGATCGATCTCACCACCGCTCGTCCCGAAGAGATTGACGAGGAGATGGCTCAGACCTTCGGCTTCCAGAAGAGTGAGTCGATCCGCTGTTCTGCCAAGACGGGCCAGGGCGTCGATGAAGTTCTCGAGGCGATCACCACCTTCGTCCCCCCACCGCAGGGAAAACGAGAGGTTCCTCTCAGGGCTCTCATCTTCGATTCTCATTACGATGAGTACCGCGGCGTCATCATCTACGTCTGTATCAAGGAGGGCGTGCTGAAGAAGGGGGAGGACATCCTCCTGATGTCCACTGAAAGAAAGTACAACGTCGATGAGGTCGGAGTCTTCACTCCCTCGATGAAATCCACCGGAATCCTTGAGGCCGGTGAGGTGGGTTACTTCTTCGCCAGCATCAAGACGATTCACGACATCAGGATTGGCGACACCGTCACCACTCGAATCGACCCGGCAAGCGAGAGCCTACCCGGATTCGAGCACCCCAATCCCATGGTGTTCTGTGGCACCTATCCCGCCGACAGCGGTGACTACGAGGATTTGAGAACAGCTCTCGACAAGTTGTGGCTCAATGACCCTTCCTTCACCTTCACTCCCGAGTCATCCGATGCCCTGGGATTTGGGTTCCGCTGTGGATTCCTCGGCTTGCTGCACATGGAAATCATCCAGGAACGTCTCGAGCGGGAGTCGGGGATCTCCGTGGTACAGACCGCCCCCACCGTCACCTACGAGATTCTCCTGAAGGAGGGCACGACCAAGTTGATCGACAGCCCCAGCCAACTTCCAGATACGATGCTGGTCGAAGAAGTGAGAGAACCGATCGTCGATGCTCACATCATCGTCCCCACCGAGTACATCGGAGCCGTGATGAAGTTGATGGATGAGAAGAGGGGCGAGTGGAAAAAAACCGAATATCTCTCTCCCACCAGGGTTCAGATGAGCTACGAGGCGCCCCTTGCAGAGATCATCGCAGATTTCTATGACAAACTGAAATCCTGCACTCGGGGTTACGGAACCCTGGACTACACATTCAAGTACTTCCGCAAGGACCAGTTGGTTCGGTTGAACATCCTGGTCAACGGAGATGCAGTCGATGCTCTCAGCGTCATCAGCCACAAGGATGTGGCAGAACGCAAGGGTCGTCAGTTACTGAAGAAGTTGAAGGCTGTCATTCCTCGACACATGTTCCAGGTGCCTTTGCAGGCCTCCATCGGAGGTAAGATCATCGCCCGCGAGACGATCCGAGCCATGATGAAAAATGTCACGGCAAAATGCTATGGTGGTGACATCTCCAGGAAACGTAAGTTGCTGGAGAAGCAGAAGGAAGGCAAGAAACGGATGAAGCAGGTCGGGAGCGTTGCGATTCCACAGGACGCCTTCATGGCGATCCTCCGCCTCGATGATGAGGAGAAGAAGAAATGAAGTGGAGTTCGATGCGCGAAAACCTTGAGGCCCTCACGGTGGCATTGCTACTGGCCCTGGTCATTCGCCACTTCTTCATCGAGTCCTACGAAATCCCCACTGGTTCGATGGCTTCCGATCTAAACGGTCTCCACGTCACCGCCCACTGCCCGAATTGCTCGACCCCCAATCATGTAGGAATCAGCAGCGACAGTCTCACCAACCGGGTAAATCTCGGAAACCGCATAGAGATATTCGAGACAATCTGTCCCGAGAACAACACTCCCATCAAGATCGCGACCAGTGGCAGGAATCAGGTGACCTGCCCCGCCTGTAAGCAATCGCATCCGACCGAGGAAACCCGCTGGACATATGCCTCTACATTGAGAGCGTGGTGCAGGGAGTGCACGAACATCTTCCCCGTGGTCGTCGAAGCCGACGACATTCTCGGCGGAAACAAGATCCTGGTCGACAAGTTCATCTACGACTGGCAGGAGCCGAAGCGCTGGGATGTCGTCGTCTTCAAGTTCAACAGGGAACGCAATTACATCAAGCGTCTCGTTGGATTACCGGGAGAGAAGATCCAGGTGGTATCTGGAGATGTCTGGATCGATGGCAAAATCGAATCAAAAAGCATCAATACCCAGAAGAACTTCTGGACACAGATTCACGACAGTTCCGTTATCGAAAATGGCCTGGTGGAACCAGCCTGGAATTCAGATTCCGGGTGGCAGAGACAGGAGGACGGGAGCTGGGATTTCAATCAGGTGGGAGATTCGGGCCGGCTGGCATACACACGCCCCATCCGTAACCGATACAACTACAACCCGGTCCGCCCCTCCAGTAGACCTGACCCGGTACGCGATGTTGCTGTACGTGCGAAATTCCATGCTGCGCGGAGCAAGGACTCCACCAGTGCAGAATTCCACATCTCCATCCACAACTATCCGTCGGAGTACCGCTGCTCCTTACCCTTCGGCGAAGGTGCCATCAATTTGCAACTGATCCGACCAGGGGAAGAACCGGTGCTACTCGGTTCGATAGAGGACAGTCCAATCATCCAGGGGCAGCATTACCTCATCGAGGCCCACATCGTTGATCGACGCTTCCGGGTCTTCATCGATGGCGACTCGGTAGCCGACATCGCACTGCCCACTTCGGAGCAGCAGGCGGGATTGCGAGGTAACGGGCGAGACCAGGAAGCCAGCAGCGTCACCTTTTCAGCAAAAAACTGCGGAGGGAAACTTCACTCCATCGAACTCTTTCGAGATCTACACTGGACTCAGGTTTCTCGAAACGCCACCTCCGAACCGTTCGAGATCGGGGCCGATCGCTACTTCGTTCTGGGAGACAATAGCCCCTCCAGTCTTGATTCCAGATGGTGGGGTCCATTCTCTCGCAGCAATCTCCTGGGACGAGGCTTTGCGATCTTCTGGCCCGCCCTTCCGGGGCGAAATGAGAGCGGGTTCATCCGATGATCCTGACCGTGAGGAATCTCAGCAAATCGTACAGTAATCGCCGGGTTGTCGACCGAGTGTCCTTCGACGTGGCCCCAGGCTCCGTCATCGGATTGCTCGGAAAGAACGGGGCCGGAAAGACAACGACATTTCGGATGACCACCGGCATGGTACAGCCGGATCAGGGCCAGGTTTTCTTCAATGGAGAAGAGATCAGTAACCTGCCGATGTATCAGCGTGCTCGCCGTGGAATGGGTTATCTCCCGCAAGAGACCTCGGTATTCCGGGGATTGACGGTTCGCCAGAATCTCATCTCCATCCTCGAGACCAGACCACTCAGCGAGCCGGAAAGAAATGTTCGCCTCGGTGAATTGATTGAAGAATTCGGGCTCGAAAAGGTTGCAGATAGCAGGGCAGAATTCCTGTCTGGAGGTGAGAAAAGACGACTCGAAGTAGCTCGTGCTCTCGTTTCCGAACCGACGCTCATCTTGCTCGACGAGCCCTTCAGTGGTGTCGATCCCATCGCCGTGTCCGATCTCCAGCAGGTGATTCGCTACCTGTCAGATCAAGGGATCGGTATCTTGCTGACAGATCACAACGTGAGAGAGACTCTCAATGTTTGCGATCGGTCCTTCATCATTTACGACGGGCGAATCATCGCCCAGGGGGATCAGAACCAGATTCTTCAGGATGCAGATGCACGCAGATACTACCTCGGCGAACAGTTCTCGATGTAGATCGAATTGAAGAAGAGGAACTCGACTGTGACACAACCACCATTTCTCACGAGACTCATCGCTGGCTGGCTCATCCCCGGGCTGGGTCATCTTCTCGGCGGAAAGAACCGTGAAGGCTGGCTGTTGATTCTGTCCTTGAACTTGCTCTGGGCCTGCGGGATGTGGCTGTGTGACTTCGAAGCAGCCTCTCGTCTCTTTCACCCCTATCTCTTCTGGACCGGAGCGGGGTGCGGGGGAACGGTGGTCCTCTCCGTCTTCGACCCCGCTGCAGAGCTAGCATTGACCGGCCTCTCCAGCGTAGAGGACTATCAAGATGTTCCCCGCTGGAACGATACCGGCCTTTTACTGGTTTACGTCGCCGGATTGCTCAACATCCTGTGCCTGCTCGACCTGATCGACTCCAGGATCGAACCCAATCGCCATCAGTCCTCCTCGCCAGGGAAGGACTCTGAGCAATGATCGAACTGCTCACCTTCTTGCTACTGACTGCAATCATCTCCTTCGTCCATGTGACCGTGACGCAGACGTCGCGCCACAGGAACTCGTTGAGGGAGATCACTGCGTACTTCCTCAGTGCTTCAGGTGGCATGCTGCTGCTGGCTGCGATCATCGAGGCTCTCTCACTGCTCTTCCAGTATTGATCGATCTTTAGTACCATGCATGGTGGTGAGCGGGTGTAGCGGTCGCGTCATGGCATTGCCATGTCGAGGAAAGTCCGGGCTCCGCAGGGCAGGGTGGTGGGTAACTCCCACCGGGAGTGATCCCAGGGAAAGTGCCACAGAAAATATACCGCCGGAGATCCTCGGATCACCGGTAAGGGTGAAATGGTGAGGTAAGAGCTCACCGCGGGGGCGGTGACGTCCCTGGCAGGGTAAACCCCACCCGGAGAAAGACCAAACAGAGGCAAAGGAGCGGCCCGCTCCATTCCCGCTTGTCGGGTGAATGCCCGGGTAGGTCGTTAGAGTTGTCCGGCAACGGGCAGCCGAGAGGAATGACCGCACATCGACCTCGTGTCGGTGAACAGGACTCGGCTTACGGCCCGCTCACCACTCTTTTTTCTTCGAGCCACGTGCTGGCCGATGAAATCGGCAAGATCTGCCTTCAGTCGGCTTCATCTGACGATTACTGCACATTGACTCGATGAGGAGCAGTGCTAGCATCGAAGATAGCACGATAGAACCCGGCAATATGTCTTGCTGGTCGGTGCTACCGATTTCCGGGCACAGATAGGACATCAAGATGAAGGCGATCCAGACACTGCTCGTGCTGCTGTCCAGCTTCTTTTTGATCCCCCCCACCCTGCTCTTCAGCCAGCCGGTCCCGTTCACCCAGGAGGCGATCTCCAGGGGTGTCGATCACTTCACCTTCGCATCCTCCACCTTTGGATACGGACTCGGACTCGATGACCTGGACGGGGATGGAGATCCCGATCTGATCGCGACTGGCAAGGTTCTGGGTCAGGTCTGCGTTTACGAGAACGATGGTTCCGGCAACTTCACCGACCGCACAGCCGCCAGTGGATTGCCCTTCGATTCCAACTTTACCGGAATTTCACTGGGTGACTACGACGGGGACTCCGATCTCGATGTCTACCTGTCGGGACACGATATCCCTGATCTCCTGTTCAGGAATGACGGAGCATTTGTCTTCACGGATGTCACGGTCGCTGCTGGCCTTGGAAATCTGGGCAAGGCAAATGGGGCCGCATGGTCAGACCAAAATCATGACGGTTGGCTAGACCTCTACGTTGCAAATTTCAATCTCGAGGGAGTAGACCTCAACGATGTGGATCATCCCAACAAATTTTATCGCAATCTAGGAGATGGCACCTTCATCGAAATCGGGCAGGAACTCGGCATCGCAGATCCTCGCCTCGCTCACCAGGTGATGTTTCTCGATGCGGACAGGGATGGGGATAGGGATCTCTACGTTTCCAATGACAAGGGGCAGATCAGTCCCGAAATCCTGTGGAATCGACTGTGGGAAGCCGAAGGAGATGAGTTCATCGATGTCAGTGATACTTCCGGCGCAGGCATCTCCATCGACTCGATGGGGATCGATGCCGGAGACCTGGACATGGATGGATACTTCGATATCTATTGCTCGAATCTCGCCACCAATCCCGGGGTACCTGGATTGAACGTCCTGCTCTGTGGAAATGAAGACCTTCAATTCATCGATCGCACCCTCGAGGCTCAGGTGGAAGCGGCTGGCATCTGCTGGGGAGTCCGATTTGTCGATTTCGACAACGATGGATACGAGGAACTTTATGTCCTCGCCACCGATCAGCCCGCATCGTTTTTCGACTGCGATGGCGTTTTTCCATGCTCAGAGATCGCTTCCGATGTGGGGCTCGCCATGTCTCCCTACAACCCTGGGCAGCAAGCGCCCTCTTACTGCGTCGTTTCCGGTGATATCGACATGGACGGCGATCTCGACCTGATTACACAGAGTGCCAATGAACGTCTCGCCATCTACATCAACCAGACAGGGACATCTCAGAACTCGGTTCGATTGACACTCCGAGACGATGCTCCCAATGTGTATGCGATCGGCGCGATGTTGAGGATGACAACGGCGGCAGGAGTTCAGTGGAGAGAACTTCGCGCAGGAGGTGTCTACAAGTCATCCTCGGAACTTGCCCAGACGATAGGAATCGGTACCGAGTCAATTCTTCAGGAAGTCCTCGTCCGCTGGCCCGATGGAGACCTATCATTCGTGGAGGATTTACCCGCTGGATCCGCCACCGTCATCGATCGGAATCTGATCCAATCTCATCAGGACTGCAATCACAACTTCATCGCCGACACCATCGACATTGCAAACGACCCCCTACTCGACGTGGATGGAAACGGAATCATCGACAGTTGCACCCTGTTCATCCGTGGAGATAGCAACGGAGATCAGGTGTTGAATATCGCAGATGTAGTTGCTGCACTCGATGTCATGTTCGGCCCCGTCCTGGCTACCTGCGATCTAACCCTCGACTGCAACGATGATTCTCTCGTCAATATTGCAGACCCGATTTTCTTGCTCGGTCATCTGTTCTCAGGTGGACCGACATTGCCTCCCCCGGCGCACGACTGTGGTGCCGATCCGACGGCACCGGGAACCCTGCTGTGCGACACCCCACCCATCTGCCCGTGAAGAGATGATGGCTCGTCTCCCTTCTTCTTGACTCCCCGACTCGATTCCACGATCATCTCGACGCTGCTCTTCACCTGTCTTGTTCGGTGATAGGAAAGACTGTCTCGTGGCTGATCAAAATCATGCTGAGGCCCCCCCTGGGACCATCCGGTCTCGCCTCGCCCAACCGATGGACATCGCCTCCCTGGTGGTATTCCGCATCTTGCTGGGCGCGAGCATTCTGTTCGAAACGATCCGCTACTGGTTCGATGGCCACCTCGAGGCGTACTACATCACCTCGAGCTTCCACTTCAAGTTCTACGGCTTCACCTGGGTCGAGAGATTGCCTGAAGCGGGGATGTGGCTCGTCTTCTTCCTGACGGCGCTTTCTGCCCTGGGAGTGATGGTCGGATATCGCTACCGAACATCTGCAATCGTATTGTTCAGCACTTTCACCTACGGCTTCCTGCTCGATGCTGCGACCTACCGGAACCACTTCTACCTGCTGTGCTTGCTCACCTTGTGGATGATCTTCCTGCCTGCAGGACGCTTCTTTTCGATGGATTCCAGTCGGGAACCGGATCAGAAACGGGAGGATTGCCCTAGCTGGTGCATCTGGTTGCTTCAGTTCCAGCTTGTAGTTGTTTACTTTTTCGCAGGGATCGCAAAATTTGACCCCGGCTGGCTCAGCGGGGAGTCGCTCAAGATGATCTTTCTCGCCGAGAATCACTCTCCCGAGGTACTCGCAATTCTTCTCAAGCCGATGGTCACCCAGTTCTTCGTGTGGAGTGGCCTACTCTTCGATCTGACCATCCCCTTCTTCTTGCTGTGGAAGAGAACCAGGCTGATTGCATTCATCGCTGCAGCTTCCTTTCACCTGATCAACGGCACCTTCCTGGTCAGCGTCGGCATCTTCCCCTGGTTCATGATGGCCGGCAGCAGCATCTTCTTCCCTTCAAACTGGCCGAGGATTGCTCTTCAACGCCTCGGTTTCGTCTTGCGCCCGGTCGTACCGATGCCCGGTCCAGTACCCAGGATCTCTGCCTTGACCTCGACACTGCTCGCCTTGATCGTTGCCAGCCAGTTACTGATCCCGCTTCGACACCATCTGTACGGTGGATACACATCCTGGACCCATGAGGGTCACCGCTGGTCATGGCGAATGAAGTTGGTGGCGAAGAGAACCACCCGCCTGGAGTTCTTTACCATCAATCCCGAGACCGGGAATAGACAGGCGCTTGGAAACACCACATCGATCCTGTTCCCATGGCAGCAGGATGTGATGTCACGCCAACCTGACCTGCTCCTGCAGTTTGCCAGGGATATGCATCGAACTCTGCTGGAGAAAACAGGGAAGAGTTATCCGATCCACGCCGATGTCATGGTGAGTATCAATGGTGCTTCTGCAGCACCGTTGATCGACCCCACCGTGGATCTTGCCACGGTGGAATGGTCCCTCACTCCGAAGAAGTGGATCCTCCCTCACCGTGGCATGTAGATGTCGCAATCTGCCGGTGCACCCTTGACGTGAATCCTCGATGTAAGTGAGTTGCTTGATTCGATCAGTTCCACCCCATCTGGCACGATCCAATCTTCACCACGGATTCTTGCCGACGACAGTGCGAATGCACTTTTCAAGGCGAGCAAACGAGCATCTGCATCCTGAGCATGGGCCACAGCCCCCGAAAGGCTTGGCAAGAGCATCCTGCAAACGACGGCGTAGAAGGGGATATCTTGCTCGAGTCTCTGGAGGTTGACGGGATCGGCTGGATCCAGACTGAAGGGAACTTGCAGATCGAGATAACACTGCAGGTCAAATACGCTTGACCATGGATCGACTCCATTCACATCCAGATCAAGCGCCATCAAGGTCTCCATCTGTAGTGCCCTGGCGAGCCCCTCCAGGGGTGTCTCGATTCGAGCCAGTGCCTCGACTGCCCTGTCATGGAAAAGTGGATTCTCGGAGGAGAGAAACTCGTTTGCCCTTTCCATCAACTGCTCGAGAAGCGCGAGACGTAACAATTGCTGGACGAGGAGTCCACCCGATTGGAGTGATTCGGCAAGTTCCACTCCCATCAACCATCGCTCTTGATCCGATATTCGCCGTGCCGGTGAATCCAGGTCGCTGGAAGCAGCCCCGGAATTACAGCAATTTCCGATCAGTCCAAATAACTCTTTCCTCCAGATGGGAACAATGGTCTCGAAATCGACTGACTCCGGTACCAGGGGAGCCCCCGATTGTCGTACGAGCGACAGGAAATTCATCAGTTGATCGTCGGAAAGCAGGACATTCTTGAATTCGATGGGACCCAGTTCCTTGAGAAGCATCGGATCATGGAGTTCAAAAAGACCAGCATCGCGCTGGGTAATCGAGGTCTTCCACAGTTCCGCTGCGGTATCGACTCCAAGTTGAAGTCGATACTCGTCGATTCTCCTGGCATTGGACTCACCCACCGCGTACATGAACAGCCCCAGGCAACCGACCAGGATCACCGTGAGAGATAGCAGGGCCAGTAGATTTCGAAACCAGCGGCTATGGAAGATCGATGATGACTGCGGATCGCTACTGGTCATCGCTTTCTTCGCACCTTCCTCAACGCCAGGGTGGATGCCGGCTCACTTCTCCAGCAACGCTTCCTGACTTCATGACGACGACCGCTGCAGGAGCGACGACCGTGAAACCAGACAGATTGAACTTCTCGCCTCGCCTCTGGAATCCGTTCAACCGAAAATTCTCGAGCAGGATGGACAGTTCACCACCCCTTGACCCGACTGCGCTCTCTCTCGTATCTGAGAGCTGACATTGAGGTGACACCCACCGCAGGTGTCTCCATCGAGCGTGACCACGACAGTGGCGCCAATGGAGGGATAGAGCCGATCAAACACTTCCAGCAGTTCCGGATCTGTCTCTTCTCGAGCAGCATTCAGTGGCTGCTGCAGGTTCGATAGTTCCTGGCGATATTCGCTGGTGCTGTCAGCGATCTCCTTGGCAATTTCTTCCAGCTGCTCCTCGGAGTGAACAATCCGCTGATTCCCGTCTTCTTGCTGGGCGCGAATCTCATCCAGCTTCTCCATCACCAGCATGACACTTTCCTCGACCCCTGACTTCTCCTCCTCGAACCGAGCCAGTTGATCCTTCAGACCGGTGAACTCGGAGGCCTGAGTGGCAGCGTCCAGTTGTTGCTGAGTCTTCTCGATCTTTTGCACCACCTCTGCCACATCGATCTCAAGTTTCTTGGCAATCGCAGATCCCTGTGCCAGCCGATCAGCGAGGGGAGAGAACTCCGCCTTCAACTTTGCCAGTTCGGTTTCAGCAGTCCTGAGCCGAACCTCTCGTTTCTCGATCTCCAGCTGATAAAGGGAGATCTTCCCCTGGAGGTGTTGCACTTTCTTGAGTAGATCGATCGCTTCCAAACTCACCTCCTGATTGGCGACGGACTGGTAACCAGATCGCCACGCCGGTCCGGCACCACCCACCGAAGATCTTAGCCGCAAGAAAGCACTTCTACCACAGAAGAGGCCCCATGACGATTCTCCGTCATGGGGCCCTTGAAATCCTTGTAATCCTGTCAGTCGGGAAATCACTCGTCGAGGAAGCCCTCGAGATGACGAGAACGGATCGGATGCTGGAGTTTCTTGACCGCTTTCGCTTCGATCTGGCGAACCCGCTCCCGGGTCACCTTGAAGATCTTGCCCACCTCTTCGAGGGTGTATGTGTAGCCGTCCTCCAGGCCGTAGCGGAGTTTGATGATTTCGCGCTCCCGGTAGGTCAACGTCTTCAAGACGTCCTTCAGTCTGTCCTTGAGCATCTCATGAGTTGCCGTGTGGATTGGCGACTCGACCGACTGGTCCTCGATGAAATCTCCGAAGAAGCCATCATCGGAATCCCCGATGGGCCGGTCGAGTGAGATGGGATGCTTGGATATCTTCAAGACCTTTCGGACCTCCTCCTCGGGAAGGTCCAGTTCCACGGCAATCTCCTTCATGCTCGGTTCGTAGCCCAGTTTCTGCATCAATTTCTTGGTGGCATTACGAACCTTGCTCATCGTCTCGATCATGTGAACCGGAATACGAATCGTTCGAGCCTGATCCGCGATCGATCGAGTGATCGCCTGACGAATCCACCAGGTGGCATAGGTGGAGAACTTGTAGCCTCTTCGGTACTCGTACTTTTCCACCGCCTTCATCAAGCCGGTGTTTCCTTCCTGGATCAAATCGAGGAAGGAGAGTCCACGATTCCTGTACCGCTTGGCGATGGAGACGACCAGGCGCAGGTTACCAGCGGAGAGTTTTCGCTTGGCGATCTCGTAACGGTTGAAGTGCTTGTTCATCCCGAATACGCGCTCGGCGAAAGGAACTCCTGCTTCCATGACGAACTTCTCGATCTCCCGGATGTTGGACTGCTCCAGCTCAACGAGATCGTTGTCCCCCTTGCGCTTGCCCTTGCGCTTGCCGATGATCTCGATCCGCCGCTCCGACTGGACAACTTTGTGACGCTGACTTCGCATCGCATCACGCAGGTTGTCGAGGATCTCGCGCTTGAACACCAGTTCACCGAGCAAGATGCCGATCTTGATCGCCTTGGCCAGGACCTTTTCCTGGATCTTTTCCTTGTACCGATCCGATAGTTTCTTGGAATTGAGCTTCTTCTTATCAGCGAGATTGATCTGGTACAGGCGCTCGATGGTTGCGAGATTCTGACTCATCCGCTGCATCATGTCTTCACGACTCGGTTCCCCACTGGACGGAGTCAACTTGATGACCTTGTCGATCGATTGATCTCCGCAGAGGACTTCCTGACACAATCGAATCATCTGCTGCTGACAATACCCCGACGAATAGATGGAAGTACGATATTGATCTCGACAGGTTTCGATCGTCTTGGCCAGTAGCAGTTCCTCTGCCCTGGTCAGCAGTGGTATCTCACCCATCTGGGTGAGATACATCCGAACAGGATCGTCGATTTTCTCGACGGTGACTTCGTTCTCATCCGGAAGTTCATCGATCTTCACCGGATCATCGGTGACCTCGATGTCGTACTTCTCGAGTAGATCATAGACCTGATCAATTCGTTCCGGTGTGTTGCACTCGGCAGGGAAGCACCTGTTGAACTGCTCGAAGGTTACATGCCCCTGAGCGGCACCAACCTCGACGAGACGCTCAAGTCCCTGCTCCATGGTGAGCGGTTCCTGTTTACGATCGCGCGAAGCACTACGCGCGGTGGCGATCCTGGGGATCTCTTCCACCGGATGCTGAGGTTCACCATCGTCGATCGGTTCCAATTCGACCGCAGGCCCATCCCCGTCGCCGAGGCTGGGGAGATCATCCACCGCCTCTTCCGTTTCCTCCTCGGGATCGGCGATGCCGATCTCGACCTCCTCGTCACCCTGAAACTTCTCTTCTCCGGTCATTTCTACCTCACAATAGATCGACTTCTCGAACGCCTCTGCGAGTGGTTCACCGCAGGACAGATCGGCTGATTTCAATTTGGACTCCCAATCGGAAAACCCGGTTGAGATGTGGGACTATTTTCTCTCTCCTACAAACTTATTGATTATTTGACCCAATTCCGAAAGATTATGAAAAGAATCTGGTTCTTCTCGCATTCGTTGTATTGTTTTGTTAATGCCAATGATGTCAGAGGGGGACCGCTTCCCCTGACCATCGGGAACAATCAGTCCCCGCAGTCGATCGATGACCAGGTCGATGGTCAGTTGAAATCTGAGTTCCGGACGATCCTCGACCACCGTCACCTGATCCTCTCGATCGACTCGCTCCTTCAGGTCGAGGAGCAGCGACTTCTCCGCCTCTTCACCGATGTGTACCGGGTCTGGAATCTCCCCCAGTTGTTCGATGCGGCGGGCCAGAGCCCGGTGGACCGGCTGGCTCCAACGTACATGAGGACGCAACTGGAAGAGCAGATCCATCTGCTTAGGATCGCGGATCAGCGTCACCAGGATCGCTTCCTCGTCATCGGGCAAGTTACCGACAACCTCGTTCTCCTCCGCCAGTCTGGTCAGGCGAGAGACACTCCCTCGAGCTGGATGTTGATCCCGAATTCGCTGGTGCTCTCGAAGAATCATGTGTTCGCCGTGACCGGTCAATCGGGCCACCATGGTGGCGGCGCGCTCCAGGGCAATCCCCTCGTAGGGGCTCAGTACCACGCTGGAAACCGCTTCCATCACCTGCTGAGCGCTGGAGGCTCCGCTGCCAGGATGCTCTTTCTGGATCTGTTTGACGATAAATTCGATCGGATCAACTCCCGACTCCAGCACCCTCTCGAATTCCTGAGCCCCGTCACCGCTCGAGAGAAGATCGCACGGATCCACTCCGTCCTCGAGGATGACGACCCGGACCTCCAGGCGGGTTCCAAGAAATCTCTCACAGGCCTTTCTGGCAGCCATCTGCCCCGGCGCATCGCCGTCGAAGATCAGATCCACCGAGTTGACGATCTTGCTCAGTTCGGCCACATGCTCGGCGGTGAATGCGGTGCCGAGGGAAGCCACGGCCATCTCGAAGCCGCTCTGGTGAGCCATGATCACATCGGTGTATCCCTCGCAAAGGATCACCCTTCTCGATCGGCTGATGGCGAGCCGACCCTCTCGACGACCGAACAGCACCTGCTTCTTGTGGAAGACTGTCGATTCTGGTGAGTTGATGTACTTCGGTGGACTTTCTCCACCGACCACCGAAACCGATGCCAGATCCCTTCCCCCGAAGGCAACTACTCGACCACGCTTGTGCTCGAGGATGGGAAACATCACGCGATCGCGAAATGCATCGTAATAGCGACCCGCTTCCTTCTCCTTGAGCAGTCCAAGACGACAGGCACGTTGCCGTAGCTCATGCGATTCCCCACCAAGACGTGCAAGGTCATCATCGAGATGACTCCAACCGGCAGGGGCGTAGCCGATCCGAAAAGCTCGGATCGTTTCCTCGGTGAATCCTCGCGAGAACAGATACTCCCGCGCGCCGCTACCCGACTCTGACCACAACTGCCTCTCGAACCAGCGAGCAGCTCGATCGAGCAGGTCATGGTCCTTCGAATTTTCTTCCCTACGATCCTTGTCAGGCCTGTACGCCGTGATCTCGATTCCGACCCGATCGGCCAGTTTCTGCTTCGCATCAGGAAACTCGATGCCCTCGATCTTCTGGATGAAACTGAACACATCTCCATGTTCCCCACAGGACCAGCAACGATATGTCTGGCGCTGAGGATTCACATCCATCGACGGGTTCTGATCGGGGTGAAAGGGGCACAATCCCTTGAAGACGTTGCCTCGGCGCACCAGATCGACATACTCCGGCACCACATCCTCGATCGGATTGGCGTCGCGAATTCGTTCCAGTTCATCCGAGACGGAGATCCCCGACATCTTCTTCCTTCCATCATGAAGTCCTCGACGAGGATCCACATGACACCTGATACCTGGTCGGCGAATACGCAGATCGAGACATCCATCGACATCATCGCCAACAAGTTCGAATTGGATCTGGAAAAAACACCTGAAAGCCGTCTACGGCGGTGTCAGTTGCGCGGGGCGTGCCTGTGGGATAAGCCCCGGACTGACGAACGGATGATAACTATGGAATTCGGGCCGTGCTACCTCTTCGGCGGATCATCTCCACATCTCTGGTAGAGAGACAGCCACTGCTCTGGACTCAGTTGATCGGGTCGCGCGTTGGTCTCGACCCCATGACTCCCCCACCACGGGTCTTCCCTGGAGAGACGCTCCTGCAGGATCTTCCCGAGGGTCTTACGACGGAACTGGAAGCACCACCGAACCAGCTTCATCCACCCCTCAGGCGGCAACTGCGACCGTGGATCTCGCTGCCAGTGGTAAAAGCTCGATTCAACGCTGGGAGGGGGGATGAATGCACTCGACGGTACCGAGCGGCTGATCCGTCCCTCGCCGCTCCACTGCAGTAGCACCGAGGTGGTCCCGTACTGTCGTGTTCCCACATCTGCGACCCAGCGCTGTGCCATCTCCCTCTGGACCAGAACACCGATGCTCTGCAGATCCGCCCTGGCAGCCACCAGCATAGAAATCAGCGGAGATGCGATGGAATAGGGCAGGTTGGCGACCAGATGAAATCCCTGGCCCGCGGCCTCATCCTCATCCAGGGTCGAGATCAACCGGGAGGAGAGGCGGTTCTTCGTTTCCAGAGCATCCCCCTCGATGAGGCGGAATCGATCTTCCGGGAACGACTCCCGCAGGTACTGGCACAGGATCGGATCGATCTCCACCGCCGTGACCCGGCATCCCAGTTCGAGAAGCATGGCGGTCAGAGTCCCCGCTCCAGGGCCGATCTCGAGAACGTGATCCCCCGCTTCCACTCCAGCATCTCTCACCAGTGCTCGGAGTAGATTGGGATCGAACAGGAAGTTCTGTCCGCGCTTCTCCTGAAAACGGAATCCCCGCTCCCGAAGTTTGGAAAGAACCTGCTGGCGCGATGAAAAGGACGGAGGATCAGTTACCACTGAACCTCCGTCCTTGTCGATTGCATCTTCATCGCCATCGATTCCCTGCCCGTGACATGATCACCCAAGGAAGCGAGATCAGTCCGAGGCCATACCGATGCGAATCTCCACCCGACGGCACTGCTTTCTGCCTACCTCGGTATCGGGATTGACTCCCGGAACCGGTTTGGACCAACCACTGGAGGTCAATCGCATACGGGTCTTATCGATTCCTTGACGGACGAACTCCTGGAAAACCGCATGGGCGCGCTTGGCTCCCAGCTCCCAGTTGTCCGCATTCTTCGACTTCTTGATGGGAGTGTTGTCGGTATGTCCATCGATGAACACTTCCCGATCGGGGAAGTCTCGCTGGATGATACGGATCAGTTCTCCGATGACCTGCTTACCCTGTTTCTTGATGGTGCTGCGGCCCTTGTCGAAGAGCAACTCGTTCTCCAGCATCAAACCGCCCGTCTCAGGATTGGTCCTGACCTGCGGTGAAAACTGTTCCGTCGAGATGATGACCTTGGGAATTTCTTGCAGGCTTTGCTGAAGAGCGACGTTTGCTTGCTGCAACACATCCCGCTCCTGCATCATTCCTGAAAGATCCGATTCCAGCGACTGGATTCGCGCAGTGGCGCGTGTCAGCTGTGCATCCCCTTCGAAACCGGTGATCTGGGAATCCTTCAATCTCTTCTCGATATCGGAGTTGACCCGATTCGCTCTCTTCAGACGGGTAGCAACATCCTCGTACTTCACGTACGGAACGCACGCTGAGAGGATTACTGGAACCAGTGCCAGTAGCAGGCAACGGCTCCATCTGCTCAGGGAACGGTGACTGGACTGCGAGGAGTGACTGGAATACATCGGGTAGAGTTCCTTTCCGGAGCCGACCGAGGGAAAGGCTCCACACGACCGCGGCCCCCCCGGATCGGCACAGTGTGCCACGGGGAATGCGGCGGCGGAAGTCCCCGATATCATCAATGAAGACAAAATTTGAACTCGCAGCCCCCTCGTGAATCGATGAGATTTCGCCGCAATCGCACCTGGAAACAGGAGTGCCTGAAAAAGGAGTCCGGCTCCAGACCCACAAGGGATCGAGAGCCGGACTCGAAGCGATCTGTGGTGGCTGAAGGCGATCAGAACGCCCCGACCACCGATTCCACCAGACCATTCATGAAGTTGACTGCGGGTCCAGAAAGCCACTCTGGAAATGCCCCGTCTCCGTTGATCAGATTGAGGAGCACTGCAGCGGGAACCAGCATCAACAAGATCGTCATCAACAACAAAGCCGTCATCATGGTGGCGGGCTTCTTGCGAACGATCTGCATCTCGGTGGATCCAGCCAGGATCAGGTCGTCACCACCTGTCGCCCCAACCGTCTCATCGTCGGAGAAGTCGAAGGATTCGTCGAAGGACAGATCCTCGGTATCGAGAACCGTCTCTTCCCCGACTCCGCCCATGTCCAGTTCAATCTCCCCTTCAAGGATTCCACCACCACCATCATCTTCGAGGAGCCCCTCGATATTGAGGACGGTTTCATCGGTGGAGAGATCCTCCAGTTCAAGCCCGCCCTCGTCGAGGAGGCCATCGGAAGACTCGGAAAGAACGACTGTCGGTTCCGTGGAGCGGCTCTTCTGGAATGCTTCCAGATCTTCCGCCCTGAAGACGACTTCACCGCCGTCATGTTCAGCGCGGATCTCCTGATTGCTCACGAGTCCCTGCAATTCTTCTGCGGAGATTCCGAGCGATGCAGCCGCCTGGTCAAAACTCATGCGATCTGACATTTGATTTAGGACCTTCCCTAGAAGCCTCGCTAGTTGCGACCGGCCTTCTTCATATCTTCAACTGTGGGCTTCTGCTTGCCCTTGTTTGAGAACATCTGAGGGACCATATCGTACTGGATATCGCGCACGCTGTTGATCTGCAGACCATTTCCAGTCTCGTATCCGGTCCAAAGCCTCTTGGTATTGGTGTCGAGGATGGCGAGGCCTTCCGCCTGCCCTTTTCCCTGCATCACGAACGGAGTCATGATGTAGCCGTTGGAACTGCCGGCATCTTGCAAACCGTGTGCGACTCCGGTGGAGTTGTTGGTGAGCAAGAAGACGAAGTTCGCCCCCAGCGAAATTCCGAGGAGCAGGGTCACCCAGAAACGTGATCTGGAAGTCGGCTGCACGGTGCTGGTGATCTGGTTTTCTTCATTCATCAGCGCGTTCCTTTCCTTGAACGAAAAACTATCTCTGCAGGATCGTGTGATCCCAACAGCGGACACTCGATGGGGTGCCATCAACTACAGGCACTTCACCGATGACGGTCCACGGACCCGGAGATTCAAAACTTCGTGGCTTCTCGGCTGGACTCCCCGGGAAACGAGGGTACTCGAGAGCCTGGACCGGGCCTCTAGTACCAGTAACGGATTGTAGCCCAGCACCGGTTCCCGGCAAGGGGTCCCCCTCGTGGAATCCTCGTCTGACCCGATCAATCGAGAGGATCGACCATTTCAGGCCCCAGATATCGGCCCAGCCTGTGTAGAAGTGGACCCTCGGGAGGATCATCCCCCTCCTCCAGACGCACTGCCGCTGCTGCGGATAACTGCTGGAATCGTTGCAGATCCTGCAGTGGTCGGGCCAGCAAGAAGCCGCTGCTTCCACTCTGGCGCGAGCCTACCACCTCTCCGCCGCCACGGATGAGGAGATCCTGCTCCGCCAGCAGGAAGCCATCATCCTCCTCGACAAATGCCTGGAGTCGCTCCACCCCCCCATCGGCGGTGGGCTGTGCGGTGAAAAAGCACCACGAAGGACGTTCACTTCGCCCCACCCGTCCGCGCAGTTGATGGAGTTGCGCCAGGCCGAAACGCTCCGCTCCTTCGATCCACAGAACCGTCAACTCCGGCACGTCTAGCCCCACCTCGACGATGCTGGTGGCGACCAGCACCGGTTCCTGTCCGTGGCGAAAGCTGTGCATCCTGTCACTTCTCTCCTGGGGTGAAAGCCCTCCATGAAGGACCGTGATTCCCAGCGAACCGAGTGACGATTCTCGCAATTTCTCGGCGAGTTGCTCGACCCCTACCGGGTCATCTCCATCTCCGTCCT
>CBFIET010000172.1:0-18757 GCA_965661685.1 Planctomycetota bacterium
TCCTCGGCAAGTTGGCGGCGCATCAACTTGAAACCACAGTTGCCGTCGTGCAAGGGCGGCCCGCCAACCAGTCGAACGACCCTGTTGAAGAGGAGAGAGGAGATTCGTTTCCCGAGGGAATCGACCCGACGATGACGCCAGCCGATGACCAGGTCCGCCCCCGCATCCATCATGCTCAGAAATCGATCGAGCTCTTCTGGCGATTCCTGAAGATCCGCATCGATGGTGCCGATCAGTTCGCCTCGTGCAAAATCGATCCCGGCAGCGAGTGCGTCCCCTTTTCCGAAGGGTCGACGCAAGCGTACGAGGCGGCAGCGATCATCGAGTTCGCAATAGTCTTCGAGCAGATCTCCGGTTCCATCGCGAGAACCATCATCGACGAAAACCACCTCGAAATCATCGAGGCGGCTCGATTCAAGAGATGGAAGCAGGCGAGCCAGAAGGTCATCGAGACCTGCCGCCTCATCCCTCATGGGGATGATCATCGAGAGTGCTGGAGATTCATTCACCTAGAGTACCTCCGGCACCTCGACGCCACGTTCGCGTAGCACCTCTGCGAGATCCCAGAAATTCTGGATCTCGTGATCGGGGCGGGTTGCCCCCTTTACTGTCCGGAAGCGATCCTCCCGACAGACCTGTACCGTAACCATACCAATCTCATTGGCGGGATCGATGTCCATCTGTGGATTGTCTCCGACATAGACGCATTCGGACGGCCTGAAGTTGAGGTCGATACAGGCTCGCTGATACAACTTCGGGTTGGGCTTGGAGATTCCAACCTGGTGCGAGATGAAGATGGCGCGCTGCTGGAAATACTCGAGAATCCGCAAGCGAACCAGTTTCTCCGCCTGCTTGATCTCAAGGCCTTCGGTGATGACGCCGAGTGTCAAATCGGTATGACCGATTCGTCTGAGTACTTCCCGGGCGTCCTCGAATGGCTCAAGAGATCGGGTCTTCATGTCGTGATAAGCGACGATTCCAGCAGCGATGATCACTGCCGGATTGAGCCCCTTCATCGATCTGCGCGGAAGACGAAGCAGTAGCTTGTCAAAGTGCCTCTCGTAGTTGGATGAGAACTCGCGAACCACCTCACCCAGTTCCTCCAGGAGGTGCTCACGTGTCTCCGGCAACCCCGCCTCGATCATCGCATCGACACTCGCCTCGCGTGCCCGCGTGGCGAAATCTGCGGTAGAAAACAGGGTGCCATCGATGTCGAAAAAGACCGCCCGGATTTCACTCATGAGGCAAACCTCCCGACACGAAGCAAGGGTCGTTTCCGGGCATCCGCCAGGAAAACGACCCCCGCCTGAAATGCACCATCACAGTGCACGGTTTCATCAGTTGTAGAGCTTCTGCTCCTCGGCACGCAGATTGACGATCTTCGCAGTGATCAGGATGTAGAGGCTTCTCTTCTCGTTCAGGTACGCCTTGCGACGGAACGCATTCTTCAGGAAGGGCAGATTTCCCAGGATCGGTACCTGCGAAGTGTAGGAGAGCTCGTTGAGACTCCTGAAGCCACCCAGAAGAACGGTACCACCATCGGGGACCGTCACCGATGTGAACGCCTGTTGCAGCGAAATCTCCGGCAAGTCAATCTCCACCAGGCTCGCTGCGTTGTTCAACGTTCCCAGGCTGATGGTCACCGTCGAGATGACACCGTTGATCAGACTCGCCAGGGTCGGCTGTACGTCGACAGTGATGTAACGACGGTCATGAGAAATCACCGGACGAACATCCAGCACCACTCCATCCTGGAAGGTGTCGATGACCGGGTCGGCGACTTCCGACACGACCAGACCGGTACCTCCCGAGACCAGCTCGTAATCCTGAACATAGGAACGCTGCGTGATGACCGAGACGTGAACCCGTTGACCGTTGGAAGCGGTCACCTTGGGAGCGGTCACGATCCGCGCAGCACGCTGCTCCTGGCTGGCTCGGATGATGGCATTGATCTGGAATGGATCGAGCCAGGTCACCTGCATCGTCAACCCACGAAGGGTCGAGTTGAGGCGGTTACCGCTGGCACCTCCGACAAATCCGTCGAGGATGTGCTGCATCCGACCGGCAGTACGATGCTGTCCCATGATCAGGGCAGGGTCGGTAGGATCACCAAGGTTGTTGAAACCGATATCCGATCCACCGGTACTCGACGTGTTGAGGGTACCGTAGGCGGTTCCGAAGGCGGTTCCACCAGAACCCTGACCGAGGTTACGAGAGTCCACTCCGATATCCTCGAGGAAGTCGTCGACCATGTCGATGAAGCGCGCTTCCACCACCACGAACACGTCACTGTTGGCTCGCAGATTCAAGAGGAAGTCCTCGATTGCCAGGTGGAGATCACGGGTTGCTGTCACCAGGATCTGACCCTTGTGTCCGCTGATGGTCGATCCCGACTCATCCCACTCATCCGCACCGCCGGTCGATTCCTGGATCAAGGTCACCAGGTCATCGGGAGTCAGCTCCGCATCTTCTTCATCGTCAAAACCGCCGAAGTCGAATGGGTTGCTGCCACCATCATCGTCACCCTCGTCGTTACTGGAGACGCGGATGGCAGGACCGGGGAAGTCGCGAATCTTGTTGAGGATGTCGGTCACGTTGTACATCTCGAAGATCAGATTTCCGTATGCGTTTTCCGGCTCGGTGATGAGCAGAATATTCTCGCGGAAGGTGTAGGCAAGTCCCGTCGCCTTCATGATGAGATCGAGAGCTTCACCGATCTTCACCCCCTCGAGGGAGAGATTGACCTTGATCTCGGTACCGTCCACTTCCGGATCGATATCGATGTTGAGATCACTGATGCTGCGCAGGAAATCGACCACTTCGGTCAGCGTTGCATCGGGGAAGTCGAAGGAGGTCGGTACCGAGGAAAGGATCCTGCGGATCTTGCGAATCTCCGGTGACTCCTCGAGGCTCGCCGTTGACAGACGGCTCAGTCGCTTCTGCACCTCACCCTGCCAGAAATCACGAGATTCGGGGAAGCGGAAGGGATCCTCGTAAGGAATCGCCGAGCGCTCCAGGTCTTCCCAGACCCGGGTCTCCTGCTCCGAGTTGCGCTCCAGGTAGTTGACGTAACGGTGCGCAGCGAGGTATTCGTCGGCACGCTCCTGAAGGCGCTGTGCGGAGCCATTTTGCGGATCGATCTGAAGGATCGTCTTGCACAGCTGAGAGGCCTCGCGGAAATCCTCCCGCACCATGGCGTCCTCGATGCGATCCATCAGGGTAGCGATTCGCTCGAGACGACGCTTCTCCGCCTCGGAGGTGAGTCTCTCCGCCTCGCGGATTGCGAATTCTTCCCGGTTTCTCCGGTCCGATTCGTCCGAAGCAATCTTTCTGTTTCTCGCCCGGTCATAGAGAGCCTGAGCTTCCTCCTGCATCTCCGTGACATCGACTCCGTATTCGAACCAGATCAAGCGTTCACGGGAACGTTGCAGCAGATCCAGTGCCTCCTCGATGCGATCCTCCTCCAGAGCAGCCTTGCCCTCGGAGAGAAAGCGAGTGGCCTCGCTCAGTCGCTGTTGCTCCAGCACCTGGACTTCTTCACCAAACTGCTGCAGCACCGTGAGGATTTCACCGTCGCGACGACCCAGGAACATCAGGCAGCGAGCCAGGTTCTTCTTCGCCTCTTCGAGACTAGGATCGGCGGCGAGGGCTCTTCGGTAGGCGCGTTCCGCAGCGGAATAATCTGCCTCGGCAAAGAAACGATCTGCGTTCTCCACCAACCACTTGGCAGTCTTCCTCCGCTCCTGCGCTTCCAGTGACATCTCGTCGGCAATGCGCTTGACGGAATCGTCACTCGCCGGATCCTGGCCAGCAGGAGCGGTTTTCGAGAAGAGATCCTGGGAGGAGTCGCCAGACTCGATGCGGGGAGGCTCGACTGATCCTTCCGATCTGGCACCCGCCAGGATGTCATTGGAGGGACCGGCGCAGCCAGCCAGAGAGAACAGGACAAGTCCTATCGACAGAAGTCCGCATAGAACCGCTGCAGTTCGCTTCAGTTCGCGCGGATGTGTGTCATGGGTCTCATTCACGAGAGCACCCTTTCATCTTTCGTCGTCAGCCTCTTGGAGGAGTTCGACGAGCTCGACTATTATCATTCACTCCACAAGCATGAATCGGCGAACCTCTGTTCACCCATCATGCGATGATCGCCTACTCGATCGGAACTCCCGGTTGAGCAAAGGCGATGTTGTCAATTTTCGTCCTGGCACAGATGTTCAACACATCGATGACATATTTGTACGGTACTTCCTTGGCAAAGTCGATGACCACCGGCAGGGTTCCTGTGCCATCGAGAGGCACGTAGGAGAGCTTCCGGTTCTGGATGTGAGCCTCGATATCCGCCAGATTCGGCCCGGGAATCCCCGTAAACTGCTCGTAATCCGATTCGAGGTACTCGTTCTGGGCTACCTGGTTCAGATCGGCATAGGCCACCACCTGGCCATTCTGGACCATCAAGGTGATCCGACAATTCTCGGAAAGAACCGGACGGCTGTTCGATTCCCCCCGATTCTTGGGAAGATAGGAGCGCAACGCTCCCTCTGGCATCTTGAATTTCGTCGCGAGCATGAAAAAGATCAGCAGGAGAAAGACGACATCGATCATCGAGGTCATGTCAGTCTCGATCTCACCCGGATCCATTTTCTGTTTCTTTCGCCTGGCCATCGTTTCTCCCTTCTATCGTTTCAATTCAGTTCGCATCCAGCTGATCACGGCTGTTCTATGTACGGATCTTCCAGTCGATCACTGACCGCTGCACATCTCACCTGGTAGATCCTGGCTGCCTGGCAAGCAGCAAATATCTTGTGGATATTTCCCGCTTCCGCGCCCTGGTCACATCGGATCGTCACCTGCAACTTGGACAATCTCTTTTGCGGATCCGCACTGAATGGATTGTCTTCCCACTGCCCGAAGGCAGCCGCTTCCGCTTTCAGTTCCGCTTCCAGTTCCTTGGGCGTCAACGGGGGCCCGTTCATCAACTGAACGACCTCCTTGGCTTCCTTGTCGAAGGAAACGTTCACGACCAGGACTCTCATCCCGGGCTGGGGTTCCTCGACTTTTGCCTCGCTGGCAACCGGCAATATGACCACCGCTTGCTGGACAGACAACTCCGTCACGACCATGAAGAAGACGATGAGGAGGAACACGATGTCAATCATGGGCGTCATGTCCATTTCGACACCCTTTTCCTTCTTTTTTGCCTTTTTTCTGGCCATCGTTCTTCTCTCCTGAACTACTTACGCTCAAGCCTGCTGATCGTCAAACTGCTCCATCAACTCGCTCGCAGTGCTACTCACCTCGACCGCTGCTGCATCGATCATCTGGCGGAAGATGAAGTAAGCCACCGTCATGGGGATTGCCACGATCAGTCCCATCATCGTCGTCATCAACGCCTGAGAAATTCCTGAGGCGAGATCCTTTGGCTTTGGCGAGGTCGGCGAATCAGCGATCACGTTGAACGCCGTCACCATTCCCATCACCGTTCCCAGCAGACCCAGCATCGGCGAGATCGCCGCAATCAGCGATATGAAGCTGATCTTTCGGTGCAGGTGAGCGGATTCCATCTCACCCGCTTCCTCCATCGCCTCGACGATCTCATCGTAGGGACGATCGATCTTCGGGAGTCCTGCAGCGAGAACGCTGGAGAAGTAACTGGGTTGCTGCTCACAGGCATCCAGTGCGGACTCGTAGTCCCCAGTTTCGAACAGGCCCTCGACATGACCGACCAGTTCCGGCGGAACCAGCACATCTCTCCTCATCTGCATCGCATTCATGATGATGAGTGAAACTCCAGCCACGGAAAGACCGATCAAGATGATGCCCACGGCTCCTGCCTGGAAAATATTATCCAGAACCGAGGTGCCCTCTGTGGTTGCAGCGGCTTCATCCTGAGCAAAAGTTAGAGGAGCCATCCAGGCTCCCGAAACCAAGACGACCAGAAGAACCAGTGCTGCAGATAGCCTGCTGCTGGAGCCGGTCTTGAACATCGTTTCTGTCCTCTCAACAGCGATCCGGCCTGTTTGCCGAAAAGCCTGTTTCGTCTGTTTCTCTAGCGGTTCCATCTGGAACCGGGAACCAAATTCTGCAATCTCTGTGTCAATTCTTCCGCTCGATCGGTGTGCCCCAGGGCCTTGGAGGCCTCCTTGGCTCGATACAACGCCTCCGCAAACACCTCACCGTGACCCACGGTAGCGATGACCGCTGCCCGGAAGTAGCGAATTGTTGCCCACTGCAACTTCGTCTTGTCTCCCCCCGCCTGGCCCTCGGTTGCTCGTCCCCAGATCAACCAGCCACGAGCGACGACCCCGGCAGGAAGTAGATCTCCTCCACCACGGCTTTCCAGTACCTTGCTCCTGACGGTGTCTCCGGCGGCGGACCACTGCTTCTGCCCGATCTGACAGGCGGCATATCCGAGCCAGGCCTCTGCGGCGGTGGCTGCCACTGCATCGGAGTTACTGGCCACCGATGAGAACTGTTCCCGCGCATCGCTCCACTTCTCCTGAGCGAGCAACAGATTTGCCTGTCCCAGGTTGCCATCGACCACCCAGCGGCTGCCCATGTCTCCCCGTGCCAGTGGCGCAAGAGCATCCTCCGCCTCGCTCCACTTGCCGGCAGCTCGCTGTGCTGAAGCCAGTGCCATCCGGGCATGAGGAACGTAGAAATCCTTCTTCGATTCGTGCTCCCCGAGGTACTCCTGCAGTGCAGAAACTGCAGCAGCGAGTTGCGAGGTATCCTGCTGAGCCCAACGGGCCAGAGCGAAACCGTAAAGGAACTGGGCGTTGGTCTTCTGCCGTTGATCTCCCTGACTGCGGGCGATCTTGAATGCCTCTACAGCCCCCTGGAAGTCACCCTGCTGCAGAGCCCCCCGGCCTTTGCCGAGATTCGCCGATTCACGGGAGAAGAGTAGTTGATTGACTCGTTCCGCAGGTACCTTTTGCGCCTTGCTCACTCCGGGCAACTTGTACTCGACCTGTTCCCAGGTTGCTGAACTGATGTCTACATCGGAGTAGTTACGTCCACCTTCGACGACGATCTCATCCGCCTGGAGCGATACCGCCCCAACCATGAGAACAACGAACAACAGGCTCAACCGAGAGAGGCGAGCACGCAGGATCAGATCTCCAGGTGACATCGTCGATGGTCCAATCAAGTCTCTTTCCTTCATCACTGGCAGTCCTTTTCAAGCTGGTCGAATCTTCCCTGGAGGTCCTGGGTGGCAAAGGGCTTGTCGGCACCGCCAGCCATCAACCGTCGGCTTCGAATCAACAAGACCACCCGTTCACACATCTTCTGAGCCTTCAATACCTCGAGGTACTGAAGCCAGGTGGCCCAGTAATCTCGTTCAAAAACAGCATCACTGGTTCCTGCAAAAACCAGCGACTGCCTGCGCTGGTCGAGGATTCCAAGGGCTGACTTGAGATCTTCCGACATCGACGAGAGGCGTGCTGAGTCGCGGTCCTTCTCGTAGAGACCATTCTCCGCGACAGCCCGCTGAACGAAGATGAAGGGAGCTTCGGGATAACCACCATTGAAGGTGTCATCGCTATATCTCTCCATGATCGAATCGAGACTCTTGAGGGCATCCTGGTACTTGCCGGCGGCGTTGGCAGCCTTCGCCAGGTAGAAGGACACGCTGATCTGCAGGTCCTGATCATCTCCCGACTCGGCAGCATTCTGAGCCACCGCTAGCATCTCGGCAGCTTCGGCAGAATAGCCCCCGTCGATCAGAATCGACGACAGGCCCAGTTGCACCGCAGGCTCCATCGAATCGAACTCGGTTCCGGGCAACTTGATCCATTCGAGAACCAGTTCACCGGCCCTGCGACGATCCTCTTCCCGTGCGGAGGCGTGGCTCGCCTCGAACAGGTAGTAGGTGCCTTCTACCCGGGACAACTCATCGGGCCACAACTTGGAAATTTCGGCGAGACATCTCTCTCCGTCAGCCAACTTACCTTCGCTGCACAGGATCCGCAGATAAAGAAGCAGCGCACCCTCGCGGTAGATGCTCGATCCGGAAAGTTGACCGAGAACAGGGTCGAGGGCCTCGATGGCTTTGTCTGAATTCTTGCCCCGATCAGACCAGTGGATCCGGGCGAGTTCGTAGCGAAGAGATGATTCCCCGGCACCGTTGCCATCGCGACGAGCACCGTCGAGAAGGGCAAGGATCTCACCGGATGCATCCCGGGTTCCCTGTTCGATGTCAGTACTCATTCGAAAGAGACAGCGAGCACCACCGGCACGAGCCCGGTAGTAAAAGGGTACCGGTCTATCTCCGGAGTCATCCTGGTAGGTCGCCGCCACGCGCCGGAACATGTCCCGCGCCTTGGCGTAATCCCCGTCCATTTCCGCCTCGGAGGCCTGCTGCAATTTCAATTGCTCGCTGCCCAACCCCTGGGAGTTATCGGCAAACAATTTCTCAGCCACCGGCAGCAGTTCGAGCCAGGCTCCACCTCGGTCCTCACCGAGATCCCCGACGATGGCGAAGAAGTTCTGGCAGGCCATGGCCACGACGGCGGTGTCGGAGTACTCCTCCGCAAGGGCCTGGTAGGCGATGGCCGCCTCCTCGATCCGCCCGAGCGCGTCGCTCGATTCTCCGATCTCGTAGAGGGCTTTCGCCTTCCATTCCCGAGATTCCTTGTCGTTATCTCCCGACCCGAAGGCGCGTTTCGCAGCCTCTACCGCATCGGCAGGTTTGCCTCGATCACGGAATCCAGCTGCCCCGCGGACACAGAGTTCTGCGCTGAGAGAAGCGACGCCCATGTCGATAAGCCGACTGCATCCCCTGGAGAGTCGATCGAGTGCGGAACGGGTTCCCGCCGGATCACCCTTCCAGGAATCGGCAGAGTCGTACCTCTGAATCAACTTGTCGAGAAGATCGAGTCCCGCTTCACGGTCCCCACCGGCGATGCGGCTGATCGCCTCCTCGACGTCGAGGATCGCCACCAGCGGTGCGATTTCAGGATTCTCTGGAGTCCGTCGGAAGGGGAAATTCTGATCGACATCCTCGAACAGGTATTCGATCAGTTCGAGCCCCTCTTCCGATCGATTCGCTCGATTGTATGCCTCGAGAGAACCGGCCAGCGATTCGATGCGGAGACTTCGGATGAAGGTCACCACTTCGTCCACGTAGGGAGGATCACCACTCGGTTCGATATCGACCAGCAACTCGAGTTGCTCCGCAGCTTCGTCGGGACGACCTGCGGCAGCGAGTGCCTGGCCGTAGATCAACTGAGCGCGATAGCGACGTCCGAAGTTCTCGTAACGCTGATCGACGAATCTCTTCGCCTTGACGGAGAGATCGTCCAGCAACTTCTTACGAACAGGATCATCATCGGCCAGCAGGTTCACGTAATTCTGGATCGACGCCAACTCCTGGAACTCCCAGAGATCGCGTCCCTCGACCTTGACAGCGAACTCCTCCGAGTACTGACTCTTCTGATCGGCAGAGGTCGCCGAAACGACTCTTGCTTCCGCAGCATCGCAGTCAGCATTGAGAATTCTGATGTTGTCTTCCAGTACCACCACGACCTCATTACGCCAGATCTCATCCCGTGCCTGGACCGCTCGTAAACGATCGGACGGGCTGGTCGCAAAAACCGAATCGGTGTGGCTCTCGTTGAGTCTCAACAGGGCGGCCAACACCGACTCCAGTTTGACTCCCTTGGAACGCTGGTGGTTGGGGTACTTCTTGGCGAGGCGACTGATCTCCACCTCGTACGCGTCGATGTCCCCGTCGATGCGGATGGCGTCAGCGAGGTAGTACTCGAGGGTCGCTCGGTCACCTCCCGATACCGTCTTGATGCGAGAAGAGACCCACACCCTCAAAAGGTCTGGACTGTTGTAGTTCACCAGAAGTTCACGAAGGAACCTCTGCTCTTCCTGGGAGAGGTCACCACGACCGAGACTCTGTGCCTCCACGGAAGGTATTGCCAGAAGCAATAGCCCCATGCATAGGCACAGTCGCACGAAGCCGCCGCTGGCTCCCTGCTCTGTTCGGTTACGCAGTTTCATAAACTCCACTCCCGCCTCCCCGGCGCGGGCATCGGTATCTCTACCGTGCAGCTCTTTCTTTGGACTTTAAACAAACTCGATCAGTTAAACTTCTTGGTCTCCTCGTCCCGGATCACGGATATCTTGGAACTGATCAAAACGAAAAGGTTCGATTGCATCCGCGCCTTGCCCTTGCGTCCCATCAGGAAGTCGAGCAAAGGGAGTCGAGAGATACTCGGGATTCCCACTTGCGAATCCTGGGTGATGGTTCGCTTCAAACCACCCACCAGCACCGTACCACCGTCGGGAATCGTCACCGTCGTTTTGATGTTGGTCACCGAGAGCACCGGGAATACGACATTGAGGTTGGTCAATCCCAGGGTCAGCGTCTTGAACCTGGATGGCAACTGCACCGCGAGAGTCGGCTCGATCTCCAGGATCACGTACTTGCGGTCGTGACTGACGGTGGGACGAACCTGCAGGATCGATCCGGCATTGAGGATTCCGATCACCGGGTTGATCACCGGCACCACTCCGGTCTGGTTGACCTCTGCGTCCTCGATGTAGGCGCTCTGGTCAACCATCAGCATGTGCGAGATCTGCGTGTTGAATGCAGTCACCCTGGGAGCGTCGAGCTTGCGGAACTGCTGCTGCTTCTGGTTCGCCTCGAGAATCGCTTCCAGTGCATAGGTGTCGAGCACGTTGTACTGGAGGGCGAATCCACCCCGATCGCTGATCTCGAAAGGCGAGACGGACGATCCGAGTGGTAAGGAGAATGCATTGTAGGCAGCAGCGCGAACATCGATCTCACCCTGGGCGTCGACGATCTCGAAACCGGAAGCGATCTGTGCGCCCGCTCCATCGGTGTCACTGATCGGATTCGGCAGGTTCGAGTTGAACGGATTACCGTAACTGACTCCGATCGACTCGAGGAAGTTGTCCTGAAGATCGATGAAGCGTGCTTCCACCGTCACCATCACACCGGTCGACTTGCGCAACGCAGTGAGCAGTTGCACCAGTTTGCGGTGGTTGGGAAGGGTGGTACGCGCAACCAGCTTACCATTCTGGTACTTGACACTTTCCCCATCGGGCTCCCCTTCATCACCGAACAGTGCGGTGATGACCAGTTCCACCAGGATGTCGCTATCGAGGGTCGTCTCCTGGGTGTCTTCTTCTCCTCCGAGGTCGAAGAGTCCACCTCCGCCGCCAGCATCTCCATCCTGGCTCGACTGCAGCGCCAGTTTCGGAGCACGGTAGTCGGGGTGGTCCTTGGTGATATCGGACACCTCGTAGAACTCGAGGAAGAGATCGTTACGCACCGAATCGGACGGCCCGATGAGGACCGCACCCGAACGGATGACATAGGAGAAGGGTGGATCGTTATTGGTGAGAACAAGATTGAGAACATTTTCGAGGGACAGATCGGTCAACTCCGAGAGTCGAACGGTTCCGTCACCGCCCTCCAGGGCATCCTGAGCTTCCTTGGTCAACACGAAGTTGATTCCGGACAGATCGGCAAGGAACTTGATCACCTGATCGAAGGGCTCGTCGGCGAACTCGACGCTGGCAACCCGCACACGCAACTTGCTGCGGATGCTCTTCTCCTGGCTACTCTCCACCGCCTGCAGTCTCTCCTCGAGACTTTGATCCTGGCGAGAGATTCTCAGCCAGTCCTCGCGCGACGGGAAGTTGAAGATATCGGTGTAAGGAATCTCTGACTCGAGCTGGGAGAGGAAGGTTCGATCCCACTCCACGGATGTCTGGAGTCCCGAATCGAGCACCTCGTACATGTGGCGCAGATCGGCGGCCTCACGGCGCAGGGCGCGAACATCTCGCCGTGACGGATCGAGGTTGAGAACGGTATCGCAAAGATCGATCACTCCCTCGTAATCACGCTCTGCAAAGAGACGGCGCGCCTGACGCAGCACCTCTTCGATACGGTTTTCGACGAAGGAAACGGAACGGGACATCTCTGCTTCCGCCTGGGACAGGATTCTCATCTCCTGCTCGCGGCGTGCGGCTGCAGCGGATTGCTGGCGCAGTTGAGACGCCTCCGCTTTCGACTGCTTGGCTCGAGATTGCTGGTCGCTCAGATCAAAATCGAAGGGGAACCAACGGATCCTCTCGAGAACCTGATCGAAGATGCCGATGGCTTTCTCGTATTCATTGGCATCCATCGCCCGGCGTCCGTCGAGATACAGGCGCTCCAGTTCGAAGACGTCCTGCTGCAAGCGAACATTCTTCTCCTCGACGAGGCGTCTGCGCATATCCTGGATATCACCGCTACGGTCTCCAAGGATCAGAAGCACTGTTTCCAGTCTCTTCCTGGCATCTTCATTGCCAGGATCGAGTCTGACCGCTTCCTGCAACTTCTCCTCCGCCTCGACGTAGCGAAGTTCACCCATCAACTTCTCTGCCGCTTCACCGGCAGCCCGGGAAGCATTTGTCCGCTCCTGGCCTTCCAGGGAAATGTCGCGAATCAACTCATCCACATCACCTGACTGAAAGGCGGCAACGGGATTCACTGTCGCACTCACGAGCAAAAGAAGGAACGCGAGGAGCCACACGCAGTTTCGCGTACAAGATGCCCGCAGGATATTCGTCATCGATCTCTCCTTGCTTCGCACAGCTGGTTTCAGGTGCGCCCTCGAACAACCTTGTACGGTTGCAACGATTCAGGGCCCCTTCTGGAACCGGATCCGCCGGTTCCATCTGTTTCATTCCGATACTCCCGGGGGACTGAGCCCCTCGGAGACTCCGGGATCGCATCCGACCATCCCGGAAATAGTTCACTCGATACCCATCAGCCGACGCTTCACGCGCTGGCGATGGTTCCAAATCAATCGTCGCCACCACCGAACAAACCTCCACCACCACTGGGTCTTGGTTTCGCCGGTTTGACTGGATCTTTTTTCACTTCGGCACTGGTATCACCGGCAGAGGACTCGTCCTCTTCGCCCTCATCGCCACTCTCCTCCTCGAAATTGGTCCAGTTATCCGGCACCAATGAAGGAGGATCTTCGTTGTTCTTCAGGTACATACGTTTACCGTCTGCGTCCTTCAGAACCACCGTCCGTGCGTCGGCGGTGTCCTGAATCCGCTCGAGACGGTATCCGGTTCCAAACAATTCAGCGCCACTGGCCCCGGCTGCGGGTTCGGTGACGATCTTGGTGTTTCTCTTGGTCTGCCCTGCATCCCAGTCCCAGTAGGTATTCTGGATGGTCGCCCGTCCGGGAACGAAGTTCCCCGCCGAGTCCAGCTTGCCAATCTGAGCGCCACTGACCTTCCAGATCGAGTTGGGAGGATACATCACCGCACCACTCGCCTCCGAAGTCACCACATCGGTTCCCGATGCGAAGGAGATGGAACTGGTGGAACGACCACGCATGACGACGCGATAACTGTAAGATTTGCCCGACTCCAGCCCTTGGTTGATTTCCACCGAGAAGTTGGAGCCAGAGCCGACATCGGAGAAGGAGTGGACCTTGTTCCAGGTCCCATCTGCGCCCTCTCTCACCTCGATGTTACAAGCGACGATCTCGGCCCTCTCGAAGGTGCCGAGGCGTCCTGAAATCCTGTGCAGTGGCGAGGGAGCAACGGCCCTGATCACCTCGACCCCGGACAGACGTCCGGCAGCCATTTCTGGTGGGAGCACCACCTCGGTCTGGAAAAGTTCTAACCTGGCAGGACGACGGTAGAAGGACCACTCAGGGATCTTTGTCTCGCCATTGAAGGAGTACGCTTTTCGTACTTCCGCCTCCACACCTGGAGGCGTGTCGCCGCCGACCGACTGCTCATCGGTATTCCTGCGAATCTGTTCGTTGGCCTTGCCGATGGCATCGGAGTACTCCCCACCCTGGTCTGGAACCAGAGCCGATGCAGCAAATCCCGAGATCAGGATTACAACTGCCAGTCCGATGGCAATCTTGTCGATGTTCTGCACTTCTTGCCTCGTTCCTACTGACTGCCCGCAGCAGTGATACTTTCGAGCACATCCAGTTCCAGGCGCAACCATACGACCGGTTCAGAAGCGACACCATGGCCCTCAGGGGCCACCTCCTCGATGACGTCAAAGATCAAGTTGTTGCGATCCTTGCCGACAGACAGTTGCTTCACATCGAAATCGACAAAGGTGTGGCGAAGAATGTTGTCGACCAGGTTTCCGATCTGGGCCGGAGGAACCTTGGCCAGCATCACCACCTGGAAACTACCCGTTTCTTCTTTACCCCGGGTGCGTTTCCCCACCTCGAGGCCGTCCTCTGCGAGAGATGCACCGGGAATTGCGATGATCTCATCGACGAGAAACTTCTGGACCTTCCAGTACTTCTCATACTTCTCCACCTTGGCCGGATCGGAGAGATCCTCCTGCACCTTGACGGGCAGATCTTCCGCATCCCCAGCGTATCCGGTGTGTTCGATGTAGCGATTGACCAGCAGATCGTAGTTGTCCCGGTAGCGCGTGGCCCAGGAACTCAGATCAGAAACCGCTCCCTCGGTGAAGAGTGCTGAACGGTTCTCATGGAACTGGGTGGCGCGATCGAGTTGCTTCCTCCAGTTCTTGAGGAAACTCTCCTTCGCCTCGACCAGGTCGTCCGTTGGCAACTCCTCGACATCCATCTTGGCGTAGACCTGGATCGCCTTTTTCTCCTTGGAGAGCTTATCGGTGACCTTGTCGTACTCGGTCATCTTCGGCCACACCAGGAACACAAAGGCCAACAGCCAGCCCAAGAGTATGGCACCGAGTAGGGACCAGAATACTTTATCCTTCATGCCGCCCCCTAACCTTCATCGCCAGGCTGAAAATCGTCATCCTCCACCGGAAGTGGAGGGTGAATCCAGGTCACCTTCCACGGGAAAAGCGTCACGCCATGATCTTCCGACGCGTCCGCCTTGCTTCCCCGCACACTCTTGGTCTTGATCGTCTCGTGTTTCGCCCACATCAAACGGGTTTCGGCACCCACCTGACGGGTGAGATGCGCTTCCCCTTCGCCGAACAGCTCTTCCAGTTTGCTCTCGATGGGAGCGACGATCTGTTGCTTGAGGATCTGGTCGTTGGAGCTGGCGTCACCAGCGTCGTATCGATACCCCTCGACCACCACCAGGTAGCGATTCTTGTAGACCTTCACGTCGTCTGAAATCTTGGCGTTCAGCTCCTTGACGGTACCGAACTCATCGACGAGGACCTTCTTCATGTCGACGCCGGAGAGCCAGGTCTTCTCCCGATTGAGAAGTTCCTGATCCCCTTCGACCTGTCCCCGGATGGCATCCTTGTCGGGCCCATTCTCGACACGTTGGGAAAGGATCTTTTCGACAGCTGCTCCGGAAACCACCTGCGAGACGATTCCCATGATTTCGCGGGGAGACAGGCGACCAGCACCGCGCGACAGCAACTGCTCCTGCTGGTCGGCGAGTTGCTTCGACTCTTCCTTCTCCATCTTGCTCAATTTCTTCTCGTTCGCCTTCAGCCCCTTCACGACCTTCGCCTCCCCGAGGATGACGTTGGCCTGATCGATCTTGCCGCCGAAGTTGAACACGAAGAAGAGGATCAGGATGTAGAGGCTCGCTGCCGACACCAGTACGGTTTTCTGCTTCTTCTGGAACTCGACCGCTTCCTGCTTCTCCTGCGGAAGCAAGTTCAGATCCACTTCTCCAAGACCGAGCGCTTGCAATCCAGCACCGACGACGGAACCGTAGGTTCCAAGATCCTGCTGGATCCCCGACGCCATCGCCTCGTTACCGATGCGAACCCTGTTGAAGTTCTTGATCATCTGTACGCGAATCCGCAGATTTTCTTCCAGGAACTTGCGAAGTCCGACAAGCTTGCTACTTCCTCCGAACAGGAACAAGTCCTCGACCTTGATCTCACCAACACGAGACTTGTAGTAGCCGATCGATCGATTGATCTCGCTGACGAGATCACGAAGCAACGGCTGCAACTCCTTGAAGATCTTCGCAGCGTGTTCCGATCGAGCCGCAGTCACCTTCAGGTTTTCTGCGTCTTCCGCGGAGCACCCGAACTTATCCTGCAACGCCTGGCTGAAATCCTTGCCGGCGATGGGAAGCGAGCGGAACCAGAATCGACCGCCATTGACGATGATCAGGTCGGTGTGATCGGATCCTATTTCCAGTGCGACGACTGGACGAGTCGGGCGTAGATCGAAGCGAATCAGGTTGAGAAGACCGACATTGCCCAGGGTCAACAGATCGATTTCCAGGCCGTCCTGGCTGTAGTCCATCAGGAGGTCGGAAACCTCCTCCGATCGGACCGCGAAGATACCGATCTCCCTCTCGCCAATCTCATTCTCACCACCTACATGACTTCCCCAGATCACCTCATCGATGGGAAGGGGAATGTTCTGCTGTGCCTCGTAGCCGATCAGTTCCTCGAGCTTCTTGCCATCCACTGGCGGCACGTCGATGAAACTGGTCAGTGCAGACCGGCTCGGGATCGTCACCACGAGGGCGCCGGTGAGGTTGTGTCGGGCAGCCAGAGTCGATACTGCTGCAGCAGAAGAATCCACCTCGGATCCTCCGGGGTTCTCGATCTTCTCGACGGCAACGATTTCGGCCCCGTTCCCGGAGCGCTGCAGTTTCACCGCTTTCAGGGAAGATTTCCCCGCGTCTATGCACCAGACTTCATCAAAGTCTGCCATTTAGAACCTCTCTCCAACGACACAAATGCATCGTCACGTCTTGGTCTTACTCACACCTCGTACTCGTCCACCCCAGCGACCTTGTCGGCACCGACATTCATCGGGAACCGGATCGAGGACCGCTCCGTTATCCCGGAGTGATCCACCGTCGTAGGAATACGTGCACAGGGCTCTGGTCAAGACGACAACGACCACGCAACGAGGCGTAGTCGATGTTGTCAGCAGCAATCGGGCCGAACTCGCATCTTCCTTGTCGTTACGCAGCCATCAGCGCGTAACACTTCCACCACGACGAAGGGCTACCTCGAAGCGGTTACTGCCGTCACCCACGACCCTGTGGACCGTTGTCCATCAAGGACGGGAGTACCGAGCACAACGAATCGGTCCCTGGTGTACTGACCGAACGATTGTGATCGCTCGCTGTTTCACCACCCCGTATGCAGAGAAACTGGTCTCCGCACCTTTGCATCCCACACATCTTCGGTAGAAGTCCCATCGAAACGTGTCATTGCATGACACATATCGAGGCCCTCCACCTCGAGGTGAGGGGTCACATTCCTTCCCTGGATCACGGCTCCAGAAGGCTTCCACCAGGGTCACATTACCACCCTGCCGGAGCATCCTTTCGGACACCGGGAAGAACGGAGTATAGATCCCTACGGGAGTGAGTCAACTTACCGGAGGATCTACAGATGTGGAATCTGAGAGACGGTGGGTCAACCGGTAGAGCGGGGTGGCGGACTGAGGTCGAGAGCGGCGATCACCGTCTGCATATCTTGCCAGCAGTGGCCCTTGTACTGGGGCTGCCGGAGCAGGAATGCCGGGTGATAGGTGGCTACCACCGGGATTCGATTCCAGGAGTGCTGTTGCCCCCTCAGACGCTTCAGGGAGGTATCCTGCCCCGTCAGCCAGCAGGCAGCGGGGCGCCCGAGGGCGACGATCATGCGAGGAGCGACCGATTCGATCTGAGCCGCCAGATGCGGGCTGCAGGCATCCACCTCCGCCGGTTGAGGGTCTCGATTCTCCGGCGGTCTACACTTCAATACATTCGCGATGTAAACCCCCTCACGCTGCAACCCCATCGCCTCGATGATGCGATCGAGCAGTTGCCCCGCCTTGCCGACGAAGGGTTCTCCGCGCAGATCCTCCTCATGGCCCGGCGCTTCCCCCACGAACATCAACGGTGCAGCCGCATCTCCCACCCCGAAAACGGTCTTCTGGCGTGTCTGGCACAGGTCACAATCGACACACTTACTGACCCGTTCAGCCTGTTGATCGAGGGACAAAAGCGTGGGCGGCTCGCTGCTCTCTTCCCGCGGCCGATTCGCCTCTTGAGACAGTTCCTGTGGTCGTTCGTGCCCCTGCTGCGATTCTTCGGCGAGCTTCGATGGACCCTGCGGATCACCACCCGGGAAGCCGATCCGATCGATGCCCCACCGTTGCAATCCACGCAGATGCGCATCCTGACCCATCTTCAGCGGGGTTGCATCTCCGGAGCTGGAGCAGTTCTCTTCCACTTCCTGGCTCATACCATCGACTCCCGCTCCAGCGCCGAGCGTGAAGTCACCATCGTCGCCCGCAGCGAGCGGCCGCTGCGTTCTGTCACCACCGCCTCGACCTCGACACCACGACTTCCGGCGGCCTCCCCATCCGTCTCGATGGTGACGCGAAGCCCCTCCCGGGACAATCCTTCGAGAGTGGACCCGGTGACCGCGTCATCCTTCTCGATCAGCACCTGTACCCGATCGCCGATACGCCGCTCCAGTTGCTGCGTCTGGACCTCGCTGCACAGGGCACGTGCCCGCTGCATCCGTTGCTGTCGTACTGCCGCCTCGACGTGTAGATCGAGACGGGCAGCGGAAGTTCGTGGACGTGGACTGTAGGGAAAGAGATGAACCTGGATGAATCCCACTTCCTCGATGATGTCGAGGGTGCGCTGGAAATCTTGTTCCGTTTCCCCGGGGAAGCCGACGATCACATCGGTGGCGAGTCCTGCCCGTGGCAGTCGCTCCCCGATCCTCTTCATCGCCGCCATGAACTCCTTCACCGAGTAATCACGGCGCATCCGCTGCAGGATTCGATCACTGCCACTCTGTAGAGGAACGTGGAAGAAGCGG
>CBFIET010000173.1:0-42746 GCA_965661685.1 Planctomycetota bacterium
CACCGGCAATGCTTCGAACTACCTGGCCGATGCCGGCATGGTGCTGCTGATCGGCGCAGCCATCGCCAACCTGATCGCCATCGCCATCGGCCTGCGCTTCATGCTGCTTCAAAGAGTGTTCCTGTGGTGGTGGCCCATCAGCGTAGTGCTGGCGCTGGCAACGGTCGCCGGAGCCGTCGTCGCCCTCAGCCTGTGAAGAACCTCAACCCCTGAAGGGCCACGAGTCCTTCAACTCGATGGTTTCTTCTTGTTGTACTCGGCGAGTCGTTTCTCGAGGGCGGGGATCGACTTTGCGGCCCACTCCAGATCGAGCTTGCCGCTGATGGTCACCTTGGGGACGCAGCCACGGATGTTGCCGTTCCACACGAAACCGACCTGGCCGCTATCGAGTTTCTTGAGGAACTTGCTGCTGCTCGACTGCTGCAGCGTCCGTCCCGATCGCTGGGCGGCGAAGTTGCCATCCCTCAGGTCAAATCCGAAGTGGATCGGCTCGCGGAAGATGATCTCGGGAGCCTTGCCGATGCCACCGGCGGGCTTGACGCCAGAGATGCGCATCATCTGACTTCCCAGGTTGCTGCCGACACGACGACGCAATCCCTTGGTCCAGGCGAAGACGGAACAGAACATGTCACCGACACTGCCACCGCAGAAGGAGTAGTAGTCGGCACTCATCTTCACCTGAGGTTGCCACACCCCCCGGTGAAACCACTGCCCCTTGTCCGCCAGGTAGATGCCTCCCTTGACGCCAACCACTCCTGCCTCGCCACCGCGGGTCCAGCGCACCGCCTTGCCGATCTTGCCGAAGGGATTGGTGGGGATCGGAGCCCAGTCCTCGCCGAGGGTCTCCTCCTTCGAGGCGAAGTCGTAGGTCAGCGTCAACTCTCCGTGCGGGGTGATCGCCTCGTTGGAGGCCTGAAAGAGGTCGAGGATGCGGGATCGCTCCTCTTCGTTGAGCTTGAAGGGAGCTGGCTTCGGGGGCGCGTCGAGGGGGTCATCCAGCATGGCAGCGCAACTCATCTCGAGGGCACTGATGGAGAGGGGAAACAGCAGTAGCAGCGTCCAGATCCTCATGGCTCACTCCTTCGTCGGGGGCGGTCATTTCGATGAATCAGTGTAGTCGGTGGCTGCCAACTCTGCGACCGTCCTCCGATCACGCTGACGCTGGAGGTGGCGGCTCGTCGGGTGCCTGGAACCGCTGGGGGGGCTATGCTGTCCCCTCGAGCATGAAAGGAAATCTCATGAAATCGATACTTCTCCCCCCCCTGAATCGTGGCTTGCTGTGGCTCCTCTGTGCCGTGGTTGCGGGATGCTCCGGCAGCGGGCCGCTGCGCACCCAGTCGCACGATCGACCGGAGAAAGCCCCCAACATCCTGTTCATCTTCACCGACGACCATGCTTCTCATGCCATCGGCGCCTACGGCAGTCGTTTTCCCGATGGGATCACCCCCCACCTCGACCAGCTCGCCGCCGACGGCATGATGTTCCGCCGCTGTGGCGTCACCAACTCCATCTGCGCCCCGAGTCGGGCGGTGATCCTCACCGGCAAACACAGCCACCTCAACGGCGTACTGACCAACGCGGAACGATTCGACGGCTCGCAGATGACCTTCTCGAAACTGCTCCAGCGAGCCGGTTACCAGACCGCCATCTTCGGCAAGTGGCACCTCAAGTCGGAACCGACCGGTTTCGATCACTACGAGCGATTGCTCGGCCAGGGCCCCTACTACAACCCGATGATGCGCAGTCCCGCCGACAACGACCAGGGATTCGCCGATCGCAAACACTCCGGCTACACCACCGACATCATCACCGACCTGGCCCTCGACTGGCTCAAGGATGGACGCGATGAGGATCAACCGTTCCTGATGATGGTGCAGCACAAGGCCCCGCACCGGCACTGGCAACCGCCCCCCCGTTACCTCGATCGCTTCGATGACATCGACATCGCAGAGCCAGACAATCTCTTCGATGACTACAGTGGCCGCGGCACCGCCGCACGGATCCAGGATATGGAGATCGCCACCACCCTGACCAAGAATGACCTCAAACTGGTGCCTCAGCGCGGTCTAGACCCGGCACAGACGGCGATCTGGGATTCCGCCTACCAGCCCAAGAATGCCGAACTGGAGAAGCAGCAGCTGACCGGCAAGGAGCTGGTGCGCTGGAAATACCAGCGCTACCTGAAGGATTACCTGCGTTGTATCCAGGCGGTCGACGACAACATCGGGCGCATGATGAAGACCCTCGATCAACTCGACCTGACCCGGGAGACGGTGGTGATCTACTCCTCCGACCAGGGTTTCTTCCTGGGAGAACACGGCTGGTTCGACAAGCGATTCATGTACGAGGAGTGTTACAAGACGCCGCTGATCGTGCGCTGGCCCGGTGTCGTCGCCGCTGGCAGTGTCGATGAAAACCTGGTGAGTAATCTCGACTTCGCCCAGACCTTCCTCGATCTGGCGCAGGTCTCCGCCACCGACCCGGCGGTGCAACAGATGCAGGGGGCGAGCCTGGTGCCACTGCTGCAGGGCAATACACCGGCTGACTGGCGTGACAGTCTCTATTACCAGTACTACGAATATCACGGTGACCGACCCACCGCCCACATGGTTCGGCGCCATCGGGGAGTCTGCACCGAACGCTACAAGTTGATCCACTTCTACAATCTCGGCGAGTGGGAGATGTACGACCTGCAGGAGGACCCCGACGAGATGACCAACATCGCCGATCACCCCGACCACAGCGCCACCCGCAAGAAACTGGAGGTGGAGCTGGAGCGTCTGGCACGGCAATACCAGGTGCCCGACGATGCAGGAAGCGTGCCGAGGGACCCCCACCACCTCATCGAGGCGCTACAGGGGGCAGACCAGCAATAGCGGCTTTGTATGTTTGTTATTCCAGGTAAATACAGTAAATATCCCGGGGTGGTGCACTCACAACTATATTCGTATTGTTGAAAAAATACAAACCGCCCGCCGCGCCCTGGCTTCTTCTCGGCCCATTCGGATTGATTACAATCCAGTCCTGAACGATTTTTCCTGGGCGATTTGAGGCATCTGTATTTACTATGGAATAACAACAATACAAATCGATTACTCGGGACGTTTGTTCGCCTTGGGTGGCTGTCGTTGAGTCGAGATTTCGAATGCCCCGTGATGGCTCGATCATCATGCGTGGCCAACGACCCTCGACCGCTTCAGGGGCAGATTTCCTGGCAGCCAAGGGTGCCGGGAGTGGGGTCCAATCCGCAGCCGCTGAATGGTTCCGGAGGCAGCGGTCCGCCGCTGAAGAGGAACGCCAGGTGATAGATCACATCGGCCAGGTTGAGGCCGCCGTCATCGTTTGCATCTCCCGCCTCGAGACAACCGATGGGATTGCTGACGAAGAGGTGCTCCAGCAATCGAACTGCATCGGCGAGGTTGCTCGACCCATCGCCATTGACGTCGGTGCGACGGAAGGTTTCGGTGGCAGGAGGAACCACCTCCAGTACCAGATTGGTCAGGGCGATGTTGTTGATCAACAACGAGTCCTGGCCCGTCATGTCGATATTGATGAAAGTCCCCCCCACCGCATCCCGCAGGATGTACTCGCCCCCCGGAGCGAGCAGTGTCGGATCCCATTCGATGAGGATCGGATCGGTGATCATGAACTGCAGGGCGATGATGAACAGCTGAGGAGCAGGGTCGGGAGCGAGGTAGCAGGTGAACCAGGAATCATTGGCATAGGAGACGGCAGCGAAGAAGGAGGGATTGGGCGGAGCCGGCGGAGCGTACAGGTCCTCGCCGTTGACATAACCATCGGAGGCTCCATCGGCCATCCCCACCAGCAGGTTGTAGGCGCTGCCGTTGAGGGAGCTGACCCCGAGGCCGACCTCGAAGTTCTGCGCGGAACCGGGCGAGGAGAGGAGCAGGAAGATCACCGGTAGCAGGAAACGGATACAGATTCTGCCCTGCTCAAACATCGGTGTCGCCCCTCCAGGATCGTATCGATATCGATCTACGATAACCATCGTATGACCTGGAGGAGAGCGTGAGAAGGCACCGATCAGCAGCCATTCCGACCTGATACGACACCTGACGCCGTACACGGCAGATGACGGGCTGATGACGGCGATGCGGGGCTCGCCGTCGATCGCTTCTTCAGTCGGGCTGGATCAGTCGAGCTGGATTCCCCGGCCACTGAGAATGGTGCCAGTGGCGTTGCGGTAGGCAGCGATGGCCTTGCGCAGTCGAACCTGTGATTGCAACTCGGAGACCTGCGATTGCAGGTAACTGTTCTGAACCTGCAGTACCTGGTAGGCGGTGGAGACCCCCACCTCCAGACGCCGCGTCTCACCGTCGAGCTCCTTGCGACGCAATCGGGTGGCGGCACGGGTCGTCTCGACACTCTGGCGGGCACTGAGCAGTTCCCGCACGGAACGGGTCACCTCCAGCACGATGCCGTGGGCGGCCTGATCTCGAACCAGGTGAATACGACGCAGATCTTCTTCCGCCTGGATACGGCGACTGCGCGCGGCGCGATTGCCGATGGGAATCTCGAAGTTGATGCCGGCATTCCACGAGTAGTCCTCGCCGATGTTCGCCCAGGAACCATCGAAGGTGACATCGTTGCCCGGCTGGTTCCAGCCGCCACTGAGGGTCAGGTTGGGGCGCAGCTGGTCCTCGCTGAGGGCCAGTTGATCCTCGCTGTTGGCGATGTCGAGGTCGCGCTGGACCAGTTCGAGTCGTGTCGCCAGGGCGTCGTTGACCGCTTCCGACATGTCGACGGGAAACTCGGGCAGATCGAGAGCGGTGGTCGGGACCACTTCCACTTCCCGAAACATCGGTCCCGCATCGCCCCCCACCCGGTAGACGGGAGCGTTGATCTTGTCGAGAAGGATATCCTGCAGGTCGCGCAGTTGATTGATCGCATCGATGATGCTGGCCCTCTGGGTCGCCACGTTCGCCTCGGCACTGATGACGTCGAGTTCCTTGCCAGTCCCGACCTCGAGACGGCGCCGGTTGATGGCCAGCAACTCCTCCGCCTCGGCGAGGGCCCCCTCCTGCACCGCAACATTGCGGCGGGTGTAGACCAGATCCCAGTAGGAGGAGATCACCGAGGCCACCGTCGCCTCCACCGCTCTCCTCAGTGCCACCCGAGAGGCTTCGGCATTGCGCACGGCAACCCGCAGCGAGGTCTCGGTGATGTCACGGCCGAAGCCACGCATCAGCGGCTGGCTCAGGGACAGGTCGTAGGCGCCGCGGTAGTTGAGGGGGCTGAAGAAGGGACTGGTCGAGGTGGTGGCGGCACGGCTGCCGCTGAGTCGCAGGTCCCAGCTGGTTCCATATCGCATCAAGCCGGACAGACCGAGGAAATAGTTGCGGCTTTCTCGCTCGCTCGTGTCCCCCACCTCGCCACCCTCGATGATGCTGGTCGAGGTGGTACTCGACTTGCTGACGGTGAATCCGGTCCGGAACAGCGGGTCGAACGCCGCCTCGGCGATGAGCGGATCTCGCTGGGCTTGCGCTTCGCTGATGCGTTGTACCTTCAGATCGAGATTGTGCTCGAGGGCCTGGCGGATCGCCTCGTCGAGACTCAACTCCATCGATTCAGTGCCGGCGAAGACGGGCAAAGAAACCCCATCCGACTGCGCCTGCAGGTCAGCAGCGGCGAGGAGGAGCAACAGAAACAGCGGTACCACTCGAATCATGGCGGACTCCTGGAGGCAGTTCCCACAGCGACCCCGACTCTACCCAACGGGAAGAGACAGCAGGGGCCAGCAGGAATGATAGGCCAGGGGACCGATTCAGCAAGGGGTCCAGCGACAACCGATCAGAATGGCGAGACCAGTTGATCCGCCTCCTGGTCGTAATCCTGACTCGGTCGAGGACGGATCTTGGCGACCAACATCGGCACCAGATGCATCGTCGCCAGCAGCGCCAGAACCGCGCTCGTCACCAGTACCAGCAGCACCAGGGAACGACCCGCCTCATCCTCGTAGAAGCGCCTCAGGAACCACCCATTGGTGAATGTCCCGAAACGAAGGCCGAGCCAGTGAGCACCCTCCAGTGCCCCTGCGAGCAGTGCCACCAGTCCCAATGCGGCCAGGCTCTCACGCCCTGACAACCCTGCTGCCAGGACCATTGCGCCCAGCCAGGCGAGGATCCCCCACGTCGCCATCCCCGATGAAAGAAGATCGATTGGGGCCGATAACAACTTTCCGCCGAAGGCGCTGACACTGAATTCAAGGGATTGCTGCAACGACCCCGGTGCCGGAACCACCGACATCATCTCTGGCAGATAAAAGACGGTGGAAGAGAACGCGACGAACAGGACTCCGACACGCAGCACCGTCGTCAAGGGAACCCCGATCCTCTTCAACGAGCATTCGCTCTCGACCAGGAAAGGAGTTTCATCCTTCCACGGCGAGATCCCCATCACCGGAGTGGCGGTGGCGAGACAGGAGAGGGTCCGGGCCATCGCATCGAAGATGAGTCCGGGAAAGAGCGCCAGCTTGACGGGACCGCGGGTCAGCAGGTCCCCCCTCAAGCGTCCGACACCCCAGAGCATCAGGATCAACAAGGCGAGCAAAACGGCGGTGAGTATCATCGTAGGCCTCCACGAGAATGGGTGCTGAGAGGGGCTTCCCAAGCATTCCATCCCGGAGCAGCATCACGCCACACGAATCGTTCCTCAGTGCCCCGCCCCATCGACGATGATGCGCGAAATCCGCTCGTAGTCCTCATTCGAGTAGAATTCAACGACGATGCGTCCGCGCCCTCCGGAGCCGCTTTCCACCACCTGGACCTTGGTTCCCAGCGCCAGCCCGAGACGGGTCTCCTCCGCCTCGACGTGAGCTCCCGCCTCCTTCTTGCCACCACGGCTCGGCTTTGCAGCCGCTGGAGTGCTGCTCGTTCCGCCGCGCAACGCCTCGTCCAGATCACGGACCGTCCAATTGTTAGACACCACCTTGTTGTGCCAGCGGCTCCGCTCCTTGGCATCGGCCACCGACAGCAACAACTTGGCGTGACCGGCACTGATGACGCGATCCATCAGACTCTCCTGGATCGAATCATCCAGTTCCAGGAAGCGCAGGGTGTTGGCGATGCTGGAACGCTTCTTGCCGACCTGCTTCGCCAGCTGCTCCTGGGTCAGTGCGAAGTTCTGCTGCAGGGCACGGTACGCCCTGGCCAGTTCGATGGGGTTGAGATCCTCTCTCTGGATATTCTCGGCCAGCGCCAGCGGCAGCATCTGCCGGTCATCGATGGTACGCAGGATGACAGGCACCTCGGCCAGACCCAGCTTCAATGCCGCCCTCAACCGCCGTTCTCCCGCCACCAGTTCATAACTGCCGTCCCTGATGGCCCTCACCACCAGCGGCTGGATGATGCCGTCGGTAGCGATGGATCGGGACAGTTCTTCGATGGCGTCATCGTCGAAATGGGTCCGCGGTTGCTGCCCGTTGGCCTGGATCACGGTGGGGTCCAGTTGCACCACCACACTGCCATCCGCAACGGTCTGTTCGTCTCCTTCGGTGGGGGACTCGACCTCGGCTGGAATCTCTTCCGTACGCCGGATCAGGGCATCAAGCCCTCGTCCCAGTTTCCGTCCACTCATGCTCGAGGACCTCCTTCGCGAGGTTCATGTAGGACCACGCTCCCGAGGAGCGTGGGTCGTAGATACAGATGGGCTGACCATGACTGGCCGCCTCCGCAAGGGTTGGATCGCGTAGAATCGGCGTCTCCATCGTCTCGTCAGGGAAGTAGCGACGCACCTCCTCCGCCACCTCGTGACACAGATCCACATCGGAACTGAAGAGGGTCAGGACCAATCCCTCGAGGGGGATCTTCCTGTCGATGGAGTGCTCCGCCCGCCGTACCAGTTCCAGCACCTGGGCCAGCCCCTCCATGGCGAAGTACTCGCACTGGACCGGCACCAGCACCGAATCGGCGATGTGCAATGCCAGGTCGGTGAGAGGGCCCAGCGAAGGGGGACAGTCGAGCAGGACCACGTCCAACTCTCCCGGTTCCGCTTCCTTCCACGCCTCTCGCAGTCTCCTGGCACCTGCTCCTCGGGCCAGTTCGGAAGCCACCGGTACCTCCAGATTGAGGGTACTGGGGATGCACTTCAGTCGAGGTACGCAGGTCTCTTTGACCACCCCTTGCCACTGGATGGAACCTTCCAGTAGACCGGGAAGAAGAGAGTGGGGGGGGGACTCCAGGCCGATCCCTGAGGTGGCGTTGGCCTGGGGATCGAGGTCGACAAGCAGGGTGGAAAGGCCTGCCTGGGCGAAATAACTGGCCAGATTGACGGCAGTGGTGGTCTTCCCCACCCCTCCCTTCTGGCTGGCAACCGCCATGATCCTCGCCATCGTCGCTTCCCTTCCCCCTGAAGAACCCCGTGGGCTCCTGGAAACCGGAGAGTATCCGCCCGGTCCCGGGGAAACAAGTTGTCCGGTGGATCGCTCTTTCCCGATGGTTCCACAGGGAACAATCGAAATCGGGGGAGGTAGCCCCTCAATGTTCCCCGGGGAACAATTTGGGCCGATAAGCGGAAAGTGCCCGGGAAACCGCTTCTCCACTTGTTCCCGGGTACCTGAAGTCACTAGAATGGCGAAAGAGCCACACCAACCGACGTGCCATTGCGAGACAGGGAAAAGCGTGAAAATCGCGATCATCTCCGACATCCACGGCAACGAAGAAGCCCTCGATGCAGTCTTCGAGCAGATCGAGGCACAGGATGCCGATCGCATCCTGTGCCTGGGGGATGTGGTGGGATACGGCCCCGCCCCCGCCGCCTGTCTTCAGAAGGTGATGGAGCGCTGCGAGGTGATCGTCGCCGGAAACCACGAACACGCAGTCCTCGACCTGCTCGATCTCGACTACTTCAATCCCATCGCTCGCCAGGCGACGCTGTGGACCCGCTCCCAGCTCGACGAGGACCAGATGGAGACCCTTCGCAACTGGCCCCTGGTACACCAGGAGGAGCACTTCTCCCTGGTCCACGGCAGCCTCGATCAACCCGATCTGTTCGACTACATCCAGACCACCTGGGACGCCCACCTCTCCTTCCAGCAGCTCCAGACTCCAGTCTGCTTCATCGGACACTCCCACGTGCCGGTCACCTTCCTCCTCAGCGATGTGATCCGTTACAACACCGATGCGGTGGTGCAACTTCACGACGGGTTGCAGGGGATCGTCAACGTCGGAAGTGTCGGCCAGCCCCGCGACGGCAACCCCGCCGCCAGCTTCGTCATCTACCAGCCGGAAGAGGGACGGGTAGAGCGATTCAGGGTCGAATACGACATCGAAAAGGTGCAGGAAAAGATCCGCAAATCGGGGCTCCCCGAGTTCCTTGCGGAGCGCCTCGCCGAGGGCCGATAGTCGCCGCCAGCCGGCGGCAGAATGCCCCTCAGGGCTTTTTCAAGAGAATTGGCCTGTGGGCAACACGGGGGAGAGATCTCTCCCCATCACTGCGGGTCTCTGGGATTCCCCTCGGAATCGGTCATGGGGGGGGGAGACTCGGTGTGCTCCGCTGGAGGTTGCGCAGGAGGATCGATGGAGTTGCGGACTTCATCCTCGGTGTTGCGAATCCCCTTCTTGAACTCGGTAACTCCCTTGCCCAGGTTTCTCATCACCGACGGCAATCGACTGCCGAAGAGCAGCAACCCCAGCAACAAGATCACACCCATCTCGAAGGGGCCCGGCATGATCGCAAGGCTCAAACCAACCATGTTCAAGATCATCGTGTTCCTCCATCGAAGCCGGGAGTTTGCGACCGAGGCTCCGCTGTCGATCGCGATCCCTCGGATGTCCCCTCGGCTCACCTGATTGTAGTCACTTCACCACCCCCGGAGCAAGACGACCGGGCGTACAACAGTGGCGTCAATCGATGCGATTGACGGTATCGCCACACAGCACCGCCGACACCTGTCGGGCCAGACGGGCCACAAGAGCCCCCTGGACCTCGTTCTCGGAGGTCTCGAAGGAAACGTAGATGCGCCCGGTCTCCGGGTTCTCGGGCACCCGGATATCAAATTCCCGGCGGCAGATCGACCGGTTGTCGGACACTCGAATCAGCTCCCAGTAGCCCTGCATGCGCCCCTGGAGCATTCCCACGCTGCGGCGGTCACGGAAGCTGAGGAGTTCCACTCGGCCGGTCAGGATATGGCTGGCGGCCACCTTCCTTCCCACTTCACTCCATGGAACCGCGTCGGTATCGGTGTGGAACACCAGATCCCTCACACGCTCGTCGGAGACCAGCTGGACATCTTCGCAGGAGGCGGGCAGCTGCATCCGAATCGCCCTGGCCATGGTGTTTCCCAGCTCCGACTCGTAATGCCAGCGCAGCACTGACGGAGATCGAGTCTTCTGCTGGAAGGGAACCACCAGCACCTGGGCCTCACCGATATCGACCTCGGGATCGATCCTCTTCTCCACCTTGGAGCAACCCCATGTACCAGCGGTACCGAGGATCAGCAGCATCAGCAGAAGTGGTTTCCAGCTCTTCATCGGCTCCCTTTCCGAGGGGGGTGGAGGATCTCGATGGGACATGATACGACCCCAGTCGAAGGTTGCCACCGGATGCGCTGACGAATCGACGGAGGATGTGGATCAGCGCTGGCGGGGTCTATGACTCCTGCGGTCCATCCGCTTGAGGACTGAATCGACCTCTCCCAGTGACCAACCACCGCCTCTGGGTAGATTCTGAACCCGGTATCCGCGCGGTCCCCAGGTCATCTTCACCGACCTCGACGGCGGCAGATCGGAGGTGCCGTCTCGCAGCACCTGTACCGGTTGCTGATCGCCACCCTCCAGTTCAACACTACGATTTCGAACCAGTACCCGGGCTCGCTCGGCGAGGATCCGGTAGGGGCCTCCTCGTAGATCGGTCGCCCCCCATGCCAGCACCTCGTGGGGACTGAGGGTTCCCCCGGCCAGCGGTTCTCTCAGCACCAGTAGCAACTCTTCCGCTCTCATTTCGAACTTCCCCACGTCGTCCTCGGCGGTGGGTTCCAGGTGAACAGTGGCACTCAGAACCGACGACAGCAACACTTCGAGCCGCTCGCTGGCTCCCTCTTCCGGTGGCGTCGATCGAACCACTACCACCTCACGAGCCACCACCTCGTCCTGTCGCGGATCCTCGCCACGAACGAAGGTCTGTAGACCCTGACCATCTTCGGAGGAGAGAACCAGGCGCTGGTGGATCTGGTCCCACCGACAATCTTGCCCGCGGAACTCGAGCCCCCCCTCCTGTTGCTGCAGTCGCACGCCATCGCGAGCGACCACGTCGATCAACTTCGTCGGATACACGGAGGTGTCATTCTCCGGCGATAGATCGATGCGGGCATCGATGCGTTCAGCGGTCAGGTTCCACGCCATCTTGTTGTCGACGGTAGCCGGTTGCGGTGCCGTCGCTGGCGCGGCTCCGGCATTGCCGAGGTACATTCGAATGCGCGCACTACCCACCAGTTGGGCGACTTCTTCGATGCGATCGAGGGTGATCGTCTCCGCCTCGATCAGGTCCGTAGCGGATTCTCCACGGCCCACCTCCACTTGCTGTAAACCCTTACCCTGAAAGCGGTAACGTTGATTCAAGGCATCCCATAGCAACTCCTCGCTGCGGGCCAGGATGGTGCCGTCGTCGATCTCCACCTGCTCCCCCTCGAGGCTCAGTGCCCGTACCGCTACCACTCCTCCTGGTTTCACCTGAGCAGCGGCGGCAGAGCTTCCATCTGCTACCGACGGGTCGTCGCCAGCAGCAGGCTCATCTCCGGCGAGGGAGATCACCAACTGGTGACAGCGAATCACAACCCCCGGATCCTCATCTTCGCCGCTGCTGCGGCGCAGTGTTCCTTGCACCGAACCGGTGCCCCCCGCCTGGCTCTCGACGAGGGACAGGTACAAGCGATCCGCCTGCAGATCGGCCCGGGTTCCCAGCTTCAATCTCTGACGACCCGATCCATCGATGTTCACCATGCCGTCGAGACCACGCCACTCGAGTCGCGAGCCGAGCAGTTCCATCGGCTCTTCCCCATCGACCACCAGGCGCAACGGCTCTTCCCCCGCCTCTGCTTCCAACTTCTTGAGGCGCTGCTGGGCATCCCAGGTCAGGACCAATCCCTCCGCCTCGATGGAACTGGTCGAATCCGCTCCAAGCCACCCAGGAAGGGTCGATTGGGGCCCACCGGGCAACTGAGAGAGGGTCGCACGGATTCCGCCTCGAAACTGCAGACGCGGTGATCCCACCGACAGGGCCGCAGAGTTCGCCTCGATACGGTTCTCGCCGGCGGTGAAGATGGCCCGACGTCCCTCCTCGGAGAGCACCTCCAGTTGCTCCTCCGCCGGCCGCCAGTGCATCCGGTCTCCGTCGATGATGGCACCCCCCTCGACCATCTCACGAATCTGCACCGACTCCCCCGGCTTGCCGCGAGCCACCAGGTCCTTGAGCTCTCCCGACTGGAACTCCAGCTCGGCGGTGTCTGCAATCACCGACCAGTTCACATCCTCTTCATCGGAGTCAGAAACATTCCCGGGAGAGATCGACGGTGCCCTGATTCCACCCTTCACATCACCACGGATGGTGCACTTCGATTGGGTTGTCAGAACCAGCGCTTCGTCCGCCTCGAAGTTGCCCAGATCACTGTGGATCACCACGCCGCCGGAGAGCCTGACATTCTGCTGGTGCTTCTCCCACTGCAGGTGTTGCCCCTCGATTCGGATCCCTTCACCGAGGTGGATGGTGATGGGATTTCGCTCCGCTCTGGATTCGATTTTGATCAGGCTGCGGGATTCTGCCTCAAGTTGTAAGTCCAGGTAGTCAGAGTAGATATGACGCCCTGGAGGGGACTTTGTGGGGTCGATGGAATCCTCTGGAGCGGACTCGTAGATGTAGACTCCACCCTCGAATCTCGCCCCCTCCTGCGAACCACTCAACGTCATCGGGCCGTCGCACTGGATGCGAATCTGCCGTCCCGGAGTGCCATCGATTCCCACCGGAGAAGACTCTCCCGCCGCTCCACCGGCAGGGCCCTTCTTGAGGATGATCAGGGGCGGCAGGAACTGCAAACTGCTGAGCCCCGAACCGGAACCGAGCGAGCCGGTCAATCCGGAGGCGCCGTACAGTTCCAGTTCAGGCCAGTTCACCTGCACCGGAGAGGAGCCATCGATGCGAACATCCTCACCGTCGATGAAGCGGATGCGAAGATCCTGGGTACGCAATTCTTCCTGCCCGCTGGAACTGACGGCGCGCAAGTTTCCGACAACCTGCGCTTCATCCCCTCCCGGATCTCCGACGAAGCGATCCGCCTCGAAGTTGATGAAGTCGATCGGTTCCCCCGGGTCAACTCCGTAGACCGGCATCTCGATGGTGACATCGAGCAGGTCCTTCTGGCGGATGAGAGTGTCGGGGGAGAGCACCACTCCCGAGCTGAGATCGATGCGTCCCCGCAGGGTGTAGCGCCAGCGACCCAGCGAGTAATCGTGGGAATGATGGACCACCCGGTTCTGGTCGGAGGGCAGCAGGGGTTCCAGATCGAACCCCTCCAGAGGCTCCTCGGGAGCTCCCTGGAACTGTCCCGTGAAGAAGAGGAACGCCACCAGGCCGATGGAAAAAACCCCCAGGAAGAAGGTGATCCGGCTCAAGGGGAATCCCCTGACATCTCGCGGTGGATCCGATCAGACCACGCTCCCAGCGATTTCAGGATCCATTCGCACACCTCGCGCACTGCTCCGTGGCCCCCTCGGTTGCGGGTCACGTGGGCCGCCATCTCGAGCACGACCGGCTGCGCATCCGCCACCGCCACTGCCGTACCCACCAGTGCCATCGGCGGCAGATCGATGAGATCGTCGCCGATGTAGACGGTGTCCTCGGCGGAGATCGAAAGTCGATCGAGGAGTTCCTGCAGGCAGGTGGCCTTGTCACGGATGCCGGTGTGAACCTCATCGATCCCCAGTTCAGTGGCTCGCTGACGAGTCACCTCCGAGGCGCGACCGGAGATCCATGCAACCTCGACACCCTCCTCCAGGAGCCAGCGCAGGCCTGCTCCATCGGGGACATGAAACGCCTTCATCTCGCGACCATCCTCGGAGATCCAGAGGGTGTTGTCGGTGAGGACGCCATCGACATCGAGGACCAGCAACCGCGGTTGCTGTCCTGCCAGGGGGGATTCTGATTGCTCATTCATCGCTCTTCAGTCTCCCGGCCCCCTGTGCCGTTGCAAGGGTATTTCCCACCTTCCAGCGCGAAGCACGGCCCCTTCTGCTATCCTGTAGCGATCCTCCCAGCGGGGGTAGGATCGAAGGAAGTACCTGAGAGTGGTCAAATCCACCGGACACCGTCGAGGGAGACAGCAAGCCGTGGCACCGACGAGCGATGAACGATCCCCTTCCGGGGAAGCCAGCGAGGTGGAAACACCGCAATCCTCAGCGGATGGTGCTCCCCTCAATCCCTGGGAGGACGGCTTCAACACTCACCTGGAGGAGTATTCCGGTCCCCTCGAACTGCTGCTTTATCTGATCCACAAGAATGAAATCGACATCCTCGATCTCCCCGTCGCCAAGGTCCTGGAGCAGTTTCTTCAGCACGTGACCAGCGCCCAGCAGCAGGGAACCCTCGATCTGAGACAGGCGGGGGACTACCTGGTGATGGGAGCACGACTTGTCGAGATCAAGTGCCGCATGCTCTCCCCCGATCTCATCGAGGTGGACGACGATCTGCTCGAAGAAGAACTGGAAGATCCGCGCCAGAGCCTCGTCGAACAACTCCTCGAGTACAGGGACTTCAAGGAGAGAGCCCAGTTGCTGGAGGAGGCACACCGGCTCCGATCGCTGGGATACGAACGACTTCAAGACGAGATGCCACCGCCACCGCCCGGCACACTAGACCTCTCTGAAACTTCATCCCTCGATCTCGCATCCGCCTTCCAGAGGGTTCTCGACCTGCTGGTGGAAAGATCCTCCTTCACCACCATCGAGGCGGACGAGGTTCCCATCGAACAGGCGATGACGGAGGTCCTCGACCAGCTGCGCAAGCAGCACTCGGGAGTGCTGATGCTGGAGGACCTGCTGATCGAGAAGCGGGGAATCACCGGCATCGTCAGTACCTTCCTGGCCATCCTGGAGTTGAGCAGGATGCACCAGATCCGCCTGAAACAGGAGAATCGTGACGATCCTCTCCAGGTCCATCTTCGTGAGATGAAGTGACCGATGAAGATCCTGTTCCTCGGATCGGGTCCCTTCGGGATCCCCACCTTGCAGCGCCTTCACTCGCTGCGAGATGACGTGGCGGTCGCCACCGTTCCCGATGCTCCCCACGGTCGCAAGAGAACGATGCAACCGAGCGTCATCAAGTCGCAAGCACAGACACTCGGTTTGCCCATCTTCGAGAGTGAGAAGTTACGGGGGGCCGAAGGTCAGCGGGTGCTCGAAGAATCCGCTGCGGACCTGGTCATCACAGCGGACATCCGGTTGATCCTTGGACCTCGCTTTCTCGCCGGCGCACCACGAGGTTGTTACAACCTGCACGGTTCAATCCTGCCACGCTGGCGCGGTGCCGCTCCGGTGGTGCGGGCGTTGCTGTCGGGAGACGAGGAGCTGGGTGTGACCCTGTACCGCATGGTCTCCGCCCTCGATGCCGGGCCGGTGGTGGGCTGCCAGCGATGGACCCCGGACCAGACGGTGACTGCCGAAGACGCCGAACTGAAACTGTCGCACCTCGCCGCAGACCTGCTCCAACAACATCTCGATGCGCTGGAAAGTGGCGATGTCGTCACCACCGAGCAGTCGGAAGAGGCGGTCACTCTCGCCCCCAAGGTGGAAAAATCGGAGGCGTGGGTTCACTGGGAGGGGGATGCGGCATTTCTCCAGAGACAGGTCAGAGCCCTCAAACCGTGGCCCAGAACCCGTTCTCGCCTGATTCGACAGTCCACCCCGGAGCGGATCGATGAGGTGATTCTCGACCAGGTGAGCCAGATCCACGGGATGCCTGAGGCACAACCCGGTACCGTTCTGGAGGTGAACGGCCAGCAAATCGTCGTCGCCTGTGGACAGGGCGCCATCGCCATCGAACGGTTGCAGCGCATCGGCAAGAAACCGATGTCGGTGCAGGAGATCCTCCGCGGGATGCCGTTCCAGGTCGGAGATCATTTTCAGGGAGAAGCGAGACCATGAACATCGATCGCCCACCTAGACCTACCGATGACACGGGAGAGTCCCGTCTGCCCGAAGACGAAGAGATCGATGCGCCCGAGCTGGAACCACCTTACCCGGCGTCACTACTGCGCAAGGGAGCGGACGGCAAGGAGCTGACCACCCGCGCTGCGGCGATCCATCTGCTGACCCTGTGGGAGCAAGCGGCCCACACCCCCATGGAACAATTTCTCGGCGAGTACCTCGATCATTGCCAGCTGGAACAATCGGACCGGGGACTCGTGGCGGAACTTTGTTACGGCAGCGTGCGGATCCGCAGCACCATCCGATACCTCGCCAACCTGTTCATGGACCGCCCCTTCCAGGAGGCGAGCCGCACGGTTCGGTCCGCCATCGCCATCGGCATCTACCAGCGACTGTGGTTGCGGACCCCTGCCCACGCCGCAGTGGCGGAGACGATCAATGGCTGGCGACAGTTGACCGAGGATCGACAGATTGCTGCCCGCGACTCCGGCTACATCAATGCGGTCCTGCGAGCATTCTGCGAATCACTGGAGGAGGTTTCGGAACCCCTCGACGACCCCCTCGATGCGGTTCGTGTGCCCGACGGCTGGACACGAATCCGCGGTATGCGCCTGCAGGGAGGCGATGCGGGCAAGGTGCAACGGTGGAGCGTACAGAGCAGCCATCCACCCGAGTTGATCCGACGCTGGCTCGATCGCTACCCACAGGAGCGGGTCCAGCAGATGCTGTACCGCAACAACGAAACCCCACCTCTCTTCATCGTGCTCCGTCAAGATCGTGAGATCGACCACCACCTGCGCATCCTCGATAAGTCGGGGATCCAGGGCCGAGCAGCTCAGGGTGCCCCTCGAACCATCGAGGTGAAGCGAGGCTCACGGGTCGAGCAGATCCCGGGCTTCGCCAGCGGTGACTTCTGGGTGCAAGATGTGACCGCTCGCCGCCTGGCGCTACGGATGCCCCGGCGCAACGATGCGCGACTCCTCGATCTTTGTGCCGCACCGGGGGGCAAGCTCGCCACCTTGCTCGATCGGGGAGGAGTGAGCCGGGTCCTCGCCTGCGATGTCTCCTCCGCAAAGTTGCAACGGATTGCCGACAATCTGCAGCGACTCAACCTGCATCAGTGCTGCCCCATCCATCTGATGGAAGTGGATCGCGATCCTTCGAGACTGCGCATCGATGAGAGTTTCGACCAGGTCCTCGTCGATGCTCCCTGTTCCAACAGCGGCGTTCTCAATCGCCGCCATGAAGCGCGCTGGCGCTTCTCGCCCGAGGTGATCTCCGACCTGGAGCAGCAGCAACTGGCACTGTTGAAGGCAGCGATCCGTCACCTGTCGATGGGTGGACATCTGCTGTACAGCACCTGCTCCGTCGAACCGCAGGAGAACCAGGATGTAATCCGCAGGACCCTCGAGCAGAACACCGAGTTACGCCTCATCGAGGAGGTCGAGATCCTGCCCGGAGACCTCTCAGGGGATGGCGGATACGCCGCCCTGCTGCAGCGGGTCGACCGCTAACCCACCGCCAGAAAGGTGCAAATTCGCCCTCTCCTGGGCAATTTCACCGGGAAATACTCACTTCTGGTAGATCTGGTCCAACTCCTCCTTCGAACCGGATCATCCCTGTAGGAGCAGTTGTTTCCCGCAGCGGAACGATCCGCCACGGAAACAAAAGAGAAGGAGGAGTCCATGACCATGACCGAAACCATCACCAACACCAACTCGCACGAAGCGATTCAGTACGGCACCAGATCCTACGGCCTCGCCATCCTGATGATGGCACTCATCGCCACCTTCCCGATGATCTCCGAGGCGGAGACCGATGGACAACGCCGTCCCCTCGATCTGCCATCCGGTGGTGGCGCAGACGAGGAGGACACCGATGAAGAGATCCCTGACAACATCCAGTTCTTCGGCCAGGACTTCGAGGGGGATGCCTTCTTCTGGGTTCTCGATGTCTCGGGAAGCATGTCTTACGAGGGACGAATCGACAACATGAGAGAAGAGTTCATCGGTGCCGTCCAATCCCTCAGCCGTCACAGTGACTTCGGCGCACTCGCCTTCAGCGGCAACATGAACGAGCTGGACGGTCGCTGTGCAGAGGCCAGCATCAGCCGCAAGGCAGCCGCCAGTTCCTGGATCATGGCCCTGGTCCCCAACGGAGGCACCTGCATGTCGGTTGCCGTCGTCAAAGGTCTGGAGACGCTACGCAAGAGCACGAATGGCAACCGTAGGCTGATCGTGGTGGGAGACGGGGAACCCGATTGTCCATCCGGTGGAGACGCTCAGGAACAGCAAACGATGGAGGAGATTCAGATGTCGAACTGGGACAGGATTCCCATCGACACCGTCTTCAGCGGGGGGCTCGAAGGAGGCATCGATTTCTTCCAGGACCTCGCCAGCGAGAACCAGGGGAACTTCGTGATCTCCCAGTAATCGCCCACCGAAATCTCGACAACCCATCCGACCCGGGGCGCCTGAAAAGGTTCTCCGGGTCTTGTCTTGCCGTGAACAACGGGTAAATTCGGCTGGCAGAAGCGCACTTCGTACTTGACCCGCTACCCACTTGTTCCTGTGATGCACACAGGAGGAGACGATTGCCGATGATACCGAGAATCGCTGCACGACCACGGACGCACAACTGGCTGCTCGCCACGGCCCTGCTGCTCCTTCTCTGCCTGCATCCACCTGTCAGTGCATGTCAGGAAGCAGCAGAGGATGTGCGAGATCAGGTTCTCGGAGAGCTGCAACGGATCGCCAGCAGCGAGGATCAGGTTCGATACCGTGGGCAGTACTCATCCTTGAAACCGCTGGGCCACCCCGCCGCGCAGATCTTGCTGGAGTTGCTGACCGACGAGGACCAATCGATCCCGATGCGACGCAGAGCTGCCAATGCTCTGCAAGATGTCGCCACCCCGGAACTACTTCCACCTCTTGGCAAGACTCTTCAGGACCTGCTGCTCGAGCCGTGGATCGAGACGGAGGTGGTGCTGCTGATGGCTCGCCTCGGCGAACGCAACACCCTCGATGGCTGGATCCAGAAGTTGCGTCGCAATACCGATCGAGTGCCGACCACGGTGACTCTGGCGGAGATCCTCGAAGATCTGCGCCGCCTCGGGGATCTGCAATTTCGCAGCGACGATCTGACCGGGGCCACCGCCACCCACAAGCGCCGCATCGCCCTGCTGAAGGACCTGATCCCGCGACTTTCCCCTCACCTCCGAACCGCTCTCAACGACGAGATGCGGTCGATCCACTACAATCTGGCGTGTTGCCTGGCCCTCTCCGGGCAGGTTGAACTGGCATTCGATGCGGTCGAGCAGAGCCTGCTCGCATCGACGATCCACATCTCGATGGTGGAGGTCGATGGCGACCTCAAGGAACTGCGTAATGACCCGCGCTGGAGTGAGTGGCTCCAGCGCCACAAGAATCCTCAACGGAGCGAAGAACCTCGAACCAAGGAGAAGCAGCTATGAGTAGATCTCTGATTGTAGGCGCCATCATCATCGGCCTGGCGAGCCTCATATCCCTCTTGCGCTTCTGGGGAATGGAACTGGATCGCGTGCCGCACTTCCTGTGCACCATTGTGCTGATCACTGCAATCTTACACCTGCTGTGGCAGACCTTGCTGTCCACCGACTCCGATGTGGAGCCTCTCGATTTCTTTCCGGGAACGGTGCTCCTGTTCACCTCCTTGATCCTGTTCTCCGCCCTCGATGCTCGCCTGGTCTGGTGGCACCCGATGAGCCTGGCGCTGCTGGTCGGCCTCGGCGTTCTGTTGCGACCGTTCCAACGTCCCCCTCGATGACATCACCGAGGAGCACGAAGAAGCCGACAGCAAGGGGTGATCGTTGCCTCCTTCCCGTTCTCAACCGTTCTTGCGCGATCCGATGCGCCCCATCTGCGCCATCGTCTCCCTCGGACTACTGACCCTCGGTTTGCTGAGGTTGGAGGGGGGCAACGCCAGCAGTCTCGACTCCACTTCCCCGTGGCCGTACCTGGCCCTGGGAGCGTTACTGGCACTCCGGGCACTGGTCGAAAGACCCCGTCCCTGATGGCGAATCCACTGCCACTGCCGCAGGCGTCGAGAAGCGGTAGACTGCCTTACATGAAATCGAACCTCATCACAACGAACCTCATCACACCGAACCTCATCACACCGAACTTCAGTACACCGAACTTCAGTACACCGAACTTCAGTACACCGAACTTCAGTACATCGAGACTGCTCGCCCTGTGGATCTGTTTCACCTGTGCCTGTTGGTGTGGCACTTCCTGGTGCGATGCGGCCGATGCGACCGACCAAAAGCCTCCCAACATCCTCTTCTTCATCGTCGACGACCTCGGCTGGCAGGACACCTCCCTACGCCTCCACCGGCAAGGACCTCCCCACCGCGACGCCTATCGCACTCCACAGTTGCAACGCCTCGCCGCCGAGGGGATCACCTTCACCGATGCCTACGCCTCATCGCCGGTGTGCACTCCGACTCGCACCAGTGTCATGACCGGTCGCTCGCCACAACGGAACCAGATCACCTACTGGATCCTGCACCAGGACAAGGACACAGGTCGTGCTCGAGAAGGGACGACGCCGCCGAGCTGGAATGTCAACGGACTGCAACCTGGCGATGTGACACTACCGGGGCTGCTGCAGGAGAAGGGCTACCACACCATCCACGCCGGCAAGGCGCACCTGGGAGCCAAGGGTAGCAAGGGAGAGTTCCCACAAAATCTCGGCTTCGATGTCAACATCGCAGGACACGGTGCCGGCGGCCCCGCCGATTACCGGGGCAAGCGCAACTTTGCCAAGGATCCACAGCAACCAGGAAAGTCGGTCTGGGACATTCCCGGGCTGGAGAAATATCACGGCAAGGAGATCTACCTGACCGAGGCACTTGCGCTGGAGTCGGTGGCAGCGATCCGTACCGCTCATTCAAAGGGGAAGCCTTTCTTCCTGCACTTCTCACCCTATGCAGTTCATGCTCCCCTCATCGCCAACTCCCGCTGGTTGCCGCGCTACCAGAAGCTGCCCCCCAAGGAAGCGGCCTATGCGACGATGATCGAGACGGTCGACCGTGCCCTCGCAACCCTGCGCAAATCGCTGAAAGAGCTGGGGATCCTCGACGACACCATCATCATCTTCACCAGCGACAACGGGGGACTCTCCGCCCACGCCCGCAACGGCAAGGCGCACACCCACAACCACCCGCTGGCAAGCGGCAAGGGATCGGCACTGGAAGGGGGAACGAGGGTTCCCCTGGTGATCCGCTGGCCTGGAACGGTTGGTCGTGGACGAAGCAGTGCTACCCCGGTGATCAGTCACGACCACTTCCCGACGATCCTGCAGATGGCCGGGATCGAGTGCCCCGCCCCACATCGCGACACCCTGGATGGGATCAGCCTGGTTCCCCTGCTCGAGGGAGATGAGGGTGCCATCGATGAGCAACGACCCCTCTACTGGCACATGCCACACTTCTGGGGTCCGAAGGGACCGGGCATCCAGCCCTTCAGTTCGGTCCGGGTCGGAGTGTGGAAGATGATCTACTACCATCATCCGACACCGAAGCGGGTCCTCTATCACCTCGAGGACGATCTGTCAGAGAAGAAGGATGTGGCCCTGCAACAACCGAAGATCCTCGACCAACTGTCGAGTCTGCTGGGAGAGCATCTTCGACAGGTCGGTGCCGGCATGCCGACTCGAGATGGGAAGACAATCCCGTACCCCGATCGCCTACCGGCGAAGGAGTAACAGAATGAGTAACAGAATGAGTAACAGAATGAGTAACAGCTTGTCGTGATGTCAGGTCGGGAAGTGCAGTTACTTGGGCGGCTGCAGGAGACCAGCGTCGATGAGGGTACGGTATGCACCCTTCTTCGAGATGGTCTTCAATGCCCTGGCACTGAGACGAACAGTCTCGAACCGATTCAGCTCGGGAACCCAGATGCGTTTCTTCTGCAGGTTCACCTTGAAACGACGCTTGGTGATTCCGGTGATCTTGGTACCTACACCACCGAGGTACTTGGCCTTACCACGGGTGGCCTTCCGGTTTCCGGATCGAGTTCCGGCTCCAGTGATCTGGCATCGACGCGCCATCTTCGCGGTCCTGTTCCATTGGCCGGGGAGATGTTCATCTTCCCTGGCAGTTACGAATCGCCCACTTCCGACCACTCCATCGGGATCGAAAGCCACGAGGTCAAGCAAGGAGAGTACCGAGCGGCTCTCCAGTGGTCAACCGAACCGGGAAGTGGGAACACCTCGCCAAAACCTGTTCAGAGGTCATTCTACCCCCCGTCTGGTAGCAGGAGCCGATCAGGAAGCGCTACAGGAGAATCGGAATTCACCTCACAAACGCAACGAATCCGTGGATTTACGCCGGTAGGAGGTGTCCTGTTGGGGACCTGCTGGACCCGTGCCCGGCATGGGACATCATGCAGACCTGCCAGAGAGGAGACCCGAAATGAAACTGGCAATCAGCAAACCATATCGCTTCCATGCCCTGCTGCTGTTGACGACCACCATCCTCATCGGATGCCAGGGCCCAGGAAGTTGGATCACCGACTCAGGAGACGGGAGGGGACCAGCCGTGACCGATGGAATCGTGGTGGAACCGTGGGGCGAAATCGATGGAAAAGATGTCCAGAGATACACCCTCGACAATGGTCGCATGCGCGTGCGCATCATCGATTACGGAGCGACCGTTACCGAGTGTCTGGTACCAGGTCCCGATGGCGAACTCATCGATGTGGTACTCGGCTTCGATGATATTCAGGGATACACCGAACGCAGTCCCTACTTCGGATGCATCGTCGGTCGCTGCGCCAATCGCATCGCAGGAGGCCGCTTCACACTCGATGGAACCGAACACTCCCTGGCCACCAACAATGGTGAGCATCACCTACACGGTGGCGACAAAGGATTCGACAAGCACATCTGGAGCGCCAGGCCCATCGAGACCGAATCAGGCCTCGGCGTCGAACTGACCCTCACCAGCGACGACGGTGACGAGGGTTACCCGGGCAGGGTTCATGCAGCAGTACGCTACATCCTCACCGACGAGGATGTTCTGCGCGTCGAGATGGCTGCAGAGACGAACAAGAACACCCCGGTCAACCTGGCTCACCACTCCTACTGGAACCTGGCGGGACACTCCTCAGGGACCGTTCTCGATCAGATCCTGACCCTGAACTGCTCTCGTTACACACCCGCACAGAACCTGATTCCCACCGGCGAGATCGCCACGGTGAAGGGGACTCCCCTCGATTTCACCGCAGGCAAGGCGATGGGTGCCGAGATCAGCGGCCTCCCCGGCGACGGTGATGGAGATCCTGGTGGCTACGACCACAACTTCATCGTCGATGGCGATGCCGGGGTGATGCGATTCGCCGCTCGAGTCGAGGAGCCGAACCATGGTATCTCGATGGAGGTGTGGACCGACCAGCCAGGGATCCAGTTCTACAGCGGCAACTTCCTCGACCAGGTGGCCGGCAAGGCAGGGGCGAGTTACCCGAAGCATGGTGGTTTCTGCCTCGAGAGCCAGATCTGGCCCGACGCCATCCACAAGGAAGGTGAGCCGAACTGGCCATCCGTCATCTTGAAGCCGGGCGAAACCTACCTCCACTCGATGGAACACCGCTTCCAGTTCGGCGGGGGAGCCTGATCCGTGGTGAGACACCTGCTACTGCTGGTCGCCCTCTTCAACATCGGTTTCGGTGTCTGGGTGATGATTGAACCTCGTGTAGTCATCGATCAGATGCTCGCATGGCAGGGGAGTGGGCCCTACCAGGGCGAGCTGACCCCCGCCACTCTCGGCGAGATGCGAGCCTGGATGGGTGGGCTGATCCCGATGCTGGGTGTGGTGACGCTGCGGGCATTGTGGAATCCGCGCTACGCCTCCTGGCTCCAGCCGCTGGCGTGGTGCTTCCTGGCAGTTTCGCTGGCCCGTGCGTCGAGCCTGATTCTCGATGCCGGCAGTTTCTCTCGCTACACCCTGCTCTGTGCCTCCGTCGAGGGGGCCACCGCCCTCCTGCTCGGAGTCCACGCCCAGCGGATGGAACGCCAGGCGGAAGAGATGGAAGAGGACTACGACGAAGATGAAGAATACGAGGAAGATGAGGAGGAGTTCGCATGACCGTCGATGACCAACCCGATGCATCCGATCCACGGACACCCATCTCACGGCGGGAGATCCTGCGCAGGGGAGTCGCCAGTGGCGCCGCCCTCGGTCTCTTCCACATCGTCCCCGCTCACGTTCTCGGAGGACCGGGCCACATCGCTCCCAGCGACACCATCACCCACGGCATCATCGGTTGCGGCGGTATCAGCCGCAGTGGAGCTCATATCCGCCCCAACAAGGAAGGGGCCACTCCCACCACCCTGGCCCTGTGCGATGTCGATGCTCAACGCCTCGCGGATGGTCTCAAGCACGCCGGAGGAAGTTGCACCGGATACAGCGACTGGCGACAGATGCTCGACCGATCCGACATCGATGTGATGCACATCTGCACTCCTCCTCACTGGCACGCCCTGATGAGCGTGGCGGCGGCACGGGCCGGGTTCGATGTGTGGTGCGAGAAGCCGATGAGTCGCACCATCGATGAGGGAATGAAGGTGGTCGAGGAGATCGAAAGAACCGATGCGGTGTTCCGGCTCAATACCTGGTTCCGCTTCGAGGGCGGATTGTACGGACTGGGCAGCCCCGCCAGCCGCATCAAGAAGCTGGTCCGTTCGGGACGGCTGGGAGGACCGATCAAGGTACGAGTCAGTCCCGATACCGGCTTCGCCTGGAAGATGTACTGGACCGGAAAGCCACATCTCGCACCTCAACCGGTGCCCGCCCACTTCGACTACGATGCCTGGTTGGGTCCAGCACCCTACAAGCCGTACACAGCGCACCGGACTCACGGCTCCTTCCGCGGCTACTGGGATTACGACGGTGGGGGACTCGCCGACATGGGACAGCATTATCTCGATCCGGTGCAGTGGATCCTCGACAAGGACCATACATCTCCCACCGAGATCAGTGCCATTGCACCGTGGCCACAGCACCCCGATTCGTGCGGACCGTGGGGCAAGGTGACGATGAAGTACCAGGATGGAACCGAGCTGATCCTCGAATCGAGAGAGTGGGGGCCGAAGGATCCTGCAGGATTACCGTACCTCGAAGGACCCAACGGCAAACTGTTCCGTGGCATGCGCACCGAACCGGCCGATCTCCTCGATGGCATCGACGACCTGCCCGATCCGCCCCAGGTGGGGCCCACCAACTTCGATGAATCGGTACGAACCCGCCAGCGCTTCGCGCTCAACGAATCGAACGGGCACCGCTCATGCAGCCTGGTCAACCTGGCCAACATCGCAATTCGAACCGGGCGCAAACTACAGTATGACCCGGTCGGACAGACCTTCCCCGGCGATGAAGAGGCCAATCGCCTGATCCGTCAGCCGATGCGAGCCCCCTGGAAAATCTGAATAATTGACGAGTGATTGCGGAACGGCGACCGCAATAACAGCGTTCCCCCTCGGTAGAAGTTTCCACGGCCCCTGAGGCCTCTATCGGCGATAAATTGAATGCTAGGGATCTCGTTGGTGTTGGATTTCAATCTTGAGACTCTGAACTACTTTGAATTGGTCACGATATTTCTCGTGCTCTATACGATGCAGGCGCTGGTTTTCGCCTACATCTCCTTCTCCTCGAGAGAGATCGCAAAACGATTCCCCCGCTCCCCACATAACCTCTTCTCCATCTCCTTCGGTTTCCACGCCCTTCTTCACATCTCTGCCGGGGTAACTCTGGCGCTTGTCATGGCACCTTCTGCTCATCTGAAGTACGCCGGATACCTCTCCTCCTGGTTGGCTCAGATCTCTGGGTGGGGATCGAGCCTGTTCCTGTTCTACTTCATGCTTGAACTTTCAGACCTCAAACGAATTCCCCGGTCGGTGCAGATAAAAAGCATCGCCTCTATCGCAGTCTTTTCCTTGCTAGCCATGGTGGCCATCGAATACTTCGCTACTGACAGACTCTTGTGGAAGCTGCTTCCCAGGACGATCGTTACAGCTATTCTTTTCGGATCTCTTTCCGTCGTCATCAATCCCATCGTCAACCGAAAACTCCCCAGCTCCTTCTGGTCCCTCAGTGCTTGTCTGATGGCTTACGCCAGCACTCATGTTGTCTTCGCCTTCCATCTCGGGGATTACTCTGCGGGGGTCTGGATCCAGTTGAGCCAGTTCGCAATCGCCGCATGCCTCGGGTTCTCCATCCTGCAGGCCTCGATCTTGAAAGAAATTGACCGAAGCAAGAAACTTGACCACATCCTTCAGAGGACCCAGAGAGTGGAGGCGATCGGTCGGATGACCTCGAGTCTCTCACATGACTTCAACAACCTCCTCACGATGATCACCCTGAGTTCCGAACGTGTGCAACTGCAACAGGAGCCCGGTTCCAGCTCGAGTCAAATTCTGCATCAGATCTCAGACGCTGCGCAGAAGGGATCATCCATCACTCGACAGATGCTTCAGCTATCAAAGCCACCAGCGGATCAAAACGAATCCCATCAGGCGCTGGCAGTCGATGAAACTCTCGAGAACATCCATGGTCTGATCGAAGCTGCACTCTCCGCAGACGTCGAGCTGAAGATCAACTCCAACTCCCCAGGCAGCCACATCCATGCATGCAAGAGTGACTTCGAGATGGTCATGGTGAATCTGGTGATCAATAGCAGGGATGCCATCGAAGCGCTGGCCTCGCAAACCACAATGGAAAAGAAATCCATCGTCATTTCCACCCGGATTACCTCCCAGGCAACCGATCCATCAAACCCGACCGATCATTCCCAATCCCTGCTGGAGATCTGCGTGACCGATAACGGCATAGGCATGCCGACACAAATACTTGAATCCGCTACAGATCTCGGATTCAGTACCAAGGGAGCCGATGGATCGGGACTGGGGCTCAGCAGTGCAGCCCGATTCGCCAGTGAATCTGGAGGCACTCTTCAGCTGAAGAGTACTCCTCGCCTCGAAACCTCGGTCGCCCTCCGGATTCCCCTCCTCGTGCTGGAAAAGGCACCCACGGTTCTCATCATCGACCACAACTCATCCACCCCAACTCATCTTGATCGCAAGATCGGAGCTGCCGGATACTCTTCAAGGACATTCCAATCGATAGATCAGGCGAAGAAGATCCTGAAACTGGAGTTACAGTCGGCCAAGCTGGTCATCCATGTGGGAAACTTCCGATCCGAGGAGTCGGTCGAGTTCGATTGTCGGTATCTCGAACTCAATCCTGAGGGGCAAATACTGCGACTGGGAGCGCAGCGATCCACAGCCGACCAGCTGCTGGCAAACCCGTCCACTCACGAGCTTTCAGACCCCTTCTCACCGGGTGAGCTGATCGCAACGTTGTCCCACATGATCGGCAACCCGAAGGCTGACCGCTCAGATCCCGCTATCCACCAGCACGACCCCACCGGAAACACCGAGAATCTCTCATCGGTTTAGCGGCCACGGTTTCACCCCTGCACGAAGTCTCCACTGCTCGTACATCGATTTCATCGACTCAACCAGTTCCACTCGCTGGCCGGATAGATCGGTCAACTCGGTTCTATCTGCCACCATGTCGAACAGTTGCCACGGTCGGTTATGGCCAGCAACCAGTTTCCAGCGCCCCAGTCTCACTGCCCGATTACCCTCGTGTTCCCAGAAGATGGGGCGTTCGGTGGCAGGCTGCCCCGCAAGAATCGGCAGCAAACTCACCCCCTCGATGGGCTGCATGGCGATTCCATCCAGTGACGTGATCGCCGTCGCCTGTGCCGCATCGAGACAGGTCGAGACCAGATCGATGACATGACCGGGCCCATGGTGGATCACCCCCTTGCCCTGTAATCCTGCCGGCCAGTGCGCGATCAACGGTGACGAGATGCCGCCCTCATGGACATGGTGCTTGTAGAGCAGAAAGGGAGTGTTGGAGGCGTTTGCCCACGGCAATCCGTAGCTCTGATAGGTCACCTCCGGACCCGGTAGCATCTTCGGGTTGTTGCCGTTTTTCACATCGCGACCGTCACGGGTTTTTTCTGGGATGGTCAGACTCTTCCAACCCGATGTGATCTCTTCGGCACAACCACCATTGTCAGCCAGAAACAGCAGCAAGGTGTTCTCGAGTCGACCCTGCGCCTCGAGTGCGGCAACGATGCGGCCGATTCCACGATCGAGTTGTTCGACCTGGGCGGCGTAGACTTCCATGCGCCGCTCTTGCCAGGGGTGGTTCGGGGTCTCTTGCCAGCTCTTGATGCGAGAATCACGAGGCGACAGATCCCACGCCTCATCGATCAACCCCATGTCACGCTGACGTTTCAGTCGTGCTTCTCGCATCGCATCCCAACCTTCTCGATATCGTCCCTTGACCCGTTCGATGTCAGTGGGGCGGGCATGGAGCGGCCAGTGGGGAGCGGTATAGGAGACATACATGAACATCGGAGCCGCTTTGCCATGGGAGGCATTTTGCTCGATGAACTTCGCAGCTTCTTCACTGATGGCATCGGTGTAGTGGTAATCCCCTTCAGGAGCCGGGAGATATTGTTCGCCCCGGGTCAAGGAGACCGGATCGTAGTAGGATCCACCGCCGTGTATGGTGCCAAAGAAGTGCTGAAAGCCACGATCGATGGGCCAGTTGGTCCTCTTCTTCGGCTCGATCCGCTGCTTGGCCTTGCCCAGGTTGTGAGTGACATGCCACTTGCCCGACATGTAGGTGCGATAACCTGCAGCGGTCAAGTGTTCAGCGATGGTCGCCGTCGTCTGCGACAGTTCCCCTCGATAACCTGGCGATCCACCGTCGTACACCATGTGGCCGACACCCGCCTGATGGGCATAGAGTCCGGTCAGAAGCGACGCACGCGTCGGACAGCAGCGAGCGGTGTTATAGAACTGGCTCAGGCGAACCCCGCCCGCTGCCAGCTCATCGAGATTCGGCGTATCGATCTCACCACCAAAACAACCGATATCGGACCAGCCCATGTCATCGGCCATGATGACGATGATATCGGGACGTGGTGGCTGGCTAACAGGCGACTCGATCAGTGGAAGAAGACTCAACAAGCAATAGGACAGCAGATGATTCATCCGCTACTCCGCTCCAGAACTACTGTTCCTTCTATGAGAAATTTATCCGTGTTGGATTCAATTCAGTTTCCAGTCGTATTGATTTATTCTTCATCTACATTACAAGATTGACTCACAGCGAATATCGAGACGAAATAGAGGCCCCGGTGAAGCCCTACCCCAAGCCGCAAGTCACTTCTTCACTCATCTATTCCCTGCTGGCTATCTTCATCCTTACAGGACCATCAGAGAACCACCTTGGATCACAACAGCAGGTCGATTCTCAGGATCCGCCTCCAGCACCCGTTGTCGACGATGATGATCTCCTCGATGATGATCTTCTCGATGACGACCTTCTCGATGACGATTTGTTGCTTCCCGAAACACCTCCAGAGAATACACCTGCCCACCAGGGATCCGCCGACAAATCTCTCGAGGCTCATCGTCGCCTCCTTGCACAGAGCGAATTCCCTTCGGCAGACAAATGTGCAAGTTGCCATCCCAAGCAATATCGAGAATGGTCCGTTTCTCAGCACGCATACTCTCAACTGAGTCCGCTGATGTTGTCGATGCAAATCGCCCTGAACAAGGGGACCAGTTCCACAACCGGTGATTTTTGCGTTCGCTGCCATACGCCCATCGGATCCGACATCGGTGAACCCACCAGTCTCTCGAACCTCGATCGACATCCCATCTCGAGAGAGGGAGTCACCTGCATCGTCTGCCATCGCATGAGTGCTCCCTACCGAAAGATCATGGGGAGGCTGGGGATCGACAGGGGAGATCTCTTCGATCCGGTGAAGGGCGTCCAGGGCAATGCCGAAATGATGCGCGTCCTCGGCGATCCAGAACTGTTCCAGGTAAATACTGATCGCGACGATGTCGGTCGCGACATTCACGCTGAGGTAGAGAAGTCTCCCGAACTTGAAGATGCCGCTTATTGTGGAAGTTGCCACGAGGTCCGAACGCCGAACGGATTCCGTGTTCATGATGTTCTCAGTGAGTATCGAAACTCACCGGCAGCGGCACAGGGAATCTCCTGCAACGATTGCCACATGAGTAAGAATGAGGGACTTGCTTCCGGTTATCAGCAAGGCCCCGGTGCGGTGATCGGTGGAGAAGAGACCACCAGCAGGAAGTTGACGAATCATTTCTTTGCAGGGCCGGACTACTCCCTCCTCCATCCGGGTGTTTTCCCCATCAACAAGCGGGCCCAGGATCTCAAATCGATCTCCGAATGGTGCCTCTTCGACGTGGAAGGCGGCTGGGGTACCGACGAATTCGAAGACGATTGCCCGGAAGACTTCGAATTCCCCGAAACATGGAATTCCATCGATGATCGATACAACGCACGAGAGATCATCGATGAACAGCTCGAATTGCTCGATTGGGCCAAGCAGCAGCGAATCGAGATGATGCAGCGAGGCTTCGGTTTATCCGACATCAGAATCACCTCGGCCGGTGAGGAGGGGATCGAATTCGAGATCGACGTGAAAAATCTATCCAGTGGACACAATCTACCCGCTGACAAGATCGGACGGATTTTTGTACTTCAGGTCGAAGTCACTGATTCACGAGGAGATCTCGTTTTCATCTCCGGAGACCGTGACCCGAACGGCGATGTCAGGGATGGTTTCTCCCTCTATGTCCGTAACGGCGAGATTGCGCTGGATGAACAGCTGTTCAATCTCCAGTCCAGAGTGCTTTCAAGAAACGTGCGTGGAGGAGAGCGGGAACAGGTGCTCACCACCAATAACTCGGTCACTGCACTTCCATTCCTCCGGCCAGCCTCCAGACCCAACAACGTTTACGGCCATCCCAAAGGGGTAAGAAAACACCCGCGTAGTATCGAACCACTGGGTCATCGAACTGCCGCATATCATGTCGCCGGGGAACGACTCACAGGAGCGGGACCGTACTCGATCAAGATGCAATTCATCTCTCAATCGGTACCGGTGAACCTGATTCATCACACGATGCATGTCGGATTCGATTATGGACTCTCACCTCGAGCACTGGCCAAGAAGCTGGTCGATGGTGCCATCGTGATCACCGAGAAATCAGCGGTGGTAAGCGTTCCAGCACGGTAATCGCGGGAGTCACTTCTGATCATCGAATGTCGTATCTCGACCTCGAATGTAATGTCGATCGAAGTAGATCGCCGCGGCAGCAAATCCAACCACACACACCACCGCCGTGACCCGAGTGAGGACCGTCATGAAATTGACAGAGGTCTCATCGCTTGAATACCCGAGGTCCTGATAGATCAGCAGGATTGTCGACCCAAGGTAGCCGACGCCATCTGCCACCATGATGGCAAAGACCGCATTTCCCTTGAATCGCAACGTGGCGGCGATGCGTTCAAAGAGAACCGAGCCGAAGGGTACATAAACAAGATAGGAGCCGATCCCGATGGCAAGCATCCACTCCTTGCCGGTGAGGGATCCCTGCGAGAACAACTCCGTCGACACCAACATCGTCACTGCACCTGCGCCCAGCATGACGAAAAGAGCCAGCATCCCTTTTCTTCCTCCTGGAACCAGGCTGAAGAGAGCCAGTGCGCTGATCACAACGAACGCCACCGGTACCTCGATGCTGGAAAAGATCCCCTTCGCCTCGCCATATCCCAGTTCGGTGAGGATCTCGACTCCGAAGTTATCACGGTAGTCACGAAAGGCAGTGACCAGTGTGTACACTACCAGTAGCAGGGCAAATCCAAGGGGAAAGGTGCGAAGAAAAACCCGTCGATCGTGGGCATCCATCTCGGATCGCCTCGAACGCTCTTGTTGATCCTGCTCATCCGGCTCGGGAAGATGATCGAGCAGGGTCAGGGCGATCCAGAAGGGGAGCAAGAATATCAATCCGGTCGCAGCGGGCATCCACATCTCGGGGATTCCATGATCGGACATCAACCAGCGACCGACATCCTTGACCACTCCGCTGGCGATGATGAAGGAACAGCTCAAGCCAGCCAGTAACACCTCACTGGCCCTTCGACCCTCCAGGTAACGCACGACCAGACCCCAGATCATTCCGAGGGAAAGACCGTTGAGAAACATCGCCACAGGTTTCAAAAACTCGGGCAACATTCCGAACAACACCAGGCAAGATTCCGCCGCAACAATCAGTCCAAACAACCAGCGACTCCGATGGTCACGGGTCGCCTGGGAACAGATTCGAGATCCTAGAAATTTCGCAAGGGTGTACCCAAAGATCTGACCGATCACCAGTACCGTCTTCAGTCCCAGACCAGTGGTTGCCCATTCAGCCCCTGAATAGGTTCCCGCAGCGAATGGCTTTCGAAAGGCGTACATCGAGAAATAGACGCAGAACGCAGTCGCGATGGCAAATAGTCTCAATTGCCAGAGTGGGCCTCTAGCAAGTGCTTCCTGTAACCGGGGAAACCGGGGAATCATCACTACTCCTCGGAGCAGAGTTTAGCAGCACAGCGATAGAGGAGCCACTGATGCCAACTCCGATCATCTTGTGATGGATACTTGTTTCTGAAGAAGGAACACCTCAAAACCCAGCGGACTTGGTAGTATGCTGCAGGGTTGTTAGACACTCGATTCTCCCAAGTGATCAATTGGAACTTACCTCTTGATAGACTTCGGTTCAGTCTCTTCCCCTGATCGGAAAGAGGTGACTATGGGCGTGCCATTACAGAGGCTCTTCTTCTGCAGTTTCGTCTTCAGTGTATTGATGATGTTTTTGACATTGAATTCGATATCCGCCCAGGACCCGCCCCCCGATCCACAACCTGTCGAAGACGATCTCCTCGATGACGATCTCCTCGATGATGATCTCCTCGATGATGATCTCCTCGATGAAGCCTCTGAAAAACCGGAGGTAAAATCGACTTCAGACGGAGCACACGCCAAAGTTTTTGCCAAGAGCAACTTCCCTTCGGCAGACGAATGTGCCTTGTGCCATCCTACCCAGTACAAGGAATGGTCGGTGTCACAGCATGCATACTCGCAACTGAGCCCCTTGATGATGTCGATGCAGAACGCAATGAATGCCGGGACCAGCAGTACCAACGGTGACTTCTGTCTCCGCTGTCATGCACCCGTTGGCTCCGACATGGGAGAAGCCTTCAGCATCTCCAATCTGGATCGCCATCCCGCATCGAGGGAGGGGATCACCTGCGTCACCTGCCACCGAATGAGTGCGCCGTACCGAAAGGTATCTGGGCGACTTGGAATCGATCAGGGGGATGTTTACGATTCAGTCAAAGGTCCCAATGGCAACGATGAACTGGCCCGGATCCTCAACGACCCGAAGACCTTCAAGGTCAACACCGATCGTGAAGATGTGGGCCGCGCCATCCATGCCGAGATCGAGAAGTTCCCGGAGATCTCAGATTCTGCCTTCTGTGGTAGTTGTCACGAGGTTTTCGCTCCGAACGGTCTCAAGGTCCATGAACTGATCAGCGAGTACAGAAACTCACCTGCCGCAGCGGAAGGAATTACCTGCAACGACTGCCACATGGGAAAGGAGCAGGGCATTCCCAGCGGTTATAACTTCGGCCCCGCAGCAGAGGTCGATGGAAATCCAACCGCCGATCGAAAACTAACCAATCACTTCTTCGCCGGACCTGATTATTCTCTGATCCATCCTGGCATCTTCCCCGTCAACAGGAAGGCGAACGAGTTGAAGTCACTGGCAGGTTGGCTCCTCTTCGATGTCGAGGCTGGCTGGGGAACCAAGGAGTTCGAGGAGAACTGTTCCGATGATTTCGAGTTCCCCGATGAGTGGTTCTCCATCGACGATAGAGAAGCAGCTCGGGTGATCATCGATGAGCAACTCGAATTGCTCGAGTGGGCCAAGCAGCAACGTATCGCCGTGCTGAAACGAGGATTCGGCCTCTCCGACATCCGGGTGACCGATGCCAGCGTTGACGGAATCGATGTCGAAATCGATGTCAAGAACCTAACCACAGGTCACAACCTTCCGACCGGGTTCGATGCGGAACGATTATTCGTCGTTCAAATCGAGGTCAAGGATTCCCGCGGAGAAGTGGTCTTCGTTTCAGGAGATCGAGATCCAAATGGAGATGTCAGGGATAGCTTCTCCCTCTATGTCCGCAGTGGCGAGATCGAGTTAGATGAGCAACTGTTCAACCTGCAATCCAAATTCATGTCGAGAAACATCCGGGGAGGGGACCGAGAGCAGGTCCTCACCATCAACAGTTCGGTGACGGCACTTCCCTTCATCCGACCTGCATCCAGGCCCAACAATATCTACGGTCACCCGAAGGGGATGAGAAAACACCGACGAGGCATCGAGCCCCTGGGATACCGAACCGCACGCTACCATGTCGATGGAGATATGCTGACAGGGAACGGCCCCTACACTGTCGACGCTCGTTTCATCTCTCAGGCAGTTCCTGTCAATCTGATCCACCAGACGATGCACGTTGGATTTGACTATGGAATGTCCCCCCGCGAACTGGGTAAACGCCTGGTGGAAGGAGCGGTGGTGGTCGCCGAAAAATCCACGGTCGTGGATTTCCCTGTGACGAAGGGAGATGGATCATGAATCCTGCGCAGAGCCTTTCAGCTAAATGGAACAGATGGTGTAGTCCCTCCGCTCCCAGCCGCAGCGTGGCGATGCTCCTGTGCCTGCTACTGGTCCTGTTCAGCGAACCCGGCTGGGCGCAACAAGACGAGAGTCCCAGTAGACTTCCCGATCACCCCATTCCGTTGATCCCTGAGGATCAGATCGAGCGGACTCCACCGTTACTGGAACTGGGCCCAGGCTTTCTCGACACCGGTCGCCTGGAGCGAGGGTTTGACATTCCCACCGGTGCGGTGTGGCGGCCGTCATTGTGGGTCTACGGTAATCTGCGAACCGGTATCAACGTCATCGACCCATCCGGGAATGACAACCGGAAGATCGAATGGGCCAACCGCATCGATCTCTTTGCAAACCTGCAATTGACGGGAACCGAAAGAATCCTGGTGGGACTTCAACCGCTTCAGGACCAGGGCCAGTTCACAGGCTACACCATCGAACCGGAAGCCAACGAAGGTTGGAACGACAACACAAGCCTCGAGTTGACCACTTTCTTCTTCGAAGGAGAACTCAGCGAGTTGTTCCCTCGAATCGATCCGACCGGAAACAAGAAACTGGATTACGGTTTCAGTTTCGGCAGATGGGGTGTTGACCTTCAAGATGGCATCCTGGTCAACGACAACATGGACGCCTTTGGAGTCACTCGATTCATCCCCTTCCCAGGAGCGGCCAATATGCGCTTCACCATGATCTATGGCTGGGGACAGTTGCACCGCGATGACAACAAACTTGCCACCCGATCCAGGTTGTTCGGGATTTCCACAGAGACCGACACCTACGCCAGCACCATCGATGCCGATCTCGTCGCCGTCACCGCGCCTACAGACCAGGGAGGTGATGGGATCTTCGCTGGACTCGGATCATCGCAACGGATCAAGAAATGGGGGCGTACCTTCAACACTACAGTTCGCTGGTGTGCTTCCTCCGCATCGGAAGTTGATAACGACCAGGTCAGTGACGGAATGCTATTCTTCGCCGAAGCCTCGACCACTCCATACGGTACCGACGACAACGCCTACGGGACTCTCTTCCTCGGCATCGATGAGTTCTCCTCAGCGGGCAGATCACCGGCCAAGGGTGGTCCCCTGGGGAAGGCTGGAATCCTCTTTGCTGCGGCAGGACTGGGAAGTTTCAAGCCAGCACTGGGCAATCGAGCAGATCGCTCCTTCGGCGGCGCGGTCGGCTACCAGTGGGTCCTTTCCGCAGGAGAACGTAACTTCATCGTTGAACTGGGTGGAAGAACACCCACGGAGGGAAGTGATCCTGCTTCGGGAGCGGTGGGAATCCGATTCCAGGAAAAACTCTCGAATAGAGTGATGCTGCAATGCGATGGCTACACGAAGATGGACGAAGGCGGCGCCACCAACAATGGAATTCGAACCGAGTTTCTGGTGAGGTTCTGACGATTGAATCCCGCTGAAATCATATTCTGGATCGGAACAGGAATCGTACTCCTGGTCCTGCTGGAGGCTTTGGTCTCGATGTTCACTTCCAGCATCGAACTCAGGAGAACCAAACAGTTGATGGATCTCTCTGCCAAGAAGTTGCATATGGAACTCGAGCAGGTTCCTGTTTCTACCGGCACACCAAAATCAGGTCGAGCATGGCGCGGCTATCGCCGTTTCATTCTCGAGGAGAAGGTGCCGGAGGCAGAAGACATCTGTTCCTTTTTCATTAGACCCGTCGATGGCGAAGCGTTACCCAGTTATGAACCGGGCCAGCACCTCGGATTTCAGTTTCGAATCCCCGGGGATACCAAACCCACCATCCGCAACTACTCTCTCTCCAGTGCCCCAGGAGATGCGAATCTCTACAAGATCACCGTGAAGAGAGTTCCGCCACCTCACGATCAGCCGGACGCGCCTCCAGGGCAGGGCTCATCCTACTTGCACCACAGCATCGCGGTCGGTGATCTACTCGAGGTGAGCAGTCCTACAGGTCGATTCATCCTCGACCGAAACGATTCCCGTCCAGCAGTCTTCGTGGCAGGGGGCATCGGCGTCACTCCTCTGTTGAGCATGCTCGAGACCATCTGCAACGAGAAGATCGATAGAAAGTGCTTCTTCATCCATGCTGTCAGGACTCGCGAGGAACATCCATTTCGCGACCACATCCAGCAGCTCATCTCCGAAAGAAGCAATCTGGATCTCCATGTCTTCTACAGTCATCAGAAGAAGGGGGAGGGCCGCACCTCATCTAATCCCGAATACCACGAGGGATTCCTCGATGTCGAGCGCCTCGCCCAGATAACCGGTGGAGGAGACCTCCAGTATTACATCTGTGGCCCACCACCGATGATGTCTGCAATTGTCCCTGCTTTGGAAAAATCGGGAGTCCCATCCGACAGCATCTTGATGGAGGCTTTTGGTCCCGCGTCCACTAATAAAACACAATCATCTGAAACTACAGAAACGACGGAGAGCACTACAGCCGCGGAGAAGTTGGCAATACGAATGAACAGCAGCAATCGATCTCTCCTGTGGGATGGCACCAGTTCGATACTGGAGCTGGCGGAAGAAGCGGGAATTCACATCGATAGCAGCTGCAGATCAGGAAACTGCGGAACCTGTGAGGTACCTCTCCTGGAGGGCAAGGTAAAGTACGACGAAGAACCGGAGGTAGACATCTCGCAAGGACATTGCCTTACATGTGTGGCGAAACCAACCTCCGATGTGATTCTGGATGTTTGAAACATCATGAATGTGGTTAGAACGAATCAAGGGAGAAAAAACTGATGAAGAAATATTCCTCCATCACAATTGCGATCACCATCGTCATCACTGCAGTCTCTTTCGGTGCAGCCGAGAGGGCTGAAGAGGATCTCCCCACCGGCCCCGGTTTTGATACCTCGAAGGTGATGGGACCTGCAGAGTGCATCGAATGTCACAAGCATTCCGGAGGTATCTGGGAAAGTACTCCGCATCACGAATCCATCACAGGAGTGCACCGGAGCAAGGAAGGCCATGCGATCGCCAAGAAGATGGGCATCGCTCGAATCACCAGGGAAAGTCTCTGCATCAACTGTCATGCCACCGCTCAAAAGTCCGAGGACAAGACCCATCTGATCTCCAACGGGATCTCCTGTGAATCGTGTCACGGCGCTGCTGCGGACTGGATGAAACGACACGGTGAGTTCAGCGACAAGGAAGAGGGCGAGGAAACCGATGAAGAGATCGCAACTCGCTGGAGCGAATCCGAGGCTGCGGGAATGCTACGACCATCGATGGTACTGAGCATCGCCAGGAACTGCATCAGTTGCCACGTCGTACCCCACGAAGATCTTGTCAATACTGGAAAGCACTCCGCTGGAAGTGAATTCGAACTGGTTTCGTGGAGCCAGGGGATCGTTCGTCACAACAACTTCTACTCCAAGGGAAAAGAAAACAAGTTCGCAACCATCGAGAAGCAGAGATTGTTCCACATCATCGGAATCATGGCGGAGATGGAAATCGTCCTCAAAGCAGTGGCCACCGCAAAGGCGAAGGGGAATTACGCGATCAAGAACGCCAATCGGTTCAGTCTCCTGAGAAAGAGACTCAAGGCTGTGAATGAAGCACTCGAGAATCCACAGATCAAGGAGGCGATGACCGCCATCGTCGATCTGAAGATGAGTCTGAAGAATCAAGACGCAATTGCTGCTGCTTCCGAACAGATCACGGCGTCGCTGAATGCTTTCGCAAAACTTCATGATGGCAGTACCCTCTCTGCAATAGACGCACTGATTGCAAAAGAAGAGGACTACAAAATGGGATCTGTAAAGCAGGAGTAGTGAACCTGGAATGAATAGCCGCCATGGATGAACAAGAAGTCAAAGTAGATCGTCCGAGACGCTGGGACCAGCCCTTCGGCGATGAACTACTCCCCGACCAGACGGTTGATTGGGCCCTGACAGGGACCGCCCTTTCCTTCGCATGCACTGACTTTCAAGCCAGTGGTGCGACCATCGCTGACATCCTCAAAAACGACGCCCGGTTGGTCAGTTATCAACCTGGCGAGATCCTCATCCGTAAGGATGACTATGGGGGATCGGTTTTTTTCGTCCTGGCTGGTTCGACGCATGTCCTCATCGATCCCGCTGGGGAAGAGAAGCTTCAAACCAGAAGCACGCCACGAAAGCGAAACTGGTGGCAAGCCCTGTCGCAGTTGTGGAATAACTCCAGGCACACCGAAACAAGAACCGTCGCCCCAGTCAGTACCTCTACCCTCGATGATAAAGAGGTGATCAAACAATCGCGGATGATTCCCTACGACCTCGATCAGTTCATCAAGGAGTTCAAGTCTGTTGAGATTCCAATTGGAAGGTCGATCGGAGAAATCGCCGCTCTCAGAAGGTCCTCGAGAACAGCCACCGTCTTCGCCACCGAAATAACGGAAGTTCTGGAACTACGGTGGCAAGGGGTCCGTGACATCTGCAGGAAATCGCCGATGTTCAGGGAGTACCTTGAAGAAGAAGTCAGATCCAGATCGCTAGGCAACATCTTTCCTGACCTCCCGCTCTTCGAGATGATACCTCCTATCGACAGATCAAAAATGATGGATGTCTTCATCTTCGAACGACACGGCAACGAGAACTGGAATCACGGGATTCGAACCACAGAGGAAAACAGAGATAAAATTCTCGATCAGGAGACTCTCGTCATCAAGAAGGGCTGGAGGCTCGATGGCATCTACGTGCTACTCAACGGCTTTGCACGATTATCCAGAAATAGTCGTGGGATCACGGACACCGTCGATTACCTGAGACCCGGAGATATCTTCGGACTCAAGGAACTGATCGAAGCCAAGAACTCGGGGGAAACGCCACTCGCATCCAGCAGCCTGCACTGCATCGGAGCTACCGATCTCGTGATGATCCCCAATCCAGCGGTCAAGGATCTGATCCTTCCTCACATTCCCGAAGACCTCCTCCTTGAAGAATTCGGTATGCGCGGAGACAAACTCGATGTCTCCAGGGAATTCCTCGATTTCATCGTCAATCACAGAACCATCAATGGTAATCAGGCGATGGTCATCGACCTGGAACGATGTACCGATTGCGACGATTGCGTAAAAGCCTGCGCCATCACCCATGATGGGAATCCACGCTTTATCAGGGAAGGGCAAAGACACGCCCAGTTGATGGTCGCTTCCGCATGCATGCACTGTTGCGATCCAGTCTGTCTCGTGGGTTGTCCGACGGGAGCCATTCATCGTGAATTCTCCAGCGGCAATGTCGTCATCCATGACTCCACATGTATCGGTTGTGCGACCTGCGTCGACGCCTGCCCTTACGACAACATCCGGACGGTGCAGATCAAGGACTCCAGGGGAAGACCCGTCATAGACTCGAAATCTGGAAGTCCCATCCTGCGGGCTACGAAATGTGATCTGTGCATCGACCAGCCCTCAGGGCCAGCATGTGTCAACGCCTGTCCTCACGATGCTCTGCACAGGGTCAACTTCGGCAATCGCGATTTTTCTGGTCGCCTTTGGAGGAGTTCCTGATGATCAACCTGAGAACTCCTTCCACTTCCTTGATCTTCAGTCTGGTGGTCGCGCTCATTGCCTTTCGCTACTGCATTCTTGAAGCGGATCGATCCCTCGGAGATCCTTCCAGGATCAGTGGCTGGTTTCTTCTCGGCAGTTTCGTATTGCTATGCGTCTATGGGATCCGTAAAAAGTTGCCCTTCCTTCCCCTGGGAAAAACCTCAACCTGGCTGATGCTTCACCTGGTTACGGGAGTTCTCAGTGGCTACTTCTTCCTCGAGCACACCGAGTTTCGTTTGCCGACGGGGACCTTTGAATCGCTGCTCTGGATCGGATACTCCGTCATCCTGATGAGCGGTTTCACTGGATGGGTACTGATGAGGACAATTCCTCTACCGTTGCGAGAATCGATTCATCTTCTTCCCGCAAGGATCGATCATGAGATCGCCTCCCTTGTCGAAGAAGCTGATTCGTTGATCATCAAACTCCGAAAGTTGTCACCTCGCAGCGATTACGAACAGGTCTATCTGTCGATTCTTCGACCATTCCTGTTCAGCAAGGCCAGTTCCCATGCCTCGGGGAGCAAGGAAAACCACTACCTGCCAGTTGCGGTCGCAGATTCCTATTCCCGACACAGCAACTTCTCGAAACAAGAGTCCAACAGTGTCGAGGAAAAGATTCATCACATCGTGCTGAGGAAGTCGGTACTAGATCGTCAACTTCGACTCCATTTCTGGATGAGAGGCTGGCTGCTGATCCACCTTCCGGTCACAGGTGCCATGGTGATCCTGGTGTTGCTGCACGTGATCCTGGTTCACGCCTATGCTGCAGGAACGGGGGTTTGATGAAAGAGAAGCGTAGCCCTTTCGATGCACGATTCGTCAATTACCTCCGCCCTGATCGACCCTATCAGTGCGGCAACAGGAATGGTCAGTGTAGCGCCGGTCCGTCACCGAACGGTCGCTGTCCCGATGCCAAATCTCCATGTATCCCCATACCCAGCGAGGGAAAGACACGGCAAAGGTACTTTCGAAGGGCAGTCTTGCTGACCTGCGGTCTCGTCATGATGGCCATCTCCGGAAATGATGCATCGATAGTCGACCCTGGCTCGCTGAGTTCCTTTCACGCACATCTGAATTGTGCCGATTGCCATCAGCCGGTGGAAATGGCATCGATGGAGTTTCTTCGCCGAGGAGTGCTGGGACAGGGGGATGCCCATGCTTCGATGAAGTGTCTCGAATGCCACGACCTTGGAGAATTCGGGGGAGATCCTCACTCGGTATCTCCTGACCATCTGAAGTCGCTATTCAACGGTTCCCCCGCAACGGCAACTCCGGTTCAAGATGTTGCCTGCGCTCGCTGTCATGGAGAACACAATCCCAGCGATCCAGTGACGCAGGTCTCCGATTCGAGCTGTCAATCGTGTCACCAGCAGCGATTCGCTTCCCTATCCGATGGGCACCCGGAGTTCAGCAGTCGCTTCGGTCAACCGGAACGAGCAATCCTCTTCGACCATGCCGACCACGCCGAAAAGCACTTCGATGAATTCCCGGACCTGGCTCCAGCTTCATGTAATGGCTGCCATGATCTCGGACCAGATCAGCAACGAATGATCGTGAAACCCTTCGAGATCTCCTGCGCGCCCTGCCATGCCGATTCCATCAGTGGACACGAGGCCACCGGTAAGCAGAAAGGGATCGAGGTCCTTTCCATCCCCGCACTCGATACCGGTTCGCTTCTGGAAGCGGATAAGGACGTCGGAAACTGGCCCTATGGCGGTTCAGAGTTCCCCACCGCATGGAGCCTGCGCTGGATTCGAAGTACAGGGATTGAAGCCTCGGAACTGGAACAACTGTCAGCGGTGGAACTTTACTCACTGGAAGGCCAAAGCGATGAAGTTCTGTCGGCAGCGCAACAACTGGCCCATCACTTCAAGGAGGGAGTTGCCGAGGCGCTGAGTTCCGATCTCGAACTCTTCACTCGCTCTCTCGTCGCCCCTTCCGCCAGGGAAGGACTCGATCGTTCACAGATTGTCCACCTTTCAGGACAGTTGCCCAGATCGGTACTGCTGAAGGCCAGCTCCGAGTGGTTTGCTCCACAGGAGGAGATACCGGACACCTCTGAAGATGAGGAATCGACGGAAACAGAGGATGGAGATGATGATCGCCTGCTCGATGATTCCGACGATGAAGAGGACGACCTTCTGCTCGATGATTCCGAGGATGAAGAGGATGACCTTCTGCTCGATGATTCCGAAGGTGAAGACCTGTCCACTGACGAGCCGGATATATCGACGAGAAACGTGGATGTGGAGAAGTGGGCCAGTGCTGGAGGATGGTATTTCGAGGAGCCATCGATTCGTTACAGACCGGTTCAGCATGCTGACCCGTTCATCGAAGCATGGGCCACCATCGAAGCCAGGAGCGGTGGTTCAGACCCGGATTCTGAATCGGTATTCCAGCA
>CBFIET010000174.1:0-5250 GCA_965661685.1 Planctomycetota bacterium
TGGCCCACACACATCCGAGATCGTCGATCTATTGCCGGGGCAGCAGGTCATGCGCTGGAGTGCTTCCGATCCCTTCCCCGTTCACGGCGAGTCGGGTCTCCGACAGGTTCTTGCCATGCCCACCGATCAGCGCCGAGGGACGAGGACGGTGCTGGCAGAGAAGACGGGAATCGTCGATCTCCGCAAGTACGCGAGTGGGCGAGGTCGAAGCGACAATTGCGTGGTGGCGCTGCAGTGCGTGGTGGTCAGCCCCGATGAACGGGATGTCACCATCGCGGTCGGCTCCGACGACGGTTGCCTGCTGGTGGTGGGAGATCAGCTGCTGATCGAGGACTTCGCCCAGCAGGGGGTCGATCCGATGCGGCATCTGGTTCGCACCCGGGTGAAAGCAGGGCCAAACCCGATCCTGCTCCTCGTCGAAAATGGCGGAGGAGGGTTCGGGGCAGCACTGCGTGTCCTCGACCCGGAAGTGACGGTGATGCCAACCGATGACGGGCAATCACGGCGAAAAGGTGTCGATCCGCGCAAGCGGATCACCGCAGACATGGCGGCCATCGACGCTGCGGCTCGTCTCTTCTTCCTCGACGAGGGACGCTGGCCAAGAGATCTGGCTGAGTTGACCGTGGATGATCGCTTCCACCTGTCGGTGGACGACCCGTGGGGAAATAGTTACAGACTCCACAGCAGCAACACCAGGTTCACGGTGCTCTGTCTCGGTGCCGACGGTTCCGAGGGAGGTGATGGCCTCAATGCCGACATGATCTCGGAACAGTGAACCAAACCTGAGGAGAATCGCTATGAGGCGCTCAGCTCTGATCGTGCTAGTAATGGCCCTGGCCGGGCTCGTGGCCGGTCCCGTGATCGGAATGCTCATCGTCGAGTATTCACACTCAGATCCGAACTCGTTTGGAGCAAAGGAGGACGGGTTCGTCGGTTTCCTCTACGGGCTGTACATCGGCCCCGGAGTGGGTTCGGTGGTGGGCGTGATCCTGGCACTGGTTGTCTCGAAGAGGAAATCCGAATACACCGAATAGAGGTACACCCCACCGGGGCTGCGGTTCAGGACAGTTCTTCCAGCTTCTCCTGGCGAATCTCCCTGCGATCGCCGTTGCGACGGGTCCACCCCTGCTTGTCGAGATATTCCAGCAGCGGAATGGCAAACTTGCGCGTCGTCCCCAGCACATCTTTCGCCTGCGATGCAGAAAATGCACCGTCCGTATCGAACAGCTGCGCCAACTTCTTCACCGCCGCAGGGATCGCCACCGCAGAGAGCACCACATCGGATGTGATGCGGATCAACTCTCCCCGGTCGACGAGAAACCCCTGTAATCGATCGAGGACATCACGGGCCACCGAGATGGTTGCGGACAGATCTTCCATCTTCGCCGGATCGAAGAGGTGCTCTGCCATGTGTTCCCTCAGGGCCGTCAGCGCTTTCTCCTCCTCCGCCGAGAACTCCGGCTGACGATCGGGCTGCAGGATGCGCCCCCCTCGCATCTTCTCGATCTTGCCGGAGGCAGCGAGATCGTCGGTCACCTTGTCGAGGAAAGCATCTCCGAGGCGAGTGCGATCCTTGATCTCCAGAACCTTCACCGAGATCCGGTAGGGATCCTCGCGATAGGCGTGATCGAGGGCGTCCAGTACCCTCTTGCCCCCCGCCTCGAGCCCCTCCCCGAGCACCCACTTTCCTGCAGAGACCGCTACGATCTTGCCCTCCGACTGGAGTCTGGCGAGGCAGGCGTCGACATCCTCCCGGGTCATCGCGACCCTGCGAGCGAGTTGATCGACCTCGTGGATCTCCATCTCTCCCTCGTGCATGACGCTGGTCAGGAATGCTTCGGGGGTTCCCAGAGCATCCTGCTTGCGTCGCACCGACTCGACGACGAAGTCCTTCCCCGTCTTCAGCCGCCAGCGAGAACGATCGAGAACCTCACCTCCTCCGAGGGTGATCATCGGAGAGGTCTGACGCAGGACAAAGCGATCCCCCGGCGCAACCACCACCGGCTCATCGAGACGGATCTGTGCCAGTGCTTCGCCACCCGGCTCCACCGTCTGGCAGTCGAGAAGATAGAGCCTGCCCACCGCCTCCATCGTTCCCTGAAGGAATCGAACCGGCATCCGATGAACTACCGACTGGGGGAGCCCTTCCAGGACTCGCAGACTCACCTCCACCATCTCGGTAGCACGGAAGTAGCCGGGAGTCGCGGCGACCATCCCCCGATGTAGATCACGGTAATCGATGTCGGCAAGATTGATGGCGGTGGAGTGACCCGCTCTGGCTCGATCTACCTTCACCCGGTATGCCTGTAGCCCACGTACCCTGCCGCTATCTTCCCCGGGGAGAATTTCCAGACGATCATCCATCTGGACCGAACCACTGATGGGAACCCCGGTCACCACCGTTCCATGGCCTCGGGATGAGAAGACCCGCTGGATGGGGAGGCGGAAGACACCGCCTTCATCGCGGGGAGGTAGCTCACGAACCATCCCCTGGACCAGTTCGCGGAGATTTTCAATTCCATCACCGGTCTCGGCACTGACATTGACCACCGGGGCTCCGTCGAGAAAGGTGCCAGCCACCGTCTCCTTGATCTCCTCGGCGACCAGTTCGACCATCTCTTCATCGACAATATCGATCTTGTTGATGGCGATGATTCCCCTACGAACCCCGAGCAGGGTCATGATGTCGAGATGTTCCTTCGTCTGCGGCATCACCGAATCGTCCGCTGCGACCACCAGGATCACCATGTCGATGCCGCTCGCCCCTGCCACCATATTGCGGATGAATTTCTCGTGACCGGGGACATCGATGATTCCCACCAGTTCCCCATCGTCGAGGGACATGGGGGCGAAACCGAGGTCGATGGTCAGACCCCGATCCTTCTCCTCCGGCAGCCGATCTGGATCGGTTCCGGTCAATCGGCGCACCAGTGAGGATTTCCCGTGGTCGATATGACCTGCGGTTCCTACCACGACCCCGAATATCTCTGTCTCCGATGCAGCCAATTGGGTCCTCCTGTCTGGAAGGATCGTTCCTGTGGAGCAGCAAGTAAAGCCCCACTCCTTGACCTGGAGGCAGATATCCTCCAGCATCGCTCCCATGGCTACTTCACGCGATGAACTGTTCTGCAAGCTCGCCATCCGCCAGGGTGCATGGAGCAAAGAGGAGGCGATCCTTTTCCTCCAGCACTACCGCTCCGATGGCCAGGGCCAGAGGTTTGGCTCCTGGGCAGTGGAGCAGGGGGCCATCGATCAATCGCTGGCTGCACGCATCGAACACGCCATCAACCAGCGAAACGAAGGGACCGTCGACGAAAATGTCCGACGGGTGCCGAGCAGAGGTGGTCAGGGCGCCGCACAGCCGAGCAAGATGTCCACGAAGAGACAACGCCGCATCAAGCCGAAGGGGTCCGGTCTCGATTTCAACCGGCGTCCGGTACATTCTTCCATCATCGTCGCCTGCGGTATCGGTGCCATCATCGGAGTCTTTTTCATCATCTTCAAGATCCAGGGCAGTGGCACTCCCGATCCGATTCCAGTCGAGGTCGCCACGGAAAAGGACGAGGACAGCAAGAAGGCTGCCAGCGGAGCCTCCAACCCCACTCCGAAGGTCGCCACCCTGGCCCCGGATGAGTTGAAGGCGATGGCCAACAAGATTCAGCTCGGTATCGGCGATGCCCGCGGATTCCAGCGCGATGGAAAGGCCCCACTCGGCCTGAAGCACCTCAACAAACTTCGTGTGGAAATGGTCAACGATGGAGCTCCTCCCGAGCAGCTCGCTCTCATCGACACCGAGATCCAGGAACTTTCATCCTTCATCAGCGAGATCTACACCGAGTTACTGGAAGAGTTGAACGCTGCCCGGGCCGCCAAGAAGACTGAAGACATCGAAGACGTCCTCTTCCAGATCGAGACCCAGTGCGGAGCCAGCTTCCGTACCCAGGCCGAGAAGGAAGGCTCCTAGGCTCCTCCATGGCCACTCCCAAGGAACGACTCCAGAAATATCTCGCACGATGTGGGCACGGCTCCCGTCGCAAGGCGGAATTGCTCATCGAGCAGGGCCTGGTGCTGGTCAACGGCAAGCCCGCAACACTCGGCGATCAGATCGTACCTGGCCGCGACCAGGTGACCCTACACGGTGAAAAGGTCTCTCCCCCGCGCGCCTTGACGGTGATGTATCACAAGACCTCCGGCACCATCACCAGTACCCACGACACTCACGATCGGCTGACGGTGATGGATATGCTGCCGAAGAAGATGGTGGAGGCGGGGGTCTTGCCTGCGGGTCGACTCGACCTGGAAACGGAAGGCCTGTTGATCCTCACCAACGACGGGGATCTCCAGCACCGCATCACCCACCCACGATACGAGTGCAGCAAGGAGTACTTCGCCATCCTTTCGCGAGCCCCCAATGATCGAGAACTTTCCGCACTTCGTAACGGTGTCTTCCTTCCCGATGTGGGAAAGAAAACATCGCCGGCTCAGTTGAACCGGATCCGTCGCCGCAAGGACGGCTCCGCAACGATTCACATCGTCATCCACGAGGGATTGAAGCGGCAGATTCGGCGGATGTTCTCGGGTCAGGGCATCGATGTGAGGTACCTCAAGCGAATCTCCATCGGCGATCTGCAACTGGGCGATCTGCCCGCCGGGCAACACCGGACCCTCTCCATCAAGGAGATCGAGTTGATGCTCACGGCAGAAAAGGGAGAGCGGCCAGCCGATCGCTCTCGATCGTCTGGCCGCTGACCTGTTTCTCCAGTTCGTGCTGCTGAAATCGAGCTGCTAAAAACCGTGCTCAGTCGAGGATGATGTGGACCAACCCGTCGACTCCGGTGCTGTCGATCTGCACCTCCCACAGTCCTGAGAATCCGATGCTGGAGATCGACTTGGCGGTCAGGGTGCCACCGTTACCGATGAAGATCTCGTCGAAGATCAAACCCCCGAAGTCATCGAAGATGCGCACCTGGACCACGCCGTAGAAGTTGATCCCTTCAAAGGTCACGAAGGCATCACTGAGAGCCGTGTCCCAGAAGTACGTATCGTCGGAGTGGTAGTTGAAGAAGTCACCCTCGTAGACAAAATCCACTGGGGAAGCGGTGGCGATGGGATCGTTGACACAACCATCGTCACAATGCAGGTGATTGCATCCGACCCCGGTCAACAGCAGAAAGCCCCCCAGCAGGGACAGTACAGAGCTTTTCATTTCAGTCCCCTTTCACACCAGAGGAACACCCCATGTACCCCTCT
>CBFIET010000175.1:0-84948 GCA_965661685.1 Planctomycetota bacterium
ACTGCACCCTGTGCCACGGCGGGCGCCATGATGATGAGGGTCAGTAGAAAAGTGTCGACACCAAGCGCCTTGCGAGCGATCTCACCGGTAGACCACATCAGTGCGCCGAAGACTCCCTCGAAGAGGATCGCCTTGACGTGAAAGTTGTAGGTCTTGCGTTCGATTTCTGGCACTAGATTCCTTCATCAAGGGGATTTCCCACCGACAGCATTTGCCAACCGCTGAGTTTCTTGGAAGGGACCTTGAACCCGTCTCATCTTGCAGCAATGTGAAGAGTGGGACCATCCAATCGACGAGAAGTCTCTTTTTTCAGAGCAGTCCACCGTTGGAACTCGAATACCGTATCACTTCTCCGTGGATTTCTTCACTTCCATCCCTCACCATCGACTCCCCGTCCACCAAACTCACGCCCCATCGGGAGTCAGGAGCGAAATGAAAATTCACACCATCTTCACGTGCCTTGTCACGATCATGCTGGCCGGCTGCGTGACCAGCTGGACACCTACCCCCGATATCATCGGATCGAACAATTTGATGACCGAGTCACGGGAGGTCGAGGAATTCAATCGGATCAATATCGAGGGAATCGTCGATGTATCCATCACCATAGGTTCTCCGAGATCGCTGACCGTGACTGCCGATGACAACCTGATCGCCCACGTCCAAACTCGCAAGGTGGGGGATTTCCTGGAGATCGACACCGTCGGCTCCATCGGTACCCAGCTGGGGATCCAGATCGAGATCGTCGTACCAGGGCTCATCACGGTAGACCACGACGGAGTTGGAGCGCTGCAGATTCTTGATTTCCAGGGAGAGAACCTCAAGCTCATCAGCGATGGAGTTGGCGACGTCACGATGCAGGGGACGGTGGGTCGAATCGATGTCACCTCCGATGGCATCGGAGAGGTGGACCTCTCCCGATTGACTGCACGAGAAGCGATAGTCCTGAACGATGGGATCGGGGATGTCACCGTTCGCGCCACCGATCTGGTCGACGCCAAGCTCGAAGGAATTGGAGACATCAAGATTCTAGGATTGCCTGAGAAATTGCTCGTGGAAGACGATGGAATCGGTGACATCATCCAGTGAGGAGAATGACGTTGATGGGATGGCTGTGGGCTGCATTTGGAGGAGCGGTGGGAGCATCCCTGCGCTGGGGTGTTTACCAGTGGGTCCAGCGCGCCGGAATCTCTCCTGTCGACAGCGTCGCCCCTGCTAGTATCTCGCCAACAGCAACGGGAACCCTGCTGGTCAACCTGATCGGATCGTTGTTGATCGGTTTGATCGTCGGATTCCTCGAGGCGAAGTCGATCGATGATGAACGGCTGCGTATCTTTCTGGTGGTGGGAGTCCTGGGGGGATTCACGACGATGAGCGCACTGGGCCTGGAAGGGTGGCAGTTGCTTCGAGAGGGACACACCCTCAAGACTCTACTGCTGGTATTTCTTCAGTGTTTCGGGTGTGTACTGCTGGCGGGTGGCGGCTGGACGCTGGCCAGAAACCTGGCGGGAACTACCGCCAGCTGATCACAGCGGAGCATCGAAGGAAACAACGTGTTCTTCCCCCTCGAAGGTGATTCGATCTCCCTCCCTCAGCACCCTTCCCCTGCGAGTCTCCACCTCTCCATTGACCTCGACCTCACCGGCGAAGATGAGGATCTTTGCCTCACCGCCGGTTCCGCACAGGCCCTTCCATTTGAGGAACTGTGCCAGCCGGATCGATTGCTGTGACTCGCTCATCGTTTTCTCCCTGGAATCTCGAATCCACAGATCCCCTCGAGAAGGGCATCGATGAACAATCCATCTGAAGGATGTAGTTTCTCGACGATATCCACATCCCAAACCGCAATCACATTTCCCTCTGCATCGAGCAGCGGACGGGCCATTCCCGAGATGGTCTGCAGCCCGCTCTCTCCATCACAGGATACGTACCCCGGCCACGATTTCACATCCCTGGCCACCAGCAAACTACCCTGATCGACGGCATCGAAGCACATCCCGCTGCGACTCCCTGGGATCTCCTCGATGGTAGCGCAGACGGGCGGACCCCATGCTGATCCCAGCGCCAGTCGCCGATTGGGTGTGGAGCCGTGCAGATGATAGATCCCGTTCCAGTGCCAGCCGAAGGAATGCATCTGCTCACCGATGATGGCGGGAACTCGCATCCACGGTTGAGTCTCTACCACCACATCGGAGCACTGATCGACGATCCCCAGGTATGCAGCCCGCCTCTCATCGGTGATGTCCCCTGGAAGTTGATCGATCAGTTCCTTCAACCGCCTCGAAAATTCCAGGGTTCGGAGGAATCGCTGAATCTTGTGGAGGATGACATCTCTGGCGGATCGAAAGACCTCTACGGCAGTAGTACCGCTATCACCTTCGCTCACGTGCATCGCTGGATCTGGAACTGGCCAGTGAAGTGTTTTTCTTGCCCCGGGAAATGCGGGGCATTGTTGATGAGCATCGGCACAGACCGTTACTGCGAGATCGAACTCCTGTTCCGCATACTGCTCCAGCGGTTCGCTGCACAGATCGACGATGGGGATGTTCTGTTCCTCGAGAACTCTCAACGCCAGAGGATGAACCAATCCCGTCGGATCGGTCCCCGCAGAACTACAGGACCAATCGCCAGTCGATTCCTCTCGCCACAGTGCTTCGGCGAGGATCGATCGGCAGGAGTTCCCCGTGCACAGGATGATCACCGAGGGCAAACCTACCCCTTCCAATTTGAGCAGCCAGTCTTCGACATCAGGATAGCAAGGGACCGAACGCAGGGTACCCTGTGTACAGGAACAGGAGGTGGTCCGATGGAAATAGAAGTTACTCTTTCTAGCTTGTGGCTTCCGATCTTGCTCTCCGGCGTATTTTGTTTCGTCGCCAGTTCCATCATTCACATGGTCCTGCAACTGCACAACAAGGACTACGGTCCATTGCCCGATGAAGAGCCGGTGCGAGAGGCATTACGCGGACAGAAGATCACCCCGGGACTGTACACTTTTCCTCACTGTCACTCCTTCAAGGAGATGGCTGCTTCCGGGCACATGGAGAAATTGAACAGGGGTCCGAATGGATTCTTGACCATCTTGCCTGACGGCCCTCCCGCCATGGGTAAATACCTGATCCAGTGGTTCTTCTACCTTCTCCTGGTCAGCGTATTCATCGGATATTTGACATCGCTGGCGGTCGATTCCGAGGCTTCTATCAAGTCGATCGTACAGGCGGCGGGAACCGCCTCGATGCTGGCGTACTGCCTCCCAGCAGTGATGGATTCGATCTGGAAATCGATTCCCTGGACCGTCTCCTGCAAGTTCATCTTCGATGGACTGATATTCAGTGCCGTCACCGCCGCAACCTTCGTGTGGCTATGGCCTCAGGGGTGATCAACAGATCTCGTCTTCTGCAAAGGAAGTAACATCGATGCAACTACCACTACTGATGACACTACTGTGCTTCACGCCCCTCCTCGGGACGATCGATCCCGATCAGGCGAGCAAGACTCCACCCAACATCGTGTACATCCTCGCCGATGATCTCGGTTACAGGGAACTCGGTTGTTACGGACAGGAAAAGATCCGAACCCCGCGTCTCGATCGTCTCGCTGCCGAGGGGATGCGCTTCACACAGCACTATTCCGGTGCTCCGGTGTGTGCATCCTCTCGTTGTGTGCTGATGACCGGACTCCACTGCGGTCATTCCCTGGTTCGAAACAACTGGGAAAATGGTGGCTGGGGTGAAACGGAGCCGGAAGGTCAATATCCACTTCCGACCGGAACCTTGACGATGGCACGGATGCTACAGGATGCCGGTTACGCCACCGGTGTTTTCGGAAAGTGGGGTCTTGGTGGACCCGGGACCACGGGATCCCCTGAGAATCAAGGCTTCGACACCTCGGTGACGGTGATGTGCCAGCGAAAGGCGCACAACTTCTACCCGAATCACCTGTGGAAAAATGGTGAGAGATTACTGCTCGATGGAAATGGCTGGTTCAAGGCACATCAAAAGATCGATAAACCGCTAGCCACCGATGACGAGTACTACAGGGAATACCTCGGCCAGGTTTACTCCCCGGATGTGTTCCTGGGAGAAGCACTCGATTTCATCGATGGAGCTCACGCCGGGGCGGAACCATTTTTTCTGTACTACCCCAGCCCAATTCCCCATGTAGCACTTCAGGTGCCGGTGGAGGATCTGGACCAGTATCCGCAGGAGTGGGATCAGGAACCATATCTAGGCGGAAGTTACCTTCCTCATCCTCGACCCAGAGCAGCGTACGCCGCAATGATCACCCACCTCGATAAGGAGGTCGGTTCCATCCTCGATCGCCTTGAAGAACTCGGCATCGCAGACAACACCATCGTCATGTTCAGCAGTGACAACGGAACCACGTGGGCGGGTGGAGTCGATCACCAGTTCTTTGAAAGCACCAGAGGTCTCAGTGGTCTCAAGGGCAGCGTTCTCGAGGGAGGAATTCGAGTTCCCCTCATCGCCCGCTGGCCCGGAAAGATCGCCGCAGGGAGCCGCAGCGACTTCCCCTCCTCCTTCCCTGACATGATGCCCACCGTTGCAGATATGGCTGGGATCCCCTTCGATCGCCCCTCCGATGGAGAGAGTTTGCTGCCACTACTGGAAGGGGAGCAACGCCAGCGAAAGACAGACCTGTACTGGGAACACGGCGATCAACAGGCGTTGCGCCATGGAGACTGGAAACTGGTGCGCAGGAGGATGGGCAAGAAAAACCCCGAAACCAGGCTCTTCAACCTCGCCACCGATGCAGGAGAAAAGAAGGACCTGTCGCGCGATCAGCCGGCTGTGCTGCAGATGATGATCGAGAGAGCCGATGCAAATCGATTCCCGTCGCTGATCTTTCCCAATCCTGCCCTCGATACGGTACGAACACGCGAGTGAAACAGCCTCCGTCCGATCAGGGGCAGCCTGCATCGGGGTATGGAGCTGCGGGTGACGCTCCCGAGTCAAAGAGAAATGTCAGCAAGTAGATCGCATCGGAGATATCGATCGCGGCGTCGTTGTTGGCATCACCGGATGCCTCCGGAGAAGGTGAAATCCCTCCTGCGAAGAGATACTCGAGCAAGAACACGGCATCTGCGATGTCGATGGAACCGGACCCGTTTGCATCCCCCCGAACGAAAGGATCTGCACAACTGCTGGGCGGTAACATCCACTCGACAATTCTTCCAAGCAGTTCAGTACGATCGCCTGTGATCAGAGCCGATAGTGGAAATGACAGCACAGCAGCTTTGTGATCGAGGTCGACCGTCACCACCGCAGCCCCACCACCCTGTAATGCTCCGGGACCAGAAGTTGGATCGTAGGAGATCGCCTTCTGTGCCGGAGGCAAGGCGGTCAACTCGGACTGGTAGATCCCATTGGACAGTTGCAGACTGAGCGAATCTCCCACGGGATCCCCCGCCTCTCCGATCAATCCAGGAAGATCCATCGACCACTGTTCATGCTGGAGGAACAGGTAGTCGGTGAAGAGCGGCGTGTTGTCGAGGTATGCCGTGGCAAAGGCACCGGAGAGCACCAGGTTGCCACCAGACTGAAGGTACTCGATCAAAAGCGCCTGCCGGGGAGCTCCCAGCTGATCGGGGAAGTTGGTGCTGAAGTATCCGATGGGCCACATCACCACTCCTTCCGAATAGAGGGCGAGTAACTCTGTAGTCACCGGGCCGTCGATGAATGGATCCCAGGCCTGGTAACCGAGTCCCAGTGTATCGAGGCTGTTCAGATAACTGGTGTAGTACCCTGGGCCTGCGGAATCGTAATGGCCGTTGATCACCAGGATATCGATGGTCGATTCGACGACCACTTCCGTGGACCCGGTCGATTCATTGCCAGAGGCGTCCAGAGCAGTGATGACGTAATGGAGTTCCCCCATCCCTGCTTCCGTATCGATGAACTCGTTTTCCCACAGCGGGAGCGGAGTCATCAGTTGATAAGGCCCCCCTGCAATGTCACTGCGATACACCTGGTATGCACTCCAGTCCACTTCTGGACTCGGATTCCAGGTAAGGGTCACGGTACCACTGGCCGATTGTGCCGACACTCCCGTCGGTGCCGCTGGCGCATCGACATCGGCAGCAGTCGCCTCGAAAGGCCCCTCGAAGATGACGGTCGATGTCGCCAGGTCCGCGGAGATGGCCGTCTCTCCGAACCAGGATACTGCGGAAGTCATGTTTTCCAGAAGCGGAGTGAGTGTCGTCAGTAGGCCGTCCAGTTCCTGATCGATCTCTTGTCGATACACCTCGATCGGTTGCCCACCCAGTGGAGTAGTTTGGCTGTAACTGTAATGAAATCGATTGGACCAGACGCGGAACTGGCCGCCTCCAGGCAGGATCGATTGGAGAGTAGCGAGCACCTGGCTGGCATTGTTATCGGGTAGGGCAACTGGTGTCGCAGTGGTCGCCACATCTTCGGCGAACAACTCCGTACCCTGCTGCTGGGCCAGGATTTGCGCATCAAGGAATTGGTCGTATTCCAGTTGAAGTTGCGGGTCACCCGTCATGCTTGCATACAGTGCATCAAGTACGACCACATCGTCACCACGAACCGCTTCGAAGAGAGCCAACAGCAGATCCGCTCTCTCTTCTTCCAGGAATTCGAAAAAGACACCAGCATATCTGTAGAAGGTGAAGGAGCCGTAGGTTGCGCTCGTGATGTCCGCCACCGTCAACCGCGTTGAATCGTTGTCGATCTGTTCCAGCAGGACTCCCCTGGGCAAGACACCGTTGATACGGGTCGCCCCCACCATGTACTCCGCCAATCCCTCGTTGTACCAGACCATCCTGTTACCCTCGTAGAGAGTTCCCGACTGTCCAAAACTGCCGGTGATCAGGTAGCGACTGTCGAGGTAATGGGTGTACTCGTGTCGAAGTAGTTCTTCCAGGGTGTAGATGCTCTGGGCAGGGGTGCGGTCGTAGGTGAAGAGTGTCCCCCAGCTCTCGATGAAGATGCCTCCATTGTTGGTCGACAGTCCATACAGAAACGGCTGGTAGGTCTGGTAGTCCTGCGGACTTCCGTAGATCACCAGGGTCAGAGCCTCATGGTCATCGCCGACAACCGGCTCCAGGTGCCCACTCTTCCGGAAGAACTGTGCTTCCACCTCCTGGATGGCATCGTAAAGTTCTTCGGCAACTTCGAGATCGATGGCAGTCACGAACTTCAGTCTACCCTGATCAAAAATGAACTCGTTGGGCAGAGCAATCGCCATCACCTGTGCTCGGATCTGGTCGAGATCGAGAGATCCTCCGCCGTAAAGAAGCCCACTGAACTGGTACTCAAGATCGGTCACTGCCTGCAACCATGGTCCAGAATACGGGGTGTGTAGATTGTACGCCTGGGTGAGAAAATCATGGGCGGAGTCGCGCGTCGCTGGATCGAGGAATCCCAATCGATTCAGCACCCACAGGGCATTGAGAACCACGTACTCGCTATCACTGGTGTAGGTGGTATCGAGAGCGATGGTCGCGACCGCTGCCACCAGAGTTGCAGGAACTGCCGAGTACCAGGGGCTATTACTCCCACCGGCGTTGTTTTCATTACCGATCTGCCGCGCAAGCGTGAAGAGGCAGCGGTAGGCAATCAACCTTTCCTGATAAACACCCTCATTCGTAGGGTCGGAACTGTATCTCTGCAGTACCGCTTCCAGTTGATCGAGAAGAGAGATGCTGGCGTTAGTACTATCGATACTCACCAACCACTGGGATAGCAGGTCGAGAGGAGGGTTGTTGCTGATCAGATCCGGTTGTTGGCCCATCGTGACCAACGACTGCTGTGCTGCGGTGAAGATGAGATCATCGTAGGAGACACTTGCCTGATAGAACTCGTGGTAGAAGGCAATCTGGAAGAAGTAGCACAGACGCCGCAACCGCTCCGAGTTGCCGAGCAGATCGAGAGATTCAACCTCGATTGCCGATGCGATCGTCTGGACGTTGGCGCTGGAGATCGCGATCTGAACATCTCCATCGAAACTCCACATTTGATCAAGGCAATCATAGGTACTTGTGGCTACCAGTTCGACCAGAGCGGCGCCCGAGACAGCCGCAAAATCCGCCGAAGTGCACGGGCCCATCGGCCAGCTTGTCGGTCCAGAACTGGAGCCGTTCCCGGTTCCATTGGTGGCGGCCAGGAGGTCGGTACGATGGCCCTGAGGAGCGGCAGTCATCGCTTGCTGTGGATCCACGGCATGACCGCGGCTACATGGCGAAAAACGATCGCCGATCTCGAAATCGACAGCGCCGCATGGCGGTACAGTCGATAACGGTGGTTCCGGTGGTTGAACCTGACCCGATGCAGTCACCACCCAGAGACACGATATGATCATCAGAAGCCGGGACACGGAGATTCCAATCTCGTCGTCGAGGAAAGTTACTGGCTGGAAATGCATGAATGAAATCGATAACCGGCACTCATGTTTTATTTTACAGCCCACGACAACTCTATAGCGTCGCCACGACGTGATCTATACAGATCTCTAGCGATTGACGATTCGGAGATCATTTGCGGGAGATTGTTCTTGAATAACCGCTCATTCTCGACTCTATCAGGAAAAGTTGATCAGAACCGTACCGATCAAGATCACCAGGCAGCCGGCGAAAATCCTCCGGACCAGCAACTCATCGAGTCGAGTTCTGTAATACGAACCGACGAAGATTCCACCGAGCCCCAGTGCGATGAATGCACCGACCAACGAGAAGTCGATGGTAAGCCCTGTCGATCCCAGCTGCTGCAGGGAAGCGATGGCTCCGGCAGTCGCTTGCAGTGCAATCAGTGAGAGACTGGTGCCTGCTGCCCTGTCAAAAGAAAGCCCGCCGAAGAACACCAGAGCGGGAACGATGAGAAATCCACCGCCAACTCCGACGATTCCCGTGAGTGCTCCCACCGCAGTTGCTGCGATCCCCAGTTGCAGGGGTTGGACCGATTTCGGCTGCACTTCTCGTCCTGGTTGCCCCCTCAGCATCGCTACCGCTGCCGCCAGTACGACCAGGAGCAGGAGAGCTTCCCTTATCTCCGCTGACAACCAGCCACCGAGAACAGCACCGAGGACAGCTCCCACTACCCCCGTAGGAGCAGCAACAAGAGCGGTCTTTAGCGAGAAACTGCCCGATCGAATCGCCCCCACCGCACCGACACCGGCGATGAAAGCGACGATCCAGAGTGATTCTGTAACTGCAACTTCCAGCGGTCTGCCAAGACCATGAACCAGGATCGGAACTGTAAGAATGGAGCCCCCGGATCCCAGTAATCCAAGTGCTGCTCCGACTGCGATGGCTCCAAACAGTATCATCATGACTGACAGCTCGTGGTGCGGTTCCACGGTAACCAGGAGATCGCCGATGCCAGTGCGCAACTACCGCTGGCACCGGCATGGAAGAGTCCCGTGCCCACCGCTGCAACCCCGATGATCCACAGCGGACTGGAGTAAAACGCAAGTGCCGAGAGTGTCAGTAGAAGGGAACCGGCAGCCATCTGGGTCTGCCTCATCACATCGATGGAAGTTCCAGTTCTAGAGGCTTTCACCGGCATTCCTGCCTGCTTCCAGCCCTGAATCCCACCGATGATGTGCTGTGCATCAAATCCCTCGGAGATCATCTTCTTCAACGCCTTTTCGGATCTGATTCCCGTCCGACAGTAGAAGATCGGTCGCCGGCCATCGAGTTCCTGGTTCAGTGCTTTTGCATCAAAACCAGAAAAGGGATGGACGATGGCATCGGCGACCGACTCCACTTGATGTTCAAAATTCTCTCGAACATCGACCAGCACATTTTGGTCATCTTCGCTAAGCTGTTGGGCTTCTCCGGGAGTCAATTCGAATACAATCTTTCCTGCATTCGGGTTGAGTGTGGCGGGCAAACTCTTCATCGGGTGACGCTCCCTTTCCGGACATTTTCCATTCCTCCGGCCAGGTTTATGACGAAGAAACCTGCTGATTTCAGAAAACTGGCGGTTCTGGATGAACGATCTCCAGTTTCACAAATGACATGCCAGATCGTATCTTTACTGATCTTGTCGAGGTGGTTTGCCAGACGCGTATGAGAGAGGTTGGCCGTACCAGGGATATGACCTGTCTCAAATTCCGAAGCGCGCCTGACGTCGAGAATATTCAGGTTATTGTCTTCAAGTACTGCATGAACGTCATCCCTCGATACCTCTTCGATCTGTTCCCAGCCTCCCTCGTAACCGGGGAGATCCAGTAACTCATCGGATGGGAACCAACCGATGGTCTTGTCGAATCCGATTCGGATCATCCTTCTGATCACCTCGGAAATCTCCGAACCAGATCCGACGATCACGAACCTGTCTTCAGGATTACCGAAACTCCCCACGTAGGAGCCGAGGCGGCTGGTCATGGGAATCGACCACGAGCCGGGCAGATGAGCCTGGCGAAACTGATCCCAGTCCCTGGTATCGATCACCCTTGCACCACCCTCGTAGGCGGCAACAAAACTCTCCGCGTCCAGTTGTGTAGGATTCGTGATCTCTCCGATCACCGCTGCTCCATCACGATTGAGTCGCTTCATCTCGGAAAAGTACAGGGGAGGCTCAGGCTGACCCGAGAGAATATCGTCGACGAAACGATCCTCATCGTCGGATAGCTGCAGTGCTTGATTGAACAGTCGTTCGTAACCGATTGTACTCGTCGGCACTGCACCGAGTGCTTTACCGCAAGCACTTCCTGCACCATGGCCAGGCCATACCTGCAAGTAATCCTTCATTCCATCGATCAACTGGATGCTCTGGAACAGTTTCCTGGCAGATGGCTCCATCGATCCTGCTTGACCGGCAGCGCTCTCGAGAAGATCCGGCCTTCCCAGATCTCCGACGAACAGAAAGTCACCCGACAGGAGAGCCATTGGCATGTCTGCTCCACCACCATGATCGGTGACAAGGAACGAGATATGCTCTGGAGTATGCCCAGGTGTGTGCACTACCTTGAATTCGATGTTCCCGATGAAGAAACTCTCTGCATCTTTGAGCAACTTGTAATCGTATGAATTTCCTGAAGAGTTCTGATCAAGCCAGCGCGGGGTCCAATCTTCTCCACCTTCGCCAGATACCAGAAGCAATGTGTCCTCACGCTCACCGAACTCTCTCAGTCCGGAGATAAAATCAGCGTGAATGTGGGTCTCCGTCGCTGCGACAATTCTCAGACCCTGTTCCTCTGCAATCTGGATGTATCGATCAATATCACGCTCTGGATCAACGACAATCGCTTCACCGCTACGCTGACAGCCAATGAGGTAACTCACCTGGGCGAGCTGGTCGTCCTCGATACGTCTAACAAACATGATTTCTTCCTTCCTTCAGGGAGTTCTCTGCTACTCCTTGAGAGTCACGAGATGCCCGCATCGTTCCCCGATACTGGAAAGAAATCTTAAGTCATTATATTTTATACACTTACAGATCGTCGATGGCTGCCTCCAGGCGATCTCTGAGCCCCTCAGGGATCTCACCCCTGGCCAGTTCTCCACAGACATCCTGAGTCAGCTCAAGCGATGAGAAGACGGACTGGCAGCGCTGACAGATCACCTCCGATCGAAATTCAGTATTTCGATCGAGAGATGACTGCTTTGCATCGAGGAGGTCGAGGCAAACCTGAATCGGATAGGCCGCAGGTGGTGCCTCCTCATCTGTCCTTGGCAACTTTCCATCGATGAGCAATCTCAACTTCAGTCTCGCCCTGTGAACCCTGGACTTGATGGTCCCTTCTGGCATCCCTGTAGCCTCGGCGATCTCTGGAACGGTCAATCCAACGATGTCCTTGAGTACCAGGGGCATCCTGAACTCCAGTGGAAGCTCTGCGATTCTCGCTTCCATCTCCTCGAGAGACTCCTTACGAATCTGCGACATGACCTCCTCTTCGAGATCGGAGGCGATCTGAGCGATCAATGGTTCTCCGAAGGGAAGGAGTTCTTGTAAGGATCCTATCTTTTCAGGTTCTCCGACCTTCTTCCGATGCATTCGCTGGCACGCTCTCGCCGCGATGGTGTAGAGCCATGTCGTCACCTTGGAGCGGTGCTCGAAGGAGTTCCAGTTACGAAATGCCTGTATGAACGATTCCTGGACCAGATCTTCTGCTTCCTCTGCATTTCCGCAGAAGCGCATTCCGAGCGAGTAGAGCAATCCTCCCTGTTCATCGACGAGGCGATCAATCGCCTCCCGGGGATCTTCAGGCCACGGTTTCTCTTCGGACTGCTGCTGATCCATCGGTTTCCCCATATCAAGTATTGGTTCATGCTGTAGCCGGGAATATCTCAAGACAATCTCCCAGGGCTGATTCTAGCATGTTGGAGTGACGATACAGTGGCTGCAAGAAACTCGGACATCTCTGCAAAGACATGGCGCACCTCGATTCGCCATCTGAAAAGCGTCGACAGCAAACTGGGCCAGGTCATCGATGCCTGCGGAAGCATGAAACTCGAAATCCACAGGCGGCGATCCCCTTTCGAGTTCCTGCTGCGTTCGATCATATTTCAGCAACTGTCGGGAAGTGCCGCCGATACGATCCATCGTCGCTTTCTGACCCTCTTCCCAGGCAAACGTCCGACACCTACCTCGGTACTCTCGAAACCTGCCTCCCAGTTCCGCCGGTGTGGCGTTTCAAAGGGAAAGGAGAAGGCGATCCGCGATCTCGCTCGTCATGCAAGAGATGGATTGGTCCCCGGCTTCGCTGCTCTGTCACGCCAGGAAAACGAGGAGATCATCGACACTTTCACCGCTATCCATGGCATCGGCCGCTGGACCGTCGAGATGTTACTGATCTTTCAACTGGCAAGGTTAGATGTGATGCCAGTCGGTGATCTCGGAGTTCAGAAGGGTTTTGCGAAGATGCAGGGCAAGAGGAAACTCCCGACACCAAAGCAACTGGAGAGAGCAACTCGAAAGTGGCAACCCTACCGCAGCATCGGCAGCTGGTACTGCTGGCGAGCAACGGAGTTGTAGAGCACTCTTCTTCTCTCGAATCGAAACAGCAGTAGATACTGTAATGCGCTACTGCTGATCCTCAGATGTTGCCAGCTTGTGGACCGTGAAGTGGATGAAGGAGTCTACCGACCCGATCTCATCAAACTCCAGTTCCCACTTCAGGTGCATCTGCATGGCGACGGTCATGTCGGAGATCTTCAGTTTTACCTGCGTTCCATCTGCAGAGAGTTTCGCCGTCACCACTTCCAGTTCAGTTGTACCTTCGGAGCCATCTCGTAGATCGAGGCGTGGAGAACCGTAGTTGCTGCTCCAGTGGTAGTTCCACCCCTCCAGCTGGAACCCATTCGCCAGGACATCCGATTCGGTGGTGATCTTCTTGTTGAAGGTGATCAACAGGCCGTCTTTTAGCGCACGAAGGTGCACGGGAAGCGGCAAGCTTGCTGGAGTTTTTCGCACCCTGTAGAAGCCACCCGGTTCGGTCTTGTCGGAGGACCAGCCGAACAATCCGGAAAGATAGAGACTGCCGTCCGGATGAAATCTCCCACGCATGGTGCCGGTAGGAGTCTCGATGGGCAGCGGCACGAAGCCTCCCTGATGGACGCCATCGACCTCGTCTTCCAGCAACAGGTACACCTCGCCGGTGCCATAGGAGAGCCCCAGCAACTTCCCCGACAGATCTCCCCACACACCCTCGGGGACTCGCACCTGCGCCGCCGGAGAACGGTCGATTGTCGGGTGGATCCAGCACAGCGGTGGGTCGTACTCGGTTCGCATCTCCTCGACACCCAGCATGCTGCCGCTCCAGTTGTTGCCGTGGAAAGATCCCGGCGCGATGCGATTGATCCGGTTGGCGGGCATCCAGTGCCCTTCCTGATCGGAGCCCCAGGCGATTCCATCGGAGTCGATGGCAACTCCGTTCGGGGCACGGAATCCAGATGCGACCGCCTTCGAGGAGGAGCCATCGGCGGAAACCTGGATCAGCGTACCGTGCTGAGGGTGTGCGGGTAACTTTGCGTGGCGAGCTGCCTTCAGGTAATAGATGTTCCCGTCCGGTCCCTCTTGCAATCCCCCTGCCGGTTCGTGGAAGTGGGGGGAGTTCATCGCATCGGCATTGAATGCCTCGTAATGGTCAGTCTCGCCGTCTCCATCGATGTCGTTCAATCTGGTGATCTGGTCTCTTCCCAGCACCAGGATCTCTTCCTCAGCCCCTTCGCCCCGAGTCAGCAATCCCAGCGGCTGGCTCAGACCACTGGCGATTCGCTGCCAGTGCAGTTCATCGAGAGATTCATCGAGACCATCGACACGCCACACATCTCCATTCCATGTCGAGATCGCAGCGGAAGCACCTCCGTCGAGGAAGTCGAAATCACCAAATCGCATCCAGGAGTTCCAGGGGTTGTCGTCGGGCCATGTAACCCTGTCCATCTGAAAAGGGTGCTGGGCAGTAGTCGTATCCATCGATTGCAGCAATGAGGTGAACTCACCGATTCTCGAAAGGGGGCCGTGCCATTCCATCAACTCGCCTTGAACTTCCTCCTCGGTGGCGAACAGCATCAGTCTGGCCTTCCGTTGCCAGGCTGGAATTTCGGAACTGGTATCTGCAGATTCCACGATGATGAACTGTCCGTGGAGGCCACCTCGAAGCCCATAGGCATCGATGATCGGCTCACCCGAGACCTCTGCAATCCCCTTGATCTGCTGAGAATCGAAGACCTCTTGATAGATGCGAATCCCATCGATGTAGCCGCTGAACCATGAGTCTTCGGGAAAGTTCTCCGCAGTGAAACCGATCTGCATGACGGTGTTCTCTACCGGTCCCGAAGGGGTCAAGACCCCTCCTCCATCGTGTTCTCCATCGACGAACAGTTCGACCCTCGACTCCGAAGAATTCCATGTGAAGGCCACATGATGCCAGCTTCCATCGCTGACCTCTTGCTCTCCTGAAATCACACCGACCCAACCGATGTCAAAACACAGATGGCCATCACGAATGAAAAAGGTCTTCCCATCCTGGATCCATCGCCCCTGCTCCGCTGTCTGGGAAAATATCGTTCCATCCTTGGTGGTGTGCACCCATGCAGCAAAGGTGAACGGTGAAGCAGTGAACTCGAAATTGTCATGACGAGTCCAGATGGCGCGGGCGGTGCCATCGAAATCGAGAGATCTACCCTTGACCCCTCTTCGCCACGTCACACCCTCGAGTTTCAGATCCTTCTCGCCATCGACCAGATTGGTCATCAACTCTCCAGAACTCTCATCGCAGTTCCAACCCGCCACCGGCGAAGGAATGGCCTGGTTGACACGACGTATCACCACCACCGACTCCGATACCGCCGCTGACGATTGCGCCGATGGAATCCCGTTCATCCCGTAGAGTTCTGGAATGTCTCCCGGCTGATGTGGAAGTTCGATGAACTCTGCTCCCGCACCACTTCCTCGAACGATCAACTGCGCCTCATCCTCTTCCCCGAACAGAGCATTTCGCTCACCAGCAAGAGTGATCGTTTGATTCCACCGTGCTCCGGATCCCTTGCCCCAGACCACTGCCAGGGGGGATGGATGGCGAAGGTACACTCGCGCGCTGATGGCGCGAAATGAGACCAGCTGCTCGCGGCCAGTGATGGGGGCGATGTAGATGTGTAGCGGTTCCGGATCCTTGTCGGAAGGCTTCACCTCGACGATCACCCGGCCCTCCTGAGAAGCGATGCGACGGTCACGCCCACCACCCTGGAAGTAAAGCGCCATCACCGGTCTGCCGCCTCGAATCAGCAGGTACTCACCTCTGGGTCCCCCCGGCGATGGGGAGAGCACCATTCCATCACTGAGTGTCAGTACCGACAGCCTGAGAAGATCATCCACACCGATCAACTGGATCGATCTCTTCCACGCATAGATCTCTTCACCCCTGGTAAAACCAGCTCTCTCGAAGATCTTCGTCTTGCCAACGGTGTAATGGAGCAACACCCCATCACGATCTCGCTGTAACCCCTGCCAGCGGCCTGCCTTGATCGGGCCAAAGGGAACCTGTCGTGTTTCCTTGAAGGTGCCGCCCTTGCCGACTGCGATGCCGGGACCGCTGGGATTGATCCAGTCGGGAGTGCCAGCGATGCGTGGCCAGATGCCGTGGGGTCCGTCGTAAACGATGCCCCTCAACTCGACGAACTCTCCCTGCCAGGCCGCAGCCCAGCGCAACTCTGCGGTGTCGAAGAGCATCGCGTGCTCTCCATCATCATCGAGCGGGATGGCGATCCCCTTGCAGGCGATGTTGTCGGGTGTGACTTCGATGGCAGCGGACAGAAACGGCCCGTAGTCCATCGCCTGCCACGGTTCATCCTGTCCGTTACAGTTTCCTGACAGGATGAATGCCACACCCAATGAAACGAAGAAGCTCAGTTCAACTACCTTCACCAGAACTCCCCCCTTCTTCGCTGCGTGATAAATACTCTTCAAACACCACTTCCTCCTTCTTGCCTGGCCAGGGAAGAAACGACTGCACCCAGATCAAGAGCAGCGGGAGACCTCCCCATGTGAAGAGATTTCGCATCTCGAATATCAAGGCTATAGCCATGAGGCTGAGCATGCTGCCAAACAGCGCTCCCACCAGAAAAACCTGATATGGAAAATCCTTCGGGGTGGCGATCCAGTTCTTGCGGAACTGAACCGGTAACAATATCCGCGCATCGACATCCTCATCCGGATCTGGCTTGTTCATCTTTGTAGTTCCTTTCTGAGACGAGAGTAGGCTGCTCCAATGGATTGGGAGGCAAGTTGACCCTCGAATTGCATATGCTAGCCGCACTCTCTGAGGAATCCGACCATCAAAAACCCACGTTGCTGAAGAAGAGTTTCCCGCATCGCTGGCTCTAGGAATGGCTCTTGGGGTACCCTGTCAACAGGTCGAACAGAGCCGGACAATGACCGGCGGGGAGATTGCCGATGGAACACCGCATCGAGAAGGACACGATGGGTGAGGTGGAGGTCGAGGCGGATCGATTGTGGGGAGCACAGACGCAGCGATCCCTCGAAAACTTCTGCATCGGACAGGAGCAGATGCGCCGTCCGCTGATCCGTGCGATGGGACTGGTCAAGCAGGCAGCAGCTTCAGTCAACGCAGAACTTGGTGGTATCACCTCCGAGATCGCCAGCGCCATCGATTCTGCCGCAGAAGAGGTGATTTCCGGTGACCTGGATGACCACTTTCCACTGGTGGTCTACCAGACTGGATCCGGTACCCAGTCCAACATGAACTGCAACGAGGTGATCGCCAATCGAGCCAATCAGATGCTCGGAAATCCCCTGGGCAGCCAGGACCCTGTACACCCCAATGATCATGTCAATCATGCGCAGAGTACCAACGATTCCTTTCCGACGGCGATCCATGTCGCCTGCGCCTGTGAGTGCCACGATCGATTACTGCCCGCCATCGATGCGCTGAGGAAGTGCTTCGATGAAAAGTCGGCTGAGTTCAGTACCGTGGTCAAGATTGGCCGCACGCACCTGCAAGATGCCACTCCACTGACTCTCGGGCAGGAAATCTCTGGCTGGTCCGACCAGTTGCGTATCACCGGACAACAGATCCGCGATGCCCTGGCACTGGTTCACGAGTTGCCCATCGGAGGTACCGCAGTCGGAACCGGCCTCAACACTCGCCACGGTTATGCCGAAAAGGTACCGGGTGCTCTGGCCAAAAGGACCGGCATCTCGTTCGTGTCGGCACCCAACAAATTTGCACAACTCGGAGGTAAGGAGGCGATCGTCGGACTCTCCGGCGCGCTCAAGAGCCTGGCCACTGCACTTCACAAGATCGCCAACGATGTCCGCTGGCTGGCCAGTGGTCCTCGTTGTGGCATCGGCGAGATCACCATTCCCGCCAACGAACCGGGGTCCTCGATCATGCCCGGAAAGATCAATCCAACCCAGTCCGAGGCGATGACGATGGCGTGTGCTCGTGTCATCGGAAACGACGCCTCCATCGGCTTCAGTGGAGCACTCGGAAACTTTGAGCTGAATGTCTACATGCCGGTGATCGGTGATTGCATCCTGCAATCGATCGATCTTCTTTCATCGGCCACCGATTCGTTCCGTGAGAACTGTGTCGCCGGGATCGAGCCGGTCCAGCAACGCATCGATGACCTTCTGCACAGTTCCCTGATGCTGGTGACTGCACTCAATCCCCACATCGGATACGACAACGCCGCCGATGTGGCAAAGACCGCTCATGCACAGGGAAAGACACTACGCGAGGTGGCGGTAGAAAAGGGCTATTGCAGCGCAGAGCAATTCGATGAATGGGTGGTCCCCAACGATATGACCGGCCCTTCCAGTTGATCCTGGAAGATGGCTAGTTCTTCTCGTACTCCATCAGGTAGCCCTGGAAGAGACGGAGATGCTCTTCTTCATCTGCGAGCAGCGTGACACACATATCCTCGGTAACCGGATCATCATCGCACATCTGGATGATCTTCTTGTACTGTGCAACCGCTGTCTCTTCCGTCTCGATAACTCCGCGAATTGCACTGAGAACATCGGTGGGATCGCTGGAAGGCTGTAACGACGCCATCACAGGAGTGAAGTCCATGCTTCCCGGTACCGTACCTCCGAGGATATGAATCCTGCGAGCAAGGTCCTGGGCATGTTGCGTCTCCTCGGCGATGTCAGCGGCGAGGGCTTGCTTGATCGGTTCCGCTCGTGCTCCGACCAGGTTGGTGGAAGTGGAGATGAAGTTGAGAACCGCTTCCAGTTCCATCCAGTAGGCTCGAGTCAATTCGGCGATCAGCTGTTGGTTCAAATCTCCCCCAATTCCACTCTCCGATATTCCACTCTCCGCTGGAGTGTGGATCTCACTGTCAGTTCAAAAAATCGACCGGGGCGCAACTCGCACGCCCCGGTCGCTCCTGAAGACCCGGCTCGTTGCCGATCCATCGTTATCTTTTTTATCGCACCACGAAGTTCACCATCCTGCCCGGTACCCAGACGAATTTGATGATCTCCTTGCCCTCGGTGTACTCCTGTACACGGGGATCAGCAAGCACTAGTTCACGGATCTGCTCCTCGCTGATCTCCGCCGGCACCTTCGCCTTGCTGCGCACCTTGCCGTTGATCTGAACCGGTACTTCGATCAAATCCTCCTGAAGCCACTGCTCGTCGACCTGCGGGAATGGCTCCCACATCAACGATTCCTGGTGACCGAGGGCATGCCACAGATGCTCCGCCAGGTGTGGTGCATATGGTGCCAGTACCAGGCAGAACGGCTCGAGGATTGCCCTCGGCCTCGTCTCCATCGGATTCATCTCGTTGACGAAGGTCATCATCTGCGAAATCGCCGTATTGAAGTGCAACGAATCGGTATCGAGGTCTACCTTCGCGATGGTCTTGTGAAGGAGACGAAGTTGCTCCTCCGTCGGTTCACTGTCGAGGGAATCGTGGAGTTGGTCTTCTTTATCGAAGTAGAGTCTCCAGACTCGATCGAGAAAACGCCGTGCCCCCATGAGACCACCGGTCGACCACGGCTTGTCCGCCTCGATGGGACCCATGAACATCTCGTAAACGCGGAGAGAGTCCGCCCCTTGCTCCGAGATGACATCGAGGGGATCCACCACGTTGCCGAATCGCTTGCCCATCTTGCGGTGGTCCTCACCCAGGATCATCCCCTGGTTGACCAGCTTCGTGTAAGGCTCCTCGACGGGGCAGACTCCAAGATCAAAGAGAAACTTGGTCCAGAATCTCGAGTAGAGCAGGTGTCCTACGGCGTGCTCGGCACCACCGAGATAAAGGTCGACCGGCATCCAGCGCTCTGCCAGTTGTGGGTCGACCAGTTCCTGATCATTGGCCGGATCGATGAAGCGCAAGAAGTATGCACTCGATCCGGCACTACCCGGCATCGTGTCCATCTCCCGAGTCGCCGGGGCTCCACTTCCTGGAACCTCCGCCTTGGTCCACTCGGTGGCCCGCTCCAGTGGTGACTTCCCGGTACCGGTGGGAGCAAAATCTTCCAGGTGTGGTAACTCCAGAGGTAGTGCAGATTCTGGAAGCGGATGAGCATCGCCACTCTCGTCGATCACCACCGGAACCGGTTCACCCCAGTATCGCTGACGGGCGAAGATCCAGTCGCGAAGACGATACCTGACGATTCTCTTGCCGATTTCTCGCTCCTCCAGCCAGTCGATGATGGTGGAGATCGCCTCTTCCTTGGCAAGACCATCGAGGAAGTCGCTGTTGACGTGTGCTCCCTCGCCAGCCCAGGCTTCCTGCTGGACATCCCCCCCGGAAACCACCTCGACGATGGGAAGATCGAATCGCCTGGCAAAGTCCCAGTCGCGCTGGTCGTGACCGGGGACGCACATGATGGCTCCGGTTCCGTATCCCATCAGCACGTAGTCGGCGACCCAGATCGGCATCGACTCGCCGTTGCATGGATTTTTCGCATGAGCACCGGTGAACACGCCGGTCTTCCCCGCATCGGAACCGGACCGCTCGATGTCACTCTTCCTCGCCGCCTCCTGGCAGTACTCGGTGACCGCATCGCGATGTTCATCGTCGACCAGTTCCATGCACAGGGGATGCTCGGGAGACAGAACACAGAATGTAGCTCCGAACAGGGTGTCCGGCCTGGTCGTGAAGATCTCGATCTCGTGATCCGAGTCCTCCACCGCGAAAGTTGCGTCCGCTCCCTCCGATCGTCCGATGCGATCTCGCTGCATCGACTTGATCGATTCGGGAAAATCGACCTCGTCGAGTCCTTCGAGTAACCGGTCTGCGTATGCGGTGATCCGGAGCATCCACTGCTTCATCGGCTGACGCACCACCGCATGGCCGCCACGCTCACTCTTTCCGTCGATCACCTCGTCATTGGCAAGCACCGTCCCCAGTTCGGGGCACCAGTTGACCATCGCTTCTTCCTGGTAGGCGAGATCCTTCTCCAGCAGCTTCAAGAAGATCCACTGGGTCCAGTGGAAGTATGATGGCTCACAGGTAGAAAACTCACGATCCCAGTCGTAGGAGTATCCCATGGCACGCAACTGCTTGCTGAAGGTCTCGATGTTCTGGCGGATCGAAACTTCCGGATGTACACCCTGCTCGATGGCGTACTGCTCCGCCGGCAAACCGAAGGCATCAAAGCCCATCGGGTGCAACACATCGAAGCCCTTCATCCGGCGATGGCGTGCGACGATGTCCGTTGCGGTATAGCCTTCGGTATGTCCGACATGGAGACCACTTCCCGAGGGGTAGGGGAACATGTCGAGAACATAGTACTTGGGCCTATCGGCTCTTTCTCCAGCACGGAACAAACGATGCTGCTCCCAGTGCTGTTGCCATCTGGATTCGATTTCTTGAGGTCTGTACGCCATCTACTCCACCTGGCTACGGTCTCGGGTTATGCTGACTCGACTACAATGTGAGTGAGTCTGTTGCCCGGATTCTAAGCAACTCCTCGCCATTCGACCACCATGCCTGGAGATTTTGACAACCAGGATCTGAAGGAAAATACACATGCTGCGCAACATCGCCATGCTTGCATCACTTCTGGTCGTGATACCCGGATGCTTGACCCCTGACGAACGAAGTACCGCAACCCGGGACACCTGGGCCATCGCCATCCATGGTGGAGCCGGTGCCATCTCCGAGGACGCACCCGCTGAGATCCGCAACGCCTATCTCGAATCCCTTCGATCCGCTCTCACCATCGGCTCCGGAATCTTGCAGAGTGGTGGCTCCGGCCTCGATGCCGTGGAGCAGGTAATTCGCTACCTCGAGGACGATCCTCTCTTCAATGCCGGGCACGGAGCAGTCTTCAATTCCAAGGGGAATCATGAGCTGGACGCATCCATCATGGATGGATCCGATCTTTCCTGCGGTGCTGTTGCGGGAGTTCGAACGGTGCGACACCCCATCACCCTGGCCAGAAAGGTGATGACAGACACTCGCCACGTGCTCTTTGCAGGAGAGGGAGCCGAGACCTTTGCGAGTCAGAGCGGTGTCGAGCTGGTCGAGAACTCCTTCTTCTCCACCGATCGCCGTCGGCAGCAGTGGATCAAGAAGACCCAGCAGAAGAAGGGGACGGTCGGAGTGGCAGTGCTCGATCGCCACGGCCACCTGGCGGCGGGTACCTCTACCGGCGGCATGACTGACAAGCGCTGGGGACGAGTTGGCGACTCCCCCATCGTCGGAGCCGGTACCTACGCGGATGATCGTGCCTGCGCAGTCTCCTGCACAGGCACCGGCGAGGAGTACATTCGACACGCCGTCGCTCATTCCGTCGCCGCTCGCATGATGCTGGCGGGCCAGGATCTACAATCTGCCTGCGATGCGTTGATTCATCAGGTACTGCAACCCGATGACGGTGGACTCATCGCCGTCGACCGGTCGGGAAACATCGCGTTTTCCTACAGCACAGGAGGAATGTATCGTGCCGCCGCCAATTCGAGCGGACGCTTCGAGGTTGGCATCCATGATGAAATGATGGGAGATCCTGGCTCCTAGTTTTCCGCAGCGGTTCTGGAATGGTCGTCAGGATTCCATCGATCTCCACTTGCGATGAAGTGAACTCTAAAATCGGCTGTCGTCTCCTTGGTTGAGAGCCGGTGCCCTCATGTGAGAGATGATCATTGCTGCAGGTGCTTTGGCATTGACGGCTTGGAGTCCCTGCGCATGCTTCTATAGTAGAGTGTTGCCGTCGGAGTCGCAGGGCCGATTCGCTGCCACCGCCCGACCAAGAATTGCACGATCAAGAATTGTACAGACTCGAAACGTCAACTCCGTCAGATATGGAGGCCGCAGCATGCGACGCCTTCAAGTAGGGATACATCCCATGAAGCATCTCAGCTTGGGCTTCTTGATACTTCTCTTCGCAACCTCCTGCGCCGGCCCGCCCGTCGCAGAGCTCTCACACCCTGAGTCCAGCCAACTCTTCGACTTGCTCGACACCGGTCGGGATGGCTCCCTCTCCCCCTTCGAGGCGCTCGACGCCCTGCTCGTGATCTCGGAGGAGGGCCCCTTGACCCGCGAGACTCTCGGAGCTTTTTTGAGCGAGTACGCTGAAGAGGAGTTCGCCGACCGCAGGGACTTCTTCGAGATGGGGGACTCGGACGGCGACGGGAGGCTGCTGCTGGACGATCTCCCCAGTGGATCTACCTCCATGATGTCGAGCCTGGACACCGACGGTGACGGTGCCCTCAGTTGGAGCGAGTTCAGGCTGGCCAATATCGAGACCTCCGAACTGATGGCGAGAGGTGAGGGAGCGGAGCTCTATGCCGAGCTCGTCGAGGAGATCGGGGAGCCAGTGCGGCTGGAAGGAGCTCCCCTTGACCTCGTCGAGGAGCTGCGGGAGTTGGATCTCGACGGAAACGGGATCGTCACTCAAGAAGAGACCGTGCAGTTGATCCGTGAGGAGATCGCTGGGGCGACCTTCGAGGTCACAGGCGAGCTCGCTTTCATGCAAGGAGTGATCGGTGCAACTACTCCTTCGAGTGTGCTTGAGCTCGCTTTCATGAACCCTGAGGTTCGGACCATTGTCCTCACCAATATGCCAGGTTCGATGGACGACGTGGCCAACATGCGGGCCGGACGATACATCCGGCAGCTTGGCCTGAACACGCACGTACCGGCGGATAGCGAAGTGGCCTCTGGCGCAACCGACCTGTTTCTAGCCGGTAGGCATCGCTCCTGTGAGCCGGGCGCACGCTTCGGCATCCACTCTTGGGGTGGAGGTCCTGTGGTAGCCACGGACCTGCCAAGAGATCATGAAGATCACCTCCTCTACCTGGACTACTACGAGGAGATGGGCATCCCTGCGGAGTTCTACTGGCGAACTCTCTCGGCGGCCCCAGCTGAGGACATCCACTGGATGACGGAGGAGGAGCTCGAGCGCTTTGGTTTCTTCACGGACGAGAGGCCTGACCTGAAGTAAGGCTCCGAGCGGGGTCGGAGGTTTGCCTCAGAGTTCACATACGAGGCTTGTTGGAGCTTGATCCCATCATTAGTGGTCTCGAACAGAGGACGCAAGCGGAGTCGTTTTCCAGGACTGGCCGCTACCGATCAGGTGAATTCTAAAATCGGCTGTCGTCTCCTTGGCGGATGATTCCGTCTTTGACTTGCGACCATCGATCACCACCACCGGCCCCCGGCCGATCACTTGCCAGGAACCATCGGGATCGACGATGACGGCGGTCTGCTCATCGATGCCGACTCCGATCTGATCTGGATGATCGGCGACGGCGGTGAAGAGGCGCGCCCAGCGCCTTCTGGCGAGGAAATGCTGATCGACGATGACACCGGGCCACAGCCCCAGTCCCTCGACCAGTTCCGTGGTCGATTTGAGCAACGCCTCCAGTTCTGCCTTGCCGGTGATCATGTGGCGAGACATCACCGCAGCACCGGCGCTGGTTCCGGCAACGATCGTCCCGGCGGCGTGGCTTTTTCTCATCACCTCGATGAGGCCTCGCTGACGGAACGCCTCCATCAATCGGCTCTGGTCACCACCGACCAGCCAGATCAGGTCTGCCTTCTCCACGGCGATTCGTGCCGCCTCTGCGTCCTCGGGGATGATCGATACCTGCTCTGCTCCCGATTCGATCCATGCATCTCTGGTCGAAGAGCCGGCATTTTCTCGGGCTGAAGCCCACGGAACGATGAGGATTCTGGCATCACTTCCCCCCGCCATCTGCAGGGCACGGGGACGAAGGTCTGGCGGAATCGACCCCCCTCCTGCGACGATGAGGACTCCTGCGGTGGTAGTTGAAGGAACTGGCTCTTCATGGGGATGCAGGGAAAGAGTAGTGACAAGAATCGACATCATGATCATCTTCATCGGGACCTCCAAGGCGGTATTCTCACCCGTTGACTCACTCCTGTCAGCAGGAGACCTTCATTCAGACCGATGAAGATCAACGGAGGCTCCATGTCGAGAAATATCATCTTTCTTCTCTCTTCGACGCTGCTACTCCTGACCTGCTGTTCCGGCCCCATCCCGAGGACCGCCATCGCTCAACCGAGTCAGGAGACGCGGGCAGCAGCGGCGGGCTGGCACGGAGGTCGTCCGTGGATCGATCAACACCTCGACGGAGTGAAGATCGCTGCAGAAGGATCACTCGATCTGATGCTGCTGGGAGATTCCATCACCCAGTCGTGGGGAGGACCCGGTCGCCAGGTCGGCTCCGCAGCCGCTGCTGTGTTCGAGAAGTGGTTTGGACAGCTGAAGGTAGGAAACCTGGGAATCTCCGGAGATCGCACCCAGCATCTTCTGTGGCGCATCGAGAATGGCACCCTGCAAGGAGCCGATCCTGCGGTGATCGTCATCCTGATCGGAACCAATAACATCACCCATGATCCGCCCGCGCAGATCGCGCAGGGCATCGAGGCAGTGGTACACGCCACCCGACGAGCGGCACCCACTGCCAAGATCCTCCTGCATCCCGTCTTTCCCCGTGGAAAGACCCCCGAGGATCGTGGCCGCCAGGATGTCGAGGAGACCAATAAACGGATCCAGCAGCTGGCTCGGCTCGACAACCTCGAGATCATCGACATGACGGCAGTTTTCCTGGACGCCGACGGCAGCGCCCGCACCGACCTCTACAGGGGAGATTTTCTGCACCTGTCCACCGCAGGATACGAGGCGTGGGCTGCCGCTCTTGCTCCGCATCTGCAATAACTCTCGGTCCCCAGCGGCAGCAGCAATGACTGACGATGTTTCAAAAAAATAACGCCCCCTCCGGATCGTTCCGGGGGGGGCGTTATTGAATCAAGCCAGCTGTGGGTTAGAGCGGTTGTGGCTCGGGACGAGGCTCGGGACGGGGATTATCTCCTCCGCGTCCTCCACGGCCATCGGGACGAGGACGGGGAGGTCTGTCACCACCCTGACCACCACCCTGGCCACCACCGGGCTGAGGTCCAACCTCTTCTCCACCACCACGGCCTCCGCGACCACCACCACGTCTACGACGCGGCTGATCGCCACCCTCGCCACCACCGGGCTGGGGTCCGATCTCTTCTCCACCACCACGGCCTCCACGTCTGCGGCGTGGCTGGTCGCCATCCTGGCCACCACGACCTCGTCGACCCTGGCTCATCTCTTCACGATCGATGATTCCATCTCCGTTGCGATCGAGTGGGCCAAGACGGCGGCGAAGCCCTTCCGGCAACCCTTCCATCTCTTCACGATCGATGACTCCGTCACCGTTCGGATCGAGTCGTCCGAGTCCGCCACGACCACGCTCAGGAGGTCCATTCCCATCTCCTGGAGGAGGTCCTCCTTCCGGTGCCGGGCGACGGCGATTCAGCCCCTCGAGCTCTTCCGGAGAGATCACTCCATCGCCATTGCGATCGAGTCGACGGCGCATTCCTTCCGGAATGCCCTCGATCTCTTCCTTGTCGATGATTCCATCGCCATTGCGATCAAATCGATCGATCAATCCGCCTCCGCGACGACGGTCGGGAGCAGGATTATCTCCTCCCTCTCCACCGGGTTGCGGCCGATTACCACCGCGTCCGAGAACGCCATCGAGTTCTTCTCCAGAGATGATTCCATCTCCGTTGGTATCAGCACCACCCAGTCGACGGCGCATACTCTCGGGGAGTCCTTCCAGTTCTTCCTTGTCGAGAACCCCATCACCGTTGCGATCGAGGCGATCGATCAGACTGGAACCACCACGACCACGGCGCCGTGGCGCGGGAGGTGTCGGAGCAGGAGCAGGATCATCGCCTGGAGTAACATCCGGGGGCGTAGGATGGTCCTCACCGGGAGTAGGGCGAGGTGAGGGAGTGGGTTGAGGATCCTGTGCCAGAACGATGGCTGGCATCAAGATCACCAGGAACAGGGAGAGAAGACGCATTGTGACCTCCACAAATCGGGGAGTTGATTCAAATGAAACGACTGCAAAAGTCTCCCGATTTCTGATCGCTAATCAGAGCGGATGAGAGATTCGCCGCCAATGAAGTACTATACACGATCAACCCCGCTCCCCCCTAGTAGTTGCATGCAACCCTGAAAACCCGTGGATTGCAGCAGGATGGACGATTACCGGCAGTTACTGACGGGGTTCTCGGGGCGCCACTTCACAGTCAGCCCATTCGAAGAGAGCCGCCGTCGTCGCCCGGGTCACCGCCGCGAGAAACTCGAAGTCGATGGTCTCGATGGTATCGCTGCTGCGATGGTAATGAGGATTTCGAAAATTGGCGGTATCGGTCAACATGATGCCTCTCAATCCCGCCTGCCAGTAAGGGTAGTGATCGCTCCTGGCCGCATCACCAAAGAAGCCGGCAATCCTGTTGGCGCTGAAGTACTTCAGTTCCGGGACATGTCGATCGGCGCTTCCCTCGAAGAGATTTCCGAGTCCACCGGAGCGCATATTTCCGGCGACCAGGATGAAATCTCCAACGTGCGGTATCGAAGCGATGATGGGAATCCTGATCGGAGCATCCTGACTATCATCCTCGAAACTCCGGTACCCGATCATCTCCAGATCCAGAATTCCATCGACCTTACGGTCGGGGTCAGCAAGGATGTGCTGAACGTGAGCCTCGCTGCCGACGAGACCAACCTCTTCCGCAGCGAAGAAACACAATCGGATGGTCCGTTCAGGACGCTGGGCCTGCATCACCCTGGCGATCTCCAGCAATCCCACCACACCGGATCCGTTGTCGTCAGCCCCTGGACAATTTCTGACCGAATCGAAGTGCGCGCCTACCTCCACCACGGTGGATCGATCCCGTTGTCCCTCGATCTCGACGATCAGGTTGAACTGCTCCACACCACGCCATGGTCCCACCGGCTCGCGGATCACCTCGTATCCCATTCCCTGTAGTTGTTCCTCGAGGTAGTTGATCGCTCGCACCGTTTGCTGCTGATCTCCGGCATATCTCGGTCCCAGTTCCAGCAACGATTTCAGCTGCTGTTCACAACTACTCGCAGAGATCTCAACGATGATCGAATCGATCGCCTCGCGGGTGACAGGAGAGACTGTACAGCCACAGAGAAGCAACAGGCTGAGGACGAATACTCTCGGGCCAGTTCTCATCGATCGATCCCAGCCCGTCTCTCCAGCACCTTGAACACGCAACGGTGGGGATTCTTTTCGTCTGGCGCTCTTTCCTCGCTGGAGATGACCTGCCACTCGAGAGGATCGAGGGGAGGGAAGAACGTATCTCCTTCAAAATCTCCATCCACCTCGGTGAGGTGACAACGAGTCGCTTCTGACTGGAAGAGAAGATAGATCTCGGCACCACCGATGATGAAGATCTCCTCCTCGTTGGCACAAGCCTTCAGCGCATCACTGGATGATCCGAAGCCTTCCACTCCATCCGGCAACATCTCCGGTGTGCGTGTCAGTACCAGATTACGGCGACCCGGGAGTGGCTTTCCGATGGAATAAAATGTGCGTCGGCCCATGACGATGGGGGAGCCCATCGTTGTTTTCTTGAAGTGCATCAGGTCCGCAGGAAGATGCCAGGGGATCGTGCCCTGCCGTCCGATGACTCCTCCGGTACCCACAGCAACGATCAGCGTCACTCGCATATCACACCGCCACGGGAGCAGGGATTCCTGGCTGCGGATCGTATCCCACCACCTGGATATCTTCGTAACGGAATTGATCCACCTCGGTGATGTCCGGATTGAGAGAAATCGTTGGAAGATCTCCCGGCTGTCGGGCCAGCTGTTTCTTCGCCTGCTGGAGATGATTGTCGTACAGATGGAGATCTCCAAAGGTGTGGATGAACTCTCCCGCCTTGAGGCCAGTCACCTGTGCAATCATGTGCGTCAACAGCGCATAGCTGGCGATGTTGAAGGGAACTCCGAGGAAGATGTCGGCACTACGCTGATACAACTGGCAGTGAAGCCGATCCCCCATCACCTGAAATTGAAAGAGACAGTGGCAGGGCGGAAGCGCCATCTCTTCGATGACCGCAGCATTCCAGGCGCACACGATCAGACGACGAGAGTCCGGATTCTCTCGGATCTGCTCGACGACACCTCGCAGCTGATCAACAACTCTACCTTCAGGACCGGGCCAGCGTCTCCACTGTGCGCCGTACACAGGTCCCAGGTCTCCAGTTTCTGGGTCTGCCCACTCGTTCCAGATGGAGACCCCTGCATCCTGCAGCGGCTTCACATTGGTCTCTCCTGAGATGAACCAGAGCAGTTCATGAATCACCGACTTGAGATGGATCTTCTTGGTGGTCAGGAGCGGAAATCCGCTAGCGAGGTCGAATCGGATCTGTCTTCCGAAGAGAGCTCTCGTTCCTGTCCCGGTGCGATCTGACTTCCGGATCCCGTTCTCGAGGACATCGATGAGGAGATCCTGGTACTGAAGCATACATCCCCCGCAATTGTAGCGATCCCTACGACCACCAGCGGTCAGTGTCTCCGATGGTCGACCGCTGTGCCAGATCTCGTCCTGGAAGATCGGACTCAGTAGCGGCTAGCAGCTAATCAGGGACAGGGATCTTCAAAAATAGTGAAGTCGCAATCGAGGAGATCCGGTGTCTGGTCGTTGCCACACCCAAGGAATGGGGGTGGCAATGGATCGCCTGAACCGAAGAGGAAGGCGAGCAGTGAAATAGGGTCGGAAAGATCCAGAAGTGCGTCGTCGTTACAATCTGCGGTATCGAGGCAGGATGGGAGAGTCGAACCTGGATTGAAGAACCCCCCGAGAATCTCGATCACATCCGCGAGGTTGATCATCGAGTCGCCGTTCGCATCCCCTCGTCCAAAGTCTGGCCGGAAGGGCTCACCCTGGAAGTATTCGATGGAGTTGCTGCCTACACAGGAAATGACTGCATCCAGTACTCCGTCATTGTTGATATCCGTCACCTTCAAGCAAGTGGGATCATCAGGCAGCGAATAGGAACTGATTCCATCGAAGGGGATCCCATCGAGACCGTACCCTTTCAACACACTGAAGGTGGCACTGGAGGGATTGGAGAGGAAGAGCAGGTCCGCGGATCCTTCGCTCTCTGCATCTAACTTTGCGACGGTCAGGTCCAGGGCATTCACCACTTCATCTTCGTATCCCGTCACCGGATCCATGAAAAGACCGGTATCTGTCCCCTGGAAAAAGACCAACGAATCTCCAGCAGTGGGAATACAGACCATATCCAGAATCTCAACCCCATCGGGTGTTTCCTGTAAGATGTCGACCAGTATCAACTCCTCTGCCACGTAGGAAATCGCTGTCTCCTGAATCAGCACCATTCCATCAATTCCCTCGTTGGAATAGACTCGCACGCTGTCTCCTGCCAGGACCATATCGATGTCTGAATCGCCATTCAAATCACCGAAAGCTGCTGCGTTTGCTGGCGGGAACAAGGTGCTACTCAGATTGTAATTTCCCGATCCATCCGAGAGCATCAGCCTCGTCTCTCCACCTCCAACGAACCCCGCAAGGGTCAAGATAATCAGATCCTCATACTGATCTCCATTGAGGTCAGCCATTTCCACTGAGGTGACAAAACCCACGCCCAGAAGTAATGCTTCTGGAGGAGCGAAGGTGCCGTCGCCAAGTCCCTGAATCAAATCAACCGTGCCGTCAACGTATGTCACGATCACATCGAATACATCGTCCTGGTCGAACTTGATCAGGAGGCCACCGGCTGGCTCGCTCGACAGCGCCATCGAACTTATCGGGGTCGTAGAAAACGTCTCCCCAGGATTCCCCAGAAACACCTCGAAGCGATACGGATCGAGGGACAGGACGATCAGATCCTGCTCTCCATCCAGGTTGGTGTCACAGACCATCATGTCCAACGGTTCAGCAGACACGGGCACGCTTTGAATCGGGAGGAAGTAACCCGAACCCAGTCCTTCTGGAACCTGGGAACTGGCAACGGAATCAAAAGAACTAACAAAGAGTAGTACCACGGCAAGATGGAAGATCCTCGACACCGAGAATTTCTCCACCCACCAACGGTGCGAGTTTGAATACTTCACGAAGTTGTACGAATTCGATCTCATAGTTTCTGCGCTCCTAGACGATCCTCGAATAATAGTGTCAATATTTCAAACCTACATAGGTCAACTGTCGCTGCCTGATACACATGTTCGTATTGATCCTAATGATCATAGGATCCAAAATTACAGTCCTTACCGGTTCAATACGACACTTTGTGATAAGCGTCATATTGTTTATACTCCACAAGAATGACAGGAAAGTCAGGTCAGGAGGAAATCACTTCGCCCTTGACCCCTCACGAACGACTTCACAAAGTGTCCTTACGTTTTGCTCCTCTTTCAGTTAGGAACCCCGTGATCCAGATCAACAAGGTCAATTTCCCTGGCTCAGCGCTTGTCCTTCTTCTCGTAAGCCTGCTCGGCTGTGGAGGTGGGGAAGATCCTCTACCCCCCATCAGCTCCATCTTTGCCCTGAATCCTGGAGACGAGGCCACAGTCGATGGCTGGGTCACGGTTCTCCCGGGAGCCTTCGAGAGCAGCACCGCAGATGCGGGGTTCGCCCTCCAGGACGAAACGGGAGCGGTCTTCATCCAGGTCGATCCGGCCCTTGCACTCGACCTCAGTACTCTGAATCTGGGGAATTCGATCCGGGTTCGAGGAATCGTCAGCGAGTTCAACCAGATGGTGACGCTGACCATCGATGAGATCGGCGATTTGACCTTCAACGGAGGTGGCGGATTCATCTTCTTCCCCATCGATCTGAGCACCGGAGACATCGACAACACCGCAACAACTCCCGAGAACATCGCCAGCATCGTCCGGTTGAATGGATTCATCCAGGTGGATCCCGTTGGTGGGGTCGACACCGTGGTCAGGGAGGAGTCGGTCGGAGGAGATCTATTCGGCTGGAAGATCCTCCTCGATGATAGCAGCGGTATAGGTCAAACCTACTGGCATCCGACCGCCAATCTCGACCCTGAGATTCTCACCTTTCTCGATGCCGGTAGAAATCTAGAGGTGAGCGGATTTCTCAATCGTAATGTCGACACTTTCGAGGTGTTTCCTCGGGGAAACTATGACATCTCCATCTCGATTCCCGATGCAAGGGCGATGACTGCCGGGCAAACCGGGTTCGTGCGAGGTGTCGTCGGTCTCCCTGCCGATTCCCTCTACCCCACGGGAGAGTACGGTTTTTCCCTGCACGAGGAAAATGGCACCGGCATCTTTGTCCAGATCAGCGACCCCAACCTCAGCATGAAGAACTTCGAGGGGGGATTGATGACTGCATCTGAACTGGGGTACATCGTCAACCTCCACTCCATCGGTCTCTATCCTCCGGTGAGAGTGCATGTCGAGGGTGTGATCACCGAGACCACCGGTGGCGATCGCGTGATCGTGCCAGGGGACGGCCAGGTTCGCCTCGTCTCCCTACCGCTGGCCTTTCCTCCGTCGGCGGCGTACGCCACCGGAGCCTTGACCCCGGCGGAGTTCGGGCGGCTGGTGAGTGTTTCAGGAATTCTGGATCCTCCTCCCCCTGGTGGTAACAGTGGAACGAATGGATGGACGTCGGTTCTGGGTGGCTTCCGTGCTCGCCTCGACGATGGCTCGGGGGGAGTCAATGTCTTCCTGCCCAGCGCGGTAATCGATCCATTCGGCTCAGGAGCGGATTTCCTCACCGACGTCATCACATATCCGATCGGAGTCACCATCGGCGCACCACTGTCGGTGACAGGATTCCTGCGCCACTTCGACGGAGATTACGAGATCGTGGTTCTCTACAACCAGACCGGATTCATCGACTGACGACGCTGGAGATTCTCTGGCACACTACTCTTTCGACCGTTGGAGATGATTTCTCGTGATTTTCCCATGGAGAGATCATCTCCCTTCACCTGTACTCGGCTGGAGGTGTTCTGATGACCCCTGCATTTCTGATCCCCATCCTCCTTTCCGCTCACATGATGCAATCCGACCCACCCGATCTCGTTCCTGGAAAACAGATCCCCCAGTGGGAAGTCCTTCACTACCAGAAGGATGGTGAGAAGCAGCAGGCGACAGTGCATTACCAGATGTTTCTTCCATCCTTCTTCGAGAAGGGTGAACCGTTACCCCTGATGTTGTTTCTTCACGGAGCAGGGGAACGCGGCAAGGATCTCGATGATGTCAAGAAGTGGGGACCTCCTCGATTTCTCGCCGATCGCCCTGATTTTCCATTCATCGTCGTTTCACCCCAGTGCCCCCGAGGGCAGTGGTGGGATATCGAAGTACTCGTCGCGCTGCTCGATAAGTTGGAGAGTACCTTCGCCATCGATCCCGACGCGATCGTGGTGACCGGACTGAGCATGGGTGGCTACGGAGCCTGGAGCCTGGCGGCGGCGCAACCCGATCGATTTGCCGCCATCGCTCCCATCTGCGGAGGAGGCGATCCGGCCACTGCTGGACGGTTGGTCGATCTTCCCATCTGGAACTTTCACGGATCCGATGATCGTGTCGTTCCTGAGCGGAAGTCCCTCGATATCGTCGAGGCGATCCGCGCTGCCGGCGGGACCCGGATCAAGCACACATCCTACGCGGGGGTCGCCCACGAGTCGTGGCGGATCGCCTACCAATCGGATGCGCTGTGGAGGTGGCTCCTCGCCCAGCGAAGGGGCTCCGATGCGGAGCCGATGGTGTCGGAACAGCGACTCGCCGAGGCGGGAACCAATCGACCGCAGATGGAGAGGGCCCTCAGCAGCGGATCGGCGGATCAGCGCAAGGCGATGCGGTGGCTCGTCGAGCAGATGCCAGTCACCGACCTCCAGCTCCTCGACAGCGAGTTCCTCATCGAGAACGTGAATCTGGCGGTGAAATCGAGAGATTCCTCGCCGTGGGATCTCGAGATCCCCGAGGAGATCTTCCTCGATGGGGTCCTTCCCTATGCCAGCATCAACGAGAGGCGCGATCGCTGGAGAGCGGATTTCCGCAACAGGTTTCTACCCCTGATAGAGGATACCGACTCCCCCTCGGAGGCGGCAGCCAGGTTGAATCAAAAGGTGTTTGGCCTGGTCGGCGTGAAGTACTCGACGAAACGTCCCAAGGCGGATCAGAGTCCCTACGAATCGATGGAATCGGGTCTCGCTTCCTGCACCGGTCTGTCGGTGATTCTGGTCGACGCCTGTCGGTCGGTCGGGATCCCCGCCAGATTCGTCGGGACTCCGCTGTGGTCCGATGGCTCGGGCAATCACTCGTGGGTAGAGATCTGGGATGACGGCTGGCACTTCACCGGCGCTGCAGAGCCGACGGGAGACGAACTGAACCGTGCATGGTTCACGGGCCGGGCGTCGGGGGCTTCCCGTGAAGATCCTCGCAACGCCGTCTATGCCGTGACCTGGAACGACTCCCCCATCACCTTTCCGATGATATGGGCACCAAACAACTCAACGGTCGGTGCCACCGATGTGACGGACCGCTACGCCACCCCACCGGAGCCTGCGAAGGACGTCAGTGCAGCGGTTCGATTCCGTATCACCGAGGGGAAGGAAGGGGCGCGTTGTGTCGCCACGATCCGGGTACTCGGTGGCGGCGGGGAGGTTCTCTTCGAGGGTGAGAGTCGGGATGAGAGTTTTGATGCCAATGATCATGTCACCGCCGAGTTGAAGGCCGATCAGAAGGTGATCGTCGTCGCTCAGAACGAAACCTCGAGTCTGGTGGTATCGATCCAGGTGAACAAGGGTGAGCAACTGGTCGAACTCGACCTGACTCCGCGCTCTTCTGAAGATCACTCCGCAGAAGTGATCGCATCACTGGGGGCGATCTATTCCATCTGTGGTGCCGAGGTCGATCTGGAGCAGTTTCCCATCAGTTCGGTGCCGCTGACGAAGATCGATGCTCAGGTTGCGGCTTCGATGGTCTGGCACTCCCACGCCAGCGTCATCGCCAGCGGTCGCATCGAGGAGATGACCAGTCGTGTACTCACCCTGGGCGAGCTGAAGATGCCATTCTGGTACGAGGTGAAGGGTCCTGCTCCACAGAAGGGACGAAGCCTGTGGATCTCGATGCACGGTGGAGGAGGTGCGCCCGCCGAGGTCAACGATCAGCAGTGGGACAATCAGAAGCGACTCTACCGCCCGGAAGAGGGGGTCTACCTCGCTCCTCGGGCACCGACCAACAGCTGGAACATGTGGCACCAGGGGCACATCGATCAGTTCTTTGACCGACTGATCGAGAACCTCATCGTTTTCGAGGGTGTCGATCCTGACCGCGTTTACATCCTGGGTTACTCGGCGGGAGGAGATGGAACCTATCAGATCGGTCCCCGCATGGCGGACCGTTGGGGTGCCGTCGCAATGATGGCGGGGCATCCAAACGATGCTCGCCCAGACAGTCTCCGCAACACTCCGTTCACCCTGCACATGGGAGGCAAGGACGAACCTTACAACCGCAACGGTCAGGCAGTGATCTGGCAAGAAAAACTCCACAAGTTGCAGGAAGAGGATCCGGCCGGTTACCCCCACTGGGTCAAGATCTACCCCGACAAGGGGCACTGGATGGATCGCGAGGATCGAGCCGCCATTCCATGGATGGCGAAGAACTCACGCAATCTGCGACCAAGTCGAGTCGTCTGGCAACAAGACGACGTGACCACCAAACGTTTCTACTGGCTCCAAGATGACGAACCGGTCGGTAGAAGTCGAATCGTCGCCGAGATCGACGGTCAGAAGATCAACATCGTCGAAGCTCCTGCCGGGACTCGACTCACCCTTCGTCTCGACGATTCGATGATCGACCTCGATGCACCGATCATCGTCGAGCATGGAGACCGCGTACTCTTTGAAGGATCGATCGATCGGACCATCTCGACGATTGCCCGGACGATGGGGGAACGGGGGGATCCGGTCGGGATCTTCCATGCCGAGATCACCGTCGAGTTTCCGTCGAAGGAAACCTCGCAGTAGGAAGGCCACCATGAACGCTCCTTATCTAGAACACCTCAACATCACGGTTCTCGATGTTGACGCTGCGATCCGGTTCCTCAAGACGGCGATGCCGCAGTTCGAGGTCAGAGGAGGTGGAACCGGGGAGAAGTGCAAGCGTTGGGTCCACATCGGCACCGAGGATTCCTACCTGGCCATCGAGGATCGTGGTGCCCAAGAACCCGGGCCTCACCAGCCATACATTCATCCGGGGATGAACCACATCGGATTCGTCACGGATGATCTCGACGCTGTGGCGGGCCGCTTGAGGGAGGCCGGATATCGGGAGGGGATGAGTGCCATGGAGCATCCCCATCGCAGGCGCATCTACTTCTTCGATGATGACGGAAACGAGTACGAATTCGTCGAGTACCTGTCGACCAGTCCTTCAGAGCGCAACGACTACAACATCGAGTAGTCCCCCATTCGCCCGCTGAGGAGGTGAGATTGGCTTCTATCGGCGTAGAAACCCCGTACCATCAGCGATCGATGGAGGCATCTCAGCCAACAGGGAGGTTTCGATGAGCTCTTTGAATCAATTCCAGCAGCAGTTCATCGAATTCCTGGTGCGCTGCGAAGTCCTGACCTTTGGCGACTTCACCACCAAGAGTGGTCGCAAGACCCCCTACTTCGTCAATACCGGCAAGGTGCGTACCGGTTCTCAGATCGATCAGTTCGCTACTTACTATGCACACACCATCACCGACAAGATCGGTTCAAACTTCGAGTTGATCTTCGGTCCTGCATACAAGGGGATACCGCTGGCCACGGCAATTGCCACATCACTGGCAAGGGATCACCAGATCGATCGCGGGTTCTGCTTCGATCGCAAGGAGATCAAGGATCATGGTGAGGGCGGTAGCCTTGTCGGGTCGATTCCTGGTGACGGAGACCGGGTTCTCATCGTTGAAGATGTGACCACCGCTGGTACCAGCATCCGGGAGACGGTGCCAAAACTGATGGCAACGGCGAAGGTCCAGCTTGCAGGCCTGGTGATTTCAGTGGATCGACGAGAACGAGGTACAGGGGATCAAGCGGCTCTCGATCAACTCTCCGAGGAGTTCGAGATGCCATGCCTGGCTGTCGTCACCGTCCACGACGTCATCGAGTACCTGCATCTTCGAGAAGTCGATGGGCGTATCATCATCGATGATGAAATTCGTGGGAAGATGCTCGATTATCTCGCCGAACATGGTCCGCGAAATCGCGCGGTCTGATCGATCAGTCGACCCTCTGAAGAGTCAGTTGCCCATCGATCGCCAGCGGGACGATTCCCTGTGCGGGATCCGCCACCACCAGTAGATCATTGGAAGTGTTGGTGACCGGAGTATCCTCGACCCATGTCAACGGAGTCACCACCGGTCCAGCGACACCGATGAACGCCGACTCGACGGTGTTGTAATCTACCGATACCAGCTCCGTCTCCACCGGGAACTGCAAGATCGTCAACTCGGTGAAGGAGAAGATCGCTCCCACGATGATCTCATCGCTCTCCAGTTGGGTAGTCCAGAAGGTCGGACCGGTTCCTGAATTGAGTCCCTGGATGATGGGTGCAGCGGTGACGGCAGACGCTTCGAGAAGCAGCGGATCGTGGGCCATTGCAAAGTTGAATCCTGCCAGCCAGGTGGGATAGGTCGGGTTTCCTGAATCCTCTTCCAGGGACAGCCCTACCTGCGCCTGCCCGATTCCTGTGATTCCGGAAAAGGTGCCCGTTGCCGAACTCACGCTGTAGGTAAAGACCGGATCAATTCGGATCCGTAGATCGAATGCGGTTGATCCCGAGACATTGGAGGCAGTGATGGTGTGAGTGGCATCGTAACCCTCCTCCGTTGCCATTCCCGAGATGACTCCGCTCGATGCATCGATCTGTATTCCCGTTGGAAGTGGAGGAGTGATTTGCCACAGAGCAACGGGTCCACAGTTGACCGAGGGTGACAGCGGAGTGAGAGAAACATTCGCCGGTACGATGACGAAATCCACCGCATAAGTCAGGTTACATGGAGCCTGTGGATTGATCAGGATGTTGATGGTGAAGGTGGTCGAGCCGAACGCACTGGAAGCCGTGATGATATGGTCGGTGGCGGCAGTGGCCAGGGTGGGTGTGCCTGAGATGGTGCCATCCGCCGGAGAAATCGATAGCCCCGTCGGAAGTGCCGGAGCGACAGCCCAGTCGCTGACCACACCACAACCGGTAGTGGGAACCAACGGGGTCAGAACCTCTCCTACCGTCAATACGAGGGCGGAGGAGGAATACTGCAGATCACAGGGTCCCTCCGGATTGATCAAGATGTTGATGGTGAAGGTGGTCGATCCGGTGACGTTGGAGGCAGTGATGATGTAGTCAGTGGCGGCAGTGGAGGTGGTAGGGATTCCAGAGATGGTGCCATCCGCCGGAGAAATCGACAGCCCAGCCGGAAGTGCTGGATCGACGGCCCAGTCGCTGGCCACGCCGCAACCGGTGGTGGGGACCAGCGGAATCAGACTCTCCCCGACCGTCAAGACGACGACCGCAGAGGAATACAGAAGATCACATGGAGCTTCCGCCGTGGAGGACGAACCACCGCTGCCACAGCCACTCAACAGAAGCAAACTCAACACGATTCCCGAAGTTCGACGGATCAAGACAACACCTCCAACCACCACTATTTCACATCTAGGGAGTCTCGGCGAGACCTACTTAGAGAACAGGCCTCGACTATTCTTGTCCGGAGCACTCGAGAATCGGCTTGAGAACCTCCTGGCGCTCCGCCTCCTCGAATGCTGCGATCCCCGCTTCCAGAGGATAGGAGCGAATCAAGTCAGCGACCGGAATCTCACCTCCGTGCAATGCATCGATGGCTCGCTGATAGTTTGGCTTCGCCGAGGCGTAACTGGTACGGATGTCGATCTGGTTTCTGACCAGGATGTTGAAATCGATCGTCACTTCCTGCGGGTAGAGAGCAACGACGCAAATCGTTCCATCCGGACGCACGATACCGGTCGCCTCCTCCAGTACCCGTGAGGATCCGGAAGCATCGACGATCACATCCACCTGCTGGCCACCGAGCTGATCGGTGAGGGTTCGATGATTCCCCCCCACCGTCATCGTCTCGAATCCGATCTTGTTTGCGATGGCAAGTCTCACCGGTTCATCCGCTTCCAGTCCGGTGACGACTACATCTGCACCGCGTTGTCTGGCCATCAACGCACACAGGATACCGATCACTCCTGGACCACAGACCACTACACGGTCACCAGTCTCGATCTCCGAACAGTCGTGGATGCAATGATCCGCAACCGAGAGAGGTTCCGTCAGTGAAGCTGCTGTGGTGGCGAGGCCTTCAGGGAGGGGCAACAGGTAGTGATCATCGACGACCACCTTTTCCGCCATTCCTCCATCGAGGTGCAGGCCTTGTACTCGTCGATCTGGACACAACTGCGTCAGTCCCTGGGAGCAATATCTACACCCCTGGGCCAGGCATCCCTGCAATGCGATCATGGTGGCGGTTTGCCCCTTACTCCAGCGATCGACTCCCTCTCCCCACTCGACAACCACTCCGGCCCACTCGTGACCGAGCGTCACCTGCGGCAGTACCGACTCGTACCCCTTGTGATTGAGATAGACGTGAAGATCGCTGCCACAGACCCCGCAATGTCGCACCTCGAGCAGAACCTGCCCCGGCCCTGGCGTCGGATCTTCGATTTCTTCCAGTGCTACCGCTCGCTCCGCCCGTGACTGTCTCCGAAGTGCCTTCATCGTCTCCTCCAGTACATATGTGGGTTACCCGCTTGAAGATATCGCCTACTCCCCTTGCCGCAATCGAGTCCCTTCGAAGTCGAAGACTTGAAGATAGCATTTGACCCCTATTGTCCTGCGGTTTACGAAGGAATACGGAGTGAGAGACTCGAGGCAAACCTACATCAAGAGAGGTGTCACATGAAAAGAATTTCCATCGGATCCTGGGCCTACACCATCGGTCCTTATGAAAAAGAACCGGTCGATTTTTTCACCGTGTGCGAGAAGCTCAAGGACCTCGGTTTTGATGGGGTGGAGTTAGGTGGCTTTCCACCACATCCCAATCCAGATGACATCAAGGACTGCACCGTCAGGCAGGAGATCGCAGCCAGGGTCAGGGGAATGGGGCTCGATTTCAGCGGACTTGCTGCGAACCTCTGGGGTGAGCATCTCATCGATACCGATGATCCCGGTGGATATATCTCGGAGTTCACCAAGAACTGTGATTTCTGCACAGACATGGGAATCAAGACGATCCGTGTCGACACGGTGCAACCTCCAACCATCTTCGACAGCGTTGACCGGGAGACCGCCTTGCGCCGGGTCGTTTCTACGTGGAAAGAATGCTGCACCGTTGCGGCTGGCCATGGCTTACAGGTCACCTGGGAATTTGAACCCGGGTTCGCCTTCAACAAGCCAAGCGATGTGGTCGAGATCCTGGATGCCATTCCCGCAGAGAACTTCGGAGTGATGTACGACACCTGCCACGGCCAGATGGTTGCCGTCGTGGGCGCCAGACAACCCGGTGAAAAAGAAGTGCTTGAGGGTGGGCAACTGGAACTTATCCAGATGCTCAGCGGTCGGATCAACCATATCCATCTCATCGATTCCGACAACAGTTGCCACAAGGCTGCCGACGGCTCCGATGAAACATCAAGCCATCCTCCGTTCGGTCTCGGCATCCTCGATTTCGATTCGATCATGCCTGCACTCACCAGGGAGAAACTCCCTCATGACTGGTGGACCATCGATCTGTGTTTCTGGCCCGATGCCTGGCAAGCAACTGCCAGCTGCAAGGCGTCCATCGATGAGCTGAACTCCCGATACGGGATGAAAGAGGAGGCGCGATGAAGGACCTCAGGATCGGCATGATCGGGTACGGATTCATGGGTAAGGCGCACTCCAACGCCTACCAGAAGGTAAACAGGTTCTTTGAACTCCAGACTCGACCGGTCCTCCAGGCCCTCTGTGCAAGAGATCAGGAAATCGCCGGCCAGTTCGCCAGCAACTGGGGATACCAGTCGGTTGAATCGGACTGGCGTGCGCTCATCGAGAGAGATGACATCGATGCCATCGATATCTGCGTCCCGAACCACCTGCACAGGGAGATCGCTGTCGCCGCTGCCGAGGCGGGGAAGTGGGTTCTGTGCGAGAAACCTCTCTCGATGAATGTAGAGGAAGCCGTCGAGATGACGGAGGCGGTCGAGAAAGCCGGCGTTCCAAACATGGTGTGGTTCAACTACCGGAGAGTTCCCTCCATCGCACTGGCCAAGCAAATGGTCGATGAAAACCGTATCGGAAAACCATTTCATTACCGTGCCACTTACTTGCAAGACTGGACCATCGCCGAAGATGTTCCGCAGGGTGGTGCCACCCTCTGGCGACTTGACGTCGATGCAGCGGGATCAGGAGTCACCGGTGATCTTCTCGCTCATTCCATCGATACTGCGATGTGGCTCAATGGTCCCATCACCCGGGTCGTGGCAGATACCGAGACCTTCGTTCGACAGCGAGTCCATCAGGAGACCGGTGATGTGCAGCCTGTCGGAATCGATGATGCATGCATGTTCCTGGCCCGATTCCAGAACGGATCGATGGGTACCTTTGAATCGACTCGATACGCCCGTGGTCGAAAGAACTTCAACACCTTTGAACTGAACGGTCAGGACGGTTCAGTTCACTTCGACCTTGAGGATCCCCAGTATCTCGATTTCTTCGAGCACAGCAGGCCATCGGATGGGGAAAAGGTCGAGGACCATCTGACCGGTTGGAGAAGGATCCACACTACAAACTTCGAGCACCCCTACATGGATCGGTGGTGGGTGCCCGGCTGCACCATTGGTTACGAGCACACCTTCATCAATGCCCTTGCGGACTTCCTGCAGGGAGTGGAGAAGGGCGAGGCGAGTCAGCCAGACTTCCGCTGTGCCCTGCAGACACAGAAGGTCTGCGATGCAGTGCTGGAATCGGCTCGAAGCGGCCAGTGGTGCGAAATTTCCAGCTGAACTCTATCCGCGAACATCGCAGATGCGGACCGCTTCGGCGAGACTGGTAAGGGGATCCCCGGTGGGAAGAAATTCTTGCCCCACGTACCCCGAGTAGCCGATCTCGACGAGCGCTTCCATCACTGCCTTGTAATAGATCTCCTGCCCCTGGCCGATCTCGTTTCGCCCGGGATTTCCCGCAACGTGAACATGGCCCAGTAGATCCTTGTACTGTCGTAATCGTCGAATCACATCACCGTTCATGATCTGGATGTGATACACATCGAATAGCAGTTTCAGATTCTTGGAGTCTACCTTTCGGATGATGTCGACAACATACTCGGTGTCATCCCCCATGTAGCCCGGGTGACCTTTCATCGGATGGGTATCATCACGAGTGTTTAGCACTTCAAGACAGAGCGTGACGTTTTTCTTCTCGGCATGATCGATGATCTTCTTGAAGCCCTCGACGCAATTTTTTGCGCCTTCTTCCTTCGACATCCCATCATTCATCCCGGTGAATGCGATGACATTCGGGAAACCGTACTCAGAACAGGCATCGATACTGTCTCGAGTCGCCTTCAGGAGTTTCTCGTGGTGCTTCGGATTGTTCCAGCCCTTGACGAAGGGTGGATCAGGGGCCATGTCGATCTGGCCGATGGCACACACCAGGCCTTTTTCCTTGAGAAGAGGGAAGTACTTCGGATCGATCAATTCGACACTGGTGCAGCCATGGATCGACAGATCCACTGCGTACTCGATGGTTTGCTCGACGCTCCAGTACTCGGAGAAACACCAGTGGGCGATCGATTGCTGAATACTACTGCCGTCACCCCGGGACAAAGGTGCTGCGGCCGCTTCCTTGCTCCACGGAACCGAGGACAGGACCGCTGCTGCGGCAGCCCCCTTGAGAAGTTGTCGACGGTCCACCATTTCGCGACCGGGTGTGTGATCCTGTTGATTCATCCGGGGCTCCTTCCTGTTGGGGTCAAGTACCTTCCCCTTCAACATAGGAGTCGATGCGCCCCTCGGCAATGAGGATCCTCTCAGGTGACATTTCCATGCCTTCCCATCCCTCGATATACTGACCGCTCGTCACGATTCAGTCTTCTCGAGCAGATAGGTACTCTTTCCATGACCAATTCACAGCAGGCTCGATCTTTCGATGAACTCGCGATTCGCGTCCACCCCGACGACAATGTTGCGGTGATCAAGTTTGGATTCGAAGCGGAAACCACTCTTTCAATACCGGGTGCTGAAGATCTCAAGGTTACGGGAACACCCACCGCTGGACATCGATTCGCGCTGACCGACATCGGCGAGGATGCGCCGGTGATTCAGTACGGCCAACCCATCGGAAAATCCCGAGGAATCCAGGCCGGAGAGGTCGTCACTCCATCGAACATGAGTAATGACGTTCCTGTTGTGAGGGTGATTCCGGATGAATTCTCGGGATCCGAAACCGAATACCTGGCGAAAGAGGATGTCCCGACCTTTCAAGGCTTCCGAAGAGCCGATGGAAGGGTCGGAACCAGAAATCACATTCTCATCGTTCCGACCAGCATGTGTGCCAGCCATGAAGCTCAACAGATCTCGATCATCGCTGAACACACTCTTCACGACAGGGAGAAGTTTCCCAATGTCGATGGAGTCGTTGGAATTCCGCACAACAAAGGCTGTGGTTGTTCCGATGGTAGCAATCTCGAGGTAACCCTTCGCACCCTTGCCAACTATGCAGCTCATCCCAATGTCGGTGCTGTCGTCATGATCGAACTCGGTTGTGAAAAAACGAATCTATCCAAGATGGAAGAATATCTGAGCCAGAGAGGTATGGAGGGATTCGGAAAGCCAATTCACTGGCTAGGAGTCCAGGCTGCAGGAGGCACCGCACAGGTGGTCAGCCAGGGGCTCGCTGCAGTGAAGGAGTTACTGCCTCAGGTGAATGAAGCTCAACGCGAGGAGATTCCTGCCAGCGAGATCGTGCTGGCACTCGAGTGTGGTGGTTCTGACGGATTTTCCGGACTCTCGGCAAATCCGGCACTGGGCCACGCTGCCGACCAGATCGTCCGCTGCGGAGGAACCGTGATCCTCAGTGAAGTACCGGAGTTCTGCGGTGCTGAGCACGTCCTTGCGCACCGATCGAAAGATGCCGAGATCGCTCGGGAAGTCTACGATCTGGTCGACTGGTACAAGCAGTACGCAGCGACGGTCGGTACTCTCCTCGACGACAATCCTAGCCCGGGCAATATCGAGGGCGGCTTGCTCAACATCACCATCAAGTCGCTGGGAGCCATCGCCAAGGGGGGAACCACCCGGGTCGAGGGGACCACCGGATACTCGGAACCACCCGGTGGACGTGGACTGCAGTTGATGCAAGGTCCTGGCTATGACCAGGAATCGGTTCCTGGCATGGTCGCAGGCGGTGCCAACATGGTCGTCTTCACCACCGGAAGGGGAACCACCATCGGCAACGCCATCTGTCCTGTGCTGAAACTGGCCTCCAACACACCTGTGTTTGAACGGATGCCAGGTGACATCGATCTGAATGCAGGATCCATCATCGATGGAACCGAATCGATTCCTGAAGTGGGCCAGAGAGTCTTCGATAAAGTCCTCGAGGTTGCAGGTGGAAAGTCACTCGCCCATGCTGAGGTTCATAAGCACAGAGAATTCCAGATCTGGGCGGAGCAATCGGTCTCACTTTGAGATGTAATCTATAAACGACGTACTGAAGAAACAAAGGGGTCGATGAGCAATTCAAAGATGATGAGAGCCAGCGTCCTTGAAGCGACCAGGACGATGAAGATCAGGGACGTCCCGCTTCCCGTCATGGGCCACGGAGATGCGATGATCCGCGTAGATGCCGTCGGACTCTGTGGATCTGACTATCACATCTATACCGGCGAGGCGAACTATCACGTCGACGAACGAGGGCTACCTGTCTCCCTGGAGGATCACCCACAAATTCTCGGACACGAGGTGACCGGGACCATCGTCGATGTCGGGCACGAGGTCTCCGATCTCGAAGTTGGCGACCGGGTCGTCATCGACCAGGGGCTCAGTTGTGTCAGCGATGGGAAAGAACACCTCTGTGAGTACTGTGCCAGCGGATTCTCCCACCAGTGCGAATGGTACCGGGAATTCGGTATCACCGGACTTCCAGGAGGCCTTGCAGAGTTCATCTCCGTACCATCTGTGAATCTCATCAAGGTGTTGTCAGATCGACCTGCCATCGAAACCGTGATGACGGAGCCTCTTGCTTGTGTTCTTCATTCACTTGAAACGGTAATCAATACCAATAGCCGCTACCGGATCGATGCAAAAGATCCCGCCGACCGAGTGCGTTGTGTTCTGATCTGCGGAGCGGGCCCTGCAGGACTTCTTTTCATCCAGACATTGCGAAACCATTACGGCTACCAGGGTGATCTCGTGGTTAGCGAACCCGACCCCGCCAAACGTGAGATGGCCAGAAGGTATGGTGCCGAGACGGTGGATCCCACCGGTTGTGATCTCATCGATGAAATACTGACGCGTACTGGTGGACGACGGGTAGAACTCTTCATCGATGCTGCAGGAGTAGGTGTGATCTTCACACAGATCCCTGCGTTGATTCGCACTCAGGCTACCGTCTTGATGTATGCGCACGGTCACGCCGGAGTCAGCTTGGAGGTGATGAATGCGGTTCAATTTCGCGTTCCAACGTTGCTCTGTCCCTGCGGAGCTTCCGGTGGATTCGATGCAGATGGTCGCCCCACCATCTATCGCAAATCACTGAGGCTGATCGAGGATGGCTCCATCGACGTGGCCAGTCTCGTCACCCATGTCGAAGATGGTCTCGAGTCAGTCCCCGGGAGTTTCGATCAGAGCTACGGATCTCCTGGATACATCAAGGCGGTGACGAGGATTCGGTGAGACCAACCACTCCCTGAAATTCAACCAAAACAACTATCGAATTTGATTCAATTCGCTCAATGTTTTGAACTGGGTCTCCCTAAGTGCCTTTTTTTGATAACTTTATGATTTCAATCAAATCCTATCATCCTCTTATTTCGCCTATATTATTGGGGCATGAATATGTACGTGAACCCGAGAACTCTCTCCGATGCGTTTGGTGTCAGCACCTCGACCCTGCGGCGCTGGTCCGACAGTGGCATCCTCAAGGCTGGCAGAACCGCCGGCGGACATCGTCGCTACACCATCTCCGAGGCAGTGAACCTTGCGCGCACCCAGAAGATCTCCATCAAGAACCCTGCTCTTCTCGGGTTGCCCGAAAGTTTGCCCCCCTCTGGTGATTCCTCGAATGTGCAGATCAACCAGTTGATGGAAGCACTCGACAAGGACGACTTCCAACCGGTCAGAGATCTGATTCTCGGTTCCTACATCAGTGGAACCTCACTGGTAGACCTCTTCTCTGACCTGATCGTACCGGTCCTGGCGAAACTGGGAATGGAATGGGAATACATCGGAGATTCCGTGATCGCCAAGGAACACGCCTTTACACAGGTTCTCCTCGAATCTCTTGGTGCCCTCAAAACACTGATCAAGCCACCGGTGAGCATGAACTTCGCAGCGGGAGGTTCGCCCCCTGGCGATCCTTACCGGATTCCGACGACTCTTGTTTCACTCACCTTGCAGGACATGGGCTTTCAAGCGATCAATCTCGGCCCTGACTATCCGCTTGAATCGTTTCTCGATTACGCAAATAAACACCGCCCGAAACTGATGTGGCTATCAGTGACATCAGAGAGCACGGTTCCGCTGGTGAAGAGAAAGATCTATCCACTGGCTGAGGCGCTGAAAGAAATCGATGTCCTCCTGGTCGTTGGGGGAAGGCATGCCTTGAGAATCACGAGGAAACCCATCGAAAACGTGGTCGGCTTTCATTCACTCGATAACTTCTGCCAGTTCATCAAGGGAATGAATCAAGGCATAAAGCGATGAAGGAAGCCGAGGCTTCTTTCGGTTCTCCGACTGGTGATGTCGCATCCTCGATTCTGATCACGGGATCCTCTGGCATGGTTGGTTCCGCCGTGATCCGGCACCTCGGTTCGACAGATTTTCGCATCATGAAAGCGGTCAGAAGGCCTCCCCGGGCACCTGATGAGGTTCTCTGGCGACCACTGTCTCCTCCGGAGCAACTTCCCGACGAAGAAATCGCTGCCTTCGAAGGAATCGATCATGTCTTGCACCTGGCGGGAGAAAATCTCGCCCAGGGTCGCTGGACGACCTCGAGAAAGAAGAGGTTCCGGTCGAGCCGGATCGACGCAACCCGCAATCTCACCTCACTCCTCCAGCGGCTCCAGCGACCACCCAGGTCCTTTGTCTCGGCGAGTGCGATCGGTGGATACCCAGCGACCTCCGATGACATCATTACCGAGTCCACTCCATTCACCGGTGGATTTCTTGGTGATCTTTGTCGCGACTGGGAGTCCGCCGCAAGTGCCCTCGATAACCGGAAGACCCGCGTCGCACATCTTCGAATCGGTCTCGTCCTGTCCCCATCGGGAGGAGTCCTGAAGAAGTTGCTACCTCTGTTTCGCTGCTTTCTTGGTAGCCGACTGGGATCAGGTAAGCAGTGGATGAGCTGGATAGACCTGGAAGATCTGGTGCAGATCATCCTGCTGGCAATCGCCGATGATTCGATTTCCGGAGCCATCAATTGCGTGGCCCCAGAACCTGTGAGGAACAGGGAATTTACCAGGCAACTGGCGGCAGCCGTTCACCGACCGACCGCCCCCCCCATCCCTGACGCGCTGATCCGGCTCCTTTACGGCGAGATGGGACAGGCGCTGCTCCTTCAAGGGCCAAAGGTGCTCCCGACCAAACTCCTGGAGAGCGGTTACAGGTTTTTACGTCCTTCCCTGAAGGCAGCACTGCAACATCAGGTGAACTCCAACCGCTGATCCTCATGCCAGAATCAATGCGACAGGAACCGTGCTCTCGCTTCGATGGCACATCGGATCTCGCTAGATACCGTCTCCGATCAAACTTATCATTCGTGGGCCTGGGTGGAGGGCCGTTCGCAAGGGGGATGATTTGAGATCTGTTTGCTTCGTACTGGTGATGGCGTTTCTCACCGTACTACCCATCGGGTGTACCGGTCCTGACGATTCACCATCGAAACAGATGCTGGATCTCCATCTTCTCGGCTTGAATTTTCTCTCTCAGCACAAGTTTGAAGATGCAGAGAAGACCCTTCAGCAACTGGTGAATGAAGCGCCTTCCGCCTTCGTCCCCCGCTTCAACCTGGCGATTGCGCAGTTGAATCAAGCGGAAAAAGGTGTCAAAAATGCGCTGCTGAACCTGCAGGCCGCAGATCGACTGAAGCCAGACTCTGCCCGCGTTCACTACTGCATCGGCATCATCGAACGATTCAATGGAAACGAAGAAGCCGCTCTGAGCTCCTTCCAGCGGGCACTTCATCTGGCAGCGCGCGACGCAGACTGCCATTACCAGGTTGCCATCGGACTGCTGAGAAGCGGCAAGAACTCGGAAGCACTTCCCCATTTCGAGATGGCGGTACAACTCGATCCAACAATTCGAGGCGCATGGAACAACCTGCAACTTGCCTGGCGGCGGACTGGACAGAAAGAAAAAGCAGACGAAGCACTGGCTACCTTTCGAGAACTGGAATCAACCGGCAGGGGAAGAGCTCACAGCACCAAGTACACCGAGCAGGGAAAGATCGCCGAAGCAATTCGAGACTGGTCTCCAGCGAGGACCATCGGACCGGCTCCGAAGTGCAAGATGATGGAACCGGTTCTGATTTCAGGTGCAGTGGATGGCGAATTTCCGCCGTATTCCCTCGTTGATCTCGACCTCGACTGTATTGCTGATCTGTGGATCGCCGGCTCGAAGCCAGTGGTCTACGATCTCACCGAGGCCCCGAAAATCATCGAGTCCACCCTCCCCCTTCATGACTCCACCTGCTTCGCCGTCGGGGATGTCGATGAGGATGGAATCCCCGATCTGGCCGTCTCTGATCCCTCGTCGGTGAAAATCTACCGTGGCAAGGAGGGGCGTAATCCTGATTTCTCTGAACTGATCTCAACGGTCGATGTCAGTTGCTCCGATCTGATGCTCGCGGATATCGACATGGAGGGAGACCTCGACCTACTGCTAGCGGGTTCCCGATCGGTGAGTCTGGCCCTCAATGAGGGAAGGCAGTTTCGATCACTGGCTGACTCCCCTTCCCTTTCCAGCAGCAGCACTGCACACACCATCGTCGCTGTTCGAGATCTCGATGGAGATCATGACCCCGATCTACTGGTAAACGGGGAGACCCTCTTGTGGATTGCCGGGGCTCCACAGTGGAAATTCGAGGAAAGTCCGGCCGACCGCCCACTGATCGGTAGCGGAGAACTGAAGCCTCAATCGGTAGTGCTCGTCGACCTGGTCGGCGACAACCGTTCCGAACTTGTCGCGCTGGAGAACTCCAGGGTGAAAATCTATCGACGCTCCGCTTCCAGCACTTCGGAAGCCGGCAAGGCCATCTTCGAGGGTTCAGTGCCAGTGCCCTCCGAGATACTCGGCCAATCCTACTCTCAGCTTGCCGCAGTGGATCTCGATCTCGACGGCCAGCAGGAACTCCTGCTTCTGAACCCAGATCGTACCTCGATCCTCTACAACAGCGCAGGAGTCCTCGAGCTGTCAACTTCCACCCTTCCGGGTGCGGTGAATGTTCTCGCTGCTGATGTCGATGGAGATGGTGACCTCGATCTTGTCTTTCAGAAACAAGACGGTTCTCTGTGGCTCTCCAGAAATCAACTGGAGAAGGAAACGAACCAGCCACACTCGTTTCGTGCTCACCTCGGTGGGCGCAGGGATGGTGACGACCGTCGTACCAACCTTCTCGGTTTCGGTGCTCGACTGGAATTGAGGAATTCAAATCACTCGGTGCTGGCATTCCAGGAGGGAAGCCGGGGCCACCGTTCCCGTGGCTTGCTACCGGTGATTGTCGGTACAGGATCCGCCACCCTGCTCAGCAGCCTCATCATCGACTGGCCCGATGGAGTTCTTCAGGGGGAGATCGATGTGGAACTCGATCGATGCCAGCAGATCGAAGAGGTGCAACGAAAGTCCTCCTCATGTCCGGTTCTCTTCACCTTTGACGGTCAGAGCTGGAACTTCATCACCGATTTCATGGGTGGAGGAGGGCTCGGTTTCTGGGTCGGACCCGACGAATATGCCCCTCCGGAACCGACCGAGGTGGTGCGCATCGCCCCCGAGTCTCTGAGACCTGTGGGAGATCGGCTGTTGCTCAGCATCATGGAACCGATGCAGGAGATCTGCTACGCCGATCGCCTGGCACTGCTGGCGGTCGATCATCCCGGCGAGACATCCTGCTACCCCGAGGAGTTCTTCCCCATCCAGGCGGCCCCCCCTTCGGGAGATCCGATGTTGCTACAGCGAAGTTCACGAATCTTTCCTGCGTCGATTCGAGATGCTAGCAGTGAACTGGCGGTGGAGACGATTCTCGAGGTCGATCGCAAGTACGCAGGGCCCCGGGCGTTGGTTCCCGATCATGTAGGGTACTGTGAAGACCAGGTTTGGGAGTTCTCTTTCGATGAGGTGCCGACAGGGGATCAGATTGCACTGTTTCTCGATGGCTGGGTGGAGTATCCGTACTCCCGCATCAACTTTGCAGCATGGCAGGGCGACAAGAGGTTACAGGCTCCAACATTTCGCTACCGAGGCTCCGATGACGAACCGTGGCAACTACTCTGCCAGGAGCTGGGATACCCAGCGGGGATGCCCAAGACGATGGTTCTCGATGTCTCCGATATCATCTCTCGTGGAGCTCGTCAGATTCGAATCGAATCAAACCTGGAGCTCTACTGGGATCGGATCTTTCTGGCACCAGTCGCCGCTCCGTCACCACGCCAGATCCATTCCATCCCCATCCACTCCGCAACGATGCGAGATGGAGGCTATCCGAGGGAGTACAGCGATGACGGCGAACTACCCGCCACCTACCACTACGAGGAGCGAGATCCAACTCTTGATTACCGCCCGATGGAACGAGGTCATGTCACTAGCTACGGCGAGGTGAAAGAACTTCTTGAAACTGCCGATGATCGTTTCGTCATCATCGGCGGAGGAGATGAATTGCTGATCGAGTTCGATGCTTCGCAACTTCCGGAACTTCCGGCCGGATGGCAGCGGACCTGGCTCCTCGACACCTTTGGCTGGTGCAAGGATCTCGATCCGTTGACGGGGGCTCGCAGTAGCGTCGGTCCGCTACCCTTCCGCGGCATGAGCCAGTATCCCCCGGCTGCTGACGATCGTGCTCCAGACAGAAGCCGCTACCAGAACCAGTGGAACACCCGGCGCGACTAGTTCAGGCAAATCGCCGGTGGACACCCTTCGGGAGATCGGGATCCTCTCCCCGTTCGATCCGCTCTTCTCGCATCTTCGCCGCATAAGCCTGATAGGAGCCCTCGAAGAATCGCCCACTGCCCTCGCCATCGAGGGCCAGGATATGAGTCGCCACTCGATCGAGGAAGTATCGATCGTGGCTGACGACGACTCCGCATCCGGGTAGTGCTTCCAGTGCCTCCTCGAGTAAGCGTAGAGTGGGGATGTCGAGGTCATTGGTCGGTTCGTCGAGAATCACCAGGTTTCCACCACGGCGGAGCATCTTTGCCATCTGCACCCGGTTTCTCATTCCACCGGAACAGTGCCCCACCTTCTTCTCCTGGTCATCCCCGGTGAAGCCGAATCGAGCAACATAGGCTCGACTCTGGACCTCAAGCTTTCCAACGTTGAATACGTCGTAGCCCTCGGAGATGTTCTGATAGATGCTCTTGTCATCATCGAGTTCTTGCCGACTCTGATCCGCAAAACAGATCTCGACAGTAGAGCCAAGTTCGACGCTTCCACCATCCGGCTCATCGAGACCAGCAACCATTCTCATCAACGTGGTCTTTCCGGCACCATTCGGTCCGATGACTCCCACGATGCAACCAGGTCTCAAGGAGAAGTTCAGGTTCTCGAACAGAACCCGTCCATCGAAACCCTTGGTCATGTCTTTTACTTCGAGAACTTTTTCACCAAGTCTGGTCTCGCACGGAATCACCAGCGCAGGAAGCTCCTTGCGAGACTCGTACACCTGTTCTTGCAACTTGTGGAATGATTCGACCCTGGCCTTGCTCTTGGTCGCTCTCGCCTTGGGGGTCTGTCGAATCCAGTCCAGTTCCTTCTTGAGAAGTTTCTGCCGATCCTCCTCGTGTCTCTTCTCGACATCGAGTTGCTTCGACTTCTGCTCGAGGTACTCGCTGTAGTTGCCCTGGAAGGGATTCCCTCGGCCTCTATCCATCTCGAGCATCCAGCCGACCACGTTGTCGAGGAAGTAGCGATCGTGGGTGATCAACAGCACCGTGCCATTGAACTTGGCCAGATGTCTTTCCAGCCAGGCTACAGTGTCTGCATCGAGGTGGTTTGTCGGTTCGTCGAGGAGCAAGATATCGGGATGCGAGAGGAGTGTACGACACAGAGCGATTCGTCGCTTTTCTCCCCCTGACAGGTGACCCACTTCAGATTCTCCTGGCGGACAGGAAAGGGCGTGCATCGCCTGGTCGATCTGTCGATCGATTTCCCATGCATCCGATTCATCGATCTTCTCCTGAAGATCTGCCATGCGATCATAGGCTTTCTGCATCTCATCTTCGGAAAGATCAGTGGCGAGAGATTCGGTCACGGCATTGTAGTCTTCCAGGAGTTTTCGAACCGAAGCGGCTCCCTCCTCGACATTTTCACGAACCGTCTTCGTTTCATCGAGTTCCGGTTCCTGCGGTACGTAACCGATGCTCGCGCCCTTGGCGATGGTGACATCGCCGTCATATCCATCATCAACACCTGCGATGATCTTCAGCAGCGTAGATTTTCCGCTACCGTTGACCCCGATCAGGCCGATCTTGGCTCCCCGAAAAAACCCAAGGGTGACACCCTTGAGAACATCCTTGGGACCAAACGATCTGTACAGGTCTTGCACCTGAAAGATGACTTCTTTTTGATCATTACTCATCTCGAGATACGCTCCATCTGCACGGTGATTTGTTCAGGACTGCTTGGAATCGATTGCGGAATAGATCTCTGAATTCTCCGGGAATCGTCCCAGTTCCTTCTTACTGAAGATCAGTTCGCCTTCGACACACACCTCGAAAACTCCTCCACTGCCCTCGATGAGGCGAGTGGAAGATCCATACTTCTGGTCAATTTCGGCCGCCAAACTGGTGGCCTGAGGCGTGTAGTTTCACTGCACGCAGTATTCGATGCTGATCTCCATGATCACCCTTCTCCAATCTCTCGAGTTGGCTCCAACAGAGCTTCCAGGTCGTATATGGTAAAGACTCAGGAGCGTGTCTACCAGTGGACCTGGAAAGGTTTGGAGGAGAGATGGAAGATGTCATCAAGCGGCTCGCTGGAAGCCGGCAGGAGCACATCGATAGACTGATTGATTGGCTGAAGATTCCAAGCATTTCGACCGATAGCCACAGAACAGATGAAGTCCGCAGGGCAGCATCCTGGATCGAGGAGGAACTGACCAGTGCTGGTTTCGAGGCTCGAATCGACGAAACCGATGGCCACCCGGTCTGTTTCGCCTCCTGGACCGGCGCCCCGGGGGCCCCGACGGTACTGATCTACGGGCACTATGACGTGCAACCGCCCGAACCGCTGGAACTGTGGCGACATGGAGCCTTCGAACCAACGCTTGAAGGGGACGACCTCATCGCGCGAGGAGCCACCGACGACAAGGGACAGGTTCTGGCCCTGGTGAGGGGGATCGGAGGAGCACTTCAGGAGAGAGGGTCCCTGCCGGTAAATGTGAAGTTTCTCATCGAGGGAGAAGAGGAGATCGGATCGCCAAACCTGGCTCCATATATCGAGAGACACAAGGAGGAGTTGACCGCAGATGTTGCAGTGATCTCCGACTGCTCTCAGTTCGCTCCGGGAATTCCAGCCATCACCGTTGCTCTCAAGGGTCTCGTCTACCTGGAGATTCATCTTCAGGGTCCGAATCGTGACCTTCATTCCGGGTCGTTCGGTGGTTCGGTGGAAAATCCAGCAAACGCCCTGACGAGAATCCTCGGATCGCTCCGGGATGAAGAGGGGCGCATCACCATCCCGGGTTTCTACGACACCGTTCGAGACCTGACACCTGCGGAGAGAAGCGATTTCGCCGCCCTCCCCTTCGACGAGGTCGGATTCACGAAAGATCTCGGAGTGCCCCACGTCCACGGCGAACAGGGCTGGACGACGCTGGAGAGAAAAGGCGCCCGACCGACACTCGATATCAACGGATTACTGAGCGGGTGGACGGGAGAGGGAGCCAAGACGGTACTCCCCGCCCATGCCAGTGCCAAACTCTCGATGCGACTGGTCCCTGACCAGGATCCACTGGAGATCGAGAAGCTGGTTTCCGACCACCTTCGATCTCTCTGTCCCTCCAGTTGCACCATCGAGGTGAGTACTCACCACGGAGCGGAACCGGTCCTGGTGGAACGTGACAGTCCCTGGCTGGAAGCGGCAGCACGCGCGGTGGAAAAGGGATTCGGTAAATCGCCGGTGTATATCCGCGAAGGTGGATCGATCCCGGTGGTCAGCGATCTCAAGAGGATTCTCGACATCGATACCATCCTGCTCGGTCTCGGGTTGCCAGATGACAACGCACATTCTCCCAATGAGAAGTTCAACATGCCCGACTACCAGCGAGGTATTGAAACTGCTGCCTGGCTACTCGAGGAGATCTCCAGGTGATCCAGTTCAGGCCAGCGAAGGATCGAGGCGCTGCAGACCACGGTTGGCTCCGAAGTCTCCATGCGTTCAGTTTCGCCGAGTATCACGACAGCGACTGGATGGGCTGGAGAACTCTCCGGGTGATGAACGAGGACTGGATCGCCGGTGGTACCGGCTTCCCCTCTCATCCCCATCGAGAGATGGAGATCATCACCGTCGTGCTCTCTGGAGCCATCGCCCATGAAGACTCGATGGGCAATTCGGGAATCCTCACAGCTGGAGAAGTTCAGGTGATGAGTGCTGGAGGGGGCATCGTCCACAGCGAAAAGAACCCCTACTCGGAAGAACTTCATCTCTACCAGATCTGGATCTTTCCTCGGCAACAGGGGATCGATTCCCGCTACGATCAAAAATCCTTCGATCCACAACAACGGCGTGATCGCTGGCAGTTACTCGTCTCTTCTGATGGGGAAGCTGACTCCCTCACCATCTGCCAGAACGCCAGGTTGTCTCGCCGACTGCAACGGGGAGGATCGACGATCGAGAACTCCATCGACGAAACGGAGGGCCACTGGATCCAGGTGATCTCCGGGTCGGTACAGCTGGAAGGCAAGACGATGACCGCCGGTGATGGTGTGGGAATCGAATCCGTTTCCAGATACCAGCTGGATGTGATCGACGAAGCCGATCTGCTGCTGTTCGAACTGCGCTGAATCAGCGTCGCCAGGTCATCGGCAAGAAGATCAGTAGAACGGCGTAGATTTCCAGCCTACCGATCAGCATCAGCAGGATCATCAGCACCTTCCCCGCCGTGGGAATATCTGCATAGTTCTCCAGGGGTCCGACTCCAGCGATACCGGGACCGATGTTTCCCAGAGTTGCGAGGGAAGCTCCCACCGCGGTCAAAAGATGATCATCTTCAAGGGAACCAGGAACCTGCGACGACTCGACACTCTCGAGACTTCCCGCTCCATGTGACCAACCCGGATCAAGGATGAAGGAGAAGGAGAGAATCGCGATGAAGAACAGCAGGAACCACAGGGCCAGAATTCCCACGACCCTCGATATCACTTCCCGCTCGACCGCTTCGCCACCGATCTTGATGGGTAGTACGGCGTTAGGATGGATCAGAAGTGCAATTTCCCGCATACCAAACTTGATCAACGTGAGCACCCTGAAGATCTTCACTCCCCCGACTGTACTTCCAGCACACCCTCCGACCACCATCAATACCATGAGCACAACTCTACACGCGTTTGGCCAGTGATCGTAATCTGCAGTCACGAACCCTGAGGTGGTTCCGATCGATGCCACCTGAAAACTGGCGTATCGGAAGCACTCACCGAGAGTGTCGTACTTCTCGGGGTGGATCACTCGATCGGGATAGGATCCGAGGTGCAGCATGAAGGTCATGAAAAGGATCACGCTGATCATCATGATCGCGAAGAACTTGAACTCACTGTCCTTGAAGTACAGGTTTCTTCCCTGAAACAACGCCCGGTAGTGCAACACGAAGTTGATTCCTGCCAGGAGCATGAAGACGGTGATCACGGAATCGACATACCAGCTGTCAAAAGCAGCAATACTTTCATTGCGGGTGGAAAAGCCCGCTGTTGCCATGGTGCAGAAGGCATGGTTCACCGCATCGAACCAATCCATCACCGGTAGTAGTAACAGGAACTCGAGAAGGGTGAGGAGCGTGTACAACCCCCACAACATCAGGGCTGTTTGCGCCATCCTCGGGGCGAGTTTCTCGGTCGTTGGACCGGGAAGTTCCGCTCGCATCATCTGGATGCTGCCGGAACCGAGCAGGGGCAGTACCGCCACCGTCAACACGACGATTCCCATGCCACCGAGCCACTGTGTCAGTGATCTCCAGAAGAGCAGGCCCGCCGGCAATGCTTCGATGTCTCCGAGAATGGTTGCTCCGGTTGTAGTGAATCCACTCATCGTCTCGAAGTACGCATCGAGGAGACTGGGGATTCCTCCAGGTGCCAACCAGAAGGGTAGCGATCCGAAGAAACTGAGAACTCCCCAACCGAGAGCGACCACTGCAAATGCTTCGCGTGATCGGAGTTCTTTCTGATGGCCACGATTGAATCCCCACAGTAGCACTCCGCAGGCGACGCAAATTCCCATCGTCTTGATGAATGCTGGAATCTCGAGGCTGGAATCGCATCCGAACGCAACCAGCGTCGGAACCAACAGGATCGCTGCCAGCGTCAAGATCAGGAGGCCGAGTACCGCCAGCAGAGGACGGTATCTCACTTCAGAAGACCCTTCTTGCGAGTGAACAGGTTTTCCATCTTTGCAACAGCTTCGGGCAAGGCGAAGACGATGATGTGATCTCCCGCCTGGATCATTGACTCTCCGGTGGCGATGGTGACCTCATCACCCCTCTGTATCGCTCCTATGATGCTTCCACTTGGCACCTTCAGATCCTTGACCTGCTTCCCGCAGACCCACATCGCCTCGTCGATTTCGTACTCCCTGGCTTCGGCTCCGGAGTCTCCCACCTGGGATACATTGACCACTCTTCCCCGGCGCAAGGCCCGCAAGATCACGCTGACGGTAATCCTGCGCGGGTTGATCGCCTCTCCCACAGCTGCCTGCTTGAGAATCGGCAAGAACTGACTCTGCTCGGTTCGAATCATGACCCGTTTGACGCCTAGCTTGTTGACCAGCAAAGCGTTGGTCAGATTCTCTGCATCTTCTTTTTCCAGCGAGAGGAAAAAGTCGGCTTCTCCGATTCGATTTTCTTCTGCAAAAGCTGGATCGGTGATGTTGCCGTGCAGAACCAAAGTTTTTCCTAGTTTTTCGGAAGCGACCTCTGCTGCAACTCTATCTTTTTCTACCATCACGATTGAACGTACCATTCCCTCCAACCGACTGGCAGTCTCGATACCAAGGGGGGTCGCTCCAGCGATGATCACCTGATCGACCAGTTCCAGTTCGGGATGAACCAGTTTCCTGAAGTCGTCCATCAGCGCCTTCTGGAGAAGAACGTAGATCTGGTCCCCCGCTCGAAGTTGATCGTCTCCCCTCGGGATGACGAGACCCTCGTCACGAGAGATGGCCACGATCAATCCGGGAATTCGATCGTACTTCTGCTGGAGCTCTTTCAGCACGAGGCCGTCGAGAGTCGATCCTTTCGATACTCCGTACCCCCACAGTTCGATTTCCCCGTGAGCAAACTCGAAGACATCAAATGAACCCGGATTTTTGACGAGCCGGACCAGCTTCTCAGCTGCAGCAAGAACCGGATTGACGGTGAGGTCTGCTCCGTAGTCTTCCTTCTGCAGTGGAGAAGCATCGGAGGAGAGTTCGGCATTACGAAGCCTCACGACGATTTTCTTTGCGCCGAGGCTCTTGGCAAGATGGCTGACAACGATGTTGGTCTCATCGCGATCGGTCACCGCGATGACGAGATTTGCGCTATCGGCTTTTGCTTTTCTCAGGATTCTCGGGCTAGCAGCATTTCCCTGGATGGCCTGTACGTTGAGTCGCTCATCGATTCGATGAACCAGATCGGAGTTCGAATCGATGATGGTGATCTGATGTCCTTCGGCAGAAAGCCGCTCAGCCAGGTGAAACCCGACCACACCTGCACCCACGATAACGATACGCATTACTTCTCCTGGCCGTTGTACTGGTCACTTCGAGGTCGACTTTGTTCGCCACGGGCCACTCCTGCTAGATGATAGTCCTGTCGCAATTATTCGCCACCATTGCTAACTGACTGGATCCCACGACCAGAACGGATATCCTGCTCTGGAGCGACCCTGTACCTCTCTGACGGCATTTTCGAGGAAAGGAAACAGACTGATGTTTCTGGCGATGAAGCCTCCTGGTATCGGGGTCGATGGGCAACCATTGTACAATTTGGCGATGAGATCAGCGGCTATCCTGGGCCTCCTGTGGCTCACCTCTCTGTGGTTGACCTGCTCCCCGGCGACCGCTCAGGAACTACCCCTGGTGAATGGATTTGCTGCTCGGATCAACGGCAAGGTGATCACTCTCGCCGAACTCGACATGGCAGTGAATCGTCAGTTATCCGCAAGAAGGGATCAGATTCCGCCAGAGGATATGCAGGTGGCCAAGAATCAACTTCGCCCTCTGATGCTGAAGAGTCTCATCGAACGGGAACTACTTCTTGGTCGCGCCCTCCAGGATGAAATTCGATTGCCCGCGGGCGCCGTTGATCAATACCTTCAAAAAACCGTCGACAACCTGAGCAGGGTCGAAGGAACTCGTTACTCCGTCGATGATTATCTTTCCATCTGGGAGAGACAATTTGGCGAGGGGGAAGCCGATCTTCGCAAACGGCTGTCGGAAGAACTCAAGATCGATGCCCTACGCCATGAAAACATTCGCGTCACGAGGACCATCTCCCCGAAAGCACTCCGGGAATACTATCTTTCCAACCAGGAAGAATTCACCGGCGAAAGCCACCTGTTGTTCCGACAGATACTGATCGCCTCGGATGATCCTGACTCGAACAAGATGATGACCGAAATCAATCGCTCCATCGATTCCGATGCTTCCTTTGAAGAACTTGTCAAGGAATGGTCGATGGGGCCTCGTAAAGATATCGGTGGACTCTATTCGGTAACTGAAGAAGAACTCGATCAGAGATTTCCACCGGTCCCTGAAGTGGTCAGAGAACTGAAGCCAAACGAGATCTCCGATTGGTTCATGTGCCGCGGCTATAACCACAAGATCCTGCTGGTCGAAAAGAAGCCGGGGATTCCCCTGGAGTTTTCCAGGGCTCAGGGTCAGATCCGCATGATCCTGATCAACAAACTCGAGTCGAAACGAAAAATCGAATTCGAGCGGGAACTGTGGGAGGAAGCGACCATCGAGGTCTTCATCCCTGGCGTTCAGTTACCGAAAAAGTTCGAGCAATAACAAGTCAGCAGGTTCCTATCCCTTTTCGGGATCGGAAACTTCTTCGCCTTCCTTCTTGTCGCTCGCTTCCTTCTCCTTGGCTTTCTTGCGCTCGATCAACTTCTGAACCGGATCCGGAATGGTGATCTCGATCTCCTGTGGTTCGACGTCATGCTCGATCTTCTCGACAGTCATTTCCATCTTCTGGATACCTTGTTTGATGTTCATCTGATACGGGTACCAGACCCCATCGACCTGCTTGAAGTCACTCATCTTCAGACTCATGGGGATCTTACCCATCGGTGAATCCACCACCAGGCTGATCTGGATCAAGCGGTGGCTCTCGTTGGAGATCCACCACTTTTCCTCGGTATCGGTCTGCGTCGTGAAGAGATATAGCGTGCACTCTTCATCATCAATTTTCTCTTCAGCAAGCAGGGTTGCAGATTTGTAATCGGTCTCGAAGAACAGTTCAGGAAAGACTCTAGAACTTCGTCGGATCTGATCCGCCATCGGCCCCGTGAGAAGTGACGGGCCATTGATGGGATCATTGGACCAGGCGGTGTCATCGTGAAAACCCTGGACAAAATCTCCGTAATCATCGATCGATAACGATTCGAACATGACTCTCTTCTGAGAGATGTATCCCTGGTTACTTGCCTCGATACCGGCATCGGGAATCATGACAGTGGAGATGATTCGACGATTCTTGATCTTTTCGAGGACAGCCTTGTCACCGCGTCCTTCGATCATCTTCGCCTGAATCTCAAGGAGTACATTCTCATTGGTCTCGACATCGGTTTTCTCCGATGCCTCCTGGGCCTCCAGTACTCCGGCACCCAGAACAGCAATCAGCACGATGGCTAACCAGCTGGTGATTCGTTTCACTTGATACTCCATGTCAAATGTCCTCTCCAATGGACTCACATCTGTTCGTTTCATCGAACTACGATGGCACCCGATCAGTACCCATGTCATCACTGTCCCGCAGCTTGTTCGTCACTCGCAGTAGTTCGTATCCAGCGAAGCGCCGCTTGCAGGGCTGGATCGCCCTCCTCGCGAATTCGATCCGGATCGACCAGAATGATCTCGTCAGGCACCACACCATCGCCCTCGAGTACCCTGCCAGACATCGAACGGTATCCGGCGATGGCATACTGCAGCAGATCCCCACAGGGTAGGCTCTCTATCATGGATGGCAATGCTGCTCCGGCAGTTGTTCTTCCGAATAATCGCGCCCTCTGCAGGTCCTGGAGACCCTGGGCGAAGATCTCCGCCGTCGATGCGCTTCCTTCGTCGATCAGTACCGCAACAGGCTTCTTCCACGGGTCGAGTCGCGGATTCACCACGAAGTGCATGTCATGATCACGCAACTTCATCACACCCAGTTCCAGGTTTTCTGTTTCCAGGAGCCAACCGGCGATCCCGCAAGCCATCAGCCCCAGGCCACCTGGATTGCCACGGAGGTCGATGATCAAACCGCGGGCATCTCGGTTCTTCTGGAGGCCTTTCTGGAACCAGGGCATCAGGTATTGAGGACCGAGAAAGATGTTGAAGTGCATGTACAGCACCTCGTCATCGATCAATCGATCCTCCAGAACCAGGGGAACTGGCCCGAGATGGCCAAGCTTGACCGGCTGCCCTTTTCCAACTGGTACCACCAGGGGGATTTCTATCTGGCGAACTTTTCCATGCTCATCTTCAACCGAGTAGGTTCGAGTCTCGCCGGCACTGCCCAGCATCGCCGAGGCGAGTCCTTGTACAGGAAGGTAACGGTTTCCCACTTCCAACCACGTCTCGATGAGAGGACCCAGTTGCCTTTCTCCCACCGAATGAACGATTTCTCCGGGAAGTAATCCCGCCCCCTGTGCGGGGCTACCTTCCTTGACCTTGACCACCACGGCACGGCCATCGCCGACTCGAAGGATTGCACCTGTCTCCGCATCTCCCCCATCACCGACACCAGCCGCTGCATTGCGCGGGAAGATTCCGAAGTGAGAGAGTTCCAGACCTCGCAACAGGCCACGCAACGCCCTGCGCGCATCCCGCACCGTGGATGCTGCCTCCATCGTCTGTCTCCAGTGGATTTTCGCTTCTTCCCACTCTTCCCCGAGCTCCTCCGGCTCCCAGTAGGTGCTGTCAATTTTCTCACAGACCTGGTCGAAGGACTGAAGGTACAGATCCATCTGATCCTGGCTGAGAAGCGGGGAGCGCTTCTCCATACCTCCACAGCCACCGATGAAGATGACTGCGAGCAAGAGCAGCAGGCGAGCCTCGAGCTTGGTGTGTAACAAGTGTTCCGCTCCTTCCGAGAACTCAATTTGCGGGTCTGGATTGTAGGGTGTCCGATAGGCAAATCCCATCGATCTCCCGGCACCCACATGACAGATCTCAAGGCTCCTGTGATTGCAAACCAGCGAAGTTGGCTCCATCATTCGTTTTTTGGAGGCCCCATGTAGGGGACAGCGATCAGAAAGTCGAGAGAGCATGGCCAGCAAGATCTCCATCGAAGTCTGCATCGACGACCCAGGCTTCGCCGTCGAGGTTGCTGAAGCAGGGGCGCAGCGCATCGAGATGTGCAGTGCACTCGATGTCGGCGGCCTCACCCCGACAAGATCGGCCCTCGAACGATGCCAACGCTCCGGGATTCCGGTCACCGCCATGACACGGATCCGTCCTGGAGATTTCATCCTCGATGAAAACGACATCGCCTGGATGCGCGATGAAATCGCCTCCCATGTCGAGGCGGGGGTGCAGGGGATCGTTCTCGGCGCGCTGACTGCAGAGGGAGAGATCGATACCGGCGCACTACGCTGGCTGATGGATGGTTGTAATGGACTCCCCGTGACCTTCCATCGCGCTTTCGATCACTGCAACGACCTGCAGCGAGGACTGGAGCAGATCATCGATAGCGGTTGCCAGCGATTGCTCACTTCCGGGGGTGCCCCCACCGTCCACGATGGCATCGAGGAACTGATTCGCATCAACGAGGCTGCGGGAGATCGAATCGAGATCATCGCAGGAGGCGGCGTGAGAGCAGAGGAAGTGAAGAATCTCGTTTCCCGCAGTGGGATCAGTTGGGTTCATCTGAGCGGACGAAGTAGTTCCAGTGGCGGTCAAGACTCCACAGCCACCTCCCGGAAAAGTGACCAGATCCCGCTTGGCCGCCTCGAGTCAGGGGGCTCCAGGGCGAGATTCAGCACCGATCCCTCCATCATCCGGCGGGTCAGAGCAGTTCTTGACGGTGAGGAATGATGACCTTTTTTCCCTGCTCGTGGTAATCTGCCCTCCTGTGCGAAAGGACAGTGAATCACCTTGGATAAGGTCGAACCAGACAACTTCAACGTGAAGTACGGTGGATTCGGACGCGTCTCCTGGCAGGTTCGCTGGGAGGGTGGTCAGTTGATCTGGCGTCGCTTCGATCCCGAGTGGACCGAGGTCGCCAGCACCGAGATCCAGCCGGAGCCACAGCAGTGGATCGACTTCTGGAGCGCTCTCGACGCCAGCCGTATCTGGGACTGGAACGAGGTCTACTACCGTTCAGCACAGAGGATCCAGGTTCCCGATGATTCCCACAAACTGGAATCTCCGGAAGAGGCCGATGAGGTGACTTCCTGGGCGGTGGAAATCCTCCTCAAGGATGGCCGCCTCATCGATTCCAGTGGATCCAATGCAGTCCCGGGTGAAACCCGTCGCTCCAGAAGAGGGCGAGGTCGCCGCAGAGGTGGCCGAAACCGCAACTCCCAGCCCGACCAGAAGCCGCAGGAACAACCACAGGCTCCCCCCGCAGCCGCGGAGGAGGTCTCCACACAGGTCCAGGAAGAGGGAGACAATCTGGGGATCCCTGCAGACACCTTCGATCAGTTCATCGCTGCCGTGAAAATCCTGATCGGCGGGAAAGAGTTTGCGGAGGAGCAGCCTCCCGAGGCGTTGTTCACACAATTTCGAACCCGAACCGTCGAGCGCACCGATCGTCCCGACCCCTTTGCAGAGGAAGAGAAACGTTCCCCTGGAAGTTCTAAGCGGCGAAAGCGAGTGCGAAAGCCGGGAAGTCGTTCCAGTTCTTCCACTTCGCGTACCGAGGGATCCTCGACCCGCAAGAAGCGATCGCGCCGGGGCAATAGACGAACAGAGGGGACCGCGGAAGCAGCTGCGGGGGAGACGGGACAGCCGAAGAAGCGTCGACGTCGTCGCCGCAAGAAGGCCGGCAGCGGCGCCGCTGCTCCGGGTCAGGCTCCTGCCGACAAGAATCGTTCCACCCAGGGTGAGAACACCTCTGGACAAGGGGATGGTACCCAGCGAAAGAAACGAAGAAGGCGCCGCCGCAGGAGAAAACCGGGCGGAGGCGGCGATTCCGGTGGAGCGTCTCCAGCACCATCCGGAGGCTAGAGCCTGCCAAACTTGGCAGCCATCTGCAGCGTCCGCTGTGGAAGTCGAGCATCGTTGGTCTTGATGATCAACTGCCCGCGAAGAAGCGCTTCCTTCCGGTACTCCAGTAACGTCACACCGATCCTGAACTGTCTTCCTGCCACGAGATGCTCCACCTCAACCTCGAACAGCTCTTCAGGAAATCCATCGAGGCGAACCTCCTCGATGCTGAGTGGTTTCTCATCATCGAGATTCAGGATCTGGATGTACTTGGTCACCACCGGGTCCCCGTCTCCCAGAAGCCGATCGGTATCCCTGTTCCCGAACTGAAACACTCTCGATGGATTGATCTGGATCGGATCGAGGTGTTCGATCTCGACGTATCGACCGACCACGACCTCTCGCCCGTCCTTGACGCGGATCAACAGATCGAGTGGATCCTTGAGATTGCGCGGCGCAGGGGACGATGCCACGGTGACCTCGATCTCGTACAGCCTGTCCTTCTCGACCTCGTTGAAATCAGTGATCTCGAACTCACCATTTCTCGATCTGGCACCCGCCACCTCGAAGCCGAGGTCGGTGGTAGCCAGGAGCTGAACCCTGGTCGATTTCGATCTTCCCATCAGGCCGGAGACCTTGATCGGATCGGGGGCTGTCCTGAAGAGGGCGATCACCTCGACGGTGAAGATGAATCGTATTCTTGGTTGCTCCGGATCATCGGTCTCGAAGGACACTCCCTTGCGGGTGTCTCCTGGCTTGATCTTCTTTGAATCCACACTCACCCGGATAGCCGCCGTTTCTCCGGCAGCAATCGAGGAGGGTTTTGAGATCACCTTCGTGCAACCACACGAGGGGATTGCCCTCCACAGGTTGAGAGGCGCATCACCTTCATTCCTGATCAAGATGTCTCTCTCGATCACCTCGCCCTGCAGTAATTTTCCGTAATCGGTTTCCGTCTCGACCAGGACGATTCTTGGAGTCCCCGTTTCGAGGGTTGTAGCCGATCCAGCCACGGACCAGCCCACAAGGGTCGCCAGGGTAAATGTAAGCATCAAGAATCCTCGGCCAGTCATGTATCGATCCATCATCGCAAAGCACCTGGTCTTCTTTTAGAGTGTGCAAGAGTTCATCATCCAGGACGAAGCGGAGGCATATCATGCAAGACCCCATGCAACACCCTGCGGCTACCAGAATCTTACTGCTAATTCTCCCGTGGCTACTGTTAGTTTCCTGTGGAGCCACCGCTTCGGAACAGTTTCCCCTCGGAATTCTCGGTGGGCAAGGGAAGGTTGAAGCAGGAAGCAACCTGTTGACCATCGTCAAGGTTCATCAGGGCTCTCCGGCACAATCTGGTGGATTGCTGGCGGGGGATCGAATCCAGGGAATCGGCTCCGCCACCTTCAGCAAGCACTCTGCAAAGGTAGATGTGGGAGGTACGGGGCCGCAACGATCGCTGGGGGAAGCTCTCGACCAGATCGCCTCTCACACCGATGAAGAGCGAAGAACGATCAACCTCTCCCTGCTCAGGGGAGAGGAAACGCTGACGATCGACGTCTCTCTCCCTCACAGGCCCACCGTCCTGTCTCCGGAAGGGCGGGCTCTCCTCGTAAAGAATTGCGCACAGCAACTACTCTCCAGCCAGAGCAAGGGGGGACTGTGGAATGCTCCCGTCGGCTTGACCGGTGATCGCGTGCTGACCGCCTGGGCAGTGGTCGCATTGATGTCCACAGGAAACGAGGAATACCGCGAGGCCATCGATCGCGGAATCCAGTGGCTCCGTGGACCCGATGGAAATTGCTGGATCCAGGACGACCCGCTGATCAAGGGACCGGATAACCTGGGAAACTGGGCGATCACTGCCACCGTGATGGCCCTCACCGAACACCATCTACTCAGCGGGGATCCTCTCGACCGTAGCGTCATCGAGAGGTGCTGCAAGGCGTTGAGTGCACGCATCACCGACGACGGTTTGTTTGGCCACGATGTTGTTCCCGGCTACAGCCGGAAGGGATTCAATGTCATCAACACCCTCTCCCATATGGCCTGGGCAGCCGCTTCCCAGGTGGGCATCACGCTCGATGAGAAGTCCTGGAACAGCAGTCTCGAACAGATCCGCAACTCCCTCGACAGCAATGGCGGCATCCGTTACTGGACGATGAAGGGAACCGGAACCCAGGACGCCTCACTGCGCACATCCTCCATGGCGCTCGGACTCTCCATCGCCAGCACGGAGCAGGAACTCGCCAATACACTCGCCAAGTATCTCGCCACCCACCCGCAACGGACCAGGGAAGCTCACGCTGTAGGATCGATGGGGATGATCCTGACACCTTCTGCATTGTGGCGACTCGATCGAGATGGTTATCAGACATTTCTCGATGAGTGGCGCTGGTACCTGGCCCTCACCCAGCAACACGATGGTTCGATCCGCTACATCGGAGGCAAGCGGAACAACGGCGGAGATTCCTACCTGGGATTTCACAAGATCGGATGCATCATCGCGACGATGATCGTCACACCGCAACGACAGCACCTGCTGATGAATGGAAAAGCCCTGAATTCCAGCGGGAATCAGGACTAATCAGCCGATCCTGCCGAGTGGGATCGCTCCTTGGATTCCACCCTCTGAACCCTATGATGGAGTGTAATTGCCTCGATGTGTGAAGCCACGATTCGAGGCCTGAGAAGAGACTGGTCATGAAACCATGGTTGATCCTGATCGCCATCTTCACCGCCTCACTCTCCTGTTCGGCACAGGATCCGATCTTCCTTGAACTTGGAACGATCGAGTTCGATGAGATCACCGGTGAAGGCTCGGTAGAGATGATGATGACGAGCACCGTTCCCATCGCCGGATTCCAGTTCGATCTGACCTTTGACCCTACCTCGGTACAGTTGACCAGCGCTGTCGGTGGGCTTGCAGATACCTACGGATACACCGTCGGCTGGGGACCCACCACCGGAACCGTCATCGGCTACTCCCTGACACTGGTAGAGATCCCAGCCACCCTGGTTCCTGCACAACTGCTCACCGTCACCTTTACCTGCTCCTCCTGCTCCGGAACCGCTCCCGAGATCTGCATCGAAGCCCCGGTCTTTGCGGATGTGAATGCCAATGGCATCCCCACATCGATTGGTCCCTGCGATACGGCGAGTGCCCTACCTCTGTTCCTGCGAGGCGATTGCAACACCGATAGCAATGCGAACCTTGCAGATGCGATCTTCTTGCTGGCGAATCTCTTCTCTGGAGGCCCAGAAAGTGACTGCGTGGATGGGTGTGACTGTAATGACGACAACTCGCTGAATATCGCGGATGCCATCTACTTCCTCAGTTACCTCTTCAATGGAGGTGCTCCGCCTGCACCGCCAGGAATCATCGAATGTGGACTCGACCCGACCGATGATTCCCTCGACTGTTTGCTACCTGCGGCGTGCCCCTGATCTCGAGCTGATCATCTGGTAGTCACTCGGGACGAGGATTGGCCTTGTAGGCCTCTTCCATTCCATCGGCCCACCGAAACTCCGGCAATGTCGTGCGATCCAGTCGCTTCAGGTGCGGCTCACCGCTTCTAAGTGTCGGATGGATGTATTTCCAGTCTCCATCTCCGAACACCTCCTGGCACAGTGCTGCCACTGGCGCATCGTATTCCAGTAGTTCTTCTCGGGTGTCGATATGATTGTGCTGATTATCATTTTCCCGGTTGGTATCGAACCAGCACTGCACCGCTTCTGCCCAGTACTCCATCCGGTTGGTGGAAGCGTAGGCCCCCTCCCACAACCCCTTGTCGATGGCGGATTGATAACTGGCCTTCAAGCGATCGTCAAAGGTCGGGTCGGTGTAGCGAAGTCCCATCTCGTGGATGGCGTGGGCGAACTCGTGGATGAGGATGTTCTCGGTAGAATACGGATCTCCCACCATCGCCAGCAGGTTTTCCTCTCCACAGGAAACCGATGGACGAGCGGAGGTTGCGCCGAGTCCCCGTGCTCGACGATCCCAGTACTCCGGCGGTGTCAGATCCGAGTGCTCAGGAACATCAGTGGTCCACTCATCGTGGGCCATGACAGTAAACCTCGTCTTGCTTTCTGTCATCGCCTGTAAGATCTCCGGACGGTGCCCGATCATCTTGAGGATCAGGTATCTCGCTTCAACCAGCGATACGGGGTTGACCCTTTCGCTGGCAAGCACGGGGAACCCCATTGCGTCCGCATGCTGCTGGTAATAGGTGGGCAGGTTCAATTCGGCCCGCAAACCATCTGGAACCGGGCGAACCACCTCTGCCACTTCATCTCGCGGATGGAATGGCAAGCAGCCGCTCACGATCAAACCGATCCACAGGAATCTCTTCACAGCGTCTCCTCCTTCGGGGTATCTCCCGAGTCCTCCTCGACAAAGGTATCCGCATCTTCAAACTCGATCGCATCCTGTATCTCTTCGGAATCTACGTCAGGGACCACTGCCTCGCGGACCTCCGTCTCCACCCTCTTGAGATCTGGCAGACTGTCGTTGACGGTGAGTTGTTCGATCACCCTGGTCTTGGGTAACACGCGACCCTCGAAAGATGCCACGGAACTGTTGTATGCCTTTACTGCCGTGTTGAGCCCTCTACCCACCCCGGAAAGGTGATTGTGAAAGGTCGTCAACCGCTTGTGTAATTGCACCGTTTCATCCCAGATTTTCTGGGCATTCTCCGCCAGCTTTTCCTGTTGCCAGTAAAGGCCGACCGTCTTCAGAAGTGCGATCAATGTCACTGGTGTCGTGATCAGAATCTTGTTCTTGATCGCTTCCTCTTGGAGATCTGGTTGAGCCGCAAATGCGGCGGCAGCGACGCTTTCAATCGGAATAAACATCACGGTGAAGTCGACACGTCCTCCTACCTGACCGGGATAGTCCCTCTTCGCGAGGTCGAGCATCGTCTTTCGAACTGTTTTTCCATGAGCGTCAAACCAGCGATCTCTTTCTTCCGGATCATTACTCTCGATGGCTCTCTCGTAGTCAGAGTAAGGAACCTTTGCATCGACGGGGATCTTCCCTTCTCCAGGGACCCGAACGACAAGGTCCGGTCGCTTATCACCGGAATCCTGATCCTGACGGGCAAAGTCACAGTGCTCCGTCATTCCGGCCATCTCGCAGATATTCTCGAGGGCCATCTCCCCCCACTTGCCCCGCTTCTGACTGGAACCCTTGAGTGCGGTGGAGAGGGACCGAGCTTCTTCTCCAACCTTCACGGTTTGATCTGATAACTGCTTCACGTGCTCATCGAGAGAGGTAAATGCTTCTGTCCGGGATTTTTCTATCTTCTGATGCTGATCCTGGAATCGCTCCATCTGATCCTTGAATGCCAGAAATTGCTTCTCGATCGACTCATGTCGCTTTTCCAGTTCTGAAGTATGCTTCTCTTCAGAAACTCCCAATCTTTGCTCTGCATGATCGAGAAATTGTTTTCGATTCTTCTCCATCTGTTCCGCTGAGAAGGCCTGAAAGCTCTCCTTCATCGTCTCTCGGTCTTCTTGAACCTGGCGCAGTTGATCCGCGGCAGCGTCCCTTTCCGCCTCGGTCCGCACGAGACTTTCTCTGGCTCGATGCGATTCGGCGAGGTGTTCTTCTGAGGTCGCCTTTTGCTGGTCCAGATCCTTCTGTAGATCACGGATGTTTCGACGAGAGAAGACGATCCCTGATACGAAACCGATGACGCTCGCCAGCAAGGTGAAGAATGGCCAGTACTGTTCCATATTCATACTCTTCCATATTCAATTCTTGAACTTACCGTTCATTGACAGGATAAGTGGAGAAAGCAACCGGAGCCACATCGTGATGAAAGAACTTCTTCACGAGACCAGGTCTCAGCGGATCGAGCCGAACAAGAAAACTTTTTCAGTTCAAGAATCCACGCCTCGTCTTGTTCTCTTTTTCGATGCATCTTGAAAAGCGGCGATCAGAGCACCGGTTGAAATTCCTATCATCAAGGCGCCATTTACCGCTTCCAGTGGTCCCAAAAGCTTGTGCTTTGCCGACATCACCATATCTCCGTACCCCAGAGTGGCGAAGTTGACCGCAGAGTGATAAAAGGCCGCCTCGAACTTCTGGAACTCACCGAGAACGACAAAGAGTTGCGCCCACACTGCAATCTGGAGGATGTTCCCCACCAGTAACAGGGTCATGACTCCCTGCATGATGGCAATTCCTGACCAGATGGACGGGTTCACCAGCTTGCTGTTCCTTTTGCGATAAAAGCGCAACACCCAGACCAGTACGCTGAGCTGAAGAAACAGACACACCAATATGGTGCAGAATCCCAGGGCAAGGTTGCTTAGCATGGCATCGAATCCAATTCCTTCTCATCCGGAGTTCTCTTGGCATGAATAAAATCCAGAATGCGGACCGATAGCCATGCGTAAAGAGTCACTGCCACGAACAAGCTGATCCTGGTGAAAAAGGCCTGGTAAACATCATTCCCATTTTCACTGTCCATGACAGCGGCCCCCAACAACAGGATGAGCGTCATCGTCACAGCTTGCCAAAATGAGGGAGGAAAACGGCTCTCCAGTACCCCGTAGATCTTGCCAGCAATGTAGGTGACGAAAATCAATGTCCACAGAAAAAACATCCACAGGTTTACCGAGAGGCCCAGTAACCACCAGAAGAAAACAGCAAAGCCTCCTCCCAACACAGTAGCCCCCAGCAATTCACGACCTGCTACCTTGATGTCGATGAGCGAACTTTGCTGCCCCAGAGCGATCGACTTCAACACCAGGGGCAAGTAAAGCCCCGGGTTTGTCAGAACCACCATGTAAGCGGGCATGACAATCAGTGTCGCTTTGAGAGCCTCCCAGTTCGATTCCGAACGAGCCTCCTCTGGATCTTTTTCTTTCCTGGTGACCACCGGGTCTTCTGGAAAAAAGGGATAAACCAACCACTGGCAAACAACGGCGACAGCGACCCCGACCACCAATGACTCGATGACCAGGGTTGCAAGAACCGAACTGACTGACCCTGCGATGGGAACCAACGCGATTCCTGAGGCGATGAAGTGCCCCAGGATCTCTTTTCCGCGAATCACTGACAGATAAAAACTCATGTACATGACAAGCCCAACCACCAATATTGCGGCGATTGGATAGAACTCCAGCCATGGAATGAGTAGCAGGCCACTGGCCATGGTCAGGGTGATCGCAATCAACAAGACGATCAGCTTCACGGGACCAGGTGGTGGAGCAGGATTGATCGTCAACAAGACGCCAAAGAATGGAACGATGTAAGGCAATTGAAGTTGAAGTGCATAACCACAGGCTAGCGACAGGGCAGTCGTCAAACTCAATCTAAAAACACGCCGAGCCTGAATTCCCATATCAACCGATCTCCCCGATGGTTTCATGCTCAATAGGCAAAACTGATCCAGCTAAGGAAACGGATGTAGATCTCACCGAGCATCTTCAAGAGAGGACGCCCTTCAGTATAGGCGATCACATCTGCCTGCCCGCCGATTCGCAACTGGGGGTATATTTTTGTGATCTGATCGGCTTCAAAACTGATCACCACCGGAAATCTCTGCGTCTGACGCAACCAATCGCGATTGTTCTGGATGCTCGGTAGGCTCCCCGCTGGAGGTGGCTTGGTCGCAGTCACCCCCAGCCCTATACTCCGAACCTCTCCTCGAAAAACCTGGCCAGGAAGAGCGTCCAGAATGATCTCAACCGGGCAGCCCACTTCAAGATGTCCAAGGTTGTTTTCTGTAAACTCCGCACTGATCCAGACCTCATGCATTGCTATCAGCGTCATCACGGGCGCACCCGTTCCCGCAAACTGCCCCACGTCAGCTCGCAAATCGGTGATCATTCCTCTCGAGGAAGCGCGAACTACGGTGCTTTCGAGATCCAGTTGTGCCTTCTCCACTGCACTGACAGCAGCCTTCACCTGAGCATTGTCAGTCTCTTCTCCACCTCTCTGGCCAATCGCACGTTGAATCTCAGCTTCTGCGCCTGTAACCATCGCTCGAGCTTGCTCCAGAGTGGCACGAGCAATCTCAAGCCGGCGAACAGAAATGGTTCCTGAATCCTGTTGATACAAACGCTCCTGACGGTTTGCGTCCTGCTCCGCCTTGAGTTCATTTGCCTGTGCAGCTCTGAGGTTGGCGCGAGCGGATTCGATTCCTGCACTGCCTGCTCCAAGCTGACTATTGGCTTTTTGTAGATCCGAATTCGCCTTGCGTAGTGCGATTTCATAATTTGATTTGTCGATCTCGAACAAGGGTTGGCCCTTAACCACCTCCTGGTTGTTCTCTACCAACACCTTTGTCACAACTCCCGAAACCTTTGGGGAAACCCCGACAACAAATCCCTGTACGCGGGCCTGACTCGTATAGGGGGTGAAACGGTCTGCCAGTAGATTCCACAGCAAGCTGACCAGAATCACGGCGATAATCAACTTCATACCCTTGCCGAGGGTAGCCCTCGACTTCGTCACCGTTTCATCGGCAGTATCTGCTACATCTTCTTCGTCTTGCTGCTCCGCTGGGGAATGCTCAACTTGAGGTTCTTCCCCCTCGCCTGGTGAAGTCTCAACGACAGGTGCATTCTCTTGATTTTCTTCGCTCGCCTTTTTGTCTTCACTCATTTTGCGAATCCTTGTTACCTGTTTGCGGCCTGTCGATTAGAGGAGCCTCGATCAGATCTCCCCAGTCAGTTCTCTCACTCATCTGGTCGTGGGTTTCTGCGGCAATCATTTCATCAAGACTTGAAGGATTCCAACCTCCACCGAGACTTTTGTACAGGCTGACAACTGCATCGAGATGGCCTCCTCGATTGAGTATCTGCCTTTCAACCTGGCTAAAGAAAGCCCGCTGCGCTGAAAGAACTCTCTGGAAATCGCAGTAACCCTCTCGATAACGGGTATTTGCAATCTCAAGAGCACGCTTGGCTGCGTCGACAGATTCGTCGAGAATTATCTGCTGTTCAGCAGTCTTCAGAAGCTCGAATGTCGCATTATCGACTTCCCTTGCTGCCTCCAGAACTGTTGCCTGAAACCCTTCGATCAACTGCTGTAGTCTGGCATCTTGAATTCTTACATTGTTGGCGATCGCACCATGATCAAACAGGTTCCAGCGAAATGCCGGTCCTGCAGAAAGACTGCTCGCATCCGGGATGCTGTTCAAGTTACTACTGGACCACCCCAGGGACCCGAGCAATGAAATCGCTGGATAGTAATCCGCCTGCGCGATTCCAATTCGTGCCGATTGTGCGGCCACCTGCCACGCTGCGACTCGAATGTCTGGCCGTCGTGTCAGCAACCGAGCGGGGAAATTACCGATCATCTCCGGTTTCACTGACGGTAACCCGAACTCAATATCCGACAGTTCTGGAATCGAATCTGGCGGTCTTCCTAAAAGGATACAAATCGCATTCCGGGTGTTCCGAAGAGCTAGTTCCAGTTGAGGTATTGCCGACAAAGTCGCCAGGTACTGAGTTCTGGCCTGCTGGAAATCCAGTTCTGATTCATCGCCCTCGGTAAATCTCTCTTCGGTGATATCAAAACTACGCTTCTGAATCCTTGCGTTGTTCCGGGTTATCGCGATGCGAGCCCCGGTAACCCTGTAGGAGAAGTACAAACTCGCTACTTGCGAAGCAATCAACACCTGCAAATCACGCTGCTGAGAAACAGACGCGAAAAAACCTGCATCTGCGGATTCAACTGCTCGCTGAAATCGCCCCCAAAAATCCAGTTCCCAGCCCACAACGCCCTGTGCTTGCGTTACGACCTGATCGGTAGTTCCGCCCCCATCTAGGTGGCTAGAGACCGCCTCCGTAGCACCGCTCACTTGCTGGACCTGTGGAAAGAGGGAACTTCCTGCAAGACCCTGAACCGCACGGCTTTCTAAAATTCGCAGGCCTGCAATACGCAGTGACAGATTGTCTTCATGAGCAGTTTCGATCAGTGATACGAGGACAGGATCTTCAAACTGTAACCACCATGACTGGATCCGAGTGGGATCCAGACTGGACGAGTTGACCTCGGAATATGATTCGGGTTGCCATTCTTCAAGCCAGCTGACTTCAGGTTCCTGAAACTCCGGGCCGAGTGTGGTGCACGCACTGAGTGTCACTACCACAAGGAGCAAGGCAGTCCTCTTGACCCGTCGCTTGAGTTGGACCTTGGTCATCAACTTACTCGCTAACCGCCAGGCTGTCCCCCTGCTCCTCGGGGTTTCCATTTTCGACCCAGTCCATGAAAACCTGATATCCCAGGGCCAACAGGACCGCTCCCAGAAACAAACCGATCAATCCGTATGAAAACATTCCACCCAACGCCCCCAGCAAGATGATGGGCATGGGTACCTCGACACCCCGACCCAGAAGGAGCGGCTTGAGAAATCCATCTGACATTCCGGTAACCACCAGATAAACCGTCACCATGATATTGTGCGTGGTGGAAGTATCTCCGCTCATCCAGATGTAAATGATGACCGGCAGTGTGAGCACCAACGCAGGAAGTTGAGCGATTCCCATCAACAAGGCCAGCAGTGCCAGGATTCCGGCGGCGGGTATGCCAGCCCAGACGAAGCCAACACCCAGGAAAAGTGACTGGAGAAAGGCAACTCCCACGACTCCCATCGCCACGGAACGAATCGTCATCGTCGATAAATTATGCAGACCCGGTCCTTTTTCCACTGACGTCAATCGACTCAAGATTTTTAACATTGCTGCGCTACCTGACTTACCGTAAGCCATCATGATTCCTGCGATGATCAACGAACCGAGAAATTGAAGGAGTGAACTGGCGGTACTGGCAATGGTGCCCAGCGCAGTTTTCGCCATCTGTTCCAGTTGCGGCTTCATGCTGATCATGAACGCAGGCAGATCTTCTGAAGCCTGGGTCCATAGCGACGACAAGGTCTTTCCTATCAAAGGCCACTGGGCGACTGAAGCCGGTGGAGGATCGAGCGCAAAGGACTCGGAAGAAAATGTCTCGTACTTCTCGTGCAGGAACTCTGAAAACGATGTTCCCAGCAGAATTGTCGGGAGTCCAACCAGTAACAAACCTGACAGCACCAGTAACGTTGCTGCTCTCCCCTGTTTGTCATTCAGTTTCCTGGCAAGGATTTGATGGAGCGGATACAGGACCACTGCCAGGACCAATCCCCACAGCATCAATCCCATAAAAGGTGAGAAAATTCGCAGGCAGATAATCACCAGTAACCCGATGAGACCCACAGTGACAAATGCATCGTTCAGATCACTGAACAATCTCTTTCGGATCGAACTATATTCTGATTGCATGGCAACGCCTCCCCATCCTTTTTCACTATAATCGATGAGGCCGGGTATTGTATCCCGAATTGATATCATCCCTCGTCAGCGCCAGGATCCTGATTCAGACTTCATCATCGAGAAAGATGATCACGTGGTGATGATGTCGAGAAAACCCTGTCCCCACTTTTCCAGTTTCTTCTGTCCCACGCCGGAAATCATCGCCATCTGCCCCAGTGTCTGGGGCATCAACTGAGACATTTCTACAAGAGTGGAATCGTGGAAGATGGTGTAGGGGGGTACTTCCAGTTGCCTGGAAATCTCGAGGCGATGTTGTCGCAGTTTTTCGAAGAGGCTCGACTCGACCGCATCGAGCCCGGCCAACTTCTTCTTCTTCCTGCGGGTGCTCGCCTTCCTGGTGATGGCATCCTTTCGGAACTGGATCTGTTCCGTTCCTTGCAGGACACCGCGACTCGCCCCGGTCACCGAGATCCCTCCATGTCCCTCGAGATCGATCTGGATCATGCCGCGGGAAGCGAGTTGCCTGAAGATGGAGTGCCACCCCGGTCCGTCCAGTTCCTCGCCGATCCCGTAGACACTGAGCCGATCATGGCCAAAGCGAGCGATCTTCTGTGAGGCGGATCCTCGAAGAACATCGATGACATGCCCCTTGCCGAATCGCTGCCCCGTCTTGACCACGGCAGAGAGTGCTTTCTGAGCCATTACGGTTCCATCCATCACCTCAGGAGAAGTGCGACAGTTATCGCAAGAACCGTCAGCTCCGCTACAGGCGATCTCCTCATCCCCGAAAAATCTCAGCAACGTACTCCTGCGGCAACCGGATGATTCACAGTAGGCAAGCATCGCCTCGATCTGATGATGGCAAATCCTGCGCTGGGTTTGATCTAGATCGGAATCGGCAAGTCTACGCTGAGCGAGTACCACGTCGCTCCAGCCAAAGCAGAGCCATGCCTCGGCGGGCAATCCATCTCTTCCTGCTCTTCCCGATTCCTGACTGTAGTGCTGTGGGCTGGCGGGCATGTCCAGGTGCGCCACGAAACGAACGTTGGGCTTGTCGATTCCCATACCGAAGGCGACCGTCGCCACCACCACCATCCCTTCCTCTCTCAGGAACAGCTGCTGGTTGACGGAGCGTTGCTGAGATGACATCCCGGCATGATAGGGAACTGCACGGATCCCTTCTCCCCTCAGCCACTCTGCCGTGTCATCGACCTTCTTGCGGCTGGCACAGTAGACGATCCCGGCCCCCCCTGAATGTCGGTCGCGGATCAGCTTCAACAGCTGCCGCCTCGGTTGATCCTTCGGCTCCACGCTGTATCGGATGTTGGGCCGATCAAAGGATGAGATGAAGAGATCCTCATCGGTGAATCCCAGCCCCTTGATGATGTCCTTGCGTGTGGGTCCGTCGGCAGTGGCGGTCAGTGCGATGATCGGCACATCCGGGTAAACCTTGCGCACGATGCCCAGCTTCTGGTACTCGGGACGAAAATCGTGTCCCCACTGGCTGATGCAGTGGGCTTCATCGATGGCAAAGAGGGTCGGATTGAACGCGTCGAGCTCCTCCAGGAAGCCGTCGAGGAGGAGCCTCTCCGGTGCCAGGTAGAGCAACTTGATCTGGCCCGAACGAAGCCGTTGCCACACTTCACTACGTTGCTTCGAGTCCATCGAGGAGTTCAGGGCTGCCGCCCCCACTCCCGCCTGGGTCAGCGCTTCCACCTGATCCTGCATCAGGGCAATCAATGGAGAGATCACCACCGTGATTCCATCGCCGAGGATCGCTGGAATCTGATAGCAGAGCGATTTCCCTCCGCCGGTGGGCATCAGAACGAGCGCATCATCGCCGGCGAGGATTCGGTGGATGATCTGTTCCTGATCGGTGCGAAATTGATCGAACCCGAATACATCGCTGAGGACCTGATTGGCCCTGGCATGAACGGCTTCTCCCCCACGAGTCGACAATAGTGCTCCTGTCCGGCGAATCCTGCGGCAACGATCCAGACCCGGAGATATCCGACACTCCGTGCATCATCAAGGGAGCAGGCCAGAAGCGGTACAGGAAGACCGATGCTTTCCTAGCAGGCGGGAACCAGGCCACCCGGCATGAAGGGGGGACGGGCTGGAAGAGGTGCACGAACCCAGCCGAAGCGAGTCTCTTTCGAGCCGGCAGATTCCAGGAGGACAAGGTTGTTGCGATTCCATTCCCAGATCGACTCCTGCCCCCAGCGCCGACCCACATCGAGTGCCTGCTGGCGGGAGAGACCTACCAGGGCGAATCCCTCCTGCCGCCACGATCCGTCGCTGGCAAAACCGGTGCCCTCCCAGATGGGCAGATCGTGATCATGGATCCAGTCGTCCAGTTGCTGGTGGAGAGTCCTGTTGGCGAGGGGATGTAAATGCTGGTTTCGTGGATTCCAGGCAGAGATGAAATGGATCGGATCATTGCCGAGAAACTGACCCTCTGTCATACCATCTCGGGTCGGTTCCACCGAAGAAGCCTGGTGACGATCGGTGACTATTCTCAACCAGGTATTTTGCCACGAGTCTCGACCCAACCGGAGGTCTCGGATTCCCAGATGATGGGTCATCGCTTTCTCCTACATGCAACTCCCCTGTGTCTCTTCGCAGGAGAGCGGATCGTCGGTCGGGTCCGAACCACAGTCGAAGGGTTCCGGCGGTGCGGCCCCCGATTGAAACAAGTAATCGAGGAGCGAAACCACATCCGAGATATCGTTCGTACCGTCGTCGTTACAATCCACGGAATCGAGACAATCAGGTGCGGTGCCCCCTCCGAACAAGTAGAGGAGCGCCCCCACCGCATCTGCAACATCTCTATTGCCATCGTCATTGACATCACCGCGTCGAAAACTCGATTGCGGAATGCCGACAACATAGGAACGCTCGGAGGTGGTCATGGAGTTCCCGGCGAAATCAGTAACTCGAATTCGGTAGATGACCGTTGTGGAAAACCCGGGATCAGGAACAAGACCTCGATATAAATCGTGTCCGGACCAAGACATCGGAACGGGAGCAAACTGGGCTCCCGTCGACCACTCCAGGATGACGGACTGAAAAAAGGCACCGTGATCGGAAGTCATGTCATCTCGAACCACGGCTCTGACGATGCTAGAGCCGCTTCCCACGAGGATATCAGGGAGTTCTTCCCAGAAAGGAACGGTCGGTGGCCGGGTATCGGCGGGTCCCTGGTTGAGATACAGGCGGTTCCTGAAGGCTCCGCTCTCCCCCTGGGCGGTTATCATGTCGAGATCGCCATCCGCATCCAGATCCCCCACCTCGACATCGAGCGAACTGTCAGACACCGACGAGATGACCCCGCCAACCAGTGTCAGGAATCCGTTGCCGTTGTTATTCAGCATCCTCTCCGGCCCGCCGATGGCGCAGATCACCACATCGAGGTCTCCATCGTTGTCATAATCGAGAAACTTGCTGTCGTTGTCATCGATGTTCGGATTCGAGGAGTTTGGAAGCAGCGTCGAGGTCACGTTCGTGAAGGAGGCGGATCCATCATTCTGGAAGATGGCCTCCCTCGACCCCACTCCCGAGTTTGCTCCCACCACATCCAGATCTCCATCCCCGTCGAGATCACCAAGATCATAGGAATAGGTGTTGGAATCTGGAGGAAGGTTGCCGGAGGTCTCATCGGTGAAGATTCCACCCTCGTTGATGTAGAGCTTTGAATTTCCATCTCGATGTCCCTCGATCATGTCGAGGTCGAGATCTCCGTCGAGGTCTCCAAAGATGCAATCCATCGGTGCTGAAACATTTTGTAATGGCAGCCGTTGATTGGTTCCGTTGCTGTATACACCGTTTCCATCATTGACCCACAGTTGCGCCTGGCCCGATCCGAACCGGGTCGATCCGCCACGTGTATACCAGAGGTCAAGATCGCCATCGTTGTCGATGTCTCCAAAGGCGCAATGTGAACTCGACATGTTGAACTGGGGAATGCGTGTCGCAGATTCATCGGTGAAAAAACCGTTGCCATCATTGATGAGAAGTTTTTGCGGAGTGAGGAAATCATTCGCCACGGCCATGTCGAGGTCGCCATCGCCATCGACATCACCCAGTTCTACATCTCTTCCGTATCCGATCAGGTTTCCCAGACGATTCACCGACTCGTCGGTGAATACCGCATTACCATCGTTGATGTACAGTCGAACTCGCTGCGCCTGACCGGGCGAGGCGAATCCACTGCCGTTGGCAAAGCACAGGTCGAGATCTCCATCACCGTCCACGTCACCGATGGCTACCTGGCTGGAATATTCGTTAAAGACCGGTAATCGGCCGTTACTCGATTCCAGAAATTGCTGCGCCTCGACGCCGCTGGATGCGCTGAATCCGATCAATACCGTCAAGAAGCAAACTGGCAGGCAATACCTCACCACACTCTCCTCCCCGATACTCCACGTCATTCAGGACCGGAAGTATCAGAATATAGACCCCTCAAGTGTACTGCCTCGATTGCCACCCGTGAACCGAGGTCGACCCATCGGGTCTGCTATCGTGGCCACGGCTCAAGCGTTATCCTCGTCCCCTCTTCGATCAATCGACACCTGAATAGATGTTTTGGAGGACACCGATGGCAGACAGCAAGCACCCCTGGGAAACACCGATGCCCGATGATCAGTTCTCCCGCATGCAAGAGATCCTCTCCGCTCCCAGTCCCATCGGACTGGAAGCTGCGATGACCGAGGGTGTTCTGGCTCCGATGCTGGAAGAGTTCATCCCGGAAGGCTGGAAGATTCATCGTTTCCGGGGAAATGCTGGAATCGTTCTCGACACGATGCCCGATGCTCCCGAAGGAACTCTCACCGTCATGGCCATCGGTCATGCAGACAAGATCCGCATGCAGGTTCGAAGCATCGGCGAAGATGGCAAGATATGGATCAATAGCGATTCCTTCCTCCCCACGACATTGATCGGCCACGAGGTCACCCTCTTCTCCGAGAATCCCGAGAAGCCCGGTGAGTACCGAAGTATCTCCGGTGGAACGGTTGAAGCACTTGGCGCGATTCACTTTGCCGAGCCTCCGCTTCGAGACGGTTCCAAGGGCATCAAGCCAAACCAGCTCTACCTCGAGTTACAGCTGAGTGGAGACGAGCGAAAGAAACAGGTCGAGGCACTTGGAATCCGCGCAGGAGATCCCTTGCTCCTCGATCGCCCCATCCGCCGAGGATTCGGTCCCGATAGTTTTGTCGGCGCCTATCTCGACAACGGACTGGGTTGTTTCGTGGTCGAGGAAGCCGCACGCATCATCGCTGGCGGCGATTCACTGAAGAATGTCCGCTACCTCGGTGCATTTGCTGCATACGAGGAGATCGGTCGATTTGGAAGTCGGGTGATGGCGGGAGTGATGAAGCCGGATGTCATCATCGGTGTCGATGTAAACCACGACTACGAAGCGGCACCGGGGATCGGAGACCGCCGATATGCTCCACTCAAGATGGGGCAGGGGATGACACTGGCTGTCGGTGCCATCGTCACTGCCGGTCTCAATGTGATCATTCAGGACTCATGCCAGGCAAACGACATCCCTTATCAGGTCGATGTCTGCGGCCGCGATACCGGCACCGATGCCATGGCAGGGGTTCTTGCCAGCGTCGACTCTGCAGCAACCAGCATCGGGTTCCCGATACGTAACATGCATACAATTTCAGAGAGCGCTCACACCGGAGATGTCATCGCCGCAGTTCATGCGCTGGTCGCAACCTTGAGACGAATGGATGAGCAGGGAACTACTACAGCAGATCTATGTGGCGCACATCCACGCCTGGATGAAATTGAGTCTCTCTCCCACGGAGAGTGATCTGGAATCGGAGTTCGATGTCGTCCACCTGGATCTTACTGGCGGTGATTTCGGTCTTTCCATCAGTTCAACAGGCGGATGTCTCCGATCAAGACCGACCACTGGAACTCCTCGCTGATCTGAAGTATCCCGACCACTGGCGATGGATCCCAGAGGACCGGATGCCGGAGGGCAACCTGCTCGACAGGGTGATGATCTCCTCCTTCATCACCCCCATGGTCTTCTTCGAGGGAGATGTCGGTGCCGGCGGTGGAATCGGCATCACTGACATCGATTTCAGGAACAAGCGTCGATCTCAGTTTGCAAATATGTGGGCGACCTACACCACCGAAGGACAGACTCAGTTTTCCTTCTACTGGAGAAAGTGGCTATCTCATCGCGATTACCCCTCTCGAGGTGTGCTACAGGGAGACAGGGATTTCCTGGGAGTATTCGTGAATCACTCCAACACCCTGACCTCCCGTTTCTTCGGGCTGGGAGCAGACACGACTCTTCTCGATGAGGGTTCCTACAGTCGGGCATCGAACTCCATCGGTGCCGGGATTCAGCGATCTTTCACCAAGGAGAGCGACAACTGGATCTGGAACCTCGACGCAACGCTCCAGTCCGATGAGCTTGGCACCGGAAAGGTGACTGGAGCCCTCGATGTGGAGACCACTCATCCACTGCTATTTGCACAGGGAGATGACCACGAAGCGTTGTGGATTCGAGCTGGCATTCGTCACGACACGCGCGACGCCCAGCATCTTCCTTACAGGGGTCACTCGGTAGGATTCTCTCTCAACACGATGCCGCTGGTTCGCGATGGACAAGCAGGCGCAATTGCATCCTTCATGTCCAGCTGGGTCAGTCCGGTAGATCCCCTGTTCCATTCGGGAGGAGATCCTTCGCACGAGCATCCACCCACCGATTCGTTTGCGACTTACTTTTCTCTCTCGAGTTCAATCGGAGATGTACCCTTCTGGGCTCTCCCATCTCTAGGTGGAGACAACTCTCTTCGCGGAACGATACGTGGGCGCCTTCGTGATCGTTGCGCCTGGGCTTCAGGTATCGAGTGGAGACCATGGGTTCTTGCAGAGGGGATACCTCTGACTGGAGACATCCGCATCGAAAGAGCAGGGCTAGCGTTGTTCGCCGACGCCGGATCAGTTGCAGAAACTCTGGGAAGGCTGAACACGTCGGAAGTTTATTCTTCGATGGGAATAGGGCTGCGATTCACATTCGAAAGACAGGCGCTGTTCCGGACCGACATCGGATGGTCCAACGAGGGAGATTCAAACCTGTCCATCTCCTATGGACTGCCCTTTTGACTTCTCGCTTCAGCTTCCCCCGGGAAACGGAAGATCAAGCCAACCAGCCGGCGGAGTACTGCTAGCCATCATCATGGCATACACATCATCTCGAATCACATGGGCACCGAACATCTCCATGTGTGGAGTCTGCTGCTGACAATCGAGAGCACTGTATCCAAGGCCTTGCAGGTGCTCGATGAGAGAAATCACGCACATCTTTCCTGCGCCGGTCTTCAGGTGAAACATACTCTCACCTGCAAAAATTCCTCCGACCGCCAGTCCGTAGATTCCTCCGACCAGTTTGCCTTCCTCATCCCATGCTTCCACCGAATGAGCGATCCCCAGCGAATGCAGCTGGATGAACAATTCCTCGATATCACGGGAAATCCACGTCTCGTGGCGAGCGGCACACGCTTCCACCACTGCACCAAATGCCACATCGGTGGTGAAGCGAAGATTCGATTTCTTCAGCAGCCTGCGCAGTGATCGTGGAATTCGATAGGTATCCCAGGAGATGATCGCTCGCTCCGATGGCCGGACCCAGAAGATCTTGCCTTCCCGATGATCCGCCATCGGGAAACACCGTTCCATGTAGGCTCGGATCACCCTTGCCGGGCTTACCGGGATACCATCTTCATCTCGTATTCTCTCGATCGGGCGCAAGATACCCTCCTCTTGCAGCGATTGTACCTCATCAACCGAACCACTTCTCGTTGGTTTTATCTCACCGCTTTTTTCTGTTCGAGATCAGCATGATGAGTTCAAGAAAGAGAAGTCAAATCCTGACCAACTTGTCACTCACTACAGTCAGGTCAAAAAATAAAACAACTACTTGTATTCCGAACAGAGGAACCGACCTATCCCTGAATCTCTTTGAGATGAAGAGCGGCCATGAACAACAAGGTTGCAACGGAGCAGATGAGAACTCCGAACCACCATCGGATCTTTCCATAGATTTTTTTCCTTGCACTGACAACTCTTGCGGGCCACCAGCAAAGAAAGACGCACTTGATCAGGGTTCCCCATGCCAGCAAGCCAACGAGCCCTTCGACATCGGTCCCCACCGAGGGATTCTTCACGAGAACCAGTACCGCCATCATGCTCCAGAAATACCCGACGACCCTGAGTAGTTCTGTCTCCTCTTGGATCTTCTCGAGCCACTGTTCCACCGACGACGGCCTGAACAGTGCAGGAATCCCGATGAGCAGTGCATGGGGAACGACAATCATGCAGAAGATCCACGAATCCATCTTTCAACTCCTCTTCCCCCGCAATCGATGAACGGTAGATGAAATCCAGCTCGTAGTCACCGATCACCGCCGCTCAGACAGGGACAAGATGCACCTGATCGGCGTTCGTTTCAGTAGATTTCCACCACTTCCCTGTCACGATACGGCCGTCATGAGCAATATTGACCCCTCACAGCCTACCAACCAGGCCACCGTCGGAGTGATCGAAGGAGTCGTCGCATACCTCTGGTGGGGGTTGATCACGACCCTCTACTTCCGCTGGATGAGCGACACCGATCACCTCGAACTTCTGGCGTGGAGGGTACTCGGTGGGTTGCCGGTGATGATCATCGTCCTGGCGATCCGCGGAGATCTTTCAGCAATGCTTTCCGTGTTTCGAGATATACGTTCCGTAATTGCGTTACTCGCTTCCGCAATTCTCATCATGCTCAACTGGCTCACCTTCATCTATTCGGTACTGGAAGAACGAATCACCGAAGCGAGCCTCGGTTACTACATCAATCCGCTGGTATCTGTGGCTCTCGGATTCATCTTCCTCGGTGAACGTCTTCGACCTCTGCAATGGGTTTCCGTAGCACTCGCCTCGATGGCAGTGGTTCAACTGACCATCTCAGGAGGAAGCTTGCCGTGGATCAGTCTGGTGCTGGCCGTTTCTTTCGGTGCATATGGTTTGATCCGAAAACAGGTCAAAGCATCATCAGAGGTCGGATTGTGTATCGAGATGATACTCCTGCTGATCCCGATGCTGATCCTTGAAGCGTGGTTGTTCTCCAGCGATAGAACGATATTTCTGTCCGACGCCCGACTGACGTGGGGACTACTCATCGGCGGAGTTGTGACGGTGATCCCTCTCATGCTCTTCTCCCGATCTGCAAGAAAAATACGACTCTCGACTGTCGGATTACTGCAGTACATCGCACCCACCACCCAAATTCTGGTGGCACTATTGCTGGTCGGCGAAGAGATCGGCAATCGCTGGCCCGCACTGACCCTGATCGGAGTCGCAGTAACCATTTACAGCGTCGATTCGATCCGGGCACAACGGGGTCGGACCTTGCCCTCCTGAGAGGAGAGTGCATCATGTCCTGTCTGCAAGATCACGGGACAAGGATTACGCCCAGAGATACCCCTTCCCGAGATTGCTCAACACAAGGAGGCTTTGATGAGCGAGGGATCATCCGTACATGGAACTCCCAGCACCGGCGTGTCGGATTTCGCTGATTCGGTTCGCGCCCACGTGGAAAAAACAGTTGTCGGTCAGAATCAGGTTCTGGAGAGAACTCTCATATCCCTGCTAACTGGCGGACACCTGCTCCTCGAGGGGGTTCCCGGCACCGCCAAGACGCTGATGGTGCAATCGGTGGCTCACGCCATCGAACTGGCATTCGGACGGGTACAGTTCACCATCGACCTGCTCCCGTCGGACATCGTCGGTTCCGAGATTCTCGACAAGGACAGCGGAGAATTCCGTGTCCACAAGGGACCCATCTTCGCAAACTTGATGCTCGCTGACGAAATCAACCGTGCATCTCCAAAGGTGCAGTCCGCTCTTCTGGAAGCGATGCAGGAGAGAA
>CBFIET010000176.1:0-2853 GCA_965661685.1 Planctomycetota bacterium
ACGTGTGGTCCAGACCCGACTTCAGATTCTCTTGGATGTGACAGCTATGTCTGCGGGTTACCGCCCCTCCCTGTCAATCCCGCAGTTGAATTTGGAGTCTCAAACGCCAATGGACTTCCGGGGGACACCGTTACTGTTGGCGTCTGGTTGACGATTCCAAACGGGGGAGACCAGATCATATGTTGGACCTACGGACTCTGTCATGACCCCACCGCACTGCAACTCACAGCAGTTACTTCCATCATTCCTGGAATCTGGGTGGACTTAATTACCATTAGTAACGACGGCTTTGTTAGCGAAGTGGCCATGGATACCACTTCTTCCTTGGGCCCGGGGACCCATGTTGTCGCAGAAGCCGAGTACCTGATCCTATCTACAGGTACAAACAGCACGCTAGATTTCTGCACGACGATCAACGGTTGCAGCAGGCCGATTGCCGTTTACAGCCCTGGAGCCACAAGCATGCCCTGTTCCCAGGAACCCGTTACAATGCCTGGTATCGTGACAATTGGAGACAGTGGTCCCTGTCTCGAGATCATTGAAGATCCGACACTGGAGTGCAATCCCAGCGGATCAGGTCACATCCTCACCATCGATTTCATCAATCTCTCTGGATTGACGGTACACAAGGCGGTCATTCCCGGTGAGGTCACGACATCGTCCGGCACTGCCACCGTGCTCGACAATGTGATCGCGTTTGACCCAGAAATCCAGAATGGGGCAGCCGATACCTTCTCGGTGAGAATCACCCAGGCCGTGGCGGGTGATAGCATCACGGTGCCCTTCGCCCTGATGCACAAGAACGACGACGGAAGTGTGGAAGAATGCTGCAGCGATGAGGTCGTCATCGAAGTGCCACCCTGTGATCAGGAATTCATCCGCTGTGATACCAATCGTTCCGGGGCCTGCGATATCGCAGACGCGGTGAGTTTGCTCCAGTATCTGTTCCAGGGAGGGCCTTGCACCTGCTTCGATGCCTGTGACTGTAATGATGATGGTTCGATCAATATCGCTGATGCCATCTTCAAATTAGAATTTCTGTTCGCCGGTGGTCCCCCACCGCCTTCCCCTTACCCAGCTTGCGGACCTGACCCGACGCCAGACAGCCTCGACTGCCTGTCGTTTCCGCCGTGTCCCTAATTTGCAGTTGTAAGCACGGATTGGATCTTCATGAAGAAACTCACCCAGACCACGCTGCTGTGCTTGGCCATCTGTGCCACTTCCCTGTGCAGCGGTCAAAATGCCGACTTCGTTCGAGGAGACTGTAACCAGGATGGCAATACAGACTTCGTCATGGGAGATGCCGTCGCACTTTCCCTGTACCTCTTCTCTGGAGGAGGCTGCGGTGTTCTCTGCCTAGATGCCTGTGATGCCGACGATAATGGCGTCCTCCAGGTGAACGATATCATTTTCATGCTGACATTCGGTCTGGGCTGCTCACCACCGTACCTTGCGGCTCCCTGGCCAAACTGTGGCCAGGACCCGACGGCCGATGGATTGGACTGCATCAGCTACAATTGCTCACCACCGCCACCGCCCATCAGTTCCACATACATCTTTTCATCCTCGAGTGCCACGGGGAGTGTGGGAAGCAATGTCACCGTGGACGTCTCCCTGACGATTCCTCCAGGAGAAACCGTTTCCGCCTGGACCTTTGGGCTCTGTCACGATGCATCGATGCTGCAACTGAATACCGTGACCCCGAACTCGCCGGTGAACCAGAACCCCGTGTCACAATTTCCCGACGGATTTTTCTACGAAGATGGATTCGTAGGAGGTGGTGGGCTGACGGGCCCTGGGCCTCATCTCGTGGCCACGGTGGAATACACCATCCTGGCCCCGGCACCCACTGCGCCCAACTTCTGTAACTCCATCGGCACATGTACCAAACCGATCGCCGTATTCTCACCCACCGTGCCCGTTTTGCCCTGCACAATACAACCTTACACAATTGCCGGTTTGATTTTCACACCTCCTAACTTCATTCGCGGTGATACCAACCGAGACAGCGTCTGCAATATTGCCGATGCGGTAAATCTACTCAGCTACCTGTTTCCAAGTTCTTCTACCGGTACTTGCTCCTGCAGGGATGCGTGTGACGTGAACGATGACGGGATGATTGATATTGCCGATGCCATCTACAAGTTATGTTTCCTGTTCAGCGGTTGTCAAACTCCTCCTCCTCCATGGCCATCGTGCGGTCCAGATCCAACACCAGACAGCCTCGACTGCCTGTCGTTTCCGCCGTGTCCGTGATGCATTGAACCAGCAACACCTCCTGCCCGCCTACAGCGGTCGCCCCTTGCCGGGGGCGGCCGCTGTTATTATTGCGAGGGAGGTTCAGCTTGTTGCTGCGGCACCCGCCTTGGCGATTCGTTGCCAGGCGGCTTCGACGTGAGTCTTTCGGGTCTGGGTGCCACCGATGCAGACTCGCAGGATCCGTTTTCCCTGCACGGTGGTGACGGTCACTGACATCTGGCCATCTTCGTTGAGCTTCTTCGCCACCCGGTCGGTGGCTTCATTGCCATCGATGTGTGCCATGCAGATCAGGTTGACGGTGCGCTTGTGGGTGAGTTGCCAGCGGGGATCGGACTCGACCTGTTGCTCGAACCACTCGGCCCACTGGAGATGCTCGGCGATCAACTTTCGCAGGCCATCGACCCCGTAGTTGCGGATGACAAACCACAACTTGAGGGCACGAAAGCGCCGGCCGAGCGGGATGTGCCAGTCGCGGTAGTCGATCACCTGGCCCGATTCGCTCGCCTCGTTGCGCAGGTATTCGGGCAGGACACTGAGTGCCTTGATCAGCGCCTTGCGATCGCGCACCCAGAAGGCATCGCAATCGAAGCCGAC
>CBFIET010000177.1:0-46694 GCA_965661685.1 Planctomycetota bacterium
CGGGTGCTGGTGTGGAACGTCCTGAACGGGGGGAATAGCGTGGTCGACGGTGCCGAGAAGGCACTGGCAGTGATCCGCGACTCCGGTGCCGATGTGGTGCTGATGCAGGAGAGTTACGACATCGATGGGGATCGACCACTACTCGGTACCTGGCTCGCCGAGCAACTCGGCTGGAACCAGTGGCAGGCGAACAGCCCGCATCTTTGTATCCTGACCCGCTTCGACATCACCGAACGCTTCACCCACGAACCGTGGCACGCGGTCGGGGCGAGGCTGGTCGACGACCGCGGTCGCGACTTCATCGCATGGAGCATCTGGATCGACTACCGCGACTACATCACGACAAAACTGCGCGACACCCCCGACATCGCCGATGGCGATCTGCTCGAGTCGGAGTTCGTGCGATCGCAGCGACTTCCCCAGGCCAAACGCATCATCGCCCAGCTGGAGACACTCGGCCATCTCGACCTGTCGATTCCGCTGCTGGTCGGCGGCGACTGGAACACGCCGTCGCATCTGGACTGGACCCTCGACACGTCTCGCGTCTACAAGCGACGCCGGGCCCTCGATCTGCCGGTCAGCCTGGCGATGGCCGACGCAGGCTTTGTCGATAGCTTCCGAACGGTCCATCCCAATCCGGTGCAGCGGCCGGGGATCACCTGGTCACCGATGTACCGCACCAGCGGCGGCAAGGACCAGGGCTTCGAGCGGATCGACCGCCTCTACATCCACGAACCGGATGCGGCGAACGATGGTGAAGATGGCGACAAGGCGCACTGGAGACTGGAACCGGTGGCGGGGCACGTCTATCCCATCGACTGGGAGGACCACACCATCCCGGTGTCCGAGCGCCAATTCCCGTCCGATCACGGGGCGGTGCTGATGGAGTTGAGAGTCGTCGAGGAAATGGCCCCGTCTCCGTGACGAGACTGCTGCTGGAAAGGCGAGTTCGATGTGGAATCTGATCTGGCGAATCTTTTGCGCCATCGTGGGGGCGGCCATCGGTGCGATCCTGCTCGGCACCTTCACCTCGTCGATGTTGCTGGCGGTGGTCGGTGGTGTGATCGGTGCTGGACTCGGCTCACTCTTTGGCAAGTACATCGACATCACCGATATCCTCGGTTGAACTCGATCTCCGGTCACTTCTCCGGCTGTAACGCTCGACCGTCGATCCAGCTGCCGATCACCTCGCCCGTGAGCGCGCGCTCCAGTATCGGGCCATCTCCCTCGGGAATCGACACCGCCACCAGGTCGGCGGGATCGCCCTCCTTCAGGGTGCCGCTGCCGAGCAGTTCCGAATGGCCGCTTCGCGCCAGCCACTGGCGCGGGTGGACGGTCGCCATCTTCCAGATGGTTTCGATATCCAGATCGGCGGCCGCCGCTCGAGCGGCGGCCATCTCATCGAGCATCGACAGGGTACCCGAGGAGACCTTGCCATCGGTGCCGAGCATCACAGGGACTCCTGCTTTCACAGCGTTCGGCGCAGGGTGCGGCGCTCTGCCAAAGAAGGCGTGAGAGCGTGGGCACCACACCAGTGCCGCTCCCGATTCACCGATGGCGGCCAGTTCATCATCGCTGCATTCGTTGCCGTGGATGATGAGACCGTGTCGGGTCAGGTCGTCCGATTGCTGTAACGATTCGATCATCGTCTTGCCGCGGCGAAACGACGCCGGATCGGCTCCGAATCCTTCCAGAAATCTGGCACCCTCGCCGCTGCCGTCGACGAGCAGTTGCCGTTCCCATGTCGGTTCGGCGACGTGCATCGCCCACGGGACATCTTGCTGGCGGCACCACGGCAGCAATTTCGCCAGCACCTCCGGATGCACGGTGTAGGAGGAGTGGGGGGAGATGCCACGCAACTCACGACTCTCATCGGAAGACCCGGTGAGGAATTGCTGCAAGGCTTCGAGATCGACAGCGGGTTGCGTGTCGAGGGAGATCACCTCGCGGGCGATCCAGCGGCGCAGCGGACTCCCTGCCAGTGCGGCGATGGAGTGTCCCGACGGATCGATGTCGAAGATGGCGGTGGTGCCGCTGGCGAGGGATTCGGCAATTCCTGCGGCAGCCCAGCTGGTCAGACCATCGTCGCCCTGGGCGTTGCGGGCGACCACCACCGATTTCAGCCAGTCGTCAAAGTCCCCCTCCATCGTCTGGGAGGGACGGGTCATCGACAGATCGAGGTGCAGGTGTGCGTTGACAAATCCGCTGCACAGGAGTGAATCACCCAGGTCCAGATCCGCCGGTCCTGGCGGCAGGATCCGATCTATCCTTCCATCGACGATGGAGAGGCAACCCTCCCGTGGGGGAGAGGTTCCGTTCCAGATGGCCCTGGCAGCGATGCGCATCGTTCTCTCCCGCTCCTTGGTCCTTCCATCCCGCTCGTCGATCGACTCTGCTATGCTGCCGTGAGCAGCCCGCGGTTGCGAGGGTTGGTTGTAGTTTCTCGACATTTCGACCCGACGAAGGTGGGGCAGCGACGTGTATTCAGGGAGTCGCCGGGCGTTGCTGGTCGTGGTGGTGTTGCTGGCGACGGTTCCGACCCTGGTCGGCGGCTGCCGGTCGACCGGTGGGCAAGAGAGTCAGAAGCAGGTGAGGGTGCTGCGGGCCCGGGGTGCGGTTCATGTGACCGGTCACGGTCACACGCTGCGCTGGATCGCCGCCGATCTGGGATACACCCTGCAGGAACTGGAAGCGCTGAATCCGCGCTGGCAAGGGGTCGAGATTCCAGCGGGGGAAGAGATCCAGTTACCGGTGGGCAAGCCACGGATTCGCAGGGTCAACTCGCGATCGAACGGAACTCGCTGACGCGGATGCCGATGGAGGAGAATCGATGAAGGACGAACCTGCAGAAGTGACCGGTGCTTCGAATCACCCGGCTCAGCCGTGGCTCGAGCCCCATGCCCGGGAACAGTTGTTGCTGGCACCCTACGCCATGACCAGTGCCGCGAGCCGCGGTCGGGTTCATCCGGAGGACTCCACCGTTCACCGCACCGCCTACCAGATCGACCGGGAGCGCGTCATTCACTGCACCGCATTCCGTCGTCTTGAGTACAAGACGCAGGTGTTTGCGAATCATCAGGGCGATCACTACCGCACCCGCTTGACCCACACCCTGGAGGTGGCGCAGGTGTCGAGGGCGGTCGCCAGGCGACTGGGACTCAACGAGGATCTGGTGGAAACCATCGCCCTCTCCCACGACCTGGGACATCCACCCTTCGGCCACGCTGGCGAGCGCGAACTCGACATCTGCATGGCTTCCCACGGGGGATTCAATCACAACAGGCACGCCCTGCGGGTGGTCGACCTGCTGGAACATCGGTATCCCGGATTCACCGGGCTCAACCTCTCCTGGGAGGTGCGCGAATCGATCGTCAAGCACTATGGACGCTTCGATGAACCAGGACTGGCAGAATTCGAACCGGGAGTGCCACCGACACTGGAAGCTCAACTGGCCGACATCGGCGACTCCCTCGCCTACGACAGTCACGACCTCGATGACGGGATCCGTTCCGGAGTTCTGGGGCTCGATGCGTTGCGGGAGGTGGAGATCTTTGCCCGATCGGAACGGCGCGTGCGCGAGAAGTATGGCGACGCACTGGCACTGCGGGTCACCATCGCACGCACCATCTCCGGCGTCGTCGCCGACCAGATCAACGACCTCGTGGTTACCAGTCGAGAGCGGATTCTCCAGAGAAACATCGCGAGTATCGAGGATGTGCGAGGGGCCCCGGATGACCTGCTCGGTTTTTCCGATGCGATGAGTGCGGAGAAGTCGCAGTTGCAATCGTTCCTACACGACCAGCTGTACCGGGATCCCCACTGCGTGAGGGTCTCCCAGAAGGGTCGCCGGATGGTGGCGGCTCTCTTCCAGGAGTTTGTCCGTGAGCCGGCCCAACTGCCGAGAGATTACCTCCAACGGTGCGGAGAGATCGGTCGCGAACGAGCGGTTTGCGATTACATCGCGGGGATGACCGATCGCTATGCTGTGCAGGAGTACGAGCGTCTCTTCAGTCCGCACCGCAACGATCCGGGGCGACTCACTTGAAGATGGGATTGGGTTGATGGTCGACTATCACCTGGTCCTGGTGGCTGCGGGCGATGGAACCCGGCTCGGATCCGAACTGCGCAAGGCAGCGGTCCCCGTGGCAGGGAGTCCGCTGGTGGTCCATGCACTGCGTCGAGCCACGGCACATCGCCACTGCCGAGGAGCGGTGCTGGTGGTCCATCCCGATGATGTCCAGCGGGCAGGGGATTGGCTGCGGGAGGCTTCTGTCGGGGAACTCTCGGTGCGAGTTGTCGCCGGTGGCAAGACCCGGCGACAGAGCGTTGTCGCTGGCGTGGAGGCGACGGAAGCTGTTCCCGGAACGCTGGTGGCGATCCACGACGGTGCCCGTCCTGTTCTGCACCGGGAAGACCTCGCTGCGGTGCTCGAGCAGGCCGCCACCTGCGGTGCGGCGACGCTGGCCCGACCCGTCACCGACACCCTGCACCGCACCGATTCCGCCGATCTGTGGCTGGAGAGAGTCGATCGAAAAGGTCTGTGGAGAGCTCAGACACCCCAGATCTTCGAGGTCGGACGGTTGCGGGAGGCACTCACCGGCGCCGGGGAGCAGTCCACCGATGAGGTGGAGGCGGTGGCCCGTGGCGGCACCAAGGTGCAGATGGTCGCCTCGAAATACCCCAATCCAAAGGTCACCACCGCCAGCGATCTCCAGCAGGTGGAGGCGATTCTGCGATCTGACAGGGGATCTGACAGGGGATCTGACAGGGGATCGGGTTCCCCCGACTGCTGATGGAGATGCTGTCCATCAGCCGGATAACTACGAGATCCCTTGGTGGCTCCCTTGACCCCGGACCTTTGATTGCGCAGACTCCACCGATCTACCGGCAGATGGAATGGTCGGATCACCGGTACGGGATCCGATGAGTGTCGGGAGAACTCGCAACCCATTCAGGGTTGTGACCAACCAGCGGGGAAGGGGGATTACCCCATGCACGGAAAATTCAGGCTTAGCAGCCTCATCTTCGCAGGACTTCTGGCGATTTCGATCACCGGGTCTGCTCTTTCTCAAACTTCTCTGGGTGGCGATGTGAAGCCGGGTCGAGCGCTTCGGCTGACCATCACCGGAGACCTGATGATGACCTTTGTCGACCGCAGTGCCACCTATGGTGATGCGGCTCTGGGTGATGCGGGATCGGGAGCCGGTGCGATGGAACTCGGCGGCAGCTGGGGATCGCTAGCAGGTGGGTCCTTCTTCGATCCCATCGTTCACATCGGCATCGATGCATCCATCTCCGAAGCGGTCAACGCCAGGGTTACCCTCGAGACACCGTTCGACGTGGGGAGCAACCAGCGCGACGGAAATCAGGGACTGAACCTCGGTGAAGCGATGGTGTCGTGGGAAGGTGCCATGGACGCCTCCCTCGATCTGGAGTTTGGAGTGGTCGATTACAGGATCGACTTCGCCGGCAACAATCAACCGTTCCTCCTCGACCTGGGCAACTCCGAAACTGCCTTTGATAATGGTCAGGGCGGCGATAACGGTTCTCCTCAGTCCGCATCCGCGGGACGTGTGGAATCGTTACAAGCTGCGGGAGCGGTGGGACATTACGATCTCGGAGAGAACACACTGGATGTGATGTTGTTCGATCTTTCGCCCGTGGATAACGAATCGCTCTTCGGCCTCGTCTACGGACTTCCCCTCGACACCGGTGACTACCAGGGGGACATGGGTCTGGTACTGCTGAACTCCAAGAATGACGGAGGCAGTGACCTGTTGACCCTCGGTGGCGGAGGACACCTCTCCGGAGCCGACGGCATGAAGTACTACGGTGAGATCTACTGGCAGTTTGGCGACTACGGTAGATCCACAAGTGGAACCATCAGTCAGGAGAGTGCCTACGGCCTGGTGGCGGGAGTTCACTACGACATCCCGGAAGCAGATGAAGACGAGGCGCCGTGGATCGACATCTCCCTGTGGGACATGTCGGGCGACGATGACGCCACCGATAACAGGAACTCCAACTTCGTCTCTTACGAGTTCAATAACGACACGCTGGTACTGGAAGACGCCTACTACGGACTCGACCTCGATACCAACTACCGAGCGATCAAGATCAAGGGTGGCATGAATCTGACACCGGAGTGGTCGGTCCAGGGGCTGTACGCCTATGCGACTCTCAACAAGAACCGCAACGGGGCCGCCTCCAATGGCAATTCCAGCAGCAAGCTCGGGGATGAGTTTGACGTTCGTGCGACCTACCGTGCGACCGATTATCTCACCTTCTACATCAACGCCGGTTCCCTCCAGAATGCCAAGGCACTGGGAGTGGGATCGGGTGTCGAGGTGATCACCTTTACCTCGGAAGTGCGATTCTAGATCGATTCGATCGGTGGAGTGATGACGGGTTTCCGGCGCGATGCGCCGGGAACCCGTTCTTTTTTGCCTCGAGTGCGACTCCACCTTCACTACCGGGAACAAGTTGACCCCACGTCGCTGGTGAGTCGTCGCCGGGGCAGTCGAGTGGCTTTTACGGCATAACTCGATCCGGGGAGGAAGAGACGCTACGATCACTGCCAGGAATCAGAAAGAAGTGGCCGTGGTGCAATCTACCGGACAATCAGCGGAGAACCGATCGGTCCGGATCGGCATCGGAACCGATCGACATCGACTCGAAGCGGGGAACCAACTGGTCCTTGCCGGTGTCACGATTCCTGCCAAGGTCTGCGCCATCGCTCATTCCGATGGGGATGCAATTCTTCACGCCATCTCCGATGCGATTCTCGGCGCTACCGGTGGCGATGACATCGGCACTCTGTTTCCCGATGACGATGCTCGCTGGAAGGATGTCGACTCCCGGGAAATCGTGTCGGAGGCGATTCGCTTCGCTCGAGAGAAGGGCTGGCAACCGTGCCAGGTCGATGTGGTGGTGCACCTGGAGCGTCCTCGCCTGAAGGAGCACCGACCGGCGATGAGGGAGAGTTTATCCACCCTCCTGGAGATTCCCGGGGAGTGCATAGGATTGAAGGCGAAGACTGGCGAAGGGCTGGGCCCCGTGGGTGAGGGGCTCGCCATCGATACCTTCGCCGTCGTGCAACTGGAGAGAGCAGGAGACCGATGACCCTCAAACTCTGGAACACCATGGCCAACGCCCTCGTCGACCTTGAACCCATCGAGGCGGGCGAGGTTCGGATGTACAACTGCGGTCCCACCGTCTACAGCGATCCCCACATCGGCAACTTCCGTTCGTTTCTGATGGCAGATCTCCTGCGCCGCATCTGTGATCAACGGGGATTCAAGACGACACAGATCATGAACATCACTGATGTAGGACATCTGACCACCGACGATGTGGCTGATGCATCCGGTGAAGACAAGCTGGAGAAGAAGGCGAGAGAAGAAGGGGTAGATCCGTTCCAGATCGCCCGAAACTACGAGGATATCTTCCACGAAAACGCTGCGTTATTGAACGTGCGGGAGGCGCACGCCTATCCCCGTGCTACCGATCACATCCCCGAGATGATCGAGATGATCGAACAACTGATCAGCAGGGGACACGCCTACCAGGTCGATGGAGTCGGGGTTTACTTCCGAGTCGATTCCTTCGAGCAGTATGGCTGCCTGTCGGGGAACACCGTTGAAAACCTGGACTCCGGATCGCGCATCGCCGTCGACGATCGCAAGGAATCTCCCCACGACTTTGCGCTGTGGAAGATCGATGAAAAGCACCTGATGCAGTGGGACAGTCCATGGGGAAGAGGGTTTCCCGGCTGGCATATCGAGTGCTCGGCGATGAGCCACAAGTTTCTTGGCGGCACCTTTGATATCCACACCGGCGGGGAAGACAACATCTTCCCCCATCATGAATGCGAGATTGCGCAGTCGGTGGGTTCCGGTGTGGGCGAGTTCGCAAGGATCTGGGTTCACGCTCGCCACTTGCTCGTCGATGGCGAGAAGATGTCGAAGAGCAAGGGGAACTTCTACACCATCAACGATCTCATCGAGAAGGGATATCGTGGCTACGAGATTCGCTACAGTCTCATCGCCAGCCACTACCGTCAGCCGATGAACTTCACCGTCGAGGGTCTCGAAGGTGACACCAAGGCGATCCAGAGGATTCGATCGCTGCGTAAACGGCTCGAAGAGCAGGGGGGAGAAGCCTCCAGCGAGGTCGAGATGCCTGATCTGGAGGAGGCGAGGCGAGCCTTCGACGCCCGCATCGATGACGACATCAATGTTTCCGGCGCACTGGGAGTCCTTCACGAGACGGTCCGAACTCTCGGTCGGGTCGATCCCCGAGGCGGCCAGGCAACTCTCGCCCTGCAATTTCTGGAGCACTGTGACCAGATCCTGGGAGTCATCTTTGTCGAGGAGGAGCAGGCGCAATCGGACGCGCTGAGCCCTCAGCAGCAGGATTGGATCAGCCGTCGAGAAGAGGCGAGAAGCGCCAGAGACTGGAATCTGGCCGATGAACTTCGAGATCAGTTGCTGGCGGAGGGGATCGCCATCGAGGATGGCCCGGCAGGCACTACCTGGAGCCGTATCCGCTGACCCGCTTCGCCGAGGGGACCGCGGTATATCGGCCCTCCAGGCTCATTTGCCACGGAAGCGACCTGGAGGGTATCTGAGGGGGAATCGAGTCGATTGACAGGTGGGCTTGCAGAGTGGCTTCCGGGTCGCTATCCTTCCCGCCTTGCTCTCTCCTGTGCTAGCGTAGCTCAGCGGTAGAGCTCCCGCCTTGTAAGCGGGTGGTCGTGGGTTCGACTCCCACCGCTAGCTTTTGCAACTTTTTGCATGGTAAGGGGTTGTGGGAATTCCGGGAGAGCCGGATCGAGACTGAACAGGATCTGAGGTGGGGGTGTGCCCGAGTGGTTAAAGGGACTTGGCTGTAAACCAAGTGCGTAAGCTACGTAGGTTCGAATCCTACCGCCCCCACTCTTCCTCCTGTTCCATGGAAGATGTCCGGAATCGCTTGAAAGGTGACCCACAAACCTGTTTCCTACCTTACCTTCCATCGCCGAGCAGACCACTTCGAGTGTGTCGGTGCAGGTGGGGAATTTGATGGCGGTACCTCGGTGAAGAGGTGCCAGGAGAAACTGTCCGGGGATGTGTCGAGCCGTTTACGGTTTGTTAGCATCTGCAACCGACTTCGGTCGGTGTGCTCGACCCGACAGTTCCCGGCACCAGACTTCGACGCGATGGTTGCGCCGCGCGCAGAGTGTGTTTGGTTGCGCAGAGTGTGTTTCTTGCGGGTGTAGCTTAGTGGTAAAGCCCCAGCCTTCCAAGCTGGTCATGTGGGTTCGATTCCCATCACCCGCTCCAGGAATCAGATCGACACGTAGTGTCGAAGAAAAAGAATAGATGGGCTGCTGTAGCTCAGTGGTAGAGCACGTCCTTGGTAAGGACGAGGTCACGGGTTCAAGTCCCGTCAGCAGCTCCAGGCAAACGGGCCCACGCACTGGCGTGGGATGAAATTACAAGTTCGCTGAACCCGAGTCGTGTGCACGACAGGGGGAGGCCATGGATGAGACCCGGGCAGCGGCCGTATTGAACGGTTCGGACAACGGGCGAGGAGATTTCCAAGATGGCGAAGGAAACCTTCGTACGTGACAAGCCTCACGCAAATGTGGGGACCATTGGTCACGTGGACCACGGCAAGACTACTCTCACCGCAGCGATCACAGCAGTGCTCGCCGAATCGGGGGGAGCGGAGAAGAAGGCGTTTGATCAGATTGATAATGCGCCCGAAGAACGGGAGCGTGGTATCACCATCGCAACCGCTCACGTCGAGTATCAGACGGAGAACCGTCACTATGCTCACGTAGATTGCCCGGGACACGCAGACTACGTCAAGAACATGATCACCGGTGCGGCCCAGATGGACGGAGCGATCCTCGTCGTTTCCGCTGCCGATGGACCGATGCCTCAGACCCGTGAGCACATTCTGCTCGCGCGTCAGGTTGGTGTACCGAAGATCGTTGTTTTCATGAACAAGGCAGACATGGTCGACGACGAGGAACTGCTTGAACTGGTCGAGATGGAGATCCGGGAACTGCTCAGCGAGTACGAGTTCCCCGGAGATGACATTCCGATCATCAAGGGTAGTGCGCTCAAGGCCCTTGAGGGGCCGAGTACCGATGCCGCAGGTCCTATTACGGAGTTGATGGCAGCGGTCGACGAGTACATCGAAGTGCCGGAGCGAGATAACGCCAAGGATTTCCTGATGCCGGTGGAGGACGTGTTCTCCATCGAGGGTCGTGGAACCGTGGTGACCGGAAGGATCGAAACCGGAATCCTGCGCACCGGAGACGAGGTGGAGATCGTCGGAATCAGTGACACCGCCACGACCACCTGCACCGGAGTCGAGATGTTCCAGAAGACACTCGATGAAGGTCAGGCCGGTGACAATGTCGGTGCACTGCTCCGTGGTACCAAGAAGGACGAAGTGAAGCGCGGACAGGTGCTTGCCAAGCCAGGTAGCATTACACCCCACACCGATTTCGAGGCAGAGGTCTACATCCTCTCCAAGGATGAGGGAGGTCGTCACTCGCCCTTCTTCAACGGATACCGTCCTCAGTTCTACTTCCGTACCACTGATGTGACCGGAAGTACCGACGTGGTCGGTGCGGATATGTGCATGCCTGGCGATAACGCCAAGATCAAGGTCGAGTTGATCACCCCCATCGCGATGCACGAGCAGTTGCGTTTCGCAATTCGTGAAGGCGGTAAGACCGTCGGTGCTGGAGTGGTGAGCAAGATCTTGAAGTAGGTCCTTCAGGGACCTCCGGCCGTGAACGGACGCCGTACCTCCTCAGGGTGACCAGAGGTTGTGCGGCGTCCCTGTTCCCGGCTTTTTCGGGATCAGTGAGAGTGACAGTTGCGTTTGACTAGCGAGCCGTGTCGTCAGGAGGGCAGTAGCTCCAATTGGTAGAGCAGCGGATTCCAAATCCGCGGGTTGGGGGTTCGAGTCCCTCCTGCCCTGCCAACCTCGAGAGGCTGGCTACCGGTGGATCCGGTCGTGAGAATTGAATGATCGAGAAGTGACGTCGTGAACAAGAGGACGCTCCTGGCCCGGTGGGCTGTGGATCGGGAAGGGACGACAGATGTACAAGGAGGGACAGGGCAAATGGGCTCGTGGCTCTCTGGCGGTCATCCTGGCCGGTGTCGGTTTGTACGCAACCGTCTCCGTATCCGGCTGGCTTGCGGGAAATGACTGGGGAAGTGGAGTACTGTTTACCATTCCGGTGGTGAGTTGGGCTCTCAAGACCCAGGATGTCCTTTCGGTACTGGTTTTCATGCCGTTCCTCCTCGCCGGATACAAGTACTACAACAATCCGAAAACCAGTGACTTCCTCATCGAGACTGAATCGGAACTACAAAACAAGGTGACGTGGCCCACCTGGCCCGAGACGGCAAAGAACTCCGTGGTGGTGGTGATTACCTGTCTCCTGATCATGGGGTGGGTGGCTCTCGCCAATGGAGCTTTCCAGAAGATCCAGGGACTGGTGTATCACGGATGATTGGCGAGGACGGTTTGACCACTACTTCAGAATTCGGTGAATCCGATGCACTCCTCGGAGTTGCGGCGGAGTCGCTGATGGGCGGGCTATCGGGAGATGGCACCGGGGAGTTGGGGTCCGCCGAAGAAGTCGACGATCTCTCCGCTGAAGAGGTGGAGAATGTAGAGGCAGCCGACGATGACGCGGGCACCGAAGAGGTCGCCAGCGAAGCGGTGGAGCCGGTACGCAAGAGAATCCGCGACGAGTCTCCCGATGAACTGCCCTACGAGTGGTATGTCATCAAGGTTGCCAACGGAAGAGAGGACACCCTCTCACGCAAGGTTGAAAAGACGCTTTCGCTCCGAAAGCTCGATGGCCATGTACGGAACATCGTTGTTCCCAAGCAAAAGGTCACCGAGATCAAGGAGGGGAAGAAAAAGATCAGAGAGGTCAAACTCTACCAGGGATACTTCTTCATGGAGTGTCAACTGGTCGAGGAGATCTGGTACTTGCTGAGGGATATCCAGGGTGTGGGGTCCTTCGTCGGCGGAGTCAATAACAAGCCGATGCCGATGACGCCGGATGAGGTGCGCAAGTTGAGAGACATGATCGAGCAGCGCGAGAGTGAAGCGCCGCCCGAACTGAAAATCGATGTGAAGAAGAACGATACCGTGAAGGTAAAAGAGGGTCCTTTCGAGAACTTCGAGGGGATCGTCGAAGAGGTTCACCCGAAGACGGGCAAGTTGCGCGTCATGGTGACCATCTTTGGCCGGGATACTCCAGTCGACCTGGAGTACTGGCAAGTAGAACAGACTTGATTTCGAGGGAACTCGAAATCCATGCGGGAGAAATCGCCGGTTTGATCCGGTCGCCATTTCGTAGACCGCAGGAATAGGCAGGTCATGGCAAAAGCCAAGGAAGTGACCGGGTTGATCAAATTGCAGGTTCCGGGAGGGCAGGCGACGCCTGCACCACCGGTGGGTCCTGCACTCGGTCAACACGGTGTCAACATCGGAGAGTTCGTACAGCGCTTCAATGCGGAGACATCGAGCCAGCAAGGCATGGTGATTCCCGTTGAGATCAGCGTCTATTCGGACCGCTCCTTCGACTTCGTGCTGAAGTCGCCACCGGCAGCAGTTCTCATCATGAAAGCGATGGGTAAGGACAAGGCTGCCAATAACCCCGGGCACGAGACGGTCGGCACCATCACACCTGCACAGGTGAAGGAAATCGCCGAGACGAAGATCGCTGATTTGAATGCAGCCTCGATTGAAGCTGCCATGAGAATCATCGAAGGCACCGCTCGCAGCATGGGTGTGAAGGTGGAGGACTGATGAGCAGATTCAGCAAGAGACACGGTGGAAATCGAGCCAGGGTCTCCGACCCGGCTCCCGTCTCCGTTACGGAAGCGGTCAAGATTCTCAGTGGTTTCCAGCAGGCGAAGTTTGACGAGACGGTGGAGATCGCAATCCGCCTCGGAATTGATCCACGTCAAGGCAGTCAAAATGTACGGGGAGCTTTCTCGTTGCCACATGGCATCGGAAAGAAGGTTCGCGTCATCGCCTTTGCGGAGGGCCCCGCAGCGGACGAAGCAAAGGCTGCAGGTGCCATCGAGGTGGGTTCGTCGGAACTTGCCGAGAAGGTGGAAGGCGGGTGGTTCGACTTCGACGTAGCCATCGCCCACCCCTCGATGATGAGATTCGTCGGAAAACTGGGAAAGGTACTCGGTCCTCAGGGAAAGATGCCTACCCCAAAATCAGGAACCGTGACGGCGGATGTCGCCAAGGCAGTCTCCGAATTCGTTGCAGGAAAGATCGAGTTCCGCAACGACGCGGGGGGAATCATTCACGCCCCCATCGGAAGAAGGAGTTTCGAGGAAACGAAACTCGCCGAGAACATCCAGGCCTTCATCGGTCATGTCGAGAAGATGAAGCCCAGTTCCACCAAGGGCGTTTACATGAAGAAAGTTCACATCAAATCCACCATGTCCCCTTCCGTTTCCGTTCAGTGCGGGCAGTAGGGCAAGAGAGCAAGAGAGGAGGGCCGGATGGCCCGTAGGCTGAAAGTCATGATTGCTGACCAGTTGCGTCAGCGTCTCGACGATGCCGGAGATTTGCTCCTTGTCGATTTCTCCGGACTGAATTCGGACGAGGATTACTCCGCCAGGAATGAGCTCCGTTCAGAGGGGCTTTCCGTTGGCGTGGTCAAGAACTCGATTCTCCGTCGAGTGCTGGACGAGAAGGGGGCAGAATTCCCCCAGGAGTCCTTCAGTGGGCCAGTGGCCCTGGTGATCGGAGATGCCGATGCCATCACTGCGAGCAAGTGCATCGCAGGCTGGCGTAAGAAGAACGGCAAGACCATGGCGCTCAAGGGCGGCATGCTCGAGGGGGAGGTCCTTGGACCCTCCGATGCCGAAAAACTAGTGAAGATGCCAAGCGTACAGGAGACTCGCGCAGCTGTCGTTTCTGCGATTGCCGGACCGCTGACGAGCCTGGTCGCTATTACCCAGAACCTACTCACCGGAGTTCCCGGTGTGTTGCAGGCGATCGCAGACAAGCAAAGTAAAGAAGGAGAGTAGCTACCATGTCGGATGAAGCTGCCACCGAGACCGAAAAGGCTCCAGTGAGTGAAAAAGTTGGTTCCATCATGGAGAGCATCAAGACTCTCAATGTGATGGAGCTGGTCGAGCTCAAGGATGTCCTCGAGGACGAGTTTGGTGTAACTGCTGCCGCTGCCATGCCGATGGGAATGCCCATGATGGCAGGTGGTGCTGGTGGAGAAGAAGAGGCCGAAGAGCAGACCGAGTTTGACGTGATCCTCGCCAAAGCTGGCGACAAGAAGATCCCGGTCATCAAGGCGGTTCGTTCCATCACCGGTCTTGGTCTCAAGGAGGCCAAGGAACTCGTCGAGGGTGCGCCCAAAGCGGTCAAGGAAGGTGCCTCCAAGGAGGACGCCGAGAAGATCAAAGCAGATCTTGAGGAAGCTGGAGCCACCGTCGAGCTCAAGTAGGTTCGCCTGCTTGTTCGATGTCGAAGCGAGAAGTTTGCAGGGATGATCCCGCGCCTACCGGCAGTGCCGGTGAGGGCCGGATCCAACTTCTGCGACTTCTCGCCTCGATGCGTGTTTCTGGTACCGATGGAGAGTGCGGGGGAGCACCCTTGCGAGGGGTGCGCCTCCGGGACTCAGGGAATCAGTGGTACGGCGTAGGTGGAGCCTACGTCTGGAAGATTCCCGGACCTGTCCCGGACAGCCGTCAACGGGCTGTCGCAATATTGACCCTCGCTCGGAGAGTTATCTCCGTATCGATGGTTTTGATGCCTCAATCGTGGGTCACGATCGAGGCGTCTTGAGGGACGGACGAATTCGTACCGATCAGGTACGGATGAAGTTCATATTCGAGAGAGGATGCAGCATGGAGACCAAGGTCTTCGGCGGGGGTATTCGTACGGTACCCATTCCGAATCTGATGGAACTGCAGATGAATGCCTATTCGCAGTTTCTTCAGGCTGATGTTCACTGGACCGACCGCGATAATCTCGGTCTGGAATCGATTCTGAGAGAGATCTTTCCCATCGAAAGTTACGATGGAACCATCTCGCTCGCCTACCTGGGTTACGACCTGGGTAGCCCCCGATACTCCATCGACGAATGTCGTCAACTGAAGTTGACCTACGGAACGCCGTTCCGTATTCGTCTCCGGATGGAAAAGGAAGGGGAGTCGGTGGAAGAGGAAGTCTTCCTCGGCGAACTTCCAAGAATGATCGGTGGCGGAGAATTCATCGTCAACGGCTCCGAGCGTGTCATCGTGAGTCAGTTGCACCGGTCTCCGGGTGTCGACTTCAGTGAAGAGATTCACACCGGTGATCTCAAGTTGCACTCCTGCAGGATCATCCCCGAGCGCGGCTCCTGGGTCGAATTCAATGTCACCAAGAAGGGTGCATTGACGGTGCGGATCGACCAGAGCGGCAAGTTCCCCGCGACGATGTTGATCCGGGCGATGAATGAAGAATACGGCAGCTCCACTGCCATCCTCGAACTCTTCTACCAGGTCGAGACGGTGAAGGTTACCAGCCTGAAGACCATCGATAACCTGCTCGGAGAAGAAATCGAGGGAGTACGAAGTGGTCGTGTGAGCGCCGAGGACGTCATCGATGCGGAAACAGGCGAGGTCCTGTTGCCGACCGGAGACGTGTTCACGGAAACGTTCCTGAACTCCTTCTTCTCCGATGAGATGTCCGCCAAGCGTGGTGGAAAGAACTCCTTCAAGGTTCTGCCGGAGCAGTATGACGACCTGATCCTCAAGACCCTCAAGGAAGACAGCTCCGTCGATTACGAAGATGCGCTGATCAAGATCTATCAGCGACTTCGTCCAGGAAACCCACCTCAGGCAGCGAAGGCAAGAGAACTCTTCTTCGACAAGTTCTACAACGAGAACAAGTATCGCCTCGGTCGAGTTGGACGTTTCCGCATCAATCGTAAGTTCGGTCTTGCGATTCCAGAGTCGGAGCAGACGATTCAGAAGGAAGACATCCTCGAGTCGATCTCCTACATATTCAAGTTGCGCGAGAACATGGGAAAACTCGACGATATCGATCACCTCGGTAACCGTCGCGTCAGGACCATCGAAGAACTCGCCGGCGAAGAGTTGAGAAAAGGATTCCTCAAGCTCAAGCGCACCGTGCAGGAGCGTATGAGCATGATGGAGGCGGAGAATCTCACTCCCCGCTCCGTGATCAACTCGAAGACGATCTCCTCCTCGGTGGAGTTCTTCTTCGGCAGGGGAGAACTGTCGCAGGTGGTCGACCAGACCAATCCGCTGTCCCAGTTGACCCATGAGAGACGTCTCAGCGCTCTCGGTCCTGGCGGATTGAACCGAAAGCGAGCCGGTTTCGAGGTGCGAGATGTACACATCTCGCACTACGGCAGGATCTGTCCCATCGAGACGCCGGAAGGTACAAACATCGGGCTGATTTCGAGCCTCGGTGTTTTTGCCACCATCGATGAATATGGATTCCTCATCACGCCTTACTTCCCGGTCAAGAACGGTAAAGCGAAGATCGATCCGTCCGCCATCGAGTTCCTGCGGGCAGACCAGGAGGAGAACCAGTACCTCACACCTGCCGACACGCCAGTCGACGAGCATGGAAAGTTGCTCGGGGACCTGGTGCTGGCACGTCTCAACGGTGAATTCATCATGGTTGAGCCGTCAAAGATTCAACTGATGGACGTCTCCTCCAAGCAGCTGATCGGAGTCTCCGCGGCGCTGATCCCGTTCCTGGAGCATGACGACGCCAACAGGGCGTTGATGGGGTCGAACATGATGCGTCAGGCAGTTCCGCTGCTGCGCACCGACCCTCCCCTGGTGGGCACCGGTATGGAAGATCACGTCTCCAAGTACTCCGGCATGGTGTTCAGAGCACCGAAGTCGGGAACGATCACCTCTGTCGATGCGAATCACATCGAGGTGGATGGAGAGCACTACAAGCTGCGCAAGTACCGTGGGCTCAACGAGAGAACCTGCCAGAATCAGCGTCCCTGCGTGAACCTGGGAGATACGGTCGAGGAGGGCGAGGTCATCGCCGACGGCGCCGCTACCCACGGTGGAGTGCTTTCGCTGGGGCGTAACATCCTCGTCGCCTTCATGTCGTGGGATGGGTACAACTTCGAGGATGCCATCATCGTCAGCGAACAGCTTGTGCGAGATGACATCTACACCTCGATTCACATCGACGAGTTCGAGATCGAGGTTCGCGAAACAAAACTGGGTCGAGAAGAATTCACCCGGGACATTCCAAACGTATCGGAACGTGTACTCGCCAAACTGGACGAGACAGGAATCATCAAGACCGGAACTCGTGTCACTCAGGGAGACATCCTGGTCGGAAAAGTGGTTCCCAAGTCGAAGAGCGAACTGTCGCCTGAAGAAAAACTACTTCACGCAATCTTCGGTCGAGCCGGAGAAGATGTGAAAAATGAATCACTCACCGTCTCCTCGGGGATCGAAGGTGTGGTGATCGACTCCAAGAAGTTCTCACGACGCAGTGATCTGACTACCGAAGACCGGAGAAAGATCAAAGCAGAGGTGGAAGAGAAGGAGTCCTGGGCATACAACGAGATCGTCATGGAGATCGATACCCTGCTTGCAGAGTTGAAAACGATCCTCGGCTCGACTCCGAGAAACCCCCATACTTCCCGCGTCTTCAAGACGGAAGAACTGTACGCAACGCGTAGCGTTCACACCGTGAAAATCGCACTCAACCCGGACCTGTTCCTGGGCTCTTCCGAGAAGAAGAATCGCCAGATCAAGGCTGCGTTGTTGAAGCACCTGCAGCGGATGGAAGAGGTCGAAGACATCCGTAACCGTGAGGTGAATCGTTTGACCCGGGGTGACGAATTGCCACCAGGGGTCATCGAGATGGTAAAGGTCTACGTCGCCACCAAGCGCAATCTTTCGGTGGGAGACAAGATGGCGGGGCGCCACGGAAACAAGGGAGTGATCTCCCGTATCTTGCCTCGTCAGGATCTGCCATTCCTCGAGGACGGTTCTCACGTCGAGGTGATCCTCAATCCGCTCGGTGTGCCATCGCGAATGAACCTTGGACAGATCCTCGAGACCCAGCTGGGCTGGGCTGCGGAGAAGTTGGGGTATCGCGCGGTGACCCCCGTCTTCGACGGTGCCAAGGAGGAAGAGATCCAGGAGGAGATGAAAAAGGCTGGAATCCCAGCTGACGGAAAATCCATTCTCTACGACGGACGCACCGGAGATCGCTTTGAACAAAAGGTCACGGTGGGACGGATGTATCTCCTCAAACTGCACCATCTCGTCGATGACAAGATTCATGCACGTGCGACCGGTCCGTACTCCCTCATCACCCAGCAGCCGCTCGGTGGTAAGGCGAGGTTCGGTGGTCAGCGATTTGGAGAGATGGAAGTGTGGGCTCTCGAGGCCTACGGTGCCGCTCACATCCTGCAGGAGTTGCTCACCGCAAAATCTGACGATGTCGACGGGCGGGCAAAGATTTACGAGTCGATGGTGAAGGGTGAGAACAGTCTTCAGGCCGGTACTCCGGTCTCGTTCGACGTTCTGACCAATGAGATCAAGGGCCTGGGGTTGAACCTCGAACTGGAAAAGAAGCAATAAAATGGTCGAGCCTGTTTACGACAAGGTGAACGACTTTGGCGCGGTCAACATCCGCCTGGCTTCACCTACAGACATCCTCTCCTGGTCGCAGGGAGAGGTCCGAAAGCCCGAGACCATCAACTACCGGACTTACCGTCCGGAGAAAGATGGACTCTTCTGCGAGCGCATCTTTGGACCCGAGAGGGACTGGGAATGTGCTTGCGGCAAGTACAAGGGTATCAAGCACAAGGGGATCATCTGTGATCGCTGCGGAGTGAAGGTGGCTCACTCGCGAGTTCGTCGCGAGAGGATGGGGCACATCAACCTGGCAGCACCAGTGGTCCACATCTGGTTCTTCAAGGCGATGCCTTCGAGGTTGGGAAATCTTCTGGACATGAAGACCACCCATCTCGAGAGGGTGATCTACTACCAGGACTACGTGATCATCGATCCAGGTGACACTCCCCTCAAGGAGAAGTCCCTGCTGAGCGAGGAAGAGTACCGCTTTGCACGGGAGAAGTATGGCGACGAGTTCGAGGCGGACATGGGAGCAGAAGCAATTCGCACCATGATCAACCGTCTCGATCTGAATTCGCTCTTCGATGAACTGAAGGACGAGTACGAGAACACCAGATCGAAACAGAAGAAGGTGGCACTGATTCGCCGCCTCAAGATCGTGCGGACTGTCCTCAACTCGGGGAACAAGCCCGAGTGGATGATCCTCGAAGCGGTCCCGGTGATTCCGCCCGACCTCAGACCTCTTGTCCTGCTGGAAAGTGGAAACTTTGCCACCAGTGACCTGAACGATCTCTACCGTCGACTGATCAACCGGAACAACCGTCTGAAGAAGCTACTCGATCTGAATGCTCCAGAGGTGATCATCAGGAACGAGAAGCGGATGCTTCAGCATTCGGTAGATGCTCTCTTCGATAACAATCGCTGTCGCCGTCCGGTCCTCGGTTCCAACAACCGTCCGCTCAAATCCTTGACCGACATGATCAAGGGTAAGCAGGGACGATTCCGCGAGAACCTGCTCGGTAAGCGAGTCGACTACTCGGCCCGTTCCGTCATCGCGGTCGGACCGGAGCTCAAACTTCACCAGTGCGGGCTTCCCAAGAAGATCGCCCTGGAACTGTTTCAGCCCTTCATCATCCGGCGACTGAAGGAACTCGGCTACGCCGATACCATCAAGAGCGCCAAGAAGATGCTGGAGAGGAAGGATGACGAGGTCTGGGACATCCTCGAGGAGGTGACCCAGGGTCATCCGGTGCTGCTGAACAGGGCGCCAACTCTTCACAGGATGGGTATTCAGGCATTCGAGCCGGTGCTGATCGAGGGAAATGCCATCCTGGTACACCCCCTCGTGTGTGAGGGTTTCAACGCAGACTTCGACGGGGACCAGATGGCAGTTCACCTGCCTCTCTCGGTCGAGGCTCAGCTCGAGGCCCAGAACTTGATGCTGTCGACCAACAACATCTTCTCACCGGCACATGGTAATCCGATCATCGCTCCTTCTCAGGACATCGTGATGGGTTGCTATTACCTCACCATTGCCAAGGAGGAGATGCCGGGTCACGAGATCTGCTTCTCCAGTACTGACGAGGTGCATACTGCTCTCGGTGCCAACAAGGTGCACGGGCACGCGAGTGTTCGCGTCAGGCTTCCCGAGAACAAGGTCGTTTTCAGTCCTCATGGAAGAGTTCAGTCCCCGGATGAGCACGGTTTCTACACCACTTCTCCGGGTCGGATCATCTTCAATGATCTGCTGAACCATCCCGATATGCCCTTCTACAACTTTGCTCTGGCAAAGCGGGATCTCAAGGCAGTGATTGCCGATTGCTTCCGAATTCTTGGCCGCAGAATCACTCTCAAGTTCCTCGACGAGATGAAGGATCTTGGTTTCAAGGCTGCGACACGCTCGGGTCTGTCGTTCAGTACAGATGACCTGAGGATGCCGGAAGGCAAGGTCGACTCCATCGCCAGTACGCAGGCGCAGGTCGAGGCGATCCAGAAGCGGCACCAGGATGGTGTCATCACGAACGACGAGCGTCGCAGTCAGATCATCGACCGCTGGACCAACACGACGAACGCTGTTGGTGACATGTTGATGCAACGGCTGGCCGAGGACAGTACTCCGGCTGATCCCTACGTCAATCCGATCCACGTCATGGTGGATTCGGGAGCGAGGGGTAGTGTGACGCAGATTCGACAGCTCGCAGGGATGCGAGGGCTGATGGCCAAGCCTTCAGGTGAAATCATCGAGACCCCCATCAAGGCGTCGTTCCGCGAGGGGCTACGAGTTCTCGAGTACTTCTCCTCCACTCACGGAGCGAGAAAGGGTCTGGCGGATACTGCGCTCAAGACTGCTGACTCCGGGTACCTCACCAGGAAACTGGCGGATGTGGCCCAGAATGTTGTCATCACCGGGGCCGACTGCGGGACCACCAATGGACTCGCCAAGAAAGCGATGAAGAGGGGTGACAAGGAAGCGATTCCGCTCGCCTCACGAGTTCGCGGTCGAACCTCCGTGGCGGAGATCAAGGATCCCGTCTCTGGAGAGGTGATCATCGAGGCGAATGGGCTCATCAACTTCGAGACTGCACAACGTATCCAGGATCTTGGACACGACATCATCCTGGTGCGGAGTCCTCTGACCTGCAATGCGAGCCTTGGCTCCTGTGCCAAGTGTTACGGCATGGACCTTTCCACCGGTAAAGAGGTGGAGCAGGGACTTGCGGTTGGAATCGTTGCAGCGCAATCGATCGGTGAACCCGGTACCCAGCTGACGATGCGGACATTCCACATCGGTGGTGTGGCATCCAAATCGGTTCAGGAAGCGACCATCAAGGCGAGCCGTGCGGGTACCGTTGAACTTCGCGATACCCAACAGGTCATCAACAAGAGCAAGGAAAGGGTGGTTCTCAGCCGTAGAGGTACCCTTGCCATCCTCAACAAAGATGGGAAGACCCTCGATACTCACGAGCTTCAGCTGGGAGCAGTGCTTCACGTGGAAGACAAGGCTAAAGTCAGCAAGGGCACGGTCCTGTATGACTGGGATCCACACTCCCAATCGATTCTTGCCGACGTAGAAGGCGTCGTGAACTACGAGGACATCGTGCTCGGGGCCACCCTCAAGGTGGAGAAGGACCCGGTCTCCAACCAGGACCGAAGAGTCATCCTCGAGCACAAGGGGGAGTTGCATCCCCAGATCATCATTCGTAGCGAGTCGGACGGTCAGATCCTGGCCGCGTATCCCGTGCCCGAACGAGCCTTCATCCAGGTTGGTGACGGCGATAAGGTGGCCTCAGGTGACCTGCTGGCGAAATCTCCCCGGGAGATCACCGGAACCCAGGACATCACCGGGGGACTGCCCCGAGTCACCGAGATCTTCGAGGTGCGCAAGCCCAAGAACCCGGCGGTGATCGCCGAGGTCGATGGAACCATCGAGATGGGTGAGAAGAAGCGGGGTAAGGCGATCATCAATGTCGTCACTCCCGAGGGTGAGATCTACGAGCATGTGATTCCACCTGGAAAGCACTTCAGGGTCACCAAGGGTGATATCGTTGAACACGGTCAACCGTTGACCGATGGCGACAAGGTGCCTCTCGACATCCTTCGGATTGAGGGTGCTGCAAAAGTGCAGGATTATCTCATCGAAGAGGTCCAGGGTGTTTACCTGTCACAAAACGTGACCATCAATGACAAGCACATCGAAACGATTGTTGCCCAGATGATGCGCAATGTGAAAGTCGTTGAGCCGGGTGATAGTGAGTTGCTTCCAGATACCGTCATCGACCGTCACAGATTCAAGAAGAGCTGTGCAGAACTGGTCGACGAGGGAAAGATGCCTCCCACAGCCGAGCCGATGCTTCAGGGAATTACCAAGGCTGCAGTGCAGTCCGATAGTTTCATCTCTGCAGCGAGTTTCCAGGAGACGACCAAGGTATTGACCGAGGCAGCCCTCAGCGGCAAGAAGGACAGACTGGTTGGACTCAAGGAAAATGTGATCATGGGTCACATGATCCCAGCGGGCACCGGATATCGGAGGTACTTCGATAAGGGTGTTCGCAAACTCGCCGATCCGCCGGTGGTGGCCAAGGATGTTCGGGAGCCGGTGCTGATCGGAGAAGCTCCTCCACCTCCGGAGCCGAAAGTGGCGCAGCCGGAGGAGGCGAGTGATCCGTTGCGAGACTTCCTGATGGGGAGAGGCCAGGAGGCCCCCCAGGAGAGTGAAGCGCCGCTCGAAGCCTCGGAACCAGCAGAAGATGCCCCCGAGGCCTCGACCGAGGTCCCGGAGGAGAGTGTTGTCGAGGATCAGGTCGCCCCACAGGTGGCCGATGAGGCGGTGGTGGAAGAAAATCCTGAGAACGATGGGGAAGAACCCCCAAAATCAGGAGATGAAGAAGTCCAGTAAGGTTAGTATGCTTGGCCGTGCTCGGGGTGTTCCGCGAGCAGCTTCGCATCGAGGAGAAATCGAGAAGGTATGCCGACGATCAATCAACTGGTCCGTAAGGGCCGTAAGAAGCAAAAGAATAAGAGCAAATCCCCCGTTCTGGACTCCTGTCCTCAGCGTAGAGGTGTTTGCTTGCAGGTGAAAACCCAGACCCCGAAGAAGCCGAACTCGGCGCTGCGGAAGGTCGCCCGTGTGCGGCTCTCCAACGGCAAGGAGATCACCGCTTACATCGGAGGCGAAGGTCATAACTTGCAGGAACACTCCATCGTCCTGGTTCGTGGTGGACGGGTGAGAGACCTTCCCGGTGTGCGTTACCACATCGTACGAGGAACTCTCGATTGCTCTGGTGTCGATGATCGTAAGCAAGGCCGTTCTAAGTACGGTAAGAAACAGAAGTAAAGCAGGAGCCTTCCCTTGGCAAAGCGTAAGAATAAGGTCGTAAAGCAGAAGTTTCGCTCAACGCAGCGGTTCCAGAAGCCTGACCCCCGTTTCAATAGCATGGTCGTCACCAAGTTCATCAACAGGATGATGTGGGATGGCAAGAAAGCCGTCGCCCACAGCATCTTCTATGACGCCATGGATATCCTCGCCAAGAAGGTCTCCGATAGTGAGCCACTCGATACCTTCCTCGCAGCACTCCAGAATGTGATGCCGCAGGTGGAGGTTCGATCACGCCGAGTCGGTGGTGCGACCTATCAGGTACCCATCGAGGTCAGCAGGCGTCGCGCACAGGCACTGGCGATCCGCACCATCATCGACACCTGTCGTGGGCGCGGTGGAAAGCCGATGGCGGAGCGGGTAGCCGATGAGCTGGCTCAGGCCTACCGTCGGGAAGGCGCGTCTGTGACGTGGCGGGAGAATACCCACAAGATGGCCGAGGCAAACAAGCTGTTTGCCCACTACGCCTGGTAAATCAGTACTCTCGGGTGGTTCTGGTGCTGTTTGCGCCGGAATCCGCAGAATTTCACCCCCTCGCTTCCAGTCGAAGCGGGGGGGTGATTTTCATCGGGGAGACCTCTCAGTCATGACGCTGTCGGCAGGGCAATCCGTCACCCTGACTTGAGAGAAGTCTCCCGTTGACGGAGAATCGAAGCGCCGCCGCCTCCGGGTTGTCGATCGGCGACGACTACTGGATCTACAGCAAAGTGGAGAAGATGACGCAATCGATAAGGAACATCGGAATCATTGCCCACATCGATGCGGGCAAGACCACCGTCTCGGAACGGTTTCTCTTCTACTCCGGCAAGGAGTATCGGATGGGCGAAGTTCATGATGGAAGTGCCCACATGGACTGGCTGGTCGAGGAGCAAGAACGAGGAATCACCATCACCAGTGCTGCAACCACCTTCGAGTGGAAAGATTGCGTACTGAACCTGATCGATACTCCAGGCCATGTTGATTTCACCGCGGAGGTAGAACGGTCGCTGCGAGTTCTCGATGGAGCGGTCGGCATCTTCTGCGGGGTGGCTGGAGTTCAGGCCCAGTCGGAAACGGTCTGGCGGCAGGCGAACCACTACAACGTTCCAAGGATTGCACTGGTCAACAAACTTGACCGCATCGGCGCCGACTTCTTCCGGGTCGTCGATAACATCTCTCAGGGTCTCGACTGTAATACTCTGGTTCTAAACATCCCCGTGGGGATCGAGTCCGAGTTCACGGCGGTCATCGATCTCATCACGATGCGTCAGTTCTCTTTCGATGAAGAAAGCCTCGGTGCGGAGGTGGTGGAATCAGACATCGATGACGACATGCTTGAAACTGCTGAACTGTACCGATCGGAACTTCTGGAACAGGTCGCTGACGAAGATGAGGCGGTGATGGAAAAGATCATCGAAGGGGAGGACGTGCCGGAAGATCTGCTCAGGAGCGCAGTAAGGGCGGGAACCATCGCCCGCAAATGGGTGCCCGTGCTCGCCGGCAGTGCCCTCGGGAACAAGGGAATCCAGCCGCTTCTCGATGCGGTGGTCCACTACCTTCCGTCGCCGCTCGACGTGCCAACGGTGGAGGGCAGGAAACCCGCCGATGGGAATCCCGTCACCGTCAAGTGCGCCGAAGATGCGCCTTTCAGTGCGTTGCTCTTCAAGGTGCAGATCGATCCGCACGGAGAGTTGATCTACATGAGGGTGTACTCCGGGTCGCTGCAAAAGGGGAAGACGGCGATGAACCCGAGGACTGGAAAACGGGAGCGGATCAACTCGATGCACCGGATGCACGCCAACTCGAGGGAGGCGCTGGAGAAAACCGTGGCGGGGGACATCGTGGCGGTGACCGGTCCGAGGTTCAGCGGAACAGGCGATACGCTGTGCGATGCGAAGCACCAGGTGTTGCTGGAAGAGCCGGTTTTTCCGGAGACCGTCATCTCGATGGCTGTCGAACCGAAGTCGAGTCAAGATCGCGAAAAGCTTCAAGACGTGTTGCATCGAATCGAACGTGAAGATCCGACATTTCATCTGGAGGTAAACCGAGACACCGGCCAGTTCGTCATGTCCGGAATGGGGGAGTTGCACCTCGAGGTGATTCGAAATCGGCTGGAGCGAGATTTCAAGGTCAACGCAAACATCGGCAAGCCGCGGGTGGCCTATCGTCAGATGGTTGCACGAGAAGGTGGTGCGTCGGTTCGGATCGAGCGGCTGATGGGGGGCAAGGAACACTTCGGTGAGGCGAAGGTGACGCTGGTCCCCTTCGCTGAAGAGAAGGAAGGCGTGCCCGATCTGGAATGGGTGGGAGGGCGTCCACCGATCGCCCCCGAGTGGTGTCAGGCGGTGGAGGACACCATCCGCTCCTGCCTCAGCGGAGGGGGAGATCTGGGATTCCCCTTCATCCGTGTCATGGCCAGGATCGAATTGCCGCCGGTGACACCGGAAACGACCGAAGCGGGCCTTGCGGTGGCGGCTCGGGAGGCATTTCAGGGGGCACACAAGAAGGCGGGGGATCTGCTCCTCGAGCCGTTGATGACCTTCCAGGTCACCACGCCGGAGGAGTACTTCGGCTCGATTCACCAGGATCTGGTGCGCAGAAGGGCTCAGATCGAGAATGTCGACCTGATTCAGGATTTACGGAAGATCGAGGGCCGCGTCCCCCTGGCAGAGGTGTTCGGATACACCACCTCGCTGAGATCGCTCTCCCAGGGGCGTGCAGGGGTATCCCTCGAGCCGGTAGGCTTCTCCCAGGCCCCCGAAGAGGTCGCCGAGCGCTTCCGCTTTTGACCCCTTTATTCGGCCGCTACGAAAATCCTTCAGATTCGCCCGCAAATTGTCCTGTCAGCGTTGACAGCCTCTCTCAAGTTCTTACAATCACACGCTTTGAATGATGCCGACAGATCCGGTCGAGGTGATCTCGGTCGCTGCCCCTAGCGGGGGCGGGCGTGCGAGGAATTGCCGTGCGCAACGGTGTCGGCGACGAGAGGAAGAGGGGTAACGGATCCCGCGGGGCTGCGAGGCTCGACGTGGGGAGTGTCTCCTTCCACCGACTAGTGCTGTGAGGGAAACAGACCGGTTCGGATGCCCCAGGGTTCCGGGAACTCGGTTGGATCTTTGGCAGATCGGGAATCGTTCAGGTGCCGTGGTTTTTCACGCATCGACTCCGTGAGTCTGTCGCTTGAGTCCGTTTCTTCAGCGAGGTCGGTCCGAGAGTTTCAAGAGAAGGCGTTCTTCGAGTTGAGGATCGCCGGGCGTGGAGACGAATCGTTTGTGTCGGGACACGCAGTTCCGAAGTGGTGAGTCAGCCAGTAATGATCGACCCCGGTCGATCGATGTGTTGTGGAAACGGGAGATAGATCGCCCATGCAGAAGAACAAGATCCGGATTCGCATGGAAGCTTACGACCATGAGGTTCTCGATGGAGCCTCAGCTTCCATCGTTGAAACCGCGAAGCGCACTGGTGCCATGGTGCACGGCCCGATTCCCCTGCCGACTCGCATCGAGCGATACACCGTTCTCCGTTCTCCCCATGTCAACAAGAAGTCTCGTGAGCAGTTCGAGATGCGTACGCACAAGCGTGTCATCGAGATCAGTGAAGCGAGTTCGAAGACGATGGATGCCCTCACGAAGATCAACATGCCTGCGGGCGTGAACATCCGGATCAAGGTCTAGGAGGACCCGTGGCGCTGCGAATCAGAAAGACGATCCTCGGCAAGAAACTGGGCATGTCCCAGATGTACGACGATACCGGCAACTGGGTTCCGGTCACTCTCATCGAGGCAGGACCCTGCACGGTCCTCCAGGTGAAGGGGCTCGAACAGGATGGCTACGAAGCCTTGCAGGTCGGATTCGACGCTGCGAGCAAGGATGTCATCAAGCCGGCCGCTGGACTCTTCTCCAAGGTCGGGTGTGAAGCCAAGAAGATGATCCGTGAGATTCCGCCCTTCGAGGGGCAGGATCTGGAACAGGGGCAGGACTTCGATCTCACTCTCTTCGAGGGAGTTGAAAAGGTCGACGTTCAAGGTGTGAGTAAGGGAAAAGGGTTCGCCGGAACGGTGAAGCGCTGGAACCATCACATCGGACCACAAGGACACGGTTCCAAGAGTAAGCGAACCATCGGCTCGACTGGCCAATCGCAAGACCCAGGTCGCGTGATCAAGGGCAAGAAGATGGCCGGGCAGATGGGAAGCGACAAGGTCAAGGTGCGAAACCTCAAGGTGGTGGGGTGTGACGTCGAGAAGAATCTTCTCATCGTCCGCGGTGCCGTACCGGGTTCGCCGGGGACCTATTTGACGGTGGAAGAAAGTCTGTAACAGAAGGAAACGATCTCTTCCAGTTCACTGGAAGAGGCAGAGGGATTGGAACGAGAGTCGTGAGTACCGGACTCGATAAATCGCAAAAGGTCCAGACGCTGGATCCGGTCGAGGTTCCTTACTATGGAACCGACGGCCAGCAGGAGGGTACAAAGTCCTTGCAACCCGGCGCGGTTTCCAATTACCCCAACTACAGGTTGCTCAAGGAAGCCGTCCGCCGATACCAAGGACGCCTCCGACGAGGCACTGCCAGTACCAAGTCCCGTGGAGAGATTCATGGGTCGCCAAGGAAACCATGGCGACAGAAAGGTACTGGACGCGCTCGATCGGGAAGCAAGAAGTCTCCCATCTGGCGTGGCGGTGGAGTGGCCTTCGGTCCTCGCCCACGATCTTACGATTACGGCCTTTCGAGAAAGCAACGCAGGATTGCCACCAGGCATGCACTTCTGTCCAAGCTCGTGGATAACGAAACCTGCATCATCGAGGGGCTTCCGGTGGGAACACCCTCGACCTCTCCCTTCCAGAAGATTGCCAATTCGCTCGGACTCGACAGATCATTCCTGATCGGTCTCGCCAGCGATATGCCCGTGGAAGAGCGTCGCAGCGTGTGGCTCTCGGTGAGAAATCTCGAGGGTGTCGAAGTACTCCCTGTTTGTGATTTCAACGCGCATTCTCTGCTACGTCGCCAGAATCTCCTGCTCACGGCAGCTGCCTTCGAGGAGATCCAGGCCAAGGAGAGCCAGATCACCGGGGAAGGAGGATCGAAATGAAGGATCCTCACACCATCGTACTGAAGCCCGTCATCACGGAGAAGAGCACCCTGCAGACGGAGAAGCACAACGCTTACATCTTCAAGGTGGCAAGATCCGCGAATCGCATCGAGATCAAGGCTGCGGTAGAGCAGATCTTCGATGTCAAGGTTCGCAAGGTCAACACCGTCAACCAGTCCGGCAAGCGCCGGCGGGTCGGTCGTTCGATCGGATTCACGAGTGGATACAAGAAAGCGGTCGTGACCCTGGAACCAGGGTTCGAAATCGACCTGCTCTGATAAACTCCCGACCTGGCCTCGGTGGCTGGCGTCGGATGAACATGGTGGGGACCCACGGTTTGCACAGGGTCCTGGCCGACAAACTTGAGAGCCGATCCGTAGATCGGTGAAGGAGATGCAGACGACATGGGCGTCCGCAAATACAAGCCGGTGACCCCGGGACGAAGAAATGCATCGGTCTCCGATTTCAAGGAGATCACTGCGACCAGTCCCGAGAAGTCCCTCTGTGAGCCGATCCACAAGACTGGTGGTCGCAATAACCAGGGGCACATCACTGCAAAACACCGTGGTGGAGGTCACAAGCGCCTCTTCCGTAGGATCGACTTCCGTCGCAACAAGGATGGCATTCCAGCCCGCGTTGCGACCATCGAGTACGATCCCAATCGTAGCTCCCGCATCGCCTTGCTCCATTACGCAGATGGAGAGAAGCGCTACATCCTGGCTCCCCGCGGAGTCGAGGTTGGCACGGTGCTGAACTCGGGTGACTCCGCAGAGCCGAAGCCTGGCAATGCAATGTCGCTCAGCGATATTCCGGTGGGGCTTTCCATTCACAACATCGAGTTGGTTCCCGGTCAGGGAGCCAAGATGGTCCGTTCCGCAGGGGGCAGTGCCCAGCTGCTGGCGCGGGAGGGCAAGACCGCGGTCCTGTCGCTTCCATCCGGTGAGATTCGCCAGGTGAATTCCGCCTGTCGTGCCACCGTGGGCATCGTCGGTAACGAGGACCACAGTCTGGTGAAACTCGGAAAGGCGGGTCGTTCCCGCTGGCTCGGGCGTCGTCCCAAGGTCCGAGGAACCGCCAAGAACCCCGTTGCTCACCCGATGGGTGGAGGGGAAGGCAGGACAGCGGGTGGACGCCATCCCTGTTCCGCAACCGGACGCCTTTCCAAGGGCGGCAAGACGCGCCGTCGTGGTAAGTCGAGTAACAAGAGCATCGTTCGACACCGGAAGAAGAAATAGTCATGGGTAGATCACTGAAAAAAGGTCCGTACGTCGACCTGAAGTTGTTGAAGAAGGTTCAGAAGAACATCGATTCCGGATCGACCGAGCCGATCAAGACCTGGTCGCGTGCTTGCACCGTCATTCCGGATTTCGTTGGCCAGACCTTTCTTGTCCACAACGGCAAGATCTTCAACTCGGTCATGGTGACGGAAAACATGGTTGGACATAAACTGGGTGAATTCAGCCTGACGCGCAAAATCGGCAGTCACGGCAAGAAGTAGAAGTGATCGGGTAGTTGCGATGGATCGCAGCAATGCCCGGAGGTAAGGGACCAATGGTCATGGAATACAAGGCAAGTCATCGATTCGCACGAATCACGGCGAGGAAAGCTCGTTACGTGGTGGATCAGGTGCGTAACATGCCGGTCGAGGGCGCACTCGATATGCTGAGATTCAGCAATCGCCGCGCTGCTCCGATGATCGCCAAGGTGATCAAGTCGGCACTCCACAACGCCATCCAGGAGGGTGGGGCCAATCCCGAAAGCCTCGTGATCAGCCGCGCAACGATCGATGAGGGGCCGACGATGAAACGTTGGCGTCCCCGTGCTCGCGGTATGGCCTACCCGATCCTCAAGAGAACCTCACACATCAACATTTTCCTCGCTGACCGCGAGGAAGCCGGCAAAACCGCCAAGAAGGGGAGCTAGATTCCATGGGCCATAAGGTCAGACCTACTAGCTTGCGCCTGGGGATCACACGGAACTGGTCTTCTCGCTGGTATGCCAACAAGAAGGACTTCGGTCCCCTGCTGGTCCAGGATCAGCAGATCCGCAACTTCATCAAACATGAGCACTTCTCTGCCGGGATTCCGGAGATCGAAATCGAGCGTAGCGGCCACCAGGTGACGATTCACCTCCATGCAGCCAGACCAGGAGTGGTCATCGGAAAGCGTGGAGCCAAGGTGGAGCAGTTACGAGAAGATCTCCAGTACATCATCGGCAAGGAAGCGGACGTTCGACTGAACATCGTCGAGGTTCAGAATCCAGATCTCAACGCACAGTTGCTCGCAGAGAATGTTGCAGACCAACTTCGTCGCAGGATGCCGTTCCGACGGGTCCTCAAGCAGATGGTCCGGGTCACGATGGAGTCGGGTGCAAAGGGAGTGAAGCTGATGCTCTCCGGTCGTCTCGGAGGAGCAGAGATTGCTCGTACCGAGCAGACCTCCGAGGGGAGTATTCCACTCTCGACGATGCGAGCCGACGTCGACTATGGATTTGCGGAGTCAAAAACCTCCTACGGAATCATCGGGGTCAAGGCCTGGGTGTACCGAGGTGAAGTGATGAACCAGAAGAAGAAGGGAAGCGGACGCCATGGCGATGATGCCCAAGCGCGTCAAGCGTAGAAAAGTCCACCGCGGACGAGTGCGCGGACACGCTACCCGTGGGAACTTTGTTCACATCGGTGAGTTTGGCCTGATGGCCATCGAACCGGGTTGGATCACTGCCCGTCAGATTGAAGCGGGCCGTATCGCCGGGAACCGTGCTCTTGCCGGTTCAGGAAAGATCCACATCCGGATCTTCCCTGACAAGCCGATCACCTCGACTCCTGCCGAGACCCGAATGGGTAAAGGTAAGGGTGAACCTGAATACTGGGCAGCGGTAGTTCGCCCCGGTCAGGTGTTGTACGAGGTGCAGGGAGCACCGCAGGAGACCGCTCGTCTCGCCTGTAACCGAATCGCTCACAAGTTGGGCCTCGGCACCAGGATGGTGGGCAGGAGACCGACAGTATGAAGATCAGTGAAGTACGACAGCTTCCGGACGAGGATCTCAACATCGAGATCCGTAAGAGACGTGAAGGTCTCTTCAAGATCCGATTCAAGGCTGCCAACGAAGAAACACAGCGCGCCGGAGAGATCCGGGAGATGCGCAGGGATATCGCTCGCATGAACACCGTTCTGCGCGAGCGCGCCATGGAGCGTGAAGGCTCCGGAAATCAGGAGGCCTGAAGATGAGCGAAGATCAAATCGCTCAGGATGTCACAGCCGATGAACCCGCGCAGAAATCGCGCAGGTGCGTCCAGGGCATCGTTGTGAGTGCCTCGATGTCGAAGACCCTTGTCGTCAAGACCGAGCGACTTGTGCAGCACGCCAAGTACCGGAAGTACATTCGTAAGCATACGAAGTACTACGCTCACGACGAAGCGGGAGAAGCCGCAGTCGGAGATCTTGTCGAGCTAGAGATGTGTCGCCCGATGTCGAAGCTGAAGCGCTGGAAATTGAAGAACATCGTTCGGATGGCTCCCAGAGACAATGCGCCGACTCCTCAGGAGATGGCTCAAGAAGCCATCGAGGGTGGTGACGAATGATTCAGATGCAGACCAGGTTGGATGTGACAGATAATAGCGGTGCCAAGAAGGTGATGTGCATCAAGGTGCTCGGCGGCAGTAAGCGCCAGTTCGCCGATGTTGGAGATATCATCGTTTGTTCGGTGAAGAAGGCACTGCCCTCCAGCGATATCAAGCCAGGTTCCGTGATCAAGGCCGTGATCGTTCGCACCAAGAAAAGGATTCGCCGCAAGGATGGGTCCTATGTCCGCTTCGATAAAAATGCGGTGGTGGTCGTCGATGCAGACGGTAATCCCAAGGGTACGAGGATTTTCGGTGCGGTTGCACGGGAACTCCGTCAGAAGAACTACATGAAGATCATCAGCCTTGCACCCGAAGTGGTGTGAGCTGAGAGAGAGGCGACAAAGATGTCACGGCTGAAAAGTGACGACCTCGTGGAGGTCATCAGCGGTGCTGAAAAAGGCAAACGCGGCAAGGTGTTACGGATAGACCGGATCGTCGGACGAGTGGTCGTCCAGGGGGTCAACATGGTCTACAAACATCTTCGCAAGAGTCAAAAGCATCCACAGGGTGGTCGCATCCAGTTGGAGGCAGCGTTTGACATCTCCAATGTGATGCTGGTTGACCCCAAGTCGGGGAAGCCAACCAGGGTTCGCATGAAGGTGGACGCCGACGGAACGAAGACGCGAGTCTCGACTCGCAGTGGAGACCCGGTCTAACCGGGGCAGGAAAAGAAGATGTCCAGACTGAAAACAAAATACCACGACGAGATCATTCCGCTGCTGCGGGAAGAATATGGCATCGGAAATGTCATGTGCCTCCCAAAGATTCAGAAGATCGTCGTCAACCGGGGTGTCGGAAAAGCGCTTGAAAACAAGAAGCGTATCCAGTCCGCCACCGCCGAACTCGCGCTCATCACGGGCCAGCAACCTGTGGCAACCCAGGCGAAGAAGTCGATCGCCAACTTCCACCTCCGGGAGGGCAATGCCATCGGTGCAAAGGTCACTCTTCGCGGATCCCGGATGTACGAGTTCCTTGATCGCCTGATCTCGGTGGTTCTGCCAAGGGTGCGAGATTTCCGTGGTGTGTCGTCGACCGCATTTGATGGACGGGGAAATTACTCGCTGGGTCTGACCGACCAGCTCGTGTTTCCAGAGTTGCGGATCGACGATGTCGAGTTCCTTCAAGGAATGAATATTTGCTTTACCATTCGTAATTCAGATGACGAGAAGTCGCATTTTCTGCTGTCGCAGTTCGGCTTCCCGTTCAAGAAGAAATAAGAGGCAAGGCTTTGGCGAGAAAAGCCCTGATCAATAAACAGAAGTTGAAGCCCAAGTTCTCGACTAGGGCTTACCACCGGTGTCATCTTTGTGGTCGCCCCAGGGCCTACTACCGGAAGTTCGGCATCTGCCGGATCTGCTTCCGGAACATGGCTTCCAAGGGAGAGATTCCAGGCGTTCGCAAGGCGAGCTGGTAACGACAACAACGTAGATCCCATGGCTAACCAGTGCACACGTTGCACCAGGAGCGAAGGAGACAAACAGGCATGAGCATGACCGACCCCATTGCAGACCTCTTGACGAGGATCCGCAATGTCAACGCCCTCGGGCGTCCTACCGTTCGAGTCCCGTACTCTCGTATCAAGGAGCAGATCCTCGATACCCTTCAGCGAGAGGGATTCATCAGCGAGTTCGTAGTCAAGGGAGAGATTCCCAAGAAGGAGATCTCCATCGGTCTGAAGTACGGCCCTGAAGGGGAGACGGTGATCCGCAGGATCGACCGTGTCTCCAAACCAGGTTGCCGTGTGTACAGTTCCGTTGCCGACCTGCCCGTCGTCAGGGAAGGTCAGGGGATCATGGTGGTTTCCACATCCCATGGGATTCTCAGCGACAACGAAGCTCGTAAACAAAATGTCGGAGGCGAAGTCCTCTGCTGCGTGTACTAGAGAGGAGGGGAAGATGTCGAGATTAGGAAAACAACCGATCGCAATCCCCTCCGGTGTCACCGTTTCGGTATCCGGAGATCAGGTGACCGTGAAGGGCCCCAAGGGAGAGATCTCGTGGGACTGTCATCCAACGGTGGCGGTTGCAGTGGAAGAGGACAAGGTTCTCTTCACCCGTCGTAACGAGGAGAGAATCGCCCGTACGATGCATGGAACCGCCCGGCAACTGGTCAATAACATGATCACCGGTGTCACCGAGGGTTTCTCGAAGACACTCGAGATCGTCGGCGTTGGTTACAACGCGAAGGTACAGGGAAAAAAGTTGGTTCTATCGATCGGCTTCTGCCATCCGGTAGAGATCGCATTGCCAGATGGAGTCGAGTGCGTGTGTCCCGAGCCGACAAAGGTCGTGGCAACGGGCCTCGACAAGCAGAAGGTCGGGCAATTTGCCGCCGTGGTGCGCGCGGTCCGTCCCCCCGAGCCATACAAGGGCAAGGGGATCCGTTACAGCGACGAGGTCGTACGTCGCAAGCAGGCCAAGAGCTTCGGCGCATAGGCCACGGGAGTATTTGAAATGCAAGCAACCAGAAAGAAACATGTGCGTCGTCAAAGAAGGCGTCGTCACATCCGTAAAAAACTGAGTGGATCAGCAAGTCGTCCGCGACTGACGGTCTACAGGAGTTCGAAGCACATCTACTGCCAGGCGATTGATGACTTCAATGGCTTGACACTGGTCAGTGCATCCACGATGGCGAGTGACGTCCGTGAGGATCTGTCGAAGAGCTCAGGGACAGTCCAGGGAGCAACCTCCGTCGGAGAGTTGCTGGCAGCCAGGTTGAAGGAAAAAGGGATCTCCCAGCTGTCCTTTGATCGCAACGGGTACAAGTACCACGGCCGGGTCCAGGCGATTGCCGAGGCTCTGCGCAAGGAAGGCATCGAGGTCTAGGTATGTCTGAAGAAGAAAAGAAACCGGAAGCGACTCCCGCCGCAACACCTGCTGCGGAAGCACCTGCTGCGGAAGCGGCAGCTCCTGCTGCACCTGCTGCTGACGCTGCGGCTGCGGCTACGCCCGCGGCAGCGGGTGGCAACCGTGGCGGCGGTGACCGTGGAGGTCGCGGTGGCCGCGGAGGTCAAGGCGGCCGTGGTGGTGGACAGGGTGGTGGACAGGGTGGTGGTGGCCGTGGTGGCCGTGGAGGCCGTGGAGGCCGAGGCGGTCGTGGTCGCGGACGTGGTCGCGAAGAGGATGACGGTCCACGTTACGAGGAAAAGGTCGTCAAGATCAATCGCGTCGCCGCCACCGTAAAAGGTGGTCGTCGGATGTCTTTCAGTGCCCTGGTAGTTCTCGGGGACAAAAAGGGCACCGTTGGCGTTGGCTTCGGTAAGGCCAAGGAGGTCCAGGGAGCCCTGGAGAAAGCCTTCAAGGATGCCAGGAGCAAGATGCACAAGATCCCCATGAACGGAACCACCATCTGCCACGAAGTACTGGGAGCGGCGGGTACCGCCCGCATGAAGATGGTACCGGCATCGCCGGGAACCGGGGTTATCGCAGGCGCATCCGCACGAGCGGTCCTGGAATGTCTGGGCGTTCAGGATGTGCTGACGAAACAGTATGGAAGCAACAACCCTCTCAACGTGGTCAAGGCTACGCTCGAGGGGTTACTCCGCATGCGTACCAAGGAGCAGGTGGAGAAACTGAGGGGAGTCACCCTGGCATGAACCTCAACGACCTGAACAAAAGGGCCGGTAAATACAAGGGCCGCAAAAGAGTTGGACGTGGACATGCTGCTGGTGGCGGAAAAACCGCCGGCAGGGGCATGAACGGCGCCCACTCTCGATCTGGCTGGAAGAGAAAGCGTGGATTTGAAGGGGGTCAGACCCCTCTATTCCAGCGCCTTCCGAAGCGGGGTTTCAGTAATGTTCGTTTTCGTGTCTCCTATGACATCATCAACGTGGGAGATCTGAACCAGGTGCCCGAGGAGGTGACCTCGATCACGCTCGAGTACCTGGCAGAGCACGGGTTGGTCCGAAAGCGTCACTCGCGACTGAAGGTCCTGGGTGCAGGGCAGTTGGAGCGGAAACTGGTGGTCGAAGCTGCCAGGTTCAGCAACAGCGCCCGGGAACAGATAGAGAGCAACGGCGGGGAAGCCAAAACGGTCTAGGGGAGCTTCATGTTCAAGGCGATTGCTAACATCATTGCGATTCCGGATCTCAGGCGACGGGTGGCTTTCACCCTGATGGCACTGGCGATCTACAGGATTGGCTTCTTCATCTACCTTCCGGGGATTCGCCTGGATGTACTGGAAGAGGCTCTTGCCAACCAGGCGGACACCAGTGGATTCCTGGCGTTCCTGGGGATGGCGAGTCGCTTGACAGGTGGAAACCTGGCAAACGCAACCGTCTTCTCCCTGGGAATCATGCCCTACATCAGTGCGTCGATTATCTTCTCGCTGATGACCAAGGTGTTCCCTCGTCTTGAAGAGTTGCAGAAGGAAGGGGAGTCGGGTCGTAAGGTCATCGCTCGCTGGACCCGATACTCGACCGTTCTCTTCTGCCTCTTGCAGGGCGTCATCGTGGTTCAGGCCATCAACAGTCCCACCTTCCTCGGAAATGGCACTGCGGTGTCTGAGGGTGGTGTGGCACTGGGCGTGCTCCAGGTGCTGGTCCTGACCTGTGGAACCCTGTTCTTGATGTGGCTCGGTGAGAAGATCACCGAGAATGGCATCGGAAACGGAATCTCACTGATGATCATGGCCGGGATCGTTGCGATCCTGCCGGCAGTCTTCAGTGACTTCGGATCGCAGTGGGTGACCAAGGGTCCGGACGAGCGACCGATGTTCGTGCTGCTGCTGATCTCCCTGGTCGTCCTCTTCTTCGGAATCGTCGCTGCGGTGGTCTTCATCACCAAGGGACAGAGAAGGATTCCGATCCAGAATGCGCGTACCGTCAAGGGTGCCGGGAGCCAGCGACACTACATGCCGATTCGCATCAACAGTGCCGGTGTGCTGCCGATCATCTTCGCCCAGTCGCTGCTGATGGTGCCAGGGATCGCCCTCACCTTCATTCCGGGTGCTACCGGAATCGCAGCACTGTTCGCCCCAGGTGCCTTCTGGTACCTGATCCTGTATGTGGGCATGATCGGGTTCTTCACTTACTTCTGGACGTCCCTCTACTACAACCCGGTGGAGATTGCCGACAACATGAAGGAGTACGGCTCCTTCATTCCCGGGATCCGTCCCGGCCACCGCACTGCAGAATACCTGCAGGGTGTCTTCGCCAGGATCACCCTGGCCGGAGCTGTATTCCTCGCCACCATCGCTCTGATACCCCAGGTGGTATCGGGAAGCATGGGGGTCAGTTTCAGTGCCTCCCAGATGCTGGGAGGGACCGGAATTCTCATCGTCGTCGGTGTGGCACTCGATCTGGTCGACAAGGTCGAGGCTCAACTCCTGGCTCGACAGTACGAGGGGTTCACGACTCCTCGCCGAGGTCGATCTGGAGCAAAGATGAGGGATCGTTGAGCCGTGCGGCTGGTCTTCCTCGGCCCCCCCGGAGTCGGTAAAGGAACCCAGGCCGCTGGCCTGGCCAGGGATCTCTCCATCCCTCACATCTCGACCGGTGCCATCCTGCGGGATGCACTGCAGCGAGGCACCGCCACGGGACTCGAGGCAAAAAAGTACATGGACGCCGGAGAACTGGTCCCCGATGAGGTGGTTCTTGCGCTGGTCCGCGACCGCTTCGCCGAGGACGATGCCTCCGCTGGCTGGTTGCTCGATGGATACCCACGCAACCTGGAACAAGCTTCCGCCCTCCAGTCCCTTCTTTCCGAACTGGATCTGACTCTCGATCGAGTCGTCTACTTCGAGTGCGGAGAAGCGGAGGTGGTGAGAAGACTGGGGGGAAGACGGGTATGCCGTAAGTGTGGTGATACCTTCCACGTCGAATTTTCACCGCCACCTGTAGATGGTCGCTGTGCTTCCGGGGGGGGGCAGTGCGAGATCTACCAGCGAAGCGACGACGCCGAGGAGGCGATCCTCAACCGACTGGATGTATACCAGCGGGAGACGGGACCTCTGGTCGAGCACTATCGATCAGGCGGCGTGCTGGTCGAGGTCGATGGTGCGCAGCCCATCGACGATGTGGGAGTGGCAGTGCGTGACGCACTGGATATCGGATCATGATCCAGCTGAAGTCTCCCCGGGAAATCGATCGGATGGCGGTGGCCGGAGAGATGGTCGCCACCACCTTCCAGAAAATTGCACCGCTGATTCGTCCCGGTGTCCGCACCCAGGAGATCGATGAGGCGGTTCGAGACAGCGTTCACGATCTGGGGGGGAAGCCGTTGTTCCTCGGATATCACGGATTTCCCGCCCACTCCTGCATCTCCGTCAACGAAGAGGTGGTGCACGGGATCCCTGGCGAGCGGGTACTCGCCGATGGGGACCTGGTGTCGATCGATATCGGCATCGGGGCGGAGGGGTTCTGCGGAGATTCAGCGCGCTCCTTCATCCTGGGGGAGGGAGACTCCCAGACGAGGAGGACGCTGCAGGTATGCCGGGACGCGCTGGCAGCGGGGATCGACGCAGCACGCCCGGGAAACACCCTGGTCGGACTGATCGAGCCGATCGAGAAGGTGATTCGCGACTCGGGGCTGGGGCTGGTCGAGAAATTTGTCGGCCACGGCATCGGCAGAACGATGCACGAGGAGCCACAGGTCCCCAATTTCGTCACCAATGACCTCAGAAACGCTGATTTCGAGCTCAAAGCGGGCCTGGTCCTCGCCATCGAGCCGATGGTGAACGCCGGGACAGGGGATGTGCGGACGCAGAGTGATGGTTGGACGGTGGTCACGGTCGATTCACTCGTTTCTGCCCACTGCGAGCACACCGTAGCGGTGACGGAGGATGGCCCCAGGGTGCTGACCCTGGGAGCGGGGGAGGCGTGGCCTCCGATTCCCGGAACACCAGGACAGGCGTGATCGAGAAATTTTGCTCAGCCCCCCGAAATTGTCGGAAATCTGGCGGAATTGAGGCGATGCGCCTTGACGGTCGTGCCGTGTCCTAAGTATATTCTTCGCTTCCCCTTGTCCAAGGCGGGCGAGTTTCGAGATTCCGATTTCCTGGCGGGAATCGGTTCCGGTACTCGGTGCCTGCGGCGTGAAGACCGACACGGTGTCTTCAGGAACCGGCTCGTCCGGATGTGGCGACGGATCGGCCGACAGGGTGAAGAGGGAGAGGTGGGTATCAGGCCACCTTGACCCCGCAAATTTTGATGGTTGAACTCCTCGCACGATGCGTGACAGAGGAGATGAAATGAAGGGGACACCATGAAGGTACGAGCCTCCGTGAAGCGGATCTGCGAGAACTGCAAGTTGATCCGCCGTAAAGGAGTCCTGCGTATTATCTGTGTCAACCCCCGTCACAAGCAGCGACAGGGTAAGTAAAGAACCATTTCTGGTGGCACCGGTGTTCGCACCGTCGTTGAAACCAGTGATTAGTAGAGGATTGGGTCGAACTCATGCCGAGGATCCAGGGTGTAGACATCCCGGGAAATAAGCGCGTCCATGTGGCGTTGACTTACATCTACGGGATCGGAGACAAGGTTGCGATGGACATCTGTCAGGCTGCCGGAATTTCTCCGGAGGTCAAGTCGCGAGATCTCAGTGAGGATGAGGTGAGCAGAATCACCTCTCACATCCAGGAATCCTATGTGGTCGAGGGACAGCTGCGTCGACAGGTGCAGCAAAATATCACTCGACTGAAGGACATCGGAAGTTACCGAGGGATTCGTCATCGGCGTGGACTTCCCGTACGTGGACAGAAAACTCGCACCAATGCGAGGACCCGCAAGGGACCCGCAAGAACCGTGGCGAAAAAGAAAAAGTAACCCCTTGAATCGGAGACCTTGAATTGGCGAAGGCAGCGAAGAAAAAGATTCGGCGGAACATTAGCCGTGGAATCGTTCATATAAAATCGACCTTCAATAACACCATCATCTCCCTCACGGATGCTGAGGGAAATGCTCTGATGAGTCAGAGTGGTGGAACGGTTGGATACAAGGGAAGTCGTAAATCGACCCCCTTTGCGGCTCAGAGAGCAGCGGAGAACTGTGCTGCGGTTGCCAAGAAGATGGGCATCACCCAGGTCGACCTCAGGGTCAAGGGTCCTGGGTCCGGACGAGAGTCGGCGATCCGGGCGATACAGTCGAGCGGATTGGAAATCCTCGCCATCGAGGATGTTACCCCACTTCCACACAATGGATGTCGTCCTCGCAAGAAGCGTAGAGTCTGAGGAGAAGAGATAGCATGGCACGTACCCTCGGACCCAAATGCAAGCTTTGTCGTCGTGATGGCGATCGCCTCTACCTCAAAGGGGCGAGATGCCACACTGCAAAATGTGCAATCGCCAAGCGCGGATACCCGCCTGGGATGCACGGTTTTCGTCGCGCGCGCCCATCAGAATACGGCGTCAGGCTGCGCGAGAAGCAGAAGGCGAAGCGAATCTATGGAGTGCTGGAGCGTCAGTTCAGAAAGTACTTTGCCGAGGCGGATCGGCTGCGTGGAAACACCGGAGCCAATCTGCTGATCTTGCTCGAGCGAAGACTCGACAATACGGTCTTTCAGCTCGGGTTTGCAGAGAGCAGGAGCCAGGCTCGTCAATTTGTTGCCCACGGTCACGTGACCGTCAACGGGAAGAAACTCGATGTCGCATCTCACCTGGTAAAGGTGGGGGATGTCATCGCTCCCAAGGCACATAAGAAGAGCGAATCCCTGGCGAGGGAGAGGGTCGAGGGACAGCAGGGCCGGTCGGTACCGGAATGGCTGAATCTCGATGCGAAGGAGTTGAAGGGGACTGTTACCAGGTTCCCTGCACGCGAGGATGTAGCGATTCCTATCCAGGAGGCGTACATCGTCGAATTCAGTTCCCGTTAGGGGATTGTCGTCTAATCAAGAATCCTTGTGAACCCGGAGTAGTCTCCGGTTTTCATGAGAAGGGAGCCCAACCCATGTCGATGCGCGTTCGTTGGCGAGAATTCGAACTGCCGAACCGGGTCGAGTGCGAGCAAGAGACGAGTACTTCCAGTTTCGGGAAGTTCGTCATCGAGCCTTTCGAGAGAGGTTTTGGACACACCGTGGGCAATAGCCTGCGTCGAGTCCTGCTTTCCTCTGTAGAAGGGGCTGCTCTTGTGCAAGCGCGGATCGCCGGTGTCGATCACGAGTTTGCGACCAAGGATGGTGTCCTCGAGGACATCTCCCATGTCATTCTCAACCTCAAGCAGGTGCTGGTGGAACTTCGGGGCGTGGAAGAGGCAGAGATGTCGATTCACAAGTCCGGAGTCGGTCCCATCACTGCCGGTGATATCGAGTGTGGTGAAGAGGTCGTGATTCACAATCCTGACCAGGTCATCGCGACACTGACCCAGGACGTCGAGTTCAAGGCTGATTTCAAGGCCCAGATCGGTCGTGGTTACAGTACCGCCTCCGAGAATTCGGGAGATCACAAGGAGATCGGCGTGATCTGGCTCGATTCGACCTTTTCACCGGTCCACAGGGTCCGCTACCGGGTCGAGTCGACTCGAGTTGGACAGTTGACCAACTACGACAAGTTGATCCTCGAGATCTGGACCAACGGCACCGTCGAACCTGACAGTGTCCTGGTCGAAGCAGGGAAGATCCTGCGAAAGCACCTGACCCCCGTGGTCAAGTATTTCGAACTGGGTTCCGAAGTCCTTCAGCCGAGAATTCCCGACATCGAGATGCCGGAGGCGGAGGACGAAGAGACGAGGCAATTGCTGGACATGCCTCTTTCTCAACTGGAGTTGTCGGTTCGTGCCTCGAACTGTCTCGAGTCGATGAACATCTCCACCTTGAGAGAACTGGTCCGCCTGAGAGAGGAAGACCTCCTCAGAATCCGTAATTTTGGTCAGACATCACTGGAAGAACTGAAGGTGAAGTTGACCGATCTCAACCTGGAACTGGGTCAAGTCCCTTGGTAGTACCAGGGTAATCCCTCAGGAGAATATCGATGCGTCACCGTGTAGCGGGCAAGAAGCTGAACCGAAATGGTAGCCACCGTAAGGCTCTTGCCAAGAATCTGATGAGAGCCTTTGTCATCGAATGGCAAGGGAAGGGGCACATCGTCACGACCCGCTCCAAGGCGAAGTTCGTGCAGCCAAAGATCGAGAAACTGATCTCCCTCTCCCGCAACAAGACCGTTCACAACATCCGTCGAGCGATGGCGATCCTCGGCGATCGCAAAGTGGTCCAGCTTCTGTTTGACGAGATCGGCCCCTACTACAGCGAGCGTCCTGGCGGATACACGAGAGTGCTGAGGATGGTCAAACCGCGACTCGGAGATGCTGCTGTCCAGGCGTACCTGGGATATGTGCGTGAAGACGATGAATACCCGGAGGGAGATTGTCGTCGCAACGACGGTGATTCCTCCACGCAAGATTCGCCTGCGCCCGCTGCTGCGGATCCGACGCAGGGAGGCGACTCCGAGCAGGAGGCTGCCAGCACAGAGGATGCAGACGGAGATACCGTCGAGGCGTCGGTGCAGGAGCAGGATTCCCCTGAAGAGGAGACCGCCGAGGCTGCCGTGACAGAAGAGGCAGCGGAAGAGGATGCCGCTGACGAAACTGCGGATGCCGAAGCTACCACCGACGAGGACTCCACCGGAGACAAGGAACAGCAGTAGTCCTGGACCTCGAGATTCGAGGTCGATCTGCGATGGCTCCAGCACGGTCCCGCTCCAGCACGGTCCCGCTCCAGCACGGTCCCGCTCCGTTTCCAGTTCCTTGCCATCGACTCCCCCGAAAGAGGGGAGGGAGTGGGCGCAGTCCTCTCCCCGCTGGAATCGGTGCAAGAGAATCCTCTGGGCCCTGTATGGGCCACTGGGCTGGGTTTTCGGCCCTCACCCCTTCCCCTGGTGCTGAGGTCTTTGGGGCGCCCTCCTGGGCTTCCCAGGGCCGTTGAGCCGGCTCCCCTGCCTCTGGAACCATCACTGGGCCTCGAACATCGACGGATTCTTGGTGAGTTTCCCGCGAATCTAGATCGAATTGAAAATTGTCAGGCAAATTTTGCCGATGAGAATTGGAACATTCCTCCAATTCTAACGGGTCCCCTGGGTGGGATTACTGAGATGCCAGTCCCAGGAATTCCACCGTTTGTAAGGTAGGAGTAGTGAAGCATGGGATCCGTGGCATCCAGGCAGTCGAAGGTGCCATTACTGACCGGACTCCCATCGTTGACAAAGGTTGATAAGTGCGCTTTACGATTGCAGGACAAACCTGTCAGCAACTAGTTGACATCGGACATAACTCGTAGTCTGATTGGTCCTGTGAGCATTTGATTGCAGGTCTATTTCGCAGAGCAAGTGTTCAAAGAACTAGTAAGACTGGGCTTGACATAACTTTGAATGGCGGCCTCGAGAGAGGTGTTTGAGAGTCGTCGGTCTCATATTTTGTAAGTTTCCTATTTTTGTTTGATTAGTGGATATTACGTTTATTGCCAAGGGAGGAGATCATGGATCTCTCGAACCTCGTGCGCTCACAGCGCACCTTCATCTGGGTCGCGGTAGCAATGTTCTGTTCTGGAACTGTACTTGCTGGTGGAGGGCAATCCCTCAACATCAGTAATGCCAGCACACAAGGACTCGCACCGGCGACAATGACCATCAGCCTTGATTCCACCGCCCCGACCGAAGGATACGTCCTCGCCGTGGCCCTGGATGATTCCCAGGTTGCTGTTTCGGACCTGTCTACAGCAGGGACCGCCACAGAGAGTTCCAATGCAGAGCTCATCGTTCCGGAGATCCTCTCGGGAGGATTTACTCTGGGAGTTGTTGTCGATGCTGAGCCTCCCTTTGACGGCCATTCGATCCCAGCAGGGACGGGGCAATCACTGGCGGCTGTCACATTGACTCCGATGGCAGTGGTCACGGCAGTGACCGAAATCGATCTGAGTTTCTCAGATAACACCCTGAACAATCCTCCTCTGGCGAACATCATCGTCCAGGGCGGCTTGTCGACCGGCGCCGCAGATGGGCTAGGACTCAACGGGGGTACATTGACCCTCATGGTTCCGCCGCCTGCTACGATGCGCGTGGAAGACGGATCCGCTCCTGCAGACGGTGAAGGAACCACGGGAGATTCTCGAATCCTTCTCGATAACAGCCTCGGTGGCGTCCAGGGATTCGTGACTGCAATCACTCACGATCCGACTGCTGTGACCCTGGAAGGCATTTCCACCGGTGCAGATACGGATGCTGCTGGTGCAGAGTTCCAGATCTCGAATCTCTACGCGAATGGTGGAACCTTTGGAGTCGTACTCGACTTCCAGACACCCTTCGGCGGGCAGACGATTCCTGAGGGTAATGACACTCACATCGCCAGCTACACGTACTCATGTGTCGATTCGAACATCTACGTCGAGGGGGAGGCAGCTCCACCTACCGCAAGCAGTGCGATCACCTTGAGTGACGGCACTCTCGGATCGCCGACTCTGGATAACGTGATCGTGGTTGGCGGACTTTCCGTGACTCCCTTGAAAGAGAACGGAACCTTCTCCTGCACTCCCATCGCAGTTCCAGCCGAGGATACGATCCTGTGGATGGAAACCAACTTCGAAGAGGATGCTGGAAACTACGCATACCACGGTCAGACCGGTGATCTCTGCTTCTTCTACGCGGACACCGACGACTACATTCAGGGTTTCACCTTCACCGTTTGCTACGATTGTGATCTGACGATTCACGAGGACTCCTGGGAGTTCAACGGCTCGATCCTCAATCAGGTTGGTGTCGAATACACCGCAGTGCAGGTCGATGACGATCCCGACGACGGAGATGGCTGCGAACTGGTAGTCGCTCTCTTGCTCGATGCATTGCCGCCTTTCGAAGGTCAGACCCTTCCTCAGACGGTGGCGACTTCCGGAGACGGTGCTGAAGGTCGACTGCTGGTCGGCAAGATGCGCGTCACTGTCGATATGACCGCCGAGTGTAATGAGGATCAGCCGATCGAGTGGTGCAATGACATCAACGGTACTGGCGACGTAAACCTCTACAACAACGTGGTTATCGATTTCGAGTCGATCCAGATCTACGAGCGTAACGACACTTCCGTATACGTGGTCCCGGAGGAGATCTTCCAGCGCGGTGACTGCAACAGCGATGACAAGGTCGACCTCGCAGACTCTGCCACCATGCTTGCCAATCAGTTCAACGGACTTTCGATCCTGTGTCCTGATGCGTGCGACTCCAACGACGATGGTCACTTGAACATGGCGGACTCCGTCTACCTGCTCAACTGGTTGTTCAAGTTCGGAGGAGAGCCGCCAGCGCCAGGACCATTCGACGACGGACCGGATCCGACTCTTGACGATACTCTTCCGGTATGCGACAGCGACGACACGAATTGCTAGACATTATTATCAGGGACAAGATGTTGAAATACCTGGAGGGATTCGACATGAGAAATATCAACTCATTGCTGACACTAATCTTTGTTGTAGCCATGGCAACGGTCGCGAGCGGCCAGTACTCCATGAGCATTTCCAGCGGTAGCATTCCAGCTGGCGGAAGTGGCGACCTGTCGGTGACACTCGACAACGGGGGCGACCCCATTGCTGGGTGGTCATACGGGGCCTGCAACGACACCGCCTTGATGACGTGCAACTCTGTTGCCGACGGTGCAACCACCATGGTTGTGAAGAACGGCGGAGCGCCCGACTTCAACCAGTCCAGCGTCTTCGACAATGGATTTACCGTCGGAGTGGTGATCTGCTTCACAGGGTGTGCCACCCTTGATGCGGGAACTGGTTATGAACTGAACGTAGCCAACTACTCCTGTACTGCTGAAGGATCTACCACGGTCGACCTCTGTGACACCCTGGGATCTCCCGCGGTGGCAACGGTTGTCGTGGTCAATGGTGCCTCACTCGTTCCGGAACAGAACTCCGGTAGCGTCGAGTGCATCGGTGTTCCCGATCCGGAGTACACCTACAGCGCTGGCAGCGCCTCCTCGGGATACAATCCTGCCGACGGAAACGCCACTGCAAGCATCGATATCACCATCTCCGAGACCGACAACAGCGGGCTCGGTGCACCGTTCCCCAACGATACCCAGGGATTCTCCATGGGCCTCGCAAACAGTGGAGAGGTTGCCGCAACAGGGGTAACTCTCGACCTGCCATTCGAAGCAGACTTTGGCGAAATCAGTCTCTATGAGAATGGTTGGACCGCCGGAGTTGTCTACAGTTTCACCGGTGCAGAAGTTCTGGCGTTCCCTTCGGCATCAACTGTTGCCGTTGCTGAATACGAAACCGGCGGAAGCATGGCCGGTAATGAGGCTGGCGCAACAGCCACCCTTTCCTGGGATGACGGACTTGGATCTCCTGCCGTGGCCAACGTGGTCGTGGTGGGCGGTGCTTCCTACACGGCCGCATTCTCCGGAGGAAGCATCGAGCTGAATCCAGTGGTGACCATCGACTGGACCCGTGGCGATGCGAACAGTGACGGCAGCGTGAACATCGGTGATGGAATCTGGATCATCAGTGAACTGTTCCTGAGTGGTCCTGCGAGCACCTGCCCCATATCTCGGGATGCCAATGACGATGGCAATACC
>CBFIET010000178.1:0-11204 GCA_965661685.1 Planctomycetota bacterium
TCACCAGGCCGGATGTGGAGGTTCATATCTTCCAGTAAAGGTGGTTCCAGCGGATTGTATCCGAAGGTGACATTCTCCAGGCGGATGTCTCCCACCAGGAAAACATCGTCCCCCGAATCCTCGTCCGATTGTGAAGATTCCCGTGTGTTGCGATCGAAGGGATACTTCAGTACATCATCGATGCGGTCCAGATCCCCACGCATCTCCTGCGTCACCGAGCCCAGATCGAGCAGGTTTTCGACAGGTGCCAGAAAGCTGTTCATCAACGACTGGAACGCCACCAGCATACCGATGGTCATGAAACCATCGATGACACGAAATCCTCCGACGATGATGACGAGGACCGTTGCCAGAGCGCTGAGCAGCGACGGCATCGTGCTCAGCAACACATTGGAGACCTGAAGATTTTGCTGGGCGTTGATCGCCTTGGAGTAGTAGCCGGACCACTTCTCGTAGAAGCCCGATTCAAGACCGCTCGCCTTGATCGTCTCCATCCCCTTGAGACCCGCCATGGCGGTTCCGTGGGCCTTACCGAACTCCTGGAGAACACGCATCGATGCCTCGATACGACTCGATGAGATCCAGCGCAAGATGAGGAAATTCAGCAGAGCCACGACCACTCCGACAGCGGTCAGCAACACATCGTAGTACAGCATCACCGTCAGATAGAGGCAGGCCATCACCACGTCGATGGCAGTCTGGGCCAGTCGTCCGGAGATATCGGTGGCGAGTTCCTCGTTCAACCTGCTCCTGTTGGCCACCTCACCTGCGAATCTCTGCACGTAGAAATCATTGGGGAGTTGCAGCAGATGCCAGAAGAACTGGCTCGACAGCTTGATGGTCAGGTTCAATCTCAGTCGCCGCAGCGAGTGCATCTGAAGGTACTTGAGACCAAGTCCGAGGATGATGGCAGAGCCCATCGCCATCATGACGGGGCGTGCCCAGTCGGCTCTTCCCTCCAGGATGATCTCGTCGAGGAACACCTGCATCAGGACCGGGAACAGGATTCCAGGCAAAACCATCAGAAAACCGATGAAGATGCAGAAGGCGATGGGAAGGGCGGAGCCAGCCAAACGTTCCGCGACTGCTCCGATCAGACTCGGTCTCTTTCCGCCTTTCTCGAACTCATCGCCGGGCTGCATCGCCAGCGCAACTCCAGTGAAACTTCTCTCGAAGTCCTGGAGGGGAATGATCCGGTGTCCCATCGCTGGATCATTGATGTAAACCCGATCCTTCTTGAATCCTTCCAGGACAACGAAATGATTGAACTCCCAGAAGAGGATGCAGGGCATCTCCAGGTTTCTCAGGGCATCGACACTGGCCTTGATACCATTGGCTTCAAGTCCATAACGGCGAGCGGCTCGCAGTACATTGGCTGCCTTGCTGCCGTCTCTGGAAACACCGCAGTTCTGGCGCAACTTGGCGAGAGGTTCGATCCTGCCGTGATAGCCGAGGATCATCGCCAGCGAAGCGGCACCACACTCCACCGCTTCCAGCTGGAGTACAGTAGGTGTCTTCACTCGTTTTCCGGGAACGCTTGCCATGATCTCTAGTTACCACCGATTTCGCGGAGAAACGGCAACAGGAAGGTGATCGGCTTGCGGTACTCGATGGTCGCATCCACCGTCACCGTCATTCCGGAGGTGACATCGATATCGGGACCGTTCCCCGAGGACCACTGGTAACCACTGGGAGCCTCGTCATCCGCTTTCAGGCGACTGCGAACCTCGATCATCGAGCCGCCGGTGCCCAGACTCATGGCGAGTTCACGGTTGCCGACGATGGCGGCGATGGAGTCGGTGGAACGGGGAACCGATGAGACACTGGTAATGTCTCCCAGGATGCTCCCGAACCGCTCCCGCTTGATGGTGGTCGGAGTGATGCGGGTCTTCATCCCTGACTGGATCTTCTTGCCATCCTTGACGGGGAAGTACGCCACCGCGATGAGTCCCTCTGCATCTCCTGAACTCTCGATGACTCCGATCCTCAACCCCTGGGTGAGAATCTGTCCGGGTGAGACGGTCAACTCGAGGATTCTTCCCGATCGGGGAGATGTGATCGTCGACTGGTGGTTGAGGTTTCGCGTCAGCCGCTGGACACGACCCTGAGCCTCGGTCAGTTCCAGACGTGCCTTGGTTTCTGCGGTCAGCTCCGCCTGATCCAGACGAGCAATCTGAACTTCCAGTTCTTCCAGACTTCGACGCAGTTCTTCGACTCCGTCGAGGCGACCCTGGTGCTCCGTCAAAAACTTCAACCTCTGGAACTCGAGTTCCTGCTGCTTCAACTGGAGTTCGGAGATGGCGACCTTGTTATTGAGGAGTTCCTGGCGGGTGTCGATCAACTCCTGATCGTAGGCGGCGAAGATCTTCTCCTCCGTCAACGCCTCGAAGTCGCTCAGTTTCTTGGTGAGAAAAGCCCCGAGCAGTTGTAGATCCGATTCGACCACACTCAACTGCGCCGATTGCCCGGCGAGGTAACGATCACTCTCGGTGTGCCTGGCATTGGCAAGAGAGGTGCTGGTCTCTATTCGTTTGCGATACCAGCCACGCTTCGCCTCGATGAACTGTTTTTCCGTTGCGAGTGTGAACTTGCGTAGCGGCTCGATGATGGAGATCTTGGTTTCCAGTTCTGCGAGCAGTTCTCGCTCCACCGCCAACTGCTCGACCAGTTCCGGCTGATAGACCTCGCCGAGGACCTGTCCCTTGGTGACCTCGTCCCCCACCTGAACCTCGAGTTGCAGAAGCTGCCCCTGGGAGTGGCTCTGCAGTGGAACGATTCTCCCGGGGTAGATCATGATGCCGTTGGCATTGACACTTACCGGGATCTGTCCGAGGACACACCAGACGCCGAATCCGACGAATCCAAGGCCCACCACCAGCAGCGGAAGCCAGTTCCTGCGGGGGAGCACCTGCAACATCGTGTCCAGTTGCTCCGGGGTGGAGATGTGCTCCAGCGCTTTCTTTCGAAACAACGACGGCTTATCGGCGGACAAGTCGACCTCCTCGTCAATCTCACGATCATCTATGAAAACTAATCGCTCAGTTCTTATTCGCTCTTTCCAGCAGGTATTCGAAGCGACGGCTCGCCAGGGAGATCGCTTCCAGAACTTCCGGATCCACCACCGAACTTCCCTCCACCTCTCCCGGACTGCCGGAACCCACCTTGCCAACGGTGCTGACCGTCAAGGTGGTTTGGGTGAGATGAATCAACCGTTGAGCCAGGCACACTCCGATGGCCCGGTAAAATCGGCTCGCAAAACCGGTATCGTTGCTGAGTTTCGTCTTCAATTCCGCTCGCGAGATCTGCAACACGGTCGTCGGTTCCGCCGCGATCAACGTCACCGCCGGAGGTCTCGAATCGAGCAGTGACACCTCGCCGACGATCTCGCCAGGGTAAACGGTTCCGAGCACCTTGCTGGTATCGTGGATGGTGGTCACGGTGAGCGCACCCTCCAGAACGAACCACAGGTACTCGATGTGGATCTCCTCCTCGATCAAGATGTCCCCCTGGGACAGGTTGGCGGTCTGCCCGACACGCACGAACCATTCGATATCTTGATCTTCCAGGACGCCCAGGATGATGAGGGAATTTCTCAACCGCACACCTCTCCACAGATGGGGATTGTCAGGGGCTGGACCAGTTCAGCCACTGCGGACCCCTCCAGGAATAATAAAAAAAACCGATCACCCCCGGCCAGATGGTCAGAGGCGATCGGTCTGCCGGTAAAAGCTGGCATCTCCGCGAGGAAAGCCATCCTTACCGTCCTGAATCGGAATTACTTCCCTTTGCCATCATCCTTGGTCGGATCCTTGCTGACCGGATCCGGACTCGGGAAAGGCTCGCTTCCGGCGTTCGCCTTCTTCTTCTTCATCATCTTCTTATCCTCATCGGACATCCCCTTGGATGCTCCGCCGGCGATTCCTTCCATGTCCGCATCGGAAAGCTGCTCTTCTGGTTCCCAGTTGCTCATCGTAACCTCTCTCGTGGAAATCAAGTTTTGGAAATGTTGACCACTACACGGGTCGCTGGTTCTGACGGGTGAGAGATTTCCGGCGGCCCACCACAGAACTGTCAACTTCGTCGAAAGCGATCCCTTTCCCTTCTCCGAAATGTCTTGGCGGGCATTTCGTGATCCGAAGCAAACTTTCGCAAGCCTCGGGAAGAAACCGATCAAATCCGTCGACCCTTGCAGTCTAGAGTAGAATCCTGGTGATCGCCATCACCGACTACCACCTCCAGCGTCTGTTGTAACTCCTTCAAATATATGATATTAGGACTACCATTCGATGACCTGACAATTCGACATATTCCGATAGTCCCGATAGTTCCGATAGTTCCGATTCTCGTTTGCGCCCAACCCTATGCAATCCCTATGCAATCCCTATGTAATCGAGTGTCCATCCGAGGGAGGCGCCAGGTCCACGACAGCGCCGTGAAGAAGCAGCAACGAACTGCAAACGGTGAGGCCCTTGAGAGTTGCTGGAGCCACCCCCGATCGATGGAGAACTTTCCACCGTCCCTCAAATCCTGCGCTTCTCCACCGCCAATCTCCACCGCCAATCGCCACCGCCAATCTCCACCGCCAATCGCCACCGCCAATCGCCACAGCTGCTGCGACCCGCCGACAGACCGCTTCTCTCGACGGACACACCTCCGTGGTACCCTGTCGACATGAACAGAAACTCACCTGAATCGATGACACGGCCACTGTCCCGGGTGGTGCTGTGGACCGCTGTCGTGATGGTGCTGGGAAACTCTTCTTCCCTGCTCGCCAGCACTGGCGAGGAGATCGACTTCGACCAGCAGATCAGACCGATCCTGTCCGATCGCTGCTTCCCCTGTCACGGCCCCGATGGTGCCGCTCGAAAGGGGCGATTACGTCTCGATCAACGCCAGGATGCCTTGGCACAGCGCACCGATGGTGCCGCCATCGTTGCTGGAAAACCACACTCCAGCCTGCTCATCGAACGAGTGCGGCTGGATGATCCCGAAGATCAGATGCCCCCTCCATCATCGGGGCTGGAGATCTCTTCCGAAGAGATCGAACTGATCGAGCGCTGGATCGCCGAGGGAGCCCACTACCAGCAGCACTGGTCCTTCCTTCCCGTCACTTCTCCTGCGCTCCCGCAGGTACACGATCAATCGTGGCCAACCGGTTCCATCGACCACTTCGTGCTGGCGGAACTGGAGGGAATGGGGCGCAAGCCGGCAGCCCCGGCCCGACGTGAGATCCTGGCGCGACGAGCGGCTTTCATCCTGACAGGCCTGGCCGCCGATCTGGATGCACTCGATAGCCACCTGGCAGATACCTCCCCCGGTGCCTGGTCGCGGTGGATCGATTTGCTCCTCTCCTCCCCCGCATTCGGCGAGCAGATGGCGAGTTACTGGCTCGATGTGGCACGCTATGCCGACAGTCACGGCTACCAGTCCGATGTTCACCGCTCGACCTGGCCGTGGAGAGACTGGGTCATCCGGGCATTCAACGACAACTTGCCTCATGACCAGTTCATCACCTGGCAGGTTGCCGGGGATCTGCTGGAAGAGGCGACCCAGGATCAAATCCTGGCGACCACCTTTCAGAGACTGCACCGGCAGACCAACGAAGGTGGCAGTGTCGAGGCGGAGTTCCGTGCCGAATACGTGGCAGATCGTACCCAGACCTTTGCCACGGCGTTTCTCGGCCTGACCCTCGAATGCGCCCGATGCCACGACCACAAGTTCGACCCCCTCAAGCAGGAGGAGTTCTACTCCCTCTCCGCCTTCTTCGACAACATCGATGAGAGTGGTCTGTACTCCCACTTCACCTCCGCTGTACCTACCCCGGCGCTGGCTCTCGTCGATGAGGAGGCACGCCGCCACATCGAAGAGCTCTCCCGAAAGGTCGAGGAGGCACGAACCGAGGTGGAGGAGTTGCAGCGTTCGAGACGGGAGGACTTCTCCCACTGGCGACAGAGCCAGCAGGACTCCTTCCCTCCCCCCGTCGTCACCGATGTGGTCGCTTCCTATTCCTTCGACGAAATCGTCGACGGCAAGTGCAAGAACAAGATCGATCCGGAACTCCCTGCCACCGCACACGCCGCACTCTCCCTGATGGATGGGGTTCAGGGGAAAGCGATCCGGCTGACAGGAGATGACGCACTCGGTTTCGGAGCGATTGGCGCATACAGCCGTAGTGATCCCTTCTCCATCTCGTTGTGGATCCGACCGGAGGAGACGACCGATCGTGCGGTGATCCTGCATCGCTCGCGGGCGTGGACCGACGCAGCCAGCCAGGGGTATCAGTTACTGCTGGAGCAAGGACGGCTGTCCGCTGCACTGATTCACTTCTGGCCCGGAGATGCCATCGCAGTCTCCAGTCGCCAGCAGATCGAGCCAGGTCGCTGGACCCATGTGGTCTTCTCCTACGACGGGTCGAGCCGCGCCGCCGGAATCGACCTCTACATCGATGGCGAACTCGCCCCGAAGGAGATCGTCCGTGATCATCTGCGCTCTTCCATCACCGGCGGCGGTCCCTACTTCGCCATCGGAGAGCGTTTCCGAGATCGAGGCTTCAAGGGTGGTGGCGTTGACGAGATGCATCTGGTCGGTCGAGCGATTTCCGCTGCAGAGGTACGTAAACTGTACCTTGCCGGGACTGATCCCACCGCAGCCTCCTCCTGCGACGATGAGGAACTGTATCGCTGGTGGTTACTGGCGATGGACGATGTGACTCGCACCGCCCGGGGAGAACTGGCCAGCGCACGGAAAGCCCACAACAACTTCACCGATCGACACCCGAAGATCATGGTGATGGAGGAGATGGCCAGCAGCCGTTCCACCTATCTTCTCGAGCGTGGCCGGTACGATTCACCGGGTATCGAGGTGTCCGCCGCTGTGCCGGAGATCCTGCCTCCGCTGCCTGATGATGATGGCGAGCCGAATCGCCTGACCCTGGCTCGCTGGCTCCTCTCCGACGATCACCCGCTGACGTCGAGGGTTGCGGTCAATCGACTGTGGCAGATCGCTTTCGGAGAAGGGATCGTCCCCACCTCGGGAGACTTTGGCAGTCAGGGCACCCGGCCATCGCATCCCCAACTCCTCGATCACCTCGCCACCGAGTTCATCGCCAGCGGCTGGGATGTGAAGAAAGCCCTCAAGCAGATGCTTCTCTCTGCCAGCTGGCAACAATCCTCCGCCACCGATGCTGCCACCCTCGCCATCGATCCGCAAAACCGCATGCTGACCCGGGGTCCTTCGCTTCGCATGTCTGCGGAGATGATTCGCGACCAGGCGTTGCAATCGAGTGGCTTGCTGGTGAACACCATCGGAGGTCCACCGGTACTTCCCTACCAGCCGCCAGGCCTGTGGAAGGAAAAGAGCGGCCACACCTACACCCCATCGAAGGGGGATGGTTTGTACCGAAGGAGTCTGTACACCTTCTGGAAGCGGACCTCCCCCCCTCCCACCATGATGATCTTCGATGCATCGAAGCGGGACGTGTGTGTCACCTTTCGCCATCGCACCAGCACTCCGATGCAGTCTCTGGTACTGATGAACGATCCCCAGTTCGTCGAGGCGGCCAGGTTGCTGGCGCACCGGGTCATCTCCGATGATCGGGGGGAACCTACAGGAACCATCGGCCTTTCCTTCCGACTGCTCACCGGACGTCGGCCGACGGCAGAGGAACTTCAGATCCTGCAGGAGTTGCACCGACAGTTACTGGAGGAGTTCGGGGCCGATCCGGACGCCGCCAAACGATGGTTGCAGGTGGGTGAGAGCCCCCTCGATCCAGCCATCGATCCCATCGAATGGGCTGCCCTGGCGGCAGTCTGCTCCTCATTGATGAACCTGGATGAAACGACGAGGCTCCGATGAACTCCAGTCGAGGATCGCTTCCGAATCGCAGGCAGTTTCTCTCTGCTGCAGCGGGACTCGCTGCCGGCAGTGCTCTGTGGGGCTGGCTCCCCACCAACGGACTCTCGATGACTCCCCCGCTGCTCGGAGCAACCCCGTCAGCTCGCCGCATCATCTGGCTCTTTCAGAGCGGTGGCCCATCGCAGATCGACCTGTTCGATCCGAAGCCCCTGCTCCAGCAACGGCATGGTGAGGAACTTCCCGCATCGATCCGCATGGGTCAGCGACTCACCGCCATGTCCGGCAATCAATCCTCCTTGCCGCTGGTGGCGAGCCCCTTCCAGTTCGCAAGCCACGGAGAATCAGGAGCACAGTTCAGTGAGTTGCTACCGCATACTGCCGCCATCGCTGACAAGTTGTGCATCGTCCGCTCCCTGCACACCCAGGCGATCAATCACGATCCTGCCATCACCTTCGTCCAGACCGGATCCGAGATCGCCGGAAGACCATCGATCGGTGCGTGGATCTCTTACGCACTGGGTGCAGGGAATGCCGATCTGCCGGCGAGCATCGCCATGGTCACCCAGAACAAAGGCGGACAACCGCTGTATGCTCGACTGTGGGGAGCCGGGTTTCTCCCCTCCGAGCACCAGGGGATCCAGTTCCGCTCCGGCAAGGATCCGGTGCTCTTTCTCAAGGATCCCGATGGGTTGTCGCGATCGATGCGTCGTCACATGCTCGATGCACTCGGCAAGTTACACGACCTGAAGAATCCAGATTCGCAGCCACACATCGCATCGGCCAACAACCGCAACGAGCTCGCCTGGCGGATGCAGACCTCGGTTCCAGAGGTCGCGGATCTCTCCGACGAGCCCGATGAAATCTTCGAAATGTACGGAGAGGACTCCAGAACTCCGGGAACCTATGCCGCCAACTGCATCCTTGCCAGACGACTCGCCGAGCGTGGTGTCCGCTTCACCCAGTTGTTCCATCAGGGGTGGGATCAGCATGGCAGTTTACCCGGTGCCATCCGGACCCAGTGCAGGGAAACCGATCAGGCATCCGCTGCCCTGGTTCTCGATCTGGAACGGCGTGGGCTCCTCGATGACACCCTCGTCATCTGGGGAGGGGAGTTCGGACGAACCAGTTATTGCCAGGGCAAGCTGACGCCGCAGGGATTCGGCCGCGATCATCACCCGAGATGCTTCTCGATGTGGATGGCTGGAGGCGGCGTCAAGGCAGGACTCACCTACGGTTCGACCGATGATCTCGGCTACAACATCACCGAGAACCCGATGGATGTTCACGACCTCCAGGCCACCATCCTGCACCTGCTGGGCCTCGACCACGAGAAGCTCACCTACAAGCATCTGGGAAGACGATTCCGTCTCACCGATGTCCACGGAAGGGTGATAGAGCCGCTGCTGGCGTGATCTCATTTTCGCCAGAGAGGGCGAATCTGGCCGCCCCCTGCACTCTCCCAAATTGCCGTACAAGTCGGCTTGTATTCCCGACCCCGACAGGGCCAAATAGACCCACGCCCTGACCCTGAACCCGAATGCGAGAGCCTGATGAACCAGACCGTTGTGGAACCGACCAAAACTGGCGACGGCCCCATCCTGTGGGTCAACACCCTGTTCCTCAGCCTCAGCCCCCTCTTCGCCGCAGCGTTGATCCCCATCTACCTGTGGTACTCGGGGAGTCACTGGGCACTGTGGGTCGCAGCGGGAGTGTTGTGGTGGGTGGCGGGACTCGGCATCACCATCGGCTACCATCGCCTCTTCGCCCATCGTTCCTACGAGGGGTCAAAGGTGTGGCGCTTTCTGGCACTGATCAGCGGTGCCATGGCTCTGCAAAACTCTGCCATCGTATGGGCCGCATCCCATCGCCGTCATCACCAACACACTGACCACGAGGGGGATCCCTACGATGCGACCCGTGGCTTCTGGTGGGCTCACATGCGCTGGATCTTCCACGACAACGATCTGGTGGACGATCTCAGTAATGTCCCCGACCTCAAGGCGGACCCGCTGGTGCGCTGGCAGGAGAAGTACTACTGGCTCATCTCCCTCTCTCTCAACATCGGCATCCCGCTGGGACTGGGACTTCTCATCGATCGCCCCTGGGGAATGCTGCTCTTTGCAGGGCTGGCTCGCATCGTCTTCACCCACCAGGCGACCTTCTGCATCAATAGCCTGTGCCACATCCTCGGCACCCAACCGTGGTCGCGCGGCAACACCTCCCGAGATTCCTGGATCTGTGCCCTGGTCACCTTTGGCGAGGGCTACCACAACTTCCACCACGCCTTTCCTGCCGACTATCGCAACGGACTGCGCTGGTATCACTTCGACCCTGCCAAGTGGCTCATCTGCCTCGGCAGTGCGTTTGGATTGACCTCCAACCTGAAGAGAACGGAAGCACCGGTCCGCTGGCGTAAACGCCTCGAGCGGCAGACGGAGAAGTACGAGACCTCGTTGTCACGCTCACTTCCCGAGTTCTCCAGCGACTGGAACCAGCGCGTTGAAGTGGCTCGACAACAGGTCGAGGAGCACCTCAACAGTTGGGCGACAACCCTTCGGGAATACCGCCGGGCCTGCAAGAATGGCGAGGTGACCGATACACTGCTGCGGTCCCTCAGGGAGACTCGCCGGGCATGGAAACGTGCATGGAAGGACTTCCTGGCACTGGAACAGGCCATCCCGCTCCCCGCCTGACGGGCTCAAGGAGTTTTCGATGCGTTACGGTTTCCTTCTCTCGGTGGTGGTCGCCTGCACCTGGTGGTTCGCCTCACCCTCTCTGGCACAGAAGCACCCTCAGAAGGCCTCTCCCTTCGATAAGATTCGCTGGGTGGATGAGCAACCTCAGGTCCAGGTCGGCGAGGATTGGTATCTTCCCATCTCCATCGATGGAGTGCAGATCTCGAGAATCATCGAGAAGTGTCAGCAGCGATGGCCCGGCCAGCTTCACAAGCGATTTGCCGAGGATCTGATGGAAGCGATGTCGTTACTGGGTGAGGAGCCGGAGTCCCAGGTAACGCTGAGGCTGAAACCGCTCGATGACTCTCCCGAGATGGTGCTGGAAAAGGTCTCCAACAACCGGGCCAAGCGACAGAAACTACGGGAAGATCGCGACCGAACGCCAACTCCGGTGCGGCCCGCTCCTACATGGCTCTCGAAACAACAGGTCGAGGAGGAGATCGCCTCCTTCAGCGCCGCACTGCGAGATCAGTTCGCCTACCTGCACCTCAAGGGAATCGATCTCGACGAGGCGATCGAACAGGAAGTAGCCCGGTACTATTCACGAGGATTGCCGACGCGGATGCCCCCTGTCGATCTGGTGATGATCCTGCAGAGGGTACTGATGCAATTCGG
>CBFIET010000179.1:0-9265 GCA_965661685.1 Planctomycetota bacterium
GATCAACGATGACGACGGATCATCCCCTGGATGACTCGATCGAGTGCCTGCAGGAATGCGGATCGATCTCCCTGTTCGAAGGGAGCCGGTCCGGAGGTGGGTAATCCGAGATCTCTCATGTGAGTCGATAGATCTCTTCGAGCCAGCGCCTCCCCCACCGTTTCTTCATCGAGGATTCTTCCCCGCGGTGACACCACTTCCGATCCCTCGGCGACACATCGAGCGGCCAGCGGAATATCTCCCGTCACCACCACCGTCCTGTCACAGCAATTCTCTGCAATCCAGTCATCGGCAGCATCGAATAGATTTCCGACCACCTGCAGACGACAGCGAGGTGCTGAAGGAATCTTCATCTGACGGTTGGCGACGAAGACCACTTCCATCTCCAGTCGTTTTGCGACTCGAACCACCTCATCCTTGACGGGACATCCATCCGCATCTACCAGCATCTTGATCGAGTTGGACATCGAACTACTTTCGATTCAGTTCATCGGATGGGCGCAGCAAATTTACTTCTGATCCTCTTTGTCGCCATCGGATGTCGCTTCCTTCTCTTCCTTCTTCTGTTCCTCTGTCGACTTCAAGACTGTTGCTAGTTTCTGCAGTCGGGCCCTGAGTGCTTCTACATCCGAGGTGGGAAGATCACACACCTGATCGACACACAGGTACGCGCAAGCTTTGCCATCGACCAGTGTTCGATCGGTGACGAGGGAAACCACCTTGGCCACTGCTTTTCCATCTTGCCCAGCCGGGCGCAATGCGATCACCGGAAAGGGTACCGGTGAGTGAACCACGGCATCGATCAACGCCTTCGTCTCGGGGCTAGCTGGATCTCCGACTACCGCCACCGCAGGTGTCGATCTCACCATCGCCTGGACCGCCAGTAGCAGTTCTGCAGATCCAGTCGGATACTTCCCAACCGAACTCAGGGCAGCAGTGATGATCTGCTCCGCTGCTTCACGAAATTCGCTATCCCCAGTCAATTCGTAGAGCCTCAGGAGACAGCGAGCGGTCGTTGCGTTGCCGGAGGGAATCGCGCCATCGAAGAACTCCTGCCGTCTTCCGAGCAACACCTCGGCTCCCGCAGGTGCCTCGAAGAGGGCAGCACCATCTTCGAGGGGACCGAACTCCTTCTTCATCACCTTCCACGAACGAAGCGCTTCCGAGATGTATCGGACATCGAATGTGGCCTCGTAAAGATCGAGGCAACACTTCAACCACAGCGCTGCATCCTGGAGTGTCGCTGGGTTTCCAGACACCTGAACGACCGAATCGGTTTCAGTGGAACTGGAGTCGATACCCGTAGGATAATCCCGACGACGCAGAAATCGATCATCGAGCACCAGTGATCCCCGCATCGACTCGTAGGCAGCTACCGCTGCTTGACGGAAGTGCGCTTCATCGAGAAGCGCAGCTCCCCGCGCCAGTGCCGAGATGGAAAGGGCATTCCAGCCTAGAACTACCTTGGGGTCCCTCTTGGGGGCGACCCTATGATCCCGGGCTTTCTTCAACTTTGCGACGCCATCGCTCCACATCCGCTTCGCCTCGGTCAGTTCGATGGAAAGTTCTCCTGCAGCTTCAGCAAGAGGCATCGCCATCCGTGCAACGCTCGCCTCGCCCTGCTCGAAGTTGCCATACTCCACCACTCCGAGAACCTTGCACAGAAGTGAACTGGACTCCTCTCCCACCACCTCGGTTACCTGCTCAGGAGTCCACACGTAATACGATCCCTCGACGCCACCAGAATCCGCATCCCATGAACCGGCGAAGCCACCATCCGGGAGCAAGAAGTGCTCCAGCATCGCCTCGAGCGTGACTCTACCGATTCGAGTCAACTCGGGATCGGAGGTGATCCTGCCCCCCTCGAGAAAACTCTCCGCCAGCGATCCCTGGTTGTAGAGCATCTTCTCGAAGTGCGGGACCTGCCACTTCGCATCGACGCTGTAGCGGTGAAAGCCCCCTCCCACCTGATCGTAAATCCCACCACGCGCCATGGCGTGCAGTACAGACACACCTCGATCGACCGATGCCTGGTCCCCGCGTACCTTCCCCTCTCCGATGAGATACTGCAAAAGCCTCGGATTAGGGAAACGCGGTGCGTTGCCAAATCCTGCGGGATCGGCTGTGTAACTTCCCGCAGCTCCATCCAATCCACCGGACAGGTACTCGACGGCAACGATTCCCTCGAAGTTACGTTGCGTTCTCTCCAGAAGATGCTGCTTCAGATTATTCGCGCTCTCCTGGATGCGGTCGCGATCTTCGCGCCATGCTCTCTCGATGCTCGTCAGCACCTGCATGAACCCTGGACGATTGAACCTTGTCCTCGGCGGAAAATAAGTGCCCCCGAAGAATGGTCTGAGATCAGGAAGCAGGAATGCGGAGAGGGGCCATCCTCCACCACCGGTCATCGCTCTCACCGCATCCATGTATGCGTCGTCGACGTGTGGAAGATCCTCACGATCAACCTTGATGGAGATGAAGTGCTTGTTCATGAACTCTGCGATTTCGACATCGGAGAAGGACTCACGTCGCATCACATGACACCAGTGGCAGGAGGAGTAACCTATCGACAGGAAGATGGGCCGATCCAGTTCACGTGCCCTGGCAAACGCTTCCTCACCCCACGGGTACCACTCCACCGGATTCTCGGCGTGTTCCCGAAGATAGGTGCTGGGACTGTCGGAGAGACGCCAGCCACCTTCTCGATCACCACCCGACTCCTGGGCAACTCCAGAAATCCCGGCATAAAACAGAGCACTGGTACAGAAGATCCAACGATTCATGATTTACTCTCCTAGGCGGCCATTGTATGTGCTGGAGGCGGGTGCAGGGAGAAGATCTCCCGGTTGGACACGATCCTCTGACATTCTCGCAACTGCATCTTTCTCGATACCATTACTATTCCCTTGACGATGAAATGCACCTTTGGAACGATTTCAGGTGACCAGCAACCTGGCAGAAATGAGGGACAATGGAAAATGGCGAGACAACTGCTCCGAAGTGGGTTACCGGACTGGCCATCCTGTACGGCTTGTTCTTTGCAACGATGGGACTCAACCACTTCTTCAACTTCTTCGAGATGAGTGGTGGAGAATCGACCAATCCCGAAGCACAGGCAAAGTTCTGGGCCGGAATTGGTGCCAGCGGGTTCATGATGACCTTGATCTTCGCAACCGAGGCTGCCAGTGGAATCTTGATCCTCACGATGCGATATACCGCACTCGGGTTGATCTTGCTGACTCCTGTACTGGTTCACATCGTCGGGTACCACATATGGGTCGACCGAAATGGACTCGAGATGGCACTCGTCCTGTCAGCGATTCACTTGGTACTGGCCTGGATGAACAGACAAAAGTATCGCTCGCTCTTCTGCTAGCAACCGGTAAATGACGGACGACACTCCCCCTCAATCGCGGGAGGGAGTGTCGTTCGGTGCCGCAACTTCTCCGTAGAATTGCCATTCAGATCTGTGATCTCTCGTCAGATCGATATCGGTGAGTGCCGCTCGGACCATGTCAATCGGTATCGAGTTGTTCTGAAGGACTTGATCGTGGAATTCACGATCACTCATCTTTCCTCCATCCACCAGTTCTTCATGCAATGCCATCAACTGCAATCCACCCAGCATGTATGCGGCCTGGTACAGTGGTCCGTAGCTTCCACTGACCGATCGCCTCACCTCTGCGGTAGCGTTGTTTCGCTCGTGTCCGACATTTTCCACCAGGAAGTCGATGGCCTCCTGTGCAGTCATCTGACCGAGATGGTAACTGAGTGAGAAGATGATGCGCGCACAGCGATGGGTTCTCCAGAAGAGCATTCCCACGCGGTTTTCGGCGGACTCGGCAAAGTCCTTGTCCCACAGCAACATCTCCCAGTAGAGAGCCCACCCCTCCATCCAGAAGGGAGTGGCGAATGCCCTTCGATGGGTACGGTGGCGGCTGGTCATGAAACCCTGCAGATGGTGTCCCGGGATCAACTCGTGATGCACCGTCGCTCTGGCGAAATGGCGATTGTTTCCGCGCAAGCTCATCCGCTTGTCCTGATGCTCCATCTCGTGAGTCGGAAAAGCCACCATGATGGTTTCCCCTCCCAGGAAATAGGGGCTCGTCTTCTGACGCGCCGCGGAGAGCATCTCCATCCTCCATGTCTCCTTGCAGAGGTCTGGAATCGTCACCAGGTCTCGATCTTCGAGGAACTGGACCGCTTCGTCAGCGAGTTCCTTGATCAGATCGGGTTGCTTCCCTGGCTCGACATGCAGTTCCTTGACGTGATCGAGGGCCGCGCGCCAATCCTCTCCAAATCCCAGATCTCTCGATGCTCGTAGCATCTCCTGGCGACACCACTCGAATTCACGACGAGCGATCTCGATCAATTGCTCAGGAGTGTAGGCGATCATCTCGTGCTGAAGCATACTCAGCAGTTCTTCCCTGCCGACCGGATCGCCGATGATGGGCGGATCCCCATCATCTGTGATTCCGACGATCTTGCTACGCAGGAATTTCCGGTACTCCTTGAGTGTCTTTTCCAGATCGCTGTAAGGCTTCTCCACCCACCAGGTGAAGAGAGGATCGTACCCCTGGTAAAATCGGTACCAACCAGAGAGAGATCTCTCCAGGCGGCTCACCATCTGACTCGCTCGATTCGCAACCACCCTCTCGAAAGGTGGCTCTCCCTCGGGAGCACTCTTCAGTTGCTCCTCGATCGCCTCCCTCGTCTTCTTCACCGCCTGATCCAGTTCAGTGATCACCGTGGCGATCGATTTCCCATCGACAGGTTCGATATTCCGGCGATTCTCTTGCAAGGCGATGATGGTGGCTGCAAAGGGCACGAACACCTCGATCTGCTGCTCCTTCAATCGCTGGTGCTGCAACGAGCGCAGTCGGTATCTCAGGTCATTCTGGAACAGGATGTGATCGATCTGTTGATCTCTGGAGAGGGAATCGAAATCCACCGTCTCGAGTTCATCTCTCCAGTGTTCCAGGTACGCGCGGGTCTTCTGATTTGCCAGGAGCGACATCGGAGCATCGTAGAATCTACCGATGTTTCTCCGGTCAGCGGAAAACAGTTCGATCATCCCGCGAAGTTCTGGCAATGTCTGATCCGGGATACCACCGGGATGATCCTCGGTCGCCCCCCCCGACCTCACCTCTTCCTCGTTACCGGTGAGTTGCCCATCCACCATCGAGGGCAGTCCAAAGGTGAAAAACTGGCTGGCGATCAGCACCAGGATACATCTCAGCATCGGCGGTTTCCTTTCAAGGAGCCCAGGATCGGTTCCAGTCTAGAAGCGAAGGATGCCGATACAACGACGCACAGTAGAAATCGAGTTCGACACAAAAAAAGAGAGGCGATATCCCGAACGGATACCGCCTCTCGCATCACGCAATTTTTCGAATTGGCTACTAGGCTTCGACTTTACTCAGTTTCGGAGCAAAGATCGTGGCGAAGAACGATCCACAGAAACCTGCAATCGCCACCGCCACGTAGGCGCTCGGCTCAGCCACCACCATGTTGACCACGTACCAACTCGCAACCGCAATGATTCCGCCGATGACTCCCGAAAACACGGAGCCTCCCATGTTATTTCCCATTCCCGTTTCTCCCCTCTCTGGTCGAGGACTATCCCCGTCCACAACAAGGTAGAGCAATTCGACCAAAATTGTCAAATCGACCTTCAATGACCTCATCTCGAAGTAGCGCCAGATTGTTAGTCCGAGACCCGTGAATCTACGGATCTAACTCTCCTGAACAGCCCAGGCGTCCTTCTCCATGGTGGAGACGGTCGTAGAAACTCCGGAAGGGGGTCATCATGACCTATCTGGAAATCGTTCGTAAAACCCCGCCATCTCTGAGCATCGCATTTCTCGCGTTGCTACTTTTCTTCCCAACAACCACCCTGGACGCCCAGCATTACATGAAAAACCTGGGCACACGTGGTCTCGAAATCTCCCTGGAGATGACCCCCACCAGTGACGGGAACTTCGTCACCGTTGGACCGGTGACGAGACCACCCAATGCGCCACCAGGTGTCGACATCTACCTCAACAAGGTCGATCCCCTGGGCAATCTCATCTGGACCCAGCGAGTCGTCGAGTTCTCCGGCGCAGATCCAGGTAATGCCATCCCCTTCTCCATCACCGAAACAACCGATGCAGCAGGGAACTCAAATGGATTCGCCTTGACCGGAATCGTTCGAACATCACAGACCCTGCGCGATCCTATTCTGGTTGTCACCACCGACTCAGTGGGAGTGCCGATCAAGTACAACTCCTACGGAGGCAGTATCCCCGGAACAAACTTTGGAGTCATCAGCGGCGTCGGAGTACAGATCATCCAGACTCCGGATGGCAACCTAGCCGTGTGTGGCTCGGTGATTCTCGACGATTTCGTCGGGATGGTCCCCTTAATCATGTCCCTCGACCCCGATCTCAACCTTCATTTCCTGAAGCTTTATGAGGACGCCCGGTATGGACTTGGAAACCTGTTCGGGTTCGACACCAGGGCTCACTTCGCAGACATCGAATACATCGAGGCGTACACCAGTCCCAACGGCGTGGTTTACCCCGAAGGGTTCGTGGTGGTGGGAACCACCAGCAAGATGAACGACTGGTACACGGAAATCATCGTCGCCCGAACCGATCTCAACGGAAACCCCCTGAGGGTTGCACTTCATGGCCCTCAGCAGATGCCGTCCAGGGGTACCGCTCTGACGGTCACCAATCAGGGCAACATCCAGGTGGCAGGACTTCAGTTCAGTCCCACCGGAGGACCACCATCCACACTCGTCCTGAAACTGGATCCGGTTGGACTGGCTGCTATCGATCAGGATCAGTACTACGGCTTCATCACTGCCGGAGACATCCGTCAGATCAGCGACGATCACTTCGTCCTTGCCGGCCGAGACACGTCATCGCCTCCGGAAGCAGCGGTTCTCCGCATCAAGGTCGATGGCAGCCTCGTCTTCGCCAAGAACTACCAGGGAGCCAACGTCGAGATCTTCACCGATGTTCACGAGGTCGACACCGCCTCTCTTGATCTGCTCAGCAGCGGCCTCTCCACCACCTACACGAGAGGCCCCATCGACGAACTGCTGGCAAGAAGCAAGGACGACGGTTCCATCCCCGGTTGTCCGGTAGCCGATGTCAATGTCGACCCGGCCGCACCCAATCACCCGATGCGCGATACAGAGCTTCCACAGTTACAACTCGATCTGACCTCCACCCACGATTGGGACATCCCGAATCCGAACACCCTGGTCTTCCTCATCTGTCCATTGTTTCCAGGGAACCCCGTCCCCGGACCCGTACCCTGGGACTGGTTCATTCGTGCCGACCACAACAGGGACCTGCAGGTGAACGTGGCGGATGCCATCGGAAGCCTCGAGCGCCTCTTCGTCGGTGGACCGGCTGCGGTCCCGGAAGAAGCGGCGGATTCCAATGCTGATGGAGTACACGACGTCAGTGATGTGATCCACAGCCTTGCGTACCTGTTCGGCGGCGGGTCACCACCGGTTGCTCCCTTCGAAGAACCGGGGCCGGATCCTTCCAGCACTGCAGGCAATGTCTTCAACATGCAGGAGTTGAACCAGTTCGTCAGCGGACTGCTCGACGAAGCAGGAGTGCTTTCTGACCTGTTCCCGTAAACGATCGACTCGACCAATTGCGAGGAAAGAGTCCCCGTCGGCGAAAGCCGGCGGGGTTTTCTTGATTCAGCCTTCGAGACAGCGTTTCAGTGCCTGATCTCTGAAATTGAAGATGGTCTCGAGTTCTTCCCGAACGAATAGATGATGGGCCAGGCTGCCGAAAGGGCCGTACGGCATCACGTACGTGACAACATCACGAAAAGCGACCCCCTGCCGCTGCTGCGTGACCTCGTGATAGTGGTGCCAGAGTCGATAGGGTCCGACCAGCTGCACATCGATGAAGGACTTTTTCTCTCGAATGCCCTGGATCTCGGAGAGCCAGCAGCGAGATCCGAGCAACGGAATCTTGACCCTGTACTCGATGAGCAATCCGTCATACATGCTGGCGGGAAGTTCGGTGAGGATCTCGAAGTCCATCTCCGGAGGGGTAATTTTTTCGAGATTAAGCGGTGAACTGATGAACTGCCATGCAGTGTCGAGATCGGTGTCGATCACCTGGCTTCTCTCGAGGCGGTTTACTGGCGGCATTTCCCTACTCCTCGTGGATGGAATATCGACTCAAGACGAATCTCCTACAGGCCGAGTAGTCGAGGCAATGTCTCTTCCAGAAGCCGATCCGCCTCGCCGGCAGTCGCTGCGATCCCCACCACATCGAACTTTCCCGAATCTTTCAGTGGCCCGACATTGTAGAGCAAGAGTTGTCCCTCACCCTTCCGAACGTCGAGCAGTTGATCTCCGATTCGATCTACAATCTCCTGGAAGGGCACACCGACCAGATCCGGATGGACAAAATCCTGAGCCCGATAGGCAGGACGATCGCCTGGGATGACCCGGTCGATCAGATGCATCGGCGTGCTGGTTCCCCCCCAGCGCCCGTTGCATTCGGTGATTCGAAGCGTCGGATCTGCATCGAGATCTCCCACCACCAGGTGGTCAAAAGAACACCGTCCGACGTATCCGAGTTTCTGAAGAGCCAGCGCCACCGGTCTTGATTGATCCTCCAGGGCACGATTGAGCGCAGAAGACAGGGTCGACGGTCGACTACCGACAAACAGCTTTTCCTCGCCCGAGAGGATCTGCTCGTAGATCCCGTCGAGCCTTGGCGCTCGGGTTCCGACCGGTGGGATCCACCACTGAGTCGAGGGAGAGAGATCGGTCTCTTCCCACACACATGCCAGCACCTCTTCCCCCTCTGGCCAGTCCATTGACTTCAATGCCTCGTGGATGAGTTGCTCCTGTTGGTCAGCATCGAGTTCAAGTAGATCGGAGACCTGGAAGAGACGGTTTCCCATGGCAGACGCACAGCGAGTTCGCTTGATGGCGACACGGTTGGCGACCGGAAACATCTCCCGCAGATGAGTTGCTAGCGTAGCCACATCGGTAGCGGTGCGGGTCATCACCAGAGCATCTTCTCCGACGACATCTTCCACCAGTTCTGAAAAGAGAGCCTTGTCGTTGGCGACCCACGTGATCTCGGGAGGAGGTGAGATCATCTGGACGGGAACTCCCGCCTCATCCGAGACCGCAGAAGCGAGATGCCAGCAGTCCTCGATACCCATGTAGGGCTCGATCAACAGACCTCCCGCCTGTCGAGCGACCGTCACCAGGCGAGAAAAGGCATCA
>CBFIET010000180.1:0-10648 GCA_965661685.1 Planctomycetota bacterium
CCCGAGACGTCGCCGAGGAGTCCCTGGATCACCAGCGCAACCCCTACCGTCTGAGACAGCGACTGAAGACCATGTCGCTCCGTTGCATGGGCAAGTTCATGTGCCAGAACACCTGCCACTTCATCGGCAGATTCCGCCTCCCTGATCAAACCGGTGTAAAGGGTTATGAATCCCCCCGGTAAGCAGTAGGCATTGACGGTATCACTCTCCACCACCACCAGTTCAGGTTGCAAGAATGGCATCGAGAGGTTGGGCCGCAGGGAATCAAGAATCTGCTGCATCGAACGATTGACCAGTTCGATTTCACACAGGGATTCTCCCGCCAGCATCGAGTCCTGGGCACTCCTGCCGATGGTCTCATCGACAGAGATCGGCAACAGGTACACCAGTATGCTCGCTGCCAGGTAGATCCCCATGTAGATGATGAACCCCAGCAGCCCGAGGGACAGCGCAGAGACCGCTAATACGGTGCCGCTATTCCAGGTCTTCTTGCGCAACTGTTCAGCCAGTTCTTCGAGATCTTCCTTGAGGTCGCCAGGAGCGGCATCGAGGACTGCTGCGTACACCTCTCCATCTCGGATGGAAAAGGCCACATCGGAGCGAGTATCATTGACCGATACACAACTACCCAGAATCTGCGCACGGGCGTAGATCAGTTCGATGATCGATTGCTGACCCTCTGCACCGGTCAGGATCGCTCTGCCACCGCCAAGAGATAACGTGGCCGGTGCGCTGACCCCGAACAACCCGCCATGGGCGGTTACCGGATACTCGGTTCCTGAACTATCCATGAGTGGGTTGATCCATCCCCGGGTGTGCCCGGAGTGAAGAGGGGTGTTCCAACTCGGCTGGTTTCTCCACCGCCCTCACTGCCACCGCCGCCACCTTGAACTCCGGTGTCTCCGTGATCGGATCCACATCCGGATTGGTGATGGCATTGGTCATCGTCTCCTCTGGAAATGCAAAGCTCATGAACATCGTTCCCCGTGGAGAGGTTCGAGTGATGGTAGCTCTTGTCAGTACCTTGCCTCGCCTCGACCGAACCTCCGCCCACTCGCCGTCATAGATGCCGAGTTTCTCGGCATCTGCCGGGTGGATCTCGATCCACTCGTTGGGAACAAGGATGCGGAAGCCACCCGATCGGCCCGTCATCGTATTGGTGTGGTAAGTGGGCAATCGCCTCCCTGTGGTGAGGAAATAAGGGTACTCCTCATCGGGAACCTCGGAGGGCGGAACGTAGTCGAGGGTCATGAACTTACCCCGACCGCGGGGGAACTCACCTTCGTGGAGAACCGGTGTGCCGGGATGATCGAGGTCAGGAACCGGCCACGATAGCTCGCCGCTATCGATCCGATCGTAGTTCAGACCACCGTAGATCGGTGTCAGAGATGCAAACTCGTCGAAGACATCTTCGCTACTGTCATATTCGAAGTGAACCGTCGACTCCATTCGCTTGGCCACCTCTGCGATGATCCACCAGTCTGGCTTCGCCTGACCCGGAGGCTGTGCGGACTGCCGTAGCCTCTGCACCCGTCGATCGGAATTGGTGAAGAAGCCATCCACCTCGGTGAAAGCTGCCGCAGGGAACACTACACTCGCCACCTCGGCGGTCTCGGTCAGAAACATGTCCTGCACCACGAGCAGATCAAGAGACTCCAGCGCCTTGGTGGTGTGCTTCACATCTGGATCACTGACCAGGGTGTTCTCCCCGCAGATCCACATCGCCTTGATTCGCCCATCGACGGCGTGGTCGAGCGCTGCGATCTTGGTGATCCCCTTGTCCGGATCCATCGGCACTCCCCAGGCCTCCTCGAACTTCTTCTTCATCTCGGGATCAGTGACATCCTGGAACCCCGGGTAATTGTTGGGTAGTGCCCCGCAATCTCCTGCTCCCTGGATGTTGTTTTGCCCCCTCAGTGGATTGACACCAGCACTACGCTTGCCGAGGTTTCCGGTCACCAGCGCGAGGTTACAAAGGCTTTGCACGTTGGCGACACCGCAGATGTGCTCGGTGATGCCCAGGGTGTAGTAGATTCCGGCTCTTTCGGCAGAACCAAAAGCGATGGCGCATTCCCGGATCAAATCCGCAGGAACTCCACTGACTTCTTCAGCATACTCGGCGGTGAAAGTCTGCAGGTGTTCCTTCAACTCCTCGAAACATTCGGTTCGACTCTCGATGTACTCTCGATCCTCGAGACCCTCATCGATGATGATCTTGGCCATGGCATTGAAGAGTGCCACATCGGAACCGAGATTGAGTTGCAGGTGATTTGTTGCATACCTTGTCAGGGGAATCTCTCTTGGATCCACCACGTAGAGCTTCGCACCCTTGCGGACCGCCTTCTTGACCCTGACAGCAATGATCGGATGGCACTCCGTCATGTTGGTACCAACACACAGCATCATCGGACAATCCTCGATCTCTGGGATCGAGTTGGACATTGCACCCCTACCGATTGAGGCCGCCAGACCGGCGACCGTCGGACTGTGTCAGCCACGCGAACAGTTGTCGACCTGATTCGAGTTCATCACCGCCCGAGTGAACTTCTGGAGCATGTATGCCCCTTCTCCTGGAGCTCTTCCACTGGCGATGGCATAGAACGCCTTCGGTCCATGATCTGCACGGATGCTCATCAATTTCTGCGCCGTGTAATCGAGGGCTTCGTCCCACGACACCGGAGTCAGTTCACCGTCTTTTCTTACCAGGGGCATGGTGAGTCGATCATCGGAGTTCACGAAATCAAAACCGAACTGCCCCTTGATACAGAGTGCACCTTGATTGACGGGTCCATCCAGTACAGGAGTGACCCCCACTACCTTGCCGTCTCGAGAATGAAGGTTGATGGAACAACCGGTTCCACAGTATGGACAGACGCTGCGGGTCACTTCCATCTCGCCGGGAAGTGCTCCTTGGCCGATCATCTTTTTATCTGCCAGAGCTCCCGTCGGGCACGTGTAGATGCACTGCCCACACAGAGTGCAATCGCTATCCATCAAACCGCCATCAAAGGCGGTGGCGATGCCCTTGTTCCAACCTCTACCGGTCATGGTGATGGCATGATCTGCCTCCACCTCGTCACAGATTCTCACGCAGCGGTAGCAGGAGATACAACGGTCGTAATCGCGTAGCAGGAATGGATTTCCATCATCCTTGGAGGCATTACTGATCGCTCCAACGAATCGGGATCGCTCCACCTCGAACTCGCTGGCGAGATCGTGGAGTTCGCAACTACCCAGGTCGCGACATCGTGGACACTCATCGTCTGGATTCTCGGAAAGAACCATCTCGACCAGGGTGCCCTGCATCTTGCGCAGCTTGTCACTCCCGGTAGTGATGACCATCCCATCTTCTGCCTTCAACGTACAGGATGATGCGGGCATCCTGCGGCCCTCCACCTCGACAACACAGAGTCGGCAAGCGCCGTATGGATCGAGGCGTTCATCCCAGCACAGGGTCGGGACAAAGGTTCCCTCTCTTCGAGCCACCTCGAGGACCGTCTCCCCTTCGGAAAAGGACACTTCCTGGCCATCGAGATGCATCTTCAATTTCTCGGTCACTCTACTTCTCCTTCTCGATTGCCCCCGGCTCTGCGTCCCTCGATGTAATCCTGAAGGACATCTGGCCAGTACTTCTTCATCGTTCTGGTGATGAAGGGAGCTGCCATTCCCAATCCGCAGGCACTGGTTTCTCCGAGGACCTCCTCCAGATCTGCCAGTTCTTCCATTGGATTCTTGCGTATCACAGGATTCCCTGATGAATGATCGATCAGTTCGTCGAGTATCTCGGTCACGCGGACCGTCCCTATTCGACAGGGGAAACATTTTCCGCACGATTCCTGAGCGAGGAAATGCATGCTCTCCCTGGCCGCCTGAATCATGCAACGGCTCTCATCGTGAACGATGATGCCTCCTGCTCCGAGCATCGCTCCCAGATCTCCCAATGACTTCGGGTCCAGAGTGACATCGAGATCGGCCGCTCCGACGAAGCCGCCACTGATTCCCGCCATGGTGACGCCCTGAATCGCTTTTCCGTCAGGCGTTCCTCCGGCGTGCTGTTCCAGCAGTTCCCTCAAGGATGTCCCAACCGGCAGTTCGTAGTTGCCGGGACGGGCGATATCACCGGAGACACTGAAGATACGAGTACCTTCATTGTCACCAACACCCAGATCGCTGAACCAGGCACCACCCTTTTCCAGGATGGCTGGTACTGCACAGAAGGTCTCGACATTGTTGACCACCGTGGGGCAGTCGAAGAGACCGTGAGTCGTGGGGAAAGGCGGCTTCTCCCGTGGAAAAGGATGCTTGCCCTCGAGTGAGTTCAGCAACGAGGTTTCTTCCCCGCAGATGTATGCACCTGCACCCCTTCGAATCACGATACGGAATCGTCTTCCGCTTCCACAGGCATCATCCCCCAGCATTCCCGCCTCGGTAGCTTCATCGATGGCTCGCTGGAGTGTTTCCTGAATCTCCGGGTACTCCCAGCGCAGATAAATGATGCCGATCTCGGCTCCGGTAACCAGACCTGCGCAGGTCATCCCCTCCAGCATCGCGTGGGGACTGTGTGCCATCAGCACTCGATCCTTGAAGCAACCGACCTCACTCTCATCCGCATTGCAGACGATGTATTTCGGCCCACGTTGTTCCTGACGTACCGCATCCCACTTCACTCCGGTGGGAAAGCCCGCTCCACCACGGCCAGTCAGCCCACTTGCTTTCAACTGATCGATCACTTCTTGAGGATCGCGGGCAGCGATGGCGGGTGCTTTCCACGCTCCATGATCCATCGCTACGGCAAGATCATCCGTTCCCTTTCGGATGTGCCGGAACAGACACTCTTCGGTTCCCGTCTGCGGTGGAAGCGGCATCTGCGCCTCGACCATCTGATCGACGGCACCGGCCCGAGCCCCGTGGAAGAACTTCTCCCCGATGAGAATCGGTACCGGCATGTCACATCGACCTGGGCAGGAGATCTTTTCCACCTTGCCCGAATGCGCTACCCCCAGATCAGCAGTGGTGACCTGCTGGGATATCGACTCGAGGTCATGAAGGCAGCAGGTAGAATTTTCACAGATCCGGATATCGGGAATCGGTTTCGGTTCCAGTTCGAAAAAGTGATAAAAGGTCACGGTTCCGTAGAGATCCGCGATGGGGATCTTGAACCGTGTCGCCACCTGTTTCAGGGAATTCTCCGGTAGGTATCCATGGTGATCTTGAATCCGCTGCAAGACCTCCAGGAAAGGTGCCGGCTCTGCCATCAGGAGATCCAGAATCCCGGTCGTTACCGGATCCTCAGTCTCGACTTCTGACTTCATTCTAACGCCCTTCCAGGGATCCCCGTCGACTGCGAAGCAGCATGAGTACGGGGACGATCCCCAAGGTATCGGCATCCGGCAACTTCAACAAGCCAAGGATGGCGGTGTCTATCTGGCCGCCAGTCCCTGCAGAACGATCCTGGCGGTGGTCAGGTTGGTGGCACAGGGGGTATCCGCGATCTCGCACGCCCGCACCAGCGCATCGATATCGGAGCCGTGTGCGTGACTGGATAGACCGTCTCGAAGAAAAATCACTGCCTCCAGCTGGCGCCTTGCGACCATTGCGCCAACTTCCAGATCCCCTCCGAGCGGCCCCGAAAGAACCAATTTCCGGATGGGAAGCCGGCAATTCACCGACAGCATCGTTCCTGTACTCCTGGTGGCCACGATCTTGTACCCGGAGAGCAACTCGTGGAACTCCTCGGCAAGTTCTTGAAGTTGAGATTTCATCCGGTCATGGGCGACCAGGGCCATCCAGCCGACGTCAGGATCGGAAGGGTCTGGCACCCTCTGGGCGATCAGCTCCGACAGGGTGCGCTCGAAGCGGATCCTGTCCTCCGAGGATCTTGCGCAGATCTCGTCGATGACATCGTATTCGAACATCTTCAGCGATACGGGGGAGAGCGCGACCAACTTTGCGCTGCGTTGGAGATTTCTCACCAGACCGATTTCACCGACGATTTCATCGACCGATACGGTATGGGATTCCACTCCCGACTCGTTCTGTACCGACACGATTCCACTCTCGATGCGCGCCATCCACTGCGCAGGTTCTCCGGGGGACATCAGCACCTCCCCATCCTCGAACTGCCGAATCGTCCCGTGCGGATCGAGCCACTTCATCGGATCAGCCTGACCGTCGTCAGTTGAAGAATCGTCAGGCGGGCCGGCAATCATGCTATTTCCTTCACCATCTGGGCAGACAATAATCAGCGAGTACAGACTACTCCATGATCCAGAAAATAGAAGTCAACAGTAACAAAACGGCCCCGCTGGGATTCCAGCGGGGCCGTCATCGTTCACCGTGAGCGATGGGGAACTATCGAATCGACAGTCCATCGATGTCTTCGCTGGTTGAGATTCCCAGCACACTCATGTCGTACAGCAACTCGGCAATCCCCGATGTCGCACTACCAAAGGTACCCGTGAAACGAGAGACATCCTCGTCGTCACCGGACGCTCCAGAAGCAGAGTAGGTACCCACTGTCGAGAAGAGCAGTGTCCCATCGAAATCGAGGCTGATCGCTCCGAGATCTTCTCCGCCGCTGTTCGAGAATCCGACATCACTTCCGTCAAAGAAGGTCTCCCAACTTCCTCCACTGGCAGAACCGAGAGAGGTGGGAGTGAACCACATCACATCTTCATCGCGACTGGTCGGCCCACCTCCTCGAGCGGTGCCCAGCGTCGACAGCAAGAGAGTGCCATCATCGAGGTAGCACACCCCGTCGATGTCTTCACCATTGGTGGTGAGTGCACAGTCGGAACCATCCAGGTAGAAGGTCCAGCTGCCGGAACTGTTGGAGCCGGTAGTTGTGGGGGTGTAGAGCAACAGGTCACTATCCTCCACCGTGGTCCCCGAAGGGCCGCCGATGAGTCCCGGTACCGAGAAGGAGCCGGAGTTGAAGGAGACCAGCACGCTGCCATCGGCCAGAACACTGAGGGCATTGATATCTGTACCACCGATCCCCACATCGCTGCCGTCGAGATACCAGGCCCAGGTATCGGTCCCGGCATCATAGGTGACGATATCTTCATCACGTACATTGCCCAGACCTGGCACCGTGGTGGTCGACAGGAACGAGATGTAGTAGAGGGAGGTGGAGGGAGGCGGTGGAGGTGGCGGCGGATCGGTCACCGTCACGCAGGAGGTGCAAACAAAGGTATCGGAACCACCCGAGCCGACCACCATCAACGACACATCGTAACTACCCGCTACCGTGTAGGTGTGAGTCGGATTGATCGCTGAAGACGAGGAACCATCTCCGAAATCCCAGCTATATCCGGTGATCTCACCGGTCGATGTGTTGGTGAAACTCACATCGAGTGGTGCTTCGCCACCGGAAGTGGAGGCGGAGAATCCCGCCACCGGAGCGGGAGGAACAGGGTCGGTCACCGTGATGCAGCCGCTGCAAACGGCAGTGTCACTGCCGCCTGGACCCGTTGCTGTCAGGGAAACGGTGTAGGTGCCCGCCGCATTGTAGGTGTGAGTCGGATTGGTGCCGGAAGAACCGTTGCCATCTCCGAAGTCCCACGAGTACCCGGTCACATCCCCGGTGGTCAGGTTGGTGAAACTCACCGACAGCGGAACATCTCCCGATGTCGTCGACACGGTGAAGTCCGCCACCGGTGCCGCAGGAGGCGGCGGAGGAGGATCGGTCACCGTCACGCAGCCACTGCACACGAAGGTATCGGAGCCACCAGGGCCGGTCACCGTCAGCGACACATCATAGGTGCCCGCAGAGGTGTAGGTGTGGCTCGGGTTCGCAACTGACGATCCCGATCCATCTCCGAAGTCCCACGAGTGTCCGGTGATGTCTCCCGTCGATGTATTAGTGAAACTCACATCGACCGGCGCCTCACCACTGGCAGGAGTCGAGGTGAAACTCGCCACCGGCGGCTCCGGTGGTGGAGGCGGTGGATCGGATACCGTCACACAAGCAGAGCAAACAGCGCTATCAGAACCACCGGCACCGGTCGCCGTCAGGGTCACGGTGTAACTCCCTGCGGAGGAGTATGTGTGAGTTGGATCGGTTGCGGTGGATGAATTTCCATCGCCGAAGTCCCACGAGTAGCCGGTCACATCCCCGGTGGTCAGATTGGTGAAGGCAACCGGCAAGGGAGCTTCCCCGGATGTTGGAGTTGCCGAGAAGTCCGCCACCGGTGCCGGAGGAGGAGGCGGCGGAGTCGAGCCACCGAAGCAGTTGAGAATCGCAGCCACCATACTGGCCCGGGTCGATGCACCGTCGACCAGTCCACCGATCTCGAAGGATGTTCCGAAGGTCCGGTATCCTCCCCCATCGTTGAAGACTCCGACATTGTAGGAAGGACTCGGGTTGGTCAGGGTGACCACTGCACTTCCGGTGGTTCCGAGGTGATCGATCCAGCTGTTCTCGCCGGTATAACTCCAGCTACTGCCGGACAGATCACAGCCGGTTCCCGCCGCTCCGTTGACGGTGGAGAGGTCTCCGGTTCCATCGGAGAGGCCACTGATGCCGAAGCGGGAGTGGACCGTGGTGGCGGAGTCGTACGCCCAGGTATCACCACCCTCCATGTAGAGGAAACTGCCCCCCACTCCATTGGTCAGGTAACTGTCGAGTGTCGCACTGTCTGCGGAACTGAGCACGTGATTGGAGGGGTAGATGCCGAGATTGACCCACACCGCCTCGAAGGCATCGATGCTCCCTGCCCCGTCGAGAGAGGTCACCACCAGCGGGCTGCGACCATTGGCAGTCAATGCCGCCGCGATGGCGCTGCCACCGGCGACACTACCGGCAGCTGCAGACGGCGCCCACACCAGGTCGGTCGCGCCTCCGGTCAGGAAGACGGAGCAACTGGCAGAGGGACTCTGGTCGCTACCCTGGAATCCGCGAACTCCGTAACTGTTGGTCCCCACCACCGGCGAGGTGTCGGTGTAGGAAGTTGCGGAACCGGAGAGGGTTGCGATGACGCTGCCGTTACGACTGACCTCGATCTGAGAGTAACTGTCTCCATTGGTCCAGGAGAGTTGAGCATCGGAACCGGAGGCGGAGCAGGAGAAGTTGGTCGGAGCCCCGACGGTACTGCCCACTGCTAGCAACATCGCTTCACAGTTGATCCGTCCATATCCCATGTAGATGTCAAAGCCTGCAGTATCCTCGGAAGGAGGTCCGACCTGATCGTCGGCAGTCTGTCGCATCAGGGTCCTCACCTGGTCGTGAGTGAGACTCGGATCGACACCCAGCAGCAAGGCACCGGCTCCTGCTGCGTGAGGGGTTGCTGACGATGTACCGTTGAAACTACTGGTGTAGTCGGTCGAGGAGTATCCGCCACTACCGGCGATATCGACGGTGGTGGTGAGCGGACCAGGGGCCACGAAATCGAGGGAAGAACCGTAGTTACTTCCCCACCACGTCTCTCCATCGCAGGAGGATGGGCTCTTTCTCTCGTCACAGGGGCTCGATGCTCCGACGGCGATCGCTTCCGGATAGAGAGCCGGATACGAGACGCCACTGTTATCGTTACCCGAGGCGAAGAAGACGGGACAACCCAGACCTCCACGTCCATTGGTGGTGCCGTAGGCGACGGCATTCTGGATCGACGTACTGGCCGAACCCCCACCCCAGCTGTTGGAGAGTACATCCGCACCGTTGTCCACCGGCCAGGTCAGGCCGTCGATGATCCAGTCGGTCTGGGTCCAGTAGTTACCGAACCCGATGCGAATCGGCATGATCTTGCTGTTCCAGGTCACACCTGCAACTCCGATTCCATTGTTGCCGACTGCCGCGACGATTCCCGCACAGCAGGTGCCGTGCCCGTCGGTGGAGTTGGCGTTGCCGGGAACCCCTTCCGGTGTCGGGTCTGCAGTGACCGCGTCAAAGCCAGCAACCATGTTGGCCGCCAGATCCGGGTGGTCGACATCGACACCCTCGTCGATGATGGCCACGACGATGGACGAGGATCCGGTGGAGATATCCCAGGCGGCGGCGGCCTTCATGTCCGCACCGATGGTTCCCCCCGTCTGTCCAGTATTCTGCATGTCCCACTGATCGGAAAAGAGTGGATCATTGGGAGTCGCCATCTCCGGGAGATCGTGGATGAAATTCGGCTCAGCCACCGCCACTTCTTCCATGGCAGTCAACTCCATACTGATGTCGAAGGCACGCGATGTGGGACCCTCGTAGCCGAGCATGTAGGTCGGATCGATGGCGGGGAACTCACGCAGGAAGCGCAGCCCTGACTGACGGATGACGTTGCGGATCTCCTCGTCGTCGACGGAGCCATCGAAGGTCACGATCACCTCCGGGCGGGGAATCATCACCGCCTTGCGGTAATTCAACACCGGTCCCACGAACTCGATGGCACTGGCTCCGGCGAGACCGTTGATGATCTGCTGTCGCATCCTGTCGTCGACCTTCTTGTCGACCGGTACGTACCACAGGCCCGGGTATTCCTGGGAATCACTCTGTTTGACCGTTCCGACACCTCGGATTCCCCGCAACTCTGCATTCAGAGAAGCGAGTTCATCCTCGAGGTCATCGATCATCTTGACGGCGATGATCGACTCGTCCTGGATCAGCGACACCTCCCCTTCTCCGTAGGGGTAAGCCCATCGCTGGGGTGAGTCCTGAGCGGTGCAA
>CBFIET010000181.1:0-2318 GCA_965661685.1 Planctomycetota bacterium
ATCGGGGATCACCTCGGTCACGTCGAGTCGCTCCTCGGCAGCGGCGAGTAGATCGATGGGAGTGATCCCCAGCTGTCGACACGCCCTCTTGAGAAAATCACCTTCATGGCCACTCCTGCGCCCCTCTTCCACGGAGAGACAGAAGGCACGGGAGACGTTTGTCTTGCGGGCTACATCCTCGATGGTCCAGTGCTTCTGTCGCCGGGCGGATCGTAGAGTCTTGCCGATAGCGACCCGCAGCGGCAGTGCCGCGGAACTGGAGAGGGGCCGGACCGGCTCCACCGAACGGTCCTCGAAGAACTCGGAAGGGGTCACCTCCAGAGCCCTGGCGATCCGTGCCAGAACTTCGCTGTTGACCCGTCGCTGTCCCCGTTCCATCCGGCTCATCTGGGAAGCGGAGATGCCGATCTTCTCGGCGAGATCCTTGGAGGTGATCCCCTTCTCCTCACGGAATGTTCTGATCAGTTCGCCTATCAATGCCATCTCAGATTTCCCCCAGCATCACCAGGATCATCATGGTCGAGTTGAAGATGGCGTGGATGAAGATGGGGATCCACAGGTCTCCGCTGCGATGATAGGACCAGGCCAGAATTGAACCGAGAGCCATCAGCGGCCCCCACGATGTGATGGAATCGTGCATGATGGTGAAGATGGCGGCGGAGCAGATGATCGCCGGAGTGACTCCCATCGCTGAGCGCAGGTATCGAAAGAGGAGACCCCGGAACAGAACCTCCTCGCAGACGGGAGCGACCACTGCGGCCAGCAGCATCAGCGGTACCAGGACCTCGAACTGCTGTTCCTTGAACGCTTTCGAGAGCTCCAGGATGCCCTTCTGATAGGAGATATCGAAGGCCAGTGCTTCCATCAGTTGAGTCCACAGTATTGCGACTCCGAAGTTGGCGGGGAGATACGCCAGCAGGATCAATGCCGAGGAGATGATCGTCGTGGGTAATGCCGATCGCAGGGCCAGTGGCATCGCTTCCTCGATGTCGTCGAGCTGGCAGCGATGGCGGTGAAGGGTGACGATCACCAGGGTCAGCAGCAGATTCAGCACGCCGATTCCGGTGGAGATCAGGATCCAGGAAGGATCACCCTCGGGGTCGAACCCCTTCAGGAGCATCGCCAGTAGCGATTGCCCAAGGATCATCAAACCGAACACGAGGATCACGTCGCCGATGGTGAAACAGGAGCGGGACAGAGGCGTGGTGGTTCCCCACAATCTTGCCGAGAGCGACTTCAAGATCCAAAGGGTGATGCCGATGAGGATCAATCCGATGAGAATAAAGATGGCGGTTTCAGGAGGACTGGCTGTGGTAGAAGTGGCGACTTCATCGACCTCGGTGGCGGGTACATCCATCGCTATTTGACCGTGGAAGATCACTCCCCGACGATTCCTTCCATCGGACTCGATGCCTTGGCATATCGACGCCTGGGAATCCTCCCCGCTCTGGCAGCGAACCAGCCCGCATCCAGGGCATTTCGCATGGCGTGTGCCATGGCGATGGGGTCCCTCGCTCCGGCGATTCCGGTATTGAGCAGAACTCCCTCGGCACCCAGTTCCATGGCGATGGTCACATCACTGGCGGTACCCACTCCGGCATCGATGATCACCGGCACCTCCAGTTGTTCGATGATGATCGACAGACTGTTGGGGTTGAGAATCCCCTGGCCACTGCCGATGGGAGACCCTGCAGGCATCACCGAGGTGGCACCGGCATCCTGCAGTCGCAGTGCCAGTACCGGATCATCGCTGGTGTACACCAGAATCTTGAATCCCTCGGAGACCAGCGTCTTGCACGCTTCAAGGGTGCCGATGGGATCGGGAAGCAGTGTCTTCTCGTCGCCAAGGACTTCCAGTTTGACCCAGTCCCCCAGTCCCAGTTCACGGGAAAGGTGGCAGACCCGGATGGCGTCCTCGGCGTTGAAGCAGCCGGCGGTGTTGGGGAGCAGGAAGTAGCGATCTCGGTCGAGATGGGTCAACAAGTTGTCGCCACTGCCGAGGTCGACCCTGCGGATGGCAACGGTCACCACCTCGCAGCCGGATGCTTCCAGCGCTGCATTCATGGTGGCGGAATCGGAGTACTTCCCGGTTCCCACCAGCAATCTGGAACGAAAGGTCCGATCGGCGAGTTGCAGGGGATCCGCCTGGATTCCGGGACTCGAAGTGATGTCGGCGTTCATTCTCAACCTCCCCCGACGATGGTGACAACTTCCAGTTCATCCCCCGCCTCGATGGTGGTGGCAGGGTGCAGGGAGCGTGGCACGATCTGTCGATTCTGTTCGACGGCAATCGCCGTCGGTTCCACCGGCAAGGTGAC
>CBFIET010000182.1:0-3424 GCA_965661685.1 Planctomycetota bacterium
TCCACCGAGATCCTGGTGGCATATCCCTCACCGACCTGTTCCCCCTCGATGACCTGCTCGCAGTTCTCGAAGCGACCCAGATAGGTCTCGTACTTCAATCCCGCCACCAGATCGTGAATCGCTTCTCCGTTGTCATCCTTGCCCTGGTCCTGGATCAGGTAGGTGGCGATCGCCGTCGCTTCCGAGCGATCGATGACGATCTGCGGCATCCGTCCCGATCGATGGATGGCGTGGGCCTGCAGCAGTTCATCGGTGAGAGCGGGCAAGGTGGTCCTGCGTGCCATCCGTGTCGAGAGTTCACCGCCGTCATGACAGGCAGCACAACCGATGGTCGAGAAGAGTTGCTCCCCCCTGGCTACCTCGCCGGCGTTGAACTGCACGGGGCTCCAGTCGCCAGGACCTTGATCCCGTGCGATGAGGAATTGCGCGATGTCGGTGGCCAACTCTCGCCGTTGATCCTCTTCAACTCCGGCGAGAGCGTGGGGCATCCTTGTGCCCGCTTCATCTCCCCGAGGATCGGAGATCCAGTCGATGAGCCAGGCCGGACGCAATCGCTTTCCGGACCCGGCGAGCAGTGGCGGATCGACCGGTGCCAGCCAGGTAGACCAGCTCCCCTCCGCCTGGTGGCAGAGGAGGCAAGCGCCGTCACGAATCGCTCGATGTGCATCTGCGATGGTAGGTTCCTGCGAGTTCAGCGCGGCAGTCATCGTGCAGTTCACGATGAGACCAAGCAGCACGGTTCGGGGCATTCTCCAGGTCACGGTCATCTCCTCCCGTAGCCGACAAGGGCCACGGAAAGATCGTCAACCCGGGAAGGGGTGGAGTCAACGGCGGGCCGAAAGCGGTCGTGCCGACGGAAATCGTCGTTGATGACCAGAACATCTCCCGGCATATCCAGGTCGTCGAGCCCGCAATGCTCGGAAGGAGAAGCCCTGGTATGGATCATTCGATGAAGAAATGGCCGCCTACACGCGACTGTTACTGCCTCGCAACTAGCCGACTCCTGATACGGCTCCTGTGCTGCCTTCTCTGGTGGAACAAGGTGGTAGTGGCGGCGGCTGCCGATTCGCCCCCCGAAGTGCCCCCCGGAGTAACCTCTGGCGCTGACATCAGTTCTTCCTTCCGGGTCGAGTTTCCTTCTGATCCGCAGTTACAGGTGTACATCCGACAGTCGAGATTCGCCACCTGCACGTCACTTCTCGCTGTCCGCTGTGGGGCCCGCTTCGATGTTACTCATGGCGGATCTGCTGCACGGGCAGCATTACTGGTGACTTCTCGGCAAATCTCCGACAGCGGCACCCTTCCACGGTCCATCTTTGCAGCCGCTGAAATCGGTGGCGACGATGCCATCATCTCCTTGCAACATCGCGCAGCAGATCTAGCTCGCCTGTTCGAGAAGATCATCACGTGCATCGACACGGCGCCCGATGAAGAGTCCTGCCACCGAGCGATCGTGGATTTGCGGGAGTATCGTTCCCCCCGCTCCGATCCATGTCACTGCCTCTTCGATTGCAGCTGTCTTCCCCGTCAACGGATCGAGTCTCGCATCATCGAGGCCCTCGATCCGCTTGCCGCCGGGTCGAGACGCAGTGGTTGCCCCCGTCGTGTCCAGATTCTCGAGGCCAAGCAGGTCGCTGCATGGAGATCTCGATACCTTCATCGACACACCATGGTGCTGATGCTGGAGACGGACCAACCGCTGCATCGACGTGAAGTACGGGAGGCCCTTTTCCGGATGTTGCGACGAGAACTGCAGCGAGTTGCACCGAACAGGAGTCGCCCATCAGACCTTCCCGTTGACATCGAGGCGGGTTCTCGCTGCAAGGCACTGGTGGCCATCCCCGGATGCAGGCAGCAGTCCGAGGAGCGGGTGACCGCTGGCTGGATCGCAGATCGGGCCAGTCCCCCCTCTTCGCTACCACTCCTCGATCCTCGGATCGAGATCTGGCATGAACCGATAAGAGCCGATGAAGGGGCGGAAATCGCCCTCCTGAGACTTCTTTCTCGCCGGGCGATGGGGCGTCTCGAGGGCACTTCCCGCGGCAGGAATCGTATTCCACGACCAGTACTGGCGATTCTCCGCAGGAACGATCCTCCGCCACGGGCCGTTGTGCCCCTGTCGAGGAGAGTCGAGCCGATCATCATGTCGATCGGGGTCAGTTTGCAGGAGTTGGTTGATCCGCGGCCCTCATTTCTTTCAGATGCGCAGCGAAGGAGCGGTCCCAGATGAAGATCCTATGGTTGACCTTGCTGATGTGGATGCCTGTGACCGGCGATCTCGATGATCCCCCACAGACTCCTCCCCAGGAAACCCTGCGCAAGGTCTGGTACCAGCTCGATAATCGACTGGAGGTTGGCGTCCTGCCGCTTCCATCGCTGCTCTCGGAATCATCTCAGGAGATCTCCATCATCACCGTCTGGCATGTCGGGTCCCATCACGACGTGAAGGGCTACGCCGGTATGACTCGCAGCAGTGCTCACAGTCTTGTGCAGGCGAGTGGTTCAAACGAAGGAGTTCGCAGGGAGATCCAGGCGGGGTCTCGACACACCTGGTTCATCGACAAGGTGCATCCATCCGGCTTGATCGATCACCTGAAGCATCTCGCTTCCTCTCTGGAGGATCCACAGGTCGACTCGACAGCACTGCAACGAGCTCATGATCAGATGCGAAAAGATGATCAGAACTCGCTGAAGACCGACATCGACCAGCTGACGATGAAGATCATCGACAGGCTCGATCCCCTGGCATCGGGCCCGCGATCGAATGTTGACTACGATCAGATCGAAGCAGAAGCGGTCTCTGCTTTTGTGAAACAAACCTATCACCCAGGAACGGTGACCATCGTCATCGCCGGACCCTACCAACCGGACCCGGTCATCGACCTGATCGAAAAACGCTTCGCAACGATTCCCCGAAAAAGGGCAGTTCCAGTTCCCCCGGTGCCGGTGCCGGTGCTGGGAGAACTACCGACCGTCGCAGCCAGCGGAACCGGCTCCGGAGTGGCCGCTCGCGGCTGGAGGGTTCCCCGACCGGGAACCATCGCCTCCTTGCCCCTCGGCATCTTCATTCCCCGGGCAAACCGAGCGCTGGAGATCGAGGGGGGCAATTGCTTCTGGGATCCGGTGCTGGAGCCGGATGTCGTGGTTCTTCGACAGCCGATCCTACCGACCGAGGCCACCGTCGAGCTGCGCATCAGCCGTGCCCGATACCAGCTACAGGGGATAACCCACTATGCTCTCGACAACCCGGTCTCCGGGGAAATCCTGTTGTATTCCAGAAGCAACACGGCAATCACCCTGGGGGCATATCGAGTTCATGATCCGACTTCGATGCGAGATCCCTACCCGGCAGCGAAATCCCTGATGCTGCGCAGGGTCTACAAGATGAATGAAGACGAGTTACGCAACAACTTCGGAAGATTTG
>CBFIET010000183.1:0-5646 GCA_965661685.1 Planctomycetota bacterium
TTCGGAGCGACCCTCGCTCACCATGGAGCCTACGACTTTGACAGCGCCGAGCTGGAATCCTCGACCACCACGGTGTTCGAGGCGAAGCACGGCATCTCCGGTTTTACATCTACCCTCTCCGGATTACCTGAAGGGCCCTCCTTTCACTTCGCACTCAACAACGAGATCGTGAAGGACAACCGGATTCCCCCGATAGGTTTCACCAATCAGGGCTTCGAATCGGTTCAGGCACAACCTGTTGGCATCACCTATGACGATGGACAGCACTGGCACGACAGTTTCTACGACATTCCCTTCGAGAGTTTCAACGTCTCAATTCGAGTGTGGTATCAGACCGCATCGAAGGAGTACATCGAGTTCTTGAAGGATGAGAACGTGACCAACGACGCCGGCGATATCCTTTACGAACAGTGGCTCCAGCACGACAAGGGACCACCGGTCCTGATGGATGAGATTTCGATGGAAATGGGGATCGAACCGTTCATTCGAGGCGATGCAAACTCGGATGGATCGATCAATCTCGCCGACCCCATCCACCTCCTCGAGGTGCTGTTTCTCGGTGGTAACTCCTCCTTCTGCCCCAGCGCTTCCGACGGAAATGACGACAGCAGCACCAACATTTCCGATGTGGTGTACCTTCTCAATGGCCTCTTCAGTGGCGGCAACGTCCCGAGCCTTCCCTATCCCGACTGCGGGCCAGACCCCACCAACGACCTGCTTCGCTGCTACGGATACCCCTGCCCCTAGAACCAGGTTCCGTCAATACCTCGTCACGGTAGCGATGCGGAGTCGATGGCATCTTGTTGCGAAGAGAGTGATAGTGGCGACTGTCTAGACCGTCACTCCTTTTCAGAGGAACCGAAGTCGATGTCGAATTTCTGGCGAACCGCATTCCCCTTGATCCTGCTGGCTGGACTCATCATCTCCATCTGGCCCACGGAACCCCTCGACTTCGGCTCGAACAGTCCCTGGGATGGTCTGGTGGTACAGATCGAGAACAGTTCAGAACTGACGGCATCTTCCCTGCTGATCGCGTCTCTACCAGGTGTCGACCAGGAGGGTGCATCCGCATCCCTGATCGTCGGATACTGCCTTCCGGATGGAACCGATCCGCTGCCGATCCTGCTCAATGCTCGAACCGATGCGCTGCTGGCCAATCGCTTCCGCTTTAACGACGAACTTCCCGAGATGTACCGGCAGATCCGTGGTCAGATCCAGATCTTCGACCTCTCCGAGGGTGTCGATCCGGACAGTTTGCTCGGTGGAGTCCTCACCGTCGGTGACACCTCCACACAGATCGTTCCCTCCGCCGTGGGTAAGGAGACCCCTTCCCCGCCACTGTTCTTGCCCGCCCCGGTCGGTACCGTTTCATTCGAGGCTCGATGTGATGAGAATCATCAGCGCTGGCGGAGCCCACGCAGGGATTTCCGGGAGCTGTGGAATCGAGCCTCTGCAGATGAAGCGAGCGATCTGACACCCTTCATCCATGGCACCGCCACCATCGGCTCGTGACAGATTCCTGTTCGGGACGCAGTGGTTCCACCGCTCCCTCGCTGATACCATCCCGAAATGATGGATGAAGAAACCGGCGGAGTGATCTCCAATCCAGAGCAGCCTGCCAGCAACCAGCAGCCGAGTCGGCACATCTCCGGAGAGTCCCGCGACTCTCTCGTCGAGATGCATGCCTACATGCGCCTTGCCAGGGAATGGGATCTTCGATTCGAGAAGATGTTTCGAACCGGTGCGCTCAGCAAGTGGTACTCCTCCATCGGCAACGAGGCCACCACCGTGGCAGCCGCCACCTCCATCGAGGCGGGGGATGCCCTGCTCACCCTGCACCGGGATTCGGGTGCGATCCTTCGTCACTACATCGACATCGAAAGCGTTCTCCCCGGCGTTCTTCCCGAGATCAACAGCAGCAGAAAATCGGTGGGAGGGGACTCCCGTGCTCGATTCCTCAGGCTCACCTGTCAGATGCTGGGACGCCAGGCTGGATTCTCTTGCGGGCATGAGCGCTCTTACCACTACAACCTGATCGAGGAAGAAAATGGTCTGATTCATATCGGTATGATCAGCCACCTCGGATCGATGATCCCCGTCGCTGCTGGAACTGCATTTGCCTTCCAGCAGCAAGGGAGTGATCGAGTTGCCATCAACTTCATCGGTGAAGGCGCAACATCGACGGGTGATTTCCACGAAGCACTCAACATCGCCTCCGTCTGGAAACTTCCCTTCATCCTGGTGATAGAAAACAATCGCTGGGCTTTTTCCACCCCCACTTCCCAGCAGTACGCATGCGCAAATCTGGCAGACCGCGGTGCCGGTTACGGGATCCCCGGGATCCAGGTCGATGGAAATGACCCTGCTGCGGTCTTGCAGGTGATGCAATCTGCGGTGGAGAGAGCCCGAAGAGGAGAGGGACCAACCCTGGTGGAGGCGATGCTCGGACGCCACCGAGGCCATTCGGAGGGTGATGACTCCCTTCTTCAGGTTCCGCAACAAGAACTTGGTGAGTATCAATCGAACGACCCGGTGGATCTGATCGAGAAGAAGTTGATCGATGAAGATCTGCTGACCCGGGAGAAGTTGAGTGATATCGAGGAACGATGCGCAGCACTCGTGATGCAGATGGTCGATGAGGCGATGAGCATGCCTGAACCCGATCTCGACCAGGAGAGGAGGATCCTTGAAGACTGAAATCACCCCTGATCAAGAGATCCTCTACATCGACGCCATCAGCACTGCGCTTTCCGACGAGATGCACTCGGACCCCTCCGTCGTGCTGATGGGACAGGACATCGCAGGACATGGTGGAGCCTTCAAGATCACGAAGGGATTCCTGGAGGATTTTGGTGACCAGCGTGTGCGAAATACACCCATCGCCGAAAGTGGCACCATCGGAATCGCCACCGGGGCCGCCATGCTGGGGGTCAAGCCGGTGATCGAGATGCAGTTTGCCGACTTCATCTCCTGCGGATTCAATCAGGTCGTCAATGTTGCCGCGAAGATGTTCTGGAGGACGGAACGAGCGGTCCCCATCGTCATCCGTCTCCCCGGAGGAGGAGGAATGGGTGCCGGCGCATTCCATTCACAAAACATCGAGGGTTGGTTTCTACACACCCCTGGATTGAAGGTGGTGGCGCCAGCCTTTTCAGGGGATGCCTATCGATTACTCCGGGAAGCGATTCGTGATCCCAATCCGGTCCTCTACTTCGAACACAAGTTCCTGTACAGGCGAGAGCGCTCGACCGTCGATCCCGCTTCGGTGAGCGATCGCATCGAAGGGGAATCGAGGGTCCTGCGAAGTGGCTCCCACATCACCGCAGTCTGCTGGGGCTGGATGACCCATCGAACCCTGGAAGCGGCGCAAATCCTCGCCGAGGAGGGTATCGAGGTGGAAGTGATCGATCTTCCGGTACTCTCGCCGCTCGATCTGGAGGAGATCTTCTCTTCCATCGAAAAGACCCAGCGAGTCGCCATCGTCCATGAGGCGACAGCCACCGGCGGCTTCGGGGCGGAAATCGCTGCACAGATCGGAGATCGATCGATCTGGAATCTCGACGCACCGGTCCGAAGGATCACGTACCCCGACAGTCCACCGCCCTTCCACAAGGGTCTGGAAGCAACCCGAATTCCATCTCCCGAGCGAATCGTTTCGGAACTGAAGGAACTATTCCAGGCCTAGAGCCTTCCTTCACCATCTAAGGCAATTTCAGAATTCTGTGAAAAATCCTGTCCGACTCTGATTCCGATCCGGATAGAGATTCAGGGATTGAGGAGCTCCGTCCAGGCTCCGAGAAAAACAAATGCTCTTTTCTGAAAACAGTCAACTTTCCGAGGACTCGGAAAGCTCCGACCACAGCAACCCTCTCGACCAGAAGATCTGGCAACAGCTCGGTTTCGAGCAGCAATTCGGGGTTACCTTGTTTCACCAGCCGGTGACTCCTCCGGAGAAAAATGTGGGAGAAGAATCGGAGAAGCATCTTCCCGACCCCGGTTGATCTTGTGCGATCAAGGGGTCCCTGGATCGACTTCTTTCAGCGGAATCCCGTGCTTCTTCATGCGCCGGTACAGTGTTCTTCTGGAGATGCCGAGGGTTTCACACGCCACCGATTTATTGCCCCCCGCATCGGTGAGGGCTCTCTGGATCACCTCTCGCTCGGCACGGCCGAGCACATCCTTGACTCCTGGACTCGATGCCGGGGATGTCCCCGCCACGACTCCCAACAATTCCTGCAATCGATCGACATCGATGGAATCGTGACCGGATGCCGCCAAACGATGGGCGAGATGTACCACATCCCAGCCATTTCCTGGCCAGCGCTGGGCCAGCAGTAACGCCTGGGCATCGACCTGGATATCGGGGGGATTCACCTTCTCCTCTGCGAGCACCTGGTCGAGAATCAACAGCGCATCTTCCGGCCGCTCCCTCAGTGGCGGGATGTGTGCCTCGTAACCTGCCAATCGATAGCGCAACTCGGGACGCACCTTGCTGTTTTTCTTCATCACGGAACTGCACGCCAGAATGCGAACGTCTATCTCGATCTGTTCGGATGCGGCAACACGCCGGAAAGAACCGCTTTCGATCACCCTCAGCAATGCTGCCTGTAGAGCTGGGGAAGCCTCGTCGATTGCGTCGAGAAACAGTGTTCCTCCCCTGGCAAAATCGAGCAGTCCTTTTCTCTCCTGGTGGGCGTCGGTAAAGGCTCCCTTGGCATTTCCGAACAGTTCGATCTCGACCAGTGACTCGGTCACGGTGCCGCAATGAAGCACCACGAATTCACCCTTGAGACCGCTGCCCTGATGAATCGCCCTTGCGAGCAGCTCTTTTCCGGTACCACTCTCTCCCTCGATGAATACCGGTATGTCAGTGCCCTTGATCTTGTTCAGTTCTTCGATGAGCTTCTGGATCTCGCTGGAATAACTGACGAACTTACCGATCTGGCTGAACACGCGCTCCTTCGGAGGCGCGGTGGGAGCTACTGGTGGTAGCGATTTCTCGATATCGGGCTTCCCCTCTACCGCCTCCTTCATCGGTGGCGGACCGCTCGCCCCCCAAACCAGCAATTTTTCGAGCAACGCCACAGCCACCGACTGTTCGACGTCAGGTTCCTCCTGGGAAGGACCCTCTCCGAATCTCGAATCGAAATAGATCGCCGAAGAAACCCGCTGATGAATCAAGGGAATCACCTCGATCCAGCGGGCTCTCTGAACTCCATCTGTTTCCGAGGGAGATCTCATCCGACGATCGAGATGTGCTTCCAGAAAAATGACCGGTTCCTCACCCTCACACGCCTGGTCGAAGGCATGATGAGAAATCGATTTCTGAGCCGCCGGTATCTTTCGACCGGTGGAATCCCTGGAACACCATATGTGGTAATCCCCCGGGGTTTCTGAGCTGACGACGAATCCCCGTTCTGCTCCACGCTGCACTCGCAACCACTCGAGCAAGGAAGCGATGCCGGAACTGGTCCCCCTCTTTTTCTCACCGGCGGACAGTGCGCCGAGGACCAGATTCAAGAATTCGGAATTGGCTTTGGTCATGACATCTCGATGGTAGTTGACGATGGCACCATGATCGAGGGGAGACCCGCTGGAAGAGTACTGCTCAATCGGTGGAAGGTGCCTCACCGATGATGCGCGTCA
>CBFIET010000184.1:0-6592 GCA_965661685.1 Planctomycetota bacterium
CACCGCCCCACCCGCCAGTGCCGATCCTGACTCGCTCGATATCCTCTACCGGCAGCTGATCCATGGCGCGGGCGATCCGCTCCCGAACCTCGACCTTGATGGCATCGAGATCCTCACCGTAGTCAAATCGCAGGTTTACCCGTCCGCTACCTTCCTGCGATTCGCTATCGATATTGCGCAAGCCTCGCAGGGTCGAGAGTGCTTCTTCCAGCGGAAGCACCACCTCATTCTCCACCTGAATCGGTGACGCATTCGGATAGGGAACGTTGACATTGATCCTGGTCCGGCCGAAATCTGGAGTAGCACTGAGAGGAATCCGATCGAGAGAGATGATTCCGCCGAGTAGTAGCAGGATGTGCACCGTCAACGTCGTGATGGGGCGGGAGAGACAGATTCGTACGAATGATTTCATGCCGTCCCCTCTTTCGGTGGGGATCGGTCGAGCAGGCGGAATCCGCTAGGAATCACTGCCAGGGTCATCAGCGTCGCAACGGCAAGCCCCCACACCACAGTGATGGCCAGCGGCTTGCGCAGTTCGGCTCCCGGCCCGATCCCCAGTGCAAGTGGCAGCAACCCGAGGATGGTGGTGGCACTGGTGATGAGAATCGGTCGCAATCGCTCGACACCTGCTGTCTTGGCAGCTTCCGTCGAATCGAGATTCTCTTCCTTCAACTGCTGAATCCTGGCCACGAAGATGATGCCGTTATTGACGACGATTCCGCACAACAGGATCACACCGATCATCGACAGCACACCGAGGGGAATACCGGTGAAGTACATCGCGATGATGGCTCCACACATCCCGAGCGGCACCGTCAAGATCACGATGAAGGGCAACTTCAGCGATTCGAAGGTACTGGCAAGAACGAGGTAGACGATGAACACCGCGAGTGCCAGCGCCTGGGCCAGACTTGCCAACGATTCCTTCATCTCCTGGTTCTGACCCGACATCCGGGCCGAACTGGAGGGCGGCAATCCTCTGCCCTGAAGAACCATATCCGCCCGATCGGTGGCGGTTCCCAGGTCGATCCCATCGGTTCGTGCCGTGATCATCACCGACCGCTCACCACCGACCCTTCGGATCTCCACCGGACCGAGAGCTTGTTCCAGCCGACCGAGAGATGCGATCCGTAGAGGAGCGGCGGTGTCACCGGAAACCACAGCCACCGATTCCATCTCCGCATCCTGGATCGTCTTGTCGAGTGCGCCTCTCATCCTCACCCGGATGTCGATGGGCTTCTCGGCGTAACGGTACTGAGTGGCGATCTCGCCGATGCCCTTGGCCCGCAAGCCGTTTGCAATCTGCTCGAGAGAGAGTCCATAGGCGGAAATCCGCACAGGATCGAGGCGCACGTGAACTTCGGGGACCTGATCGGAGACCTGTGCCTGAACATCGAGCAGACCTGGAACCTGAAGCAATCGACTCTCCAGATTCCTGGCAGAGGTGCGAAGCATTTCCAGATCGTCATCGAAGACTTCGATTTCGATGGGTGCTCGAAAGGTGAACAGCGATGGCCGTCCCAGTGTGTAAGGACAGTCAGGGACCTTGTCGAACTCCGCGATGATCTTGTCGATCACGACGCTCTCATCTTGCCGGGTTGCTTCCGGGTCAAGTGTGATCCCGATCCTGGCGACGTGTTCCCGCCGTTCCCCCGACTTCACCTCTCCCAGAACCGGTGCATCTCCGACCACCGAGGTGGTCATCGCAATCGGTAATCCCTCCCCCTGCAATCGGCCGATGGCGCTCTCCAGGGAGGCCACCTTTCGATCGGTCTCTTCCATCGGGGTTCCCTCGTCCAGTTCCACATCGAAGTGGAACTGACCCTGGTACAGATCGGGCACCAGCTCGGTGCCGAGTTCGGTAACCCGCGGCAGGATCGCAACGCACAGCACCACCGCCAGTACCGGTGGAACCCAGGCCACTGCCAGAACCTCTTCGAGTACCCGGGCGTAGAGCCTCTGGGCGTATCCCATCGCCAGATTGAAGCCTCCCGAGATGGGCCCCAGAACCGTGTCGAGGAACTTGAAGACGGTATGCATCAAACCACGAGGAGTATCGCTGCCGTTGGCGATGATGGTTGGAATCACCGTGATCGCCACGAACAGACTGGCCAGAAGGGAGTACGTCACCGTCAACGCCTGATCCCTGAAGATCTCGCCACCGACACCCTGTACGAAGATCAGTGGTAAGAAGACTGCGATGGTGGTCAGGGTCGAGGCGATGATGCCTCCCATCACCTGGCCGGTTCCCTCGACCACCGCGTCCTTCAGCTTCATCCCCGAGTCCCTCAAGCGCTGGATCGATTCCAGCACCACGACGCTGTTGTCTACCAACATGCCGATACCGAGAGCGAGACCACCGAGGGAGAGCACGTTGATGCTCACGTTGGTCAACTCCATCAACAGAAAGGTGACCGCCACGGAGATGGGAATCGACAGGGCGATGGTGAAGGTGCTGAGAATGTTGCGCAGGAACAGGAACAGAACCAGGGCAGCCAGGAGTGCACCGAACAGCGCCGTCGATTGAACACTGGCGATGGATTCCTCGATGAATCGTGCCTGGTCGGAGAGGATCACCACCTCGCACCCTTTCAGGCTCCGATCGTTGCCGATGGTCTCGAGTCGTTTACGAATTCCCGTGGCCACTGCCACCGAGTTCGCATCCCCTTCCTTGTAGAGATCGATCTGCACCGCTGGGCGACCATCGACCCTCACCAGGATCTCATCATCCATCGGCACCACTGCAGCGGACCCGATGTCACGAACACGCAGGGTGCCCGCATCGCCGTGACGGACGATGACATCCTCGATGTCCTCGAGTGACTCGAACTCTCTCACCGTTCGCAATCGATATGCGGTCTGTTGATCGCGGATCTCTCCACCCGAGCGATTGACATTTTCCTGGGAGAGACGCTGGGCCACTTCCTGTACCGAGAGGGACAGGGCGTCGAGCCTACTCGGATCGAGATCGACGAGTACTTCGTCTTCAGCTCCACCGATGACCCGGGCAGCCGCCACACCGTTGAGAGTTTCCAGGGTGCGCTTGACGTTCAGTTCCGCCAGTTTTCGGAGTTCGGGAACCGATCTCGATTTACCGGTCAACGCCAGCCGCATCATCGGATCGAGGGACGGGTCAAATCGGTACACAAGGGGTGCTCTGGAGTCGTCAGGCAGATTTACGAGGTCGAGCTTCTCCCGCACATCGAGACTTGCCTTCTGCATGTCGGTGTCCCAGGTGAACTCCAGGATGACCTCGGAAACACCTGCTCGGGAATTGCTGACATAGCGTCGCAATCCCTGTGCGACTCCCACCACATCTTCGATCGGTTCAGTGACCAGTTGCTCCACTTCCTGAGGGGAAGCATCGGGAAGTTCTGTTTGCACGGTGAGGGTCGGGTAGGTGATGTCGGGCAGCAATTCGATGGGGAGTCTCGCCAGCGAGAGGACACCGAATGTGAACGCAGCGACGGTGATCATTCCCACCGTCACGGGTCTCCGGATGATCCCCCTCAGCCACTTCTCCATCGAGTTCTCCTCCGGCCGTGTACCTATCCGTCGCTTCCGCCGCTGGCATCCGAGGAGCCACCGGTTGTACCTTGATCCGCTGCAGTACCGTTCGGAGTCGTTTGTGGACCTCTCCCAGGCCGCTGCTGGGGACCTCCGTTACCCGGGCCCCGGCGCTTGCCGCCTGGCCCTCGGTCCTTTTTCACCGCCGGGGAAACGACTCTCTCCCGGTCGACAGGAGCTTCTCCCCCATCGATCCGCTCCACCGTCAGGGCATCGACCTGGATCGGTCGTTCCCTCTTCCAGACGCTGACTCGATCGTGATCCTTGAGATCCTCGAGCCCCTGGATGACGACCTGATCTCCCAGCGCCAGTCCCTCTTCGCAGACGATGATCGCCTCGTTCTCGTAACCGGTCACCACCTCGATCTCCTGGACCGTCTCGCCATCTTCCAGCAAACGGAAGATGCGAGAGCGCCCGTCACTTCGTAGTACCGCCTTGCGCGGCACGACGATGCGGTTTTCGAGGATTCTCGTGATGATGTCGACATGAACGAAGGAACCTGGCCGCAGCGACAGTCCCGCATCGGGGAAACTGGCCAGTACCTCCACCGTCAGGCTATTGCGATCGACGACGGGGCTGATTCTCTCCACCGTTCCTTCGGTCAGTACCTGCCCATCGCTCTCCGACTTCAGGACACATCTCTGTCCCAGTTCGACGTCGGCCACTTCACTCTCGGGAAGGTACAACCTCACCCGCAGCGGATGGAAATCGGCGAAGGCGAACAGTTCATCTCCGACCCTGACATACTGACCCGGTTCCACACGCCGGCGGATGATGATCCCGTCGAAGAGGGCGGTCGGTTGAGAGTGCCCCAGGTCGAGAAGTGCCCTCGAGTGGTTCGCCTTCGACTTCTCCAGGGCGAACCGAGCATCTTCCAGCTCCTGGTCAGAGCGTCCGATCTGGGTCAGTCCCATGAGTCTGTCAAAGGTCGCCTGTGACTTGTCCATCTCGATGCGTGCCAGGTTGGCGGAGATCTTCAGCTCTTCCTGGTCGATGGAGCACAGAATCTTCGATTCCTTGACCTCTTGCCCCTCCTCGACCATCACTTCATCGACGCTCCCCTCGACCCGCGAGAGGAGTGAAACCTCACGCTCCGGTTCGAGAATGCCGCTCCCGCGGACTCGCTCACGAATCACCGCCAGCATCGAGGAGGTGACCTCGACCGGCTGCACATCTGCTGCGGGATTCTTGGTCGCTCCTGGATAGCCGAAGGAACCCGTTGCCGGAGGTCGACCGCCGCGGCTCATCCCGCCACGACTGGATCCACCAGGGGTCATCGAATTCCCGCCGGAAAAGGCGCTGTGTGCGAACCAGCCGATGGAGAGCAGGGCCACCGTGGCGATCAATTGAGGCATCCAGCGTTTCATCCGCGACTCCCATCGCATTCCGGGCAGGGACAGTTCTCTCGAAGTCGATCGAGAGACCAGATCCCGGTGGAGTGTCCATCGGAAAAGGTCAAGTTCAGTCCGTACCTGCCGGTCCGTTCAAATCCCGTGCAGTGCAGATCTGCCGGCAGCGTCGAGGGGTCGAGGATCGGCTCCCTCGACCATTCATCGATACAGCCAGCGCACTGGCAGCTCTCCCGCAGGGCCCGATCGGGATAGAGGCTCTCATGCCCATCTCCCCAGACGATGAGCAGTGTGGAGGGTTTCAGAAGTTCCACCTCGGTGGCTTCGATCCACTCTGAACTCTTCACATCAGCCTCTTCTCTTGTCAGCGGTACAGAGGTTGGATTGTATCCTCTGGGTGCTTTTTCCACACGCAATCCTGCTGTTATGGAGCATTGAACCCGCCGGCCGCGACCGACCTGGAAAAGGCGTGAGCCCCCTCCGGAAATGGGTCGATCCCGGAGAGGGCCGTTTTGGAAGGCAAATCTGTTGGTTTCCCGCCCGACCGTGGATCCGGGGAGGAGTCAAAGGTGGGCCGGAGAGAGGTACGCCGCGTCAACTTCGGGGAAAAACCACTCCACGGGTCCGACAACTCCCCAACTCTCTCCGGCCGTCGAACCGTCGACAAACATACTTTGCACAATATAAAATGTAAAGCCTATTTTTCCTCTATTTTCTAACTGTCCCCTGAACCACTCCTGGCGGCCATTGCCCACCTCCGAGAGTCCCTTGCCCCCCATCCTGCCGTGGCGGACACTCCTCCTCGGAGGTCCGATGCACTCACCAGGTACCGAGCTGTTCCAGCAATGGCTGATGCAACTGCAGGAACAGATCTGCAACACCCTCGAGCAGGAGGATGGCCGCGGCCGCTTCGAAACCACCTCGTGGGATCGGCCAGAGGGTGGAGGGGGCTGTAGCCGCCTCCTTCGCCATGGGGATCTGTTCGAGCAGGCCGGTGTAAACTTCTCCAGGGTCACCGGAGACGCTCTCCCTCCCACCGCCAGTGCCCAGAGACCCGAGCTTGCAGGTCGCTCCTACGAAGCGATGGGGATCTCGCTGGTCCTTCATCCGCACAATCCATACATCCCCACCACTCACATGAATGTGCGCCTCTTTCATGCCGAGGCAGAGGGCAAGGAACCGGTCTACTGGTTCGGCGGTGGTTATGACCTGACTCCCTACTACCCCTTCGAGGAGGACGCCATCCACTGGCATCGGTGTGCCCGAGACGCCCTCGATCGCCATCACCCCGATTACTATCCCCGCTTCAAGGAATGGTGTGACCGCTACTTCTATCTTCCCCACCGCCAGGAAACCCGCGGCGTCGGCGGGGTCTTCTTCGACGATTTCGACAGCGGCAACTTCGACGATTCGATGGCATTGACCCGCAGCGTCGGCGAGTCCTTTCTCGATGCGTACCTGCCCATCGTCGCTCGTCGCCGCCATCACGAACACGGCGATCGACAGCGCCAGTTCCAGCTGTACCGCCGGGGAAGATACGTCGAGTTCAACCTGCTCTTCGACCGCGGAACCCTGTTCGGAATTCAGAGTGGTGGACGCACCGAGGCGATCCTCATGTCTCTCCCCCCCCTGGTACGGTGGCAAAGTGGCTGGCAACCCGGCGAGGGGAGCGAGGA
>CBFIET010000185.1:0-11829 GCA_965661685.1 Planctomycetota bacterium
GGTGATTTTCTCAAGAGGGCGTGTCGACAGCTGGGGATCACTCCCATCGATCTACTCGCCGCTGCCGAGGAGCGACTCGACGTGACCGAGGTGATCCCCGATGAGGAACCTACCTCTCGACCCGATTCTCCGTCAGAGGGGATTCCCTTGCTGGCTGCAGAGTTGAGTGCGTACCCGGAAGAACTGGACGAGTTCGATCGACCCGCCGGTGCGGTGGAGCAGTGGCTACATCTTCCCGGCATCGATACACGAGATGCTTTTGCAGTGCGCGTCTGTGGCGATGCGATGGCAGGCCCTGGAGAGGACTGTTTCCGCAACGGAGATGTCATCGTCCTCAGTCAAAATCAGTCGGTTTCTTGCGGTTCATTTGCACTGGTGAGAACTTTGTGGAAAACCAACAAGGCACCAGATACTTGCAGCAAAACGATCTTCTGTCAGTATTTCGATGACGTCGCCGACGCAATTCGACTGCAGTTCTTGCGCCCTGAGTTTCCTCCGTACATACTTCCGGCGACGGAGGTGGAGCGGGCCTGGACGGTCTTGTTACACCTCCGGGAGCCGCAGGTTCCAGGGTCCCGAGATACACCGGGATCGTGAGCGGCGAGACGGGGAATCCAGGGGGATTACGAGTGCCAATTTCTCACTGAAAATTGTCGTGATTGTGGAACTGACCCCCGGTTTCTGGCGTTACTGAAGTAGACACACCTCCTCACGGGTCGGAGGGAATTTATTCCCTCCGGCTCTATTTTTTTGCCCATTTCTGCGCATTTCCCCGCGAATTCCAGCCTCCCTCCACAGATGCCTCAATTTCAGGCAGCCGTGAATTTTCACGTCGTTACTTCAATTAGAATCGGCGGAGGCACGGTGATAAGCACCGGACCTCCGCCGAAGAAGAGAGGGCAAATTCGATCAGCGGATGTCGTGAATCCGCAGGTCTGGCTGCAATGCCTGGAGGGTCTGGAGCACTTCCTTCTGTCGTGCTTCACCACCCACTCGCAGGTAGCGCTCGAAACTCTGGATCGCCTCGGGACGATTACGCTGCTGCATGTGAATCCGTCCCAGCCAGTAGTGTGGATCAGCAAAAGTTGGATCCACTTCAAGACAACGATTCAGAAGTGCATAAGCCTTATCGCTGCGTTCCATATCCATGTACAGAATCGACAGCTGCAACATCGGCCCGGAGTAGTTTTCACCACCTGACGAGTTGATCACATTGAGGTACGACTGCTCCGCTGCGGAGTAACTGCCGATTCCCTCGTAGATCTTCGCGGCGAGGTAGTGGTACTTGGGGTTCTCGGGATCGATCTTGCGGGCCTTTGCGAGAGCCTTCAGCGCATTGGTGTGATCTGACTTCTCCCAGTAGAGACGTGCCAGACGCTCCTGGTACTTCGGCTCCTTGGGAAACTCAGCGACCAGTTTCGTGTACTTATCCAGCTTCACATCGACGATGCTCGAACGACTATCATCATCCTCGATCACCACCTGCTGGGAGATGGGACGAATCGTCTGTGTGGCACATCCAGACACCAGGAGCAGTGACAGCACTCCAGCGATCAGGAAACTTTTTCTTTTCATCTCAAAATCCTCTCAGGAGCATCCTCCCGGTGGGGAGTGACCTTCTCCGTGTGGAATTGATCGGGTAAAGTTGGCTCAATCTTGAGGAAATTGTGCGAATTGCCTCACATCTGCTCTGGTTCTCGAATTGAAGCGGCTCCCCCGGGGCAGGGGGCGATACGGAAAGATCTCTGCTTTGCGTCCTTGCCGGTATCAATACCCGAAAATCCTGATTTCCATCTCCCTTTGGATGCTCATCGTTCAGGGCTGTGGGGGGCTCCCCCACCGTGATGCCTGCGACGATTCCCTGCAGCAAAAGATTGCCCAGCGGATCGCCGGCTTTGATGGCGTCGTCGGTGTTTATTACGAAGAACTGGACCGGAATCATCGGGTCTCGATTCACGGCGATGATGTCTTTCCAACGGCAAGCCTGATCAAGGTGCCCATCCTCATCCAGACGATGGAACAAATCGAATCCGGAGAACTGACCTGGCACGATTCGTTGACCTACAACTCTTCACGAAAATACGCTGGAGAGGATCTACTCGGCTCCTTCAAGGATGGTGAGAAGATCGTCCTATCAAAACTGGTCGACCTGATGCTTCGTTACAGCGACAACACTGCATCGCTGTGGTTACAGGAAATTGCTGGCAGTGGGACCGCCATCAATCAGTGGTTATCGCTTCATCGATTCGAGCAAACCAGGGTCAATTCCCGGACTCCAGGACGCGAATCGGACCGACAGAAGTGGGGGTGGGGACAGACCACGCCTCGCGAAATGGCTCGCCTGATGAAGCAGATCCATGCCCGCGAATGCGTGTCTCCACAGCTCGACGACAGGATGCTCCGGGTGATGTCGGGCTCCTACTGGAGGGATGAGATGCTCTCCGTCTTCCCCCCAACGGTCCAGGTCTTCTCCAAGCAGGGTGCCGTGAACCGGAGTCGCTCCGAGGTGGTTATCGTCGAATCGCCCGCCGGCCCCTTCGTCCTGTGCGTGATCACCCGTCAACAGGAGGACACCAGCTGGGAATCCGACAATGAGGGATTCGTATTGCTGAGGGACATTGCAAAACTCTGCTGGCAACACAACCTTCGACCGGTCAAACGCTGAGTTCAGAAGACCCGGGGCGATGGCAGCTCTTGCGATCGATCAGCACCGATCGAAGTGGCCAGAATAATTCACCTGACCGTGCCAGCCGTCGAGTCCCCCGTCGATCAACTCGAGCACCTGGAACGCATCCTCGGTCCGTGGCCACTTGCAATGAAGTTGCCGCGGCTTCGCCGGCTGCCAGCCAAATCGAGAGTAATACGCGGGGTCTCCCAGGACAAAGGCGGCTCCGAACCCCTGCTTCCGGCATCGAGCGAGCCCATCGCGGATCAATGCGCTTCCGCATCCAAGCCTCTGCTGCGATGGACGCACTGCGATGGGACCCAGCGCCGTCGCAGGCTGACAGTTCGATTCAGTAGCGGCACTGGTGACGGGGGAGAACAGAGCGTGCCCGAGGATAGTGCCTGCCCTGACCGCCACCAGCGACAGTACTCCCGGCTGTCCTCGCAACTGGTCGACGAGTTGCGCTTCCTCCTCCCGCTCGAAAGCGGCCTGCACCAGCGACCGTACCTCAGCATGATCCGCGGCGACCTCCTGGCGAACCTCCATCGATTCCCCCCCCAGTAGCAAGCCGCGCTGCACCGTATCGGTCTCGAACCCCAGCCGTCGATACAATCCCAGGGCAGGCCCTTCGCCGTCGGCCCCCAGCATCAGCGCACGGCATCCGCCACGCTTCATCGCGTCCTGGCCCACCGTCGCGACCAGTGTCGAGCAGACTCCACGCCGGCGGAAATCAGGATGGGTCTCGACCGCCTGATATCTCCCCAGGCGATCGGAACAGAAGACCATCCCGCACTGCCCCACCAGTTGTTCCTCGATGAAGGCCCCCCACCAGGTGGCCAGCCCCACCTGCACTCGCTTGCGCCACGACTGGCGAATCCGTTCCTTGAAAAGCTGGTACTGCTCGGAACCATGGCTCTCGTTGGGATCACACTGCTGGTTGAGTTTCTCGATCCGATCAAACTCGCCCTCAAAATCCAGTGGCCGCACCTCAACATCGAGGTTTTCGGGACTGCTCAGACTGGTCGCGATCATCGCCGGACCAGAATCCTCGGTCATTCCCAGATCGATGGCGGCTGCTTGTGCTGACGGAGAGAGAGGCGCACCGTCCCAGCGCAGCAGTACGTGTTCCACCTCGGGATGGTCCTGGAACTGCTCTCGAAACCGATCGATCCACCCCTCCAGTTGGTCCGCCTCCGGTGCCGCCGGTAGCAACAGATAGTTGCCCCAGTAGTAACCGGGATTTTGTGGAGATCTCACCTGGATGGAGGATTCCCGCGAGTCCACCACCCCATCGACAGCCGCCATGTCGAGATCGGTTCGAGTCAGTGGCGAACACCATCCTGGAGGCAGCGATTTCCCTTTGCTCTGGTCGCCGAGGGGTGGCTCGCCCATCTCAGAACGCGACCCGTTTACGGAAACGGTTTTCATCGACGGTCATTCGCAGGATTCGTGTTCCCACTTCGATCTGATCGAGCAGATCGAGTCCCTCGACCACCTGACCGAACACCGTGTAACGGCCATCGAGATGGGGAGTCGGCAGGTGAGTGATGAAGATTTGCGATCCTCCCGTGTCATCTCCCGCCTTGGGCATTCCCAGGGTCCCCTTTCGATAGGGGCGCGGATGGATCTCATCGACCAGATGCCATCCTTCATCTCCCCAGCCATCTCCCCTCGGACAGCCACCCTGGGCCACGAAGGAGGGGACGACCCTGTGAAAGATCCTTCCGTCAAACTGTTTGCGACGCACCCCGTCGATGAAGGAACTGACATGAAGCGGTGCCGCCTCGAGATCGAGCTCCACCGCCATCATTCCCATCTCCAGCTCGATGAAGACGCGGGGGGGACCGACACCTGTCATCTGATCCGGTTCGATTCGTTTCGCAGGGGAACGACCCGCTCGAGGCGACACTGGAACTTCCAGCACCCTTGCTGCTGCACTTCGAACGGTCCTGAAGCGATCCTCCAGGGCATTCCTGGCCATCATCTTTCCCTCGGCGCTGTCGGCCAGGAGATCGAGGATCATCACCCTCACTTCCCAGCTGTCATCGCCGAGAGATCTGGTCCAGCATCTCTTCAGTCGCTCCTGCCACCCGTCCAGTTTCTTGCTCCCGACCAGCTCAACTGCCGGCATCCGTACCGAGACGTCGGAGTCTGCCAGCGCCCGATCGATGGCTGCCTCTACCACCGGATCATCGATCTGCTGCAACCCGGCCACCGCAGTCGATCGCACCCTTCCATCGGCATCGGTCAGAAACGGCTGCAGGGAGTCAAATCCGGGTCTCCCCAGGCTTGCGATGGCAGTCGCACAGGAACTTCTCAACCAAGGTGACTCCTCGGTGGCGAACTGCTCGAGGATCTGTGCGCAGTTTTTTCGTTCGAGGAGGTTACTTCTCGCCGCAGAAGCCAGGGCGATCACCGCAGCGGATCGAACTGCAGCGGGCCGCTCCAGATCGAGGGATCCCATGATGAAGGGCAGTTCGATCTCTGTCGGAGCTTTACCAAGACTCTCCACCACCAGTGGTGCTACCAGAGGATGCTGTTCCCGGATCAGATGCCTGAGTAAGACATCTCGACAGCGTGAACTCTCCTCGAGTCCCTCTTCGCGCAACTTACCCAGCGATCTCAACGCCTCGACCCTCGCCGTCCAGGGACTCTTCTCGTCATCGAGAAGTTTCTCCAGTCCCTCGAGAGCGGAGGGATCGAGTGGCTGTCTTGCGCCCCATGCAGCATAGGTCCTGACGAGGCCGGACCGGTGAGACAGTGCCCATCGCAACGGCGCAGAAGTGTCGGCGTGATCGATTCGCATCAGAGCATAGGCATGGGGCCACGGATCATCGTCCGTCTCTGCCATCAAACGCCTGGTCAGGGCCGGAATCGCCGCAACCGCTGCGTCCTCATGCCTCCATACCGCCAGGGAAGCCTCCCTGCGAAGTTCATCGCTGCTGGCTTCGTCGATGATGGAGGTGAGAATCGAGACGACCCTTGTCGACCACTCCGTCCCCTCTTCGCCGGGGGAGCGGATCCTGCCCAGCCCCGTGATCGCTGCAATTCTCAGCGGCATCGCTTGCGATTCTTCACTCCAGCGAGCCAACAGATCGATGGCGTTCCCCTCCTCGATCTGGCCGAGAGAAAAGGCGATCTCCTGCCGCACCAGATCGTCTCTTTCGCTGGCAGCCGCACCGAGCAGTGCCGTACCACCGAGCTTGAAGCGAGTTCGCCCCACCACTTGAGCGGCCTTCTGGCGAACTGCTGGAGAATCGTGGCGTAACATCCGTTCCAGGAAGGAGAGTTGCAGACTTCTCTCCCGTTCAGCTCTGTCGAGTAGTTGCAGCGACAGCTTCTCTACCCGCAGCCTTGCCAAACTTGCTGCACTCGGTTCCGCCGTTACCTCGGAGGGGGTCGGGTCGGGGGAGTTGACTCCCCGAGGTGGAGATTGGCACGATCCACTGAAGATCAGTAGCAGCAGCAGCCCACCCCGGAGAACTGAAGAGTCCTTACCCATCGAAATCACCCTCCTTGTTGGTCTCGCCACGCCCCCGTAGAAGATCTTTGATCTCATCTGCGGAGTACAGGACTCCGGTCCCCGATCCAGGGCACTCTTCCACCACCTGTTGCCAGCTGTCGAGAGAAGACAGATTGTCGTGCCAGAATGGGAAGGTCTTGCACTGAGGAGGTCTCACCGGATAGACACTACAGCCGTCTTCCCAGAAGATGCATTCCGAATTGGGCTTCTCGATGAGGCTGCGCCTTCGACCGACCTGGCGGACATACTTGCCCTCGAATACGGTCGCGGAAATCTTCAGAAACCTGGCGAGCCGCTCGATGTCTTCGCTCGTCACCCAGACATAGCCCTCGATCCGGCAGCAATCCCCGCACTGGGTGCACTTGAACGGCAACCCTTCACTCCACCACTTGCTCGCCATCGATGGTCCTCTTCCTGCATTTCAAGGTAACAGGCTCAGCCCCGGTGGGGAATGCTAGCGGTGACCGTGGCACCGGCTGCGACTGTTGGTTACGATCCGAGCCGGAGGAACTGGATGCAAATCATGACAAAAGCCCCATCTCTTCGGTACCCACTTGTGCTTGCGATTGTGACCACCGGATTGCTATCAGGGTGCGTCGATCGCTCCCTGTCGATCCGCACCACCCCTCCCGGTGCACACGTCTTCATCGATGGGGTCGAGGTGGGAAAGTCGCCCCTGGTCATTCCCTTCTCGCACTACGGGACCTGGGACGTTCTGGTTCGCATGGAGGAGGACGAAAAACGGGGAGAACGATCGCTGGCACCGCAGAGGCGGGAGGTCAAGCTGACCCCTCCCTGGTATCAGAGGTTTCCCATCGACTTCGTCTCCGAAGTTCTGTGGCCAGGTACCATCCGTCTCGAATACGAGGAAAGCTTCCTCCTGGAACCACAGGATCTGGATGCACTGTCGGAGAAATTCCGGAACACGGCCAGAGAACATGGCATCACGGGACCACTCGATGACCCCGTCGACACCCCTCGATGAGGCTGATTTGACCTCTTCAATCACCGAGGATCTGTGCTTCCTGCCGCCCGATCGAGAAGCGGATCAACTGACCGGATTGAAGATCCTGGTGGTGGGACTTGGTACCCACGGTGGCGGGACCGACCTGGTCAAGTTCCTCACCAAGCGTGGGGCCATCGTTTCCATCACCGATACTGCAACCGCCGAAGTTCTTGGCGCTTCCCTCGAGCAGATCGAGGGATTGGATCTTCACTCCATTCGACTGGCGCAACCACACTGCGCTGAAGATCTCGAAGGCATCGATTGGGTCGTGATCAATCCGGCGATTCCCCCGCAACATTCGTTCCTGCGAGATGTTGCCCGAAGTGGGGTTCGACCTGTCACGGAACTGGGGCTCGCACTCTCCTGGCTACCTGCGAGTCAGGTCGCTGCCATCACCGGCACCCACGGCAAGAGCACGACCTGCAAGCTGGTCCAGGAGATGCTGAGCGGTTCAGGAGTGCTGGCGCAAGCCGGTGGCAACCTGGGCGGCAGCCTGTTGCGATTCCTCGACGATCCACAACTGCACCGGATGCGATTCATCGTCGAGGTCTCCTCATTTCAGGCCCAGCGGCTGGCGGTCTCGGGACCACTTCCGCGGGTGGTCGCCATCACACAGCTGGGGGACGATCACCTCGACTGGCACGGCAGTCGTGAGGCGTACCATCGGGCCAAGAAGAGATTACTCAACTCCGATGGCTGTCCCGATGATGTGGCAATCCTCCCCACCAACGGCCCCCTCGGCCGAGACTTCATCTCTTCTAGATCGCAGGTGATTCGCTGTGGCATCGATGGCCAGATCGGTGAATCCCGGGTCGAAGGAGAAGAGTTGTGCATCAACGCCGCCGATGGCAGTGAGGTGAGGATTCCCTTCCAGCCTTCTGCGGCCCTACCCGGTTCGACAGGTGCAGAGAACTCTTTGCGAGCGGCCACCATCGCATTCGCTCTCTCTGCCTCGCCGGAAGCCATCGCCGCTGCCATCGAGAATTACTCTGGATTGCCACACCGCTATCAACCGCTGGGAGTGATCTCTGGAGTTCAATTCATCGATGACTCCAAGGCCACCACACCGGAAGCGGTTGCCAGCGCCTTGCGATCTACCGCAGGGGTCATCCACTGGCTGTGCGGAGGAAAACCGAAGGGAGATCGCATCGACGGGAGTTCCATCGGGAGCGCCTTCGCTGAACGGGACGACATCGCAGCGTACTGTTTCGGACCCCACGCCCGGCAATGGAAGGAGGCTCTGGTTCGCCAGATTCCCACCATCCAGATCGACACCTTTGAAGATCTCGCAGCCGCCTCGCGGGCGGCATTCGACCGTGCCGAAGGACACGAGACGATCCTCCTCAGTCCCGGAGGGACCTCATTCGATCTGTACCGCAGTGCCGAGGAGCGTGGGATCGACTTCAAGAGGTGCTTTGACCGATTCTTCGAGGAGACTCCCACCATCTCGTGAGCAGTCCTTTTCTCCCGTTGACTGGATTCCGACCTGTCGAGGGTTCAGGATATCCATCTCATCGATCACCCTGTTCCTAGTTGCTCGGAGGATGATTGGCCAAGGGTCGAACCGTTTTCATGTGCCTCGAATGTGGCACTTCCCATGAACGCCACATGGGAAGGTGCCCCGATTGTGGCACCTTCAACTCCCTCAAGGAGCACCGTATCCCGACAGAGGCGGGGCAATCGAGCCAGTCCTCACCGAAGGTTCGCTCCACAGCGATTCCCATCGATCAGGTCGAAGCAAGGGAAGAGGATCGCATCGCCACCGGGATCCCGGAAGTGGATCGCGTCCTCGGCGGTGGCCTGGTTCCCGGCTGTGGCCTGCTGATCTCTGGCGAACCCGGCATCGGAAAGTCGACCTTGCTCCTGCAGATCGCTCATGCCATCTCCCGACAGAATCATCGCTTCCTGTACGTCACCGGTGAGGAGTCTGCAGCGCAGATTCGCCTTCGCTCCGATCGAATCGGCGAGGCTGGAAAAGAACTGTGGGTTCACTCCGAGTGCGATCTCCATTCGATCGAGGAACAGATCCGAGACTGTCGCCCGGCGGTTCTGGGGATCGATAGCATCCAGACCATCCACTGGAATGAGTTGCCCGCCGGAGCTGGCGGAGTGGTGCAGGTGAGAGAGATCACCTCTCGATTACTCACCATGGCTCGCCGGGAAGGAATCCCGGTGATGATGATCGGACACGTCACCAAAGATGGCCATGTTGCCGGACCCAGAACCCTCGAACACATGGTCGACGCCGTGATCCAGTTCGAAGGGGAGCGCGGTCATTCGCTGCGCATCCTGCGCGGATTGAAAAATCGATTCGGATCGACAGAAGAGGTGGGGATCTTCGAGATGGGGTCGACCGGATTACACGAGGTGGAAAATCCTTCGGCGTTACTGATGTGCGACAGACCGGGATCCGCTCCTGGATCCGCAACCTCTGCAATTCTCGAAGGAACCCGCCCTCTGCTGGTGGAGATCCAGGCACTGGTCACACCCGCAGCTCACGGGACTCCAACCCGCAAGCCATCGGGAATCGAGGGAGGCAGATTGTCGATGCTCTCCGCAGTGCTGGAGAAGCGTCTCGGCATTCCTCTCGGCGGATGCGACATCCACGCCAACGCCGTCGGCGGGGTCAAGTTGAAGGGAACCGCAGGAGACCTGGCCCTGGCAGCCGCGATCCTCTCCTCCTTTCACGATCGAGCTCTTCCCAGAGATGTGATCTTTGCCGGAGAAGTGGGACTGCTCGGCGAGATCCGACCGGTGCCAGGAACTCGACAGAGATTGGAAGAAGCCAGCCGTCTCGGTTTTCATGCGGCGTGCGTGGCTCCGGGCAGTCTCGATGGTTCCGGCCCCGAGGGGATGCGAATCCATGAAACTTCCGAGCTCGGTCAACTGGCGAAACGATTCCTGGAATGAGCACTGATCGTTTGCTTTCCTCTTCACTGGATCCTCTCTCCAGCACTGGTGCCAGGAACTGGGCATTCACGATGGTGATCACCATCGTGCTCTTTTCCATCGGCGCATTCGTACCCATCTACTCCACCGATCAGAATCATGCCCTCGAACTGCTGATGAATGCCGAGGCGATTCGATCGGAGAGTAACTCCGCTGTAACCGCCACCACCAGGGAGGTTCCCTCGAGGATCTCCTTCGATCGGCAGATGATTCTCGAGGTGTTTTCTTCGTGGAAGAACGTGGACCCGCAGTGGAGTGAAAACAGCTGGTTCGTCCAGCTCCGCAAGGTGGCAAAACACTCGACGCATCTTGCCAAGGGAGAAGTAGTACTTGGCGTGATGCTACTGGTCTGTCTCTTCACCTACTGGAGGGGCTATCCACAACGGACGAGAAACCGACTTCTCGGCGGGTTTCTGGGCATGGTCATGGCTGCCTCTGCAACCTGGGTGTTGAAGATCGCCCTGGGTAGAGCACGTCCAAACAACCTGATCTACCACGACCAACCCGACTGGAATTTCCTGTCCCTTGAAAATCTCCACCACAGTTTTCCATCGGGTCACGCCACGGCAGTGGGGTCAGTCATGATGCTACTGACGCTGTTCTTTCCGCGGCTATGGTGGATCTGGGCCCTCACCTCCATCTGGATCTGTAGCACGCGGGTACTGACCGGCAATCACTGGCCCACCGATGCCCTCTGCGGGGTAATCACCGGCTCCTTCTGTGTCGCGCTGGTATCCGGCTGGCTCAACGGCAGGATCGCCACCGGAATGCCGATTCAGGGCATTCGCCACAGTTCAAGGGAGATCTCCCTTCCCGTCGAGTAGTTGAGGATCGGTTCCGCCCCGGAGGACCACCGAAGATCTCCTCCCGCTGCCAGCAGATCGATTCCATCTCGCACCTTGAGATCGGTACGAATCAGGATCCAGGAAGGCCCACCACTTGCCACTCCTGCCTCCAGCCCCTGCGGAGACCTCGCTGAGAGTTTTTGCACGCTCTGGTTTCGCTCCTGCGATTCTCGGTTGAGGGCAAACACCAGTGACGGTTCGTTGTATCCGTGCACGAAGAAGGGTAGCGGCACGTCTCCTTCATCCGCGGAGACGATGCTGGCGATGATCGGTGCCGGTTGGCACCGCTGCTGAACTTCTCCAAGGATGCGGAAGATCGATATCCAGAAAATCGCCGCAACGAGGAGGGCGGTGCCAGCGCCTCTCGGACCGAAAAATGCCTTCTCGGGTCTCATCCGAAAGACCATCCACACCACAGAGCCGGTGCAGGTGACCATGGCGATGCTTGGCCACATCTCCAGTTCCCCACCGTAGCGACGGGAAACATCGATCACCGCACCTCCCAGCAGTACCACCAGAAGGGCACACACCCATCTCCCGATACGACCCGGCCATCGAGTGAACAGGGAGGAGTCGGTCCTTCCTGTTGCCACCTCGCTCCATGCGAGTACCAGCATCACCGAAACTCCTGGAAAGAGAGCCAGGATGTAGTGTGGCAACTTGGTGGCCACCAGGGTCATCAGGAGAAAGGTAGGGAGTACCAGTGCTGCCAGCAAGGTCCTCACATGCTCCGATGGGAGCAGCCTCTTTCTCTCCACCAGTATCGGCAACAACAGGGCAGAGAAGGGGATGCTTCCCAGGAACAGTACGGGGATGTAGAAGGGTAGCCCCATCAGCCAAC
>CBFIET010000186.1:0-2257 GCA_965661685.1 Planctomycetota bacterium
ATACGTCGAGTTCAACCTGCTCTTCGACCGCGGAACCCTGTTCGGAATTCAGAGTGGTGGACGCACCGAGGCGATCCTCATGTCTCTCCCCCCCCTGGTACGGTGGCAAAGTGGCTGGCAACCCGGCGAGGGGAGCGAGGAGCAGGAACTGGCGGAATTCCTGAAACCGCGGAACTGGCTGGGGACCGAAGCCTGAATCGCTAAAGTGCTACAAAATAAAGTCTTATGGCATATCCTCTGCCATCTATTGCCAAATTGTCAATCCGAGTCTTGCCAATCTGACAACTTCGGATATCCTCGACAGGGAACCGTGGAAGTCCCGGTGTCGCGCCGGAACCGCGGAAGATCGGACCAGGAAAGAAACCGCAACCCTCGATCCGATGATTCGAACCGATGATTCGATCAGGTCGCAGTGCTGCCGCGCAGCAGAGAGGCAATTGCATTGAACCAGCAATACGAAGAAGAAGAAGATTTCGAGGAGTACGATGATGAACCCCGCGGTGGAGGGTGGCTCGACAACACTCCCTACTGGTTCATCTCGATCCTGGGCCACGGCATCTTGCTGTTCATCCTCGGAACGGTGGTTGTCTACCAGAAGGCACAGGTAGAAGAAGAGCGCAGGACGGTGGTTCGCAAGGAGATCAAGCCGCCGACCTACGACCCCACCAAGAAGCGAGACATCGAGCGCAAGCCGGAGATCCTCGAGAAGAAGAAGACAGACCCCATCAAGATGCTCACCCCCGACAAGATCAGTCGGACTCCCAAGGGCACCAGCAAGAACAACAAGACCAACAAGAACATCAAGAATCAACTCAACGATGCCTTCGGGATGGTCGGAGCGGGAGCCGGTGCCTACGGCAACCGTCTCGGCAAGGGATCTCTGTCGCGAGAGGGAGGCTCGGAAGCGACTGAAAGTGCCGTTCTCGCTGCCCTCAAGTGGCTCGAGCGTCACCAGCATCCCGACGGACACTGGTCATCGAACGGTTTCCTGCGACCCGATGGTTGCAATGAAGAGGACGGAGACGGTTTCGAGGGCTACGACGTCGGCTGTACTGCCCTGGCGATGCTGGCATTCCTCGGTTTCGGGCACACCCACGAGAACGGGGAGTTCCCCGAGTTCATCGTCGTGATGCGAAAGGCGATGGACTGGATGCTCGCGCAGCAGGTCCAGGATGCCGACCCCAAGCTCAACGGGCTGTTCGGATTGCCCAGAGACGATGCAGACGAGTGGATCTACAACCACTCCATCGCCACCATGGCCATGAGCGAACTGCTGCTGATGTCCCGTGACAAGATCAAACTGTCGAAGCCGGTCCAGAAGGCCACCAAGTGGTGCCTTCGTTCTCAGAATCCCGAGTACGGCTGGAAGTACGGCTACCAGGCGGGAAGAAACGATACCTCCGTCACCGGCTGGATGGTGCTGGCACTGAAGACCGCAAAGGTGTGCGCTCAATCGAAGTACTTCCGCATGAAGAGCAGCGAATTCACCCCTGCGTTCCAGGGAGCCCTGAAGTGGTTCGAGACCTGCACCTCTGACCGGAGTGGAATCTGCGGTTACGAGAATCCCGGAGACGAGGGTTCTCGCCTGACTGCGGCTTATCCCGAACCGTACCCCTACTCCAAGGATCTCTCGTGCATGACCGCGGTGTCGGTGCTCTGCCGCATCTTCTCCGGCGAGAAGACCAGTTCCGACGCCATCAAGGCAGGAACTGCCGTGCTGATGGATGAGGTTCCCCGCTGGAGACCGCAGGAGGGGAAGCGCAAGTCAAAGATCAATCTCTACTACTGGTACTATGCCACCTACGCCATGTTCCAGATCGGCGGCAGCAAGTGGCGCGAGTGGAACGAAGCGATGATCGAAACACTGGTCAGGAACCAGCGAGTGGGTGGTTGTGAAGATGGCTCCTGGGATCCCATCGGTGAGTGGGGAATCGCCGGCGGTCGCGTGTACAACACTGCCATCGGAGCGATGACCCTCGAGGTCTACTACCGCTTCGCCCGTGCGGGTGGCTAACCGGGAGGCCCGATGAACCAGCATGATCGGACTGCTTCCACCATCGAGGTGCGCCTCAATGGCAAGTCACATACGCTTCCGAAAGGAAGTACCGTCGCGGAACTGATCGTCACCTTGCCGGTGGAACCGACGGCGATTGCCGTCGAACAGAATCGACAGATCGTGCCACGCTCCCTGCACCCTGCCACCACCATCGAGGCGGGGGATGAACTGGAAGTTGTCACCATCGTCGGGGGAGGTTGA
>CBFIET010000187.1:0-6992 GCA_965661685.1 Planctomycetota bacterium
CACCCTTCCCCGACTGCGGCCCAGACCCGACCAGCGACAACCTCGACTGCGCCTCCTTCCCGCCCTGTCCCTGATCGATCAGCGATCGGGTGCGGATAGAAGTTATCGATCCTATTGCTCTGATGCGCTGCACGTCACTGCTGCTCGTCACTGCTGGGGCGGCTTGAACTTTGCTGCGTCGATGATCGACCACAGATGGATCACCCAACCGAGCAGGACAAACCACAGTGCTCCTGCAAGGATGAACATGAGAATCGCCACACCGAGTCGGCCCTGAAGTAGTTGCCCGAGTCCTGGTATGAAGAAACTGCACAGAGCCGCCAATACATTTCCGCCCGATCCCTGTCCTGACATGGTGGTCTCGCTTCCTTTGCCATCGTGGATGTGAACGCTATCGATCCGTCAGATCATAGAGCCTCAGATGCTGTCGGGATATTCTCCTCGAAGCAAAGCCTGGAGGGTGTTCCGTGCGCGTTCGAATCGTTTTGCGGCAGCTCCTGCTGTGATGTTTAGTTTCTTCCCGATCGACTCGTACTTCTCTTTGTCCTCGCAGTTCATTACCAGGAACCAGATCTCGACATCATGTTCTGACATCCTGGCCAGACATCTCCGAACAGCAGCCACTTGCTCGGATCTGTGGGCAGGGAGCGATGGTGACTCCACCTTTGCTGCCAGCCGATCGATCTGATCGCCACCGATAGAAGAGAGGACGCTGTTCTTTACAGGCGATTGTTTGCGCCTGACATCCCGCTTCTTTCGGTGTGCCGCCTCCACGGCATGACTGATCAATCCATCGATGATTTTTTTTACCAACCCCAGGAATGCGGGTGTGTTGATCACTTCCAGTTCGCCGTGATCTCTCTTCCTGGCGAGGGTGATCACCATCTCCTGGAAGATGTCCTCGATACCTTTGAGACCTCGCACATGGGTCGGCAGTTTGCGGTCGATGTAGCTCAATAGTTGATTTTCCTGCAACCTGACAAGGTGAGCCAGCGCATCGTCTTTTCCCTCGACAAACTGATGCAGTATTCCCGTGGTCAAATTCGATGGTGACGAAACCGCTCTCCTCTTGATCTCGTCTGGCGTCTCTTTGACTTCTTCGTTCCCATCGAGGGGAGAATCATCGGGCAGCCATTCAACAGTGGGACGATCATCTGATCGTTCGTCCTCACCTGGCTGATCTGGTGAATCCTGACTGCCGTCAGTCATTCTCGTCCTCCTCGATCCCACCTGTTCTGCACCACCGGCACGGTGTCAATTCCTTGAAGTGGATGCTCACCTTCCACCGATCTGCACGCAAGTCCCCGGATGGGCTGCTGTACCGCTTTCTTGACAATTGAATCGATACACCAGAAGAGCCTGTCCGGAAACTTCCCAGAACCGGATCTGTCGGTACGCACGGTATCCGAACCGACCCGCCGGGCGTGGAGAGATGGTGCCGATGAAAGACCCTTCAACCTCCGATTCCTCCTGTTCTGATCCAGATGATGGATCGAATGGTGCTGTTGAATCCGGTACGAGGCCACCAACTCATGAGCAAGAGATGCCACAAGACTGCTCCGAGGATAAACCAACCTCTTCACAAGCATCTGGAGGTTCCGATGCGGAGATTCAGAACCTGACGATGATTGCAAACGACATCGTTGATGGATGCCCGGAGATCCTGGACCTGACAAGGGAGCACAAGGAGGACTCCACTACCTTGCAGCGTAAAAACTCCAAGATGATCGGGCCTTACAAGGTCCTCGATTTCATCGCGAGGGGTGGTTTTGGTGAAGTATACCTCTGCCAGGAAGCCCGCAAGCCACACAGGAAACTGGCGGTCAAGGTCATCCGTGCCGGTCTCGATACCGTCGATGTACTGGCTCGCTTCGAAGCAGAGATGAACGCCCTCAGGTTGATGAATCACCCGGCCATCTCGCGCATCATCGATTCCGGTGCAACTGAAGACAATCAACCATATTTTGCCATGGAGTACATCCCTGGGCAGACGTTGACGGAGTTTTGCTCGACTGAACAACTCACACTCGAGGAGCGCCTGGAACTCTTCATCAGCATCTGCAGGGGCGTCCAGCACGCTCACGCCAAGTCGGTGATCCATCGCGATCTGAAGCCATCCAACATCATGGTGACCCGTGTTGATGGGGTGATACGAGCGAAGATCATCGACTTCGGCCTGGTCAAGAGTCTGCAACAGCCACTCAGTGATCAGACACTTCACACGAGAAATGGCGCACTGGTCGGTACCTACGAGTACATGAGTCCTGAGCAGGCGAGATCGGCAGGGTCCGAAATTGACACCCGCTCCGACATCTATTCCCTGGGAGCAATCCTCTACCAGTTGCTCACCGGAGAGATGGCCATCGGTGATCTGCGGAAATGCAGTTATGTCGAAGCGCTCGACAGGATCAGCAGGGAAGAACCGATTCGTCCCAGCCTTCGGCTCAAGTCCAGTACCGAGGATGTACCCAGCGATCACGCAAGTACCCTCAAGACCGGCACTGAACAGCTCACTCAACGCCTCGAGGTCGATCTTGACTGGGTCGTGATGAAGGCACTCGAAAAGGAACCGGAGAGGCGCTATCAAACGGTCCAGGAGTTCGCCCGCGACATCGAGAACTTCCTGTCGGGCGAGATGGTCGAAGCTCGTCCGCCGAGTACTTCCTACCGCTTGAGTAAATTTGCTCGGCGCAATCGAATCGTATTGACCGCAACTGCACTGGTCATGCTTTCGCTATCAGCCGTATTCACTTGGGCGTTGGTAGAACGAACAAACGCAAACGCTGCCACCAAGGTTGCACAGGAGCGAGCCGAGGATTTCGAATCTGCGATACAATTTTTCCTGAGAAGTCTCGGTGGGATTGATCTGGAAACGACGGCTCTCAACCTTCGCGATAACATCATGGCCGAGATCCGTGATGAACTTGAAAAGGAAGGCCTCACCGAAGAAGAGGTCGAGAGGCGAATCTCCCAGCGCAAAGATGACCACGCCCTCGACTGGATCGAAGTCGCAAAACTGTTCGTGATGAGAAACCACTTCGAACCGGCACTTGCAGCCATCGACGAGGAATTCTCCGAGCATCCGCTGGTGACTGCCCGCTTGCTGGAGACGGTATCACTGGAACTCAAGCGGCTCGGCCTTTACGAGCAAGCTTTGCCACCTCAGGAGCAGGCGCTGAAACTCCGCCGATCGCTATTTGGAAACGAACATCCCCTCACTCTCAAATCGATCAGTAACCTCGGTTCATTGCTCGGCGACCTTGATATGAAAGAAGAAGCGCTTTCCTTTCAACAGGAAGCGGTCGACGGTTACCGGCGAGACCCTGGAACTGACCACAGAAACGCACTCGCAGCGATCAACAACATGGGAGTACTCCTTCAGGACCTGAACCGACTTGAGGAGTCGATGACCTTCACCATGGAAGCACTCGATGGTTATCGTCGACTACTGGGTGATGACGATCCCGACACATTGCGCTCCTATCACAACATGGCTTTTCTGTTGAACAAGCTGGACAGGTCAGAAGAGGCGATGTCCCACTATCGGGTTGCACTCGATGGCAGACGTCGTGAGCTGGGAAATGCACATCAAGACACACTTCGCACCATCAACAGCATGGGAGCCCTGATCAAGAGAATGGGGAACCTGGACGATGCGATGCCTTACTACCAGGAGGCTCTCGAAAGCCGACGCCGCGTGCTTGGGAATAATCACCCCGATACACTTCGCTCCATCAATAACATGGGGGCATTGTTACTGCTGATGAAGGAAGAGGATGATGCGGAAGTCCTTTTCCAGGAGGCACTCGAAGGAAGGCGTAGTGTGCTGGGTAACAACCACAGCAGTACGATTCTATCCATCTACAACATGGGCGTGCTGCGTCAGCAACAGAACAGGGCGAACGAGGCAATTGATTTCTACCAGGAGTCTCTCGAAGGATACCGTCGTGTCCTGGGTCCCGACGATTCGGGCACGCTTCTCGTACTCAAGAGGATCGCAGCACTGATGAATCGCCTGGGGAGATCAGATGAGACGATTCCCATCTACCGGGAATTGCTCGAGTCGAACCGCAGGAAACTGGGAAATGATGATCCGCAAACACTCCTGACCATCTACAAGGTAGGAGTGCTGCTCAAGGGCCAGGGAAAACTGGACGATGCGACACCCTATTACCAGGAAGCCCTCGCTGGGTACCGGAGAACCCTGGGCAATGATCACCGAAGCACGCTCCGATCCATCAACAACATGGGAACCCTGCTCCACGCCCGGGGAGAACTGCCTTCTGCATTGCCGTTCCTGCGGGAGGCGGTGGAAGGAAGGCGACGCATTCTGGGGGCCGATCACATCTGCACCCTTCTCTCCGTCTCGAACCTGGCGGCCCTCTCGCGAGAACTTGGCAATTTCAATGAAGCCGATGCCCTCTCATCGGATGCGGTGGCGATGGTGCGACTCAATCCTCCCGACAATCCTCAGTTCCTCGGTCTCTTCCTGTACGAACGATCGCAAACGCTGATTGCGTTGAGACGCTTCGAGGATGCCCTGGAACCCGCACTGGAGGGCCAGTCCATCTTCGAGAGTGAGCTCGGTGTTCGCCACGAACATAGCCGCAAAGGGATTGAGAATCTCATCGCTCTTTACCACGGATGGCACGAGGTAGATCCGGGTGCGGGCCACGATATGTCCGCCTTCGAGTGGCTACAGAAACTGGCTACTCGGACCGCTGCCCCCCACAGCGATTGAGATCGTTGTGCTGGTAGCTCGATCGTATTGCCGATGAGAGCCCATCGACCTCACCCCTCCTCGGCTTCAGTACCCGGGTCCCAGCAGCAGTGACCTGAGCCCACACATGGGCCGCTCCCCTTCGAGATCCTTGCTGTGTACCTACCAGGTCACGGCAATACCGGTGCATTTCACACTTTTTTCAGAATTCCTGTCGATGGCAGCGACCGACACGCATTTCAGGAGGGTAACGCTCTTCTGGAAGCTGCCCGGTCCCTTTGCGCTTCCGAAGACACCGCCCGCCAGGTGGGAGTTCGATCATGTTTTTCTTCACCGATGACCAGTTGGTTACCTGTCCACCCGCCCCGACCGAGGAACGGTTCGGCAACTTGCTACAGGAGCTGGGTGAGCTCGACTGGGCGGTCAGGTACTACCGGGACAGGTACAATCAGCAGCAGCAGATGCTGGGTGACTCTCATCCCAGCACCCTCCAGTCGAAAAACGAACTGGCGATGTGTCTCCTCAAACAGGGCAACCTCGACACCGCAGAAGAGATGTTCAAGGAAATCATCGAACGCAGAAGATCGACGCTCGGCAACGATCACATCGACACCCTCCATTCGATCAATGGGCTCGGTGCAACCCTTCAGGCACTGAGCCGTTTCGATGAGGCGGTTCCATTTCTCATCGAAGCGCTGGAGAAATCGCTGGAGGTGATCGGAAAAGATCACCCCATCACCATCTCGGCAATGGACAACCTGGGCACCCTACTGCAACGAGTCGGCCAGCTGGAAGAAGCGGAGCAATTCGTTGCGGAAGCGGTGATGCGATCGAGTGGTGAGTCCACCGCACAGCAAGTTCAACAGGGCATCATCCTGATCCATCATGCGAGGATCTTGATGGAGATGAAAAACTACAAGGAAGCGCAGGAAGCTGCGCTGAAGGCCTACAACCTGCTTCAGGAACTTGATGACACTCATGTCAAACCCCCTGTTGAATCGATGCAGACCCTCGTCGAAATTTACAACAACTGGAATGATGCCGAACCCGGAGCTGGTCACGATGACAACGAAGCGATGTGGCTCGCCATGCTGGAGAAGACACGGGATTGCTGTGGTGAACGATGAGTTGGCCACACAGGAGATGAGCAGGGCCCCATCGCGTGATAAATCTGCTACGCATTTCTGATGGACTGCATGATCAACGGGAGATGCTCGAGGCCATTCTACTGCTACCAAACAGTAGTTCTCGATTACTTCCAGCCCGTGCCATGGCAGGGAAGTCTTGGCGTGGTCGATATGTATATATGGCGGATATTCAACGACGTTCATCGCGGGAGTTAGCAACCAGCTCGGTGCTGGTCTTGTCCTTATTTCCGTGCAGAATGGGCGTTGCTCTGAAATTTTATCGTGTAAATCGATGTGGAAATGATCGGGATTGCGAGTGATCACGCATCACACGCATCTCCCGATACCGCGTCGGTCATTATCGTAAACCCGGTTGTGGAGAGTGTTCAAGCTGGCCCGTGAAGTCGTCTTCTGCGCAGGGGCACTCTCCATCCCGTTTCGTGAGGAGATCGCCGTGTTCAATACACCAACTACTTCGGTTCCGTACTGGATTCTTGGCATTCGACAGTGTCTTCCGATACTTGCTCTTCTGCTCTTCTCTATATCCCCTGCTGTTGCCCAGTCCACCTGGTTCAGTGGCATGCAACACAGTCCATCAGGGCAAGCAGTTCTCAATACGTCGCCCAACGGCGAGAGTCTGGAAATCGCGAACATAAGCGATAGCGGTGAGGATGGGGTTGTTGTCCAGCTCGCCGAATCGCAGTTCATAGAGTTCGAGTTTGACGAATTCGATCCAGGTCGCCTACCGCCCGGCTCAGCGCTGACGATGGAAAGCCGTGTGCAGGGTGCAGCAGGCACGATGCAATCCTTCGGGGTGATAACTACTGCGGTAACCGCTAATCAGGGCCTGTCCTTATCCGCTGATTTCTCACAGGTTGGTGCAGTCACCTATACCGCCTTGGTACTGGACCAAGGCAATGTCGTCTACACTCTGCCAGGAATCGCCAACGGAGACGGCTTGCTCATTGAGAACTCCGCGAATCTTCCCGATCCTCCGACTCCGCAAGACAAATATATAACTGTCGAAAAGGACTCCTTAATTAGTGATCAAATAGAATCTATTAAATCTTGTATTACTATAAAAGCTCCAGGGAACATCGGCCTTCCAAATAATGAACTCGTAAACGGGGATGCCATCATGTTCG
>CBFIET010000188.1:0-3855 GCA_965661685.1 Planctomycetota bacterium
GCCTGGAATGCGACGCAGACCCGATTGGTCCCGTTGGCCACCAGGGGATCGATCCCCAGGAAGATCAGCAGCGGAAGGACCAGCATCGTCCCCCCACCCACCAGGGTATTGATGGCCCCTGCCACCACCCCGACCGCCACGATTAGCGTCCAACCCAGATCTTCCACCGACTTCCCCTCCCTGTGCCTGGGCACACTTTCGCATGGTAGGAGGTAGCAATACAGGTGGGTTGGCTTGATTCCTGGGTCCAATCCCACGATCCTTGTATCCGCTCCGGGGTCATAGATGACTCCTCAACCGCGACGGGAGGCACCGGAATGGATCCGGTCGTCAATGACTTTTCAATTCGAGTGGCCACACCCAACGGTACGGGAAGCCAGACATCCAACCTCGTCATCCATCGGGCATTGATCCGCATGGGGCTGGCCGCCAGTGCCAAGAACCTGTTCCCATCCAACATCGCAGGACTTCCCACCTGGTATCAGATTCGCGTCAGCCCCGGCGGCTGGCAGACGATGTATCCACGGTGGCACATCTTGCTGCCGCTCAACCAGGCGACCATCGGAAGAGACCTCAGGGAGTCGCAGCCAGGAACTGCCGTCATCGAGAACAGCGATTGGAAGACTGCCGATAGCGAGTTCGAAGGCCTGTGCCGTTATTCGGTACCCTTCGATCAACTCGCTCGCCAGATCGACAATGCAAAGCTACGCCCTAGACTCAAGAATCTGATCTACGTCGGAGTGGTCGCTCAACTGTTCGACATCCCGATGCAACAGGTTCGCGAAGCTCTTGAATCGGTGTTCCCTGGCAAGGACGCAGTGGTCGATCTGAACATCGAAGCGGCGCAGATCGGATTCGACTACGCAGCTGAAAACCTGACCAAGCAAGACCCCTATCGTTACCAGGGTGCTGACCAGATCGACGAACGGATTCTCATCGATGGAAACGAGGCTGCAGCACTGGGTGCCATCTGGGGTGGCGTTTCCGTGGTCGCCTGGTATCCCATCACTCCTGCATCTTCGCTTGCGGAGTCGCTGGAAAAACACATCGGGCGCTGCCGGGAAGCCGATCCCGACGGCAACAATCGATTCGTCGTGATCCAGGCGGAGGACGAACTTGCCGCCATCGGCATGGCACTGGGAGCTGGCTGGGCAGGCACTCGATCGATGACTTCCACCAGCGGTCCCGGGATCTCCCTGATGGCGGAGAACCTCGGACTGGGATACTACGCAGAGATCCCGACGGTGGTTTACGACGTCCAGCGAGTGGGTCCATCGACCGGATTGCCGACCCGTACCCAGCAGAGTGACCTGTTACAGGTCGCCTTCCACTCCCACGGCGACACTCGCTTTCCGATGCTGTTGCCTGCTGATCCCTTCGAATCGTTTCAGTTCTCCTGTCAGAGTTACGACCTGGCGGAGAAGTATCAGACCCCGGTTCTGTTCCTCTCTGATCTCGACCTGGGAATGAACACCTGGCACTCGACGGCCCTTCCGGAACCGGAACAAGCATTTGATCGCGGCAAGATCGCCAGCGATGAGCAGATCGCTCGACTGGAAAACTGGGGCCGCTACAGAGATGTGGACGGTGACGGGATTCCCTACCGCACCATTCCGGGAGTGACCCTGCATCCGGATGCTGCCCACCTGACAAGAGGGTCAGGGCATGATGAAGATGCTGAATACAGCGAATCACCCGAGGTCTACGCAAGAAACCTCGACCGCCTTGCCAGGAAAATCGACGGGATGGTGACCGACCTCCCGGCACCCATCACCATCGAAGGCACCGATCCACTGGGAATCATCGGTTACGGAACCACCAACTACGCCATCGAGGAGGTACTCGATTCGCTGGAAGCGACTCCCACCTACCTGCGGATCCGTTCCTTCCCCTTCCACGATCAAGTAGAGGAGTTCATGGCGACGCATGAACGGGTGCTGGTGATCGAACAGAATCAGCAGGGGCAAATGGCTCAATTGTTGAGGATGAACTATCCGCAGTTCGCGGCACGAATCCAATCTGCGACTTACTATGGAGGTCTCCCCCTCTCGGCACAATTCGTCAAGGAAGCCATCGAGAACTCGCTCGAAGTGGAGGCCCGATGAGTGAAGAAGCGAAGAAGCCAGCGACCAACGTACTCGGCCTGACCAAGGCGGATTACAAGGGCGGCGCCTCCACCATGTGCAAGGGATGCGGCCACGATCGGATCTCCGAGGCGTTCATCCAGGCCTCTTACGATCTGGGGATCGATGCCCAGCAGATCCTCAAGATGAGCGGGATCGGCTGCAGTTCCAAGACTCCTGCATACTTCCTCGGCAATGCGATGGGACTCAATTCAACCCATGGCAGGATGCCCAGTTTTGCCACCGGAGCCCATGTCGCCAACAGGTCGATGATTCCCATCGGAGTCAGCGGCGATGGCGACTCTGCGAGCATCGGCATGGGACAACTGGTTCACATCATCCGTCGCAATCCCAAGATGCTCTACATCGTCGAGAACAATGGAGTCTACGGTCTGACCAAGGGCCAGTTCTCCGCCACGGCGGATCGACACAGTCCCTCCAAGCGCGGTTCATTCCCCCGGGAAGAATCGATCGACCTGTGCGGTCTGGCACTGGAACTGGGAGCGACCTTCGTCGGTCGATCGTTCAGCGGTGACAAGAAGCAACTGGTTCCGTTACTCAAGGCGGCCCTCTCCTTCGATGGCCTCGCCTTCATCGATGTGATCTCCCCTTGCGTGACCTTCAACAATCATGAGGGATCCACCAAGTCCTACACGCACCAGAAGGAGAAGGGGGTGTCCTATCACGATCCTTCCTACGTTGCGCCGCTGGAGCAGATCGACATCGATTACGAGGAGGGAGACATGCACGAGGTCACGCTGCACGACGGATCGAAGTTATTGCTTCGTAAACTGGATGGCAACTTCGACCCCACCGACAGGGAAGCAGCATTTCAGGCGGTCAGGAACACCCGTTGTGCTGGCGAAATCCTCACCGGTTTGATTCACATCGACATGGAAGCCCAATCGCTGGCTTCAAACACCTCGATGACTACCACTGCACTGGCGTCACTCCAGCAAGACGTGTTACGCCCAGCAGCGGGGACTCTCGAGAGCCTCAACGAGAGTTTCCGGATCTGACGGAACTAGCCGACAATTCGTAGATCGTCCACCAGGATCCCCGGCAGTTTCGCTCCACCGATGTTTCTCTCGCGGTAGGTGTGGAGTTCGGGGAGAACCTCGGTACGGGATCCCAGGTCGACGAGTCCCTCGCCGAGGATCCGCAGGATCGAATCGTCCACCCTCACCGTACCGATCGGAGCCACCGCCTCTCCACCCTTGACCCTCAGTGCAACCCAGCGCGAGACACCGGTGACACGTGCTCCCTCCCGGGCGGCGAGATTGGTGTAGTGAACATGAGAGAGCCAGATTCCATCCCCGATCTGCTGGCAGGCGGAGTCTGGATCGAGCGATCCCGGTCCCATCTCCAGTGCCGCTGGCGCTTCCGATCCTTCCGCACCGTTGTGCTCGAGACCGAACTCCTTTGCGCTCCTCGGACTGGTCAATTTCTCAACTCCCTCCCCGCCGGAGACGAGATCGATGGGAGCAGGAATGGAATGCCCAGCGGAGTTGAAGGCGGGAGCTCCTATCGCCCCCCGGGTTCTCGCGAATGATCACCCGGGGATCGAGCTTTTGCCCCTGATAGAGGGGAGCAAGGGGACTCGATCCGGTCTCGTTCGCGCGATACGAGAACGATCCAGTCCACACCACCGGAGAGAAGAGGTCGCTCAGCGCAGCGGGCTCCAGCCACGCACGATAGCTACCGACGGAAGGAGTCTCGAGCGGTCTGCCGA
>CBFIET010000189.1:0-7539 GCA_965661685.1 Planctomycetota bacterium
AAAGGGTCATGGCCAGATCCCGAAACGACTCCCAGTGGCGCCACTCTGCCTCCGCCAATCGTCGGTAAAACTCCGACAGATCCGCCTCATCCGGATTCATCTCCGTCAGCGTCTCTGCTAACAGGCGAAATCGTTCACAACTTCTCGCCTCGACGAAGGCGTTGAGGATCAATTGGTCCCCCACTCCACCAAGCCCGCTTCCCTCGGCACAGACGAGGGATCTCAATTTTTTGACATAGGGATCGGTTGTGGGTGAGCCCAGTTCCACACCTCTTTCCTCCAGCACATCTGTCACCTGCCGGAAATGCAGCATCTCCTCCTGGGCCAGTGCGATCATCGGACGGACGAGAGAGTGGTGCTCGGGAAATCTGGAGATCATCCCGAGACCGGCACTGGCTGCCTTGAACTCACACCAGGCATGATCGATCAGCACCTGGTCCAGGTTCGCGATGGCGATCTTTCCCCACTCCGGGGGGGTCACACACAGCAACGGTAAACCGTCGAGCAGTTCAGTCATCTCATCGTCCTTCGCCAGTGGTCGAGTTGCATCACTGCTCCGCATCCCGCGAAAATCGGTATGCCTGAGGATCCCGTGCCAACGGTCTCGGCAGTTCCCGTGGTCGGCGGATTCCCCCGTGTTGCTCGGGGCTGGCAGGCCGCGCCATCTTCATCCAGTTGAGGTAGGCCTCCCGTGCTCGCTGTGGATTCGCCACCACATCGCCGTACTGATCTTCTTCCGTTGCTTTCTTCAATGTCACCTTTTGATGCCAGCAATGCATCCCGCTGACCGGATCAGTCTGTACCGGGAAGCACAGATTCTGATGAACTCCCGATTCTTCCCACCAGGTTCGATCCTTGTCGGGATCGCCACCATTACCCGACCTGCTGGCTGCGATCTTTCTCATGCGGACGCTGCCGTCAGGCAACTCCTCGAATCGTACCGTCGAACTTCCCCAGTTCTCTCCTGGCGCATTCTCCAGTTTCCAGCGTCCCATGTGATGAGAGCACGCAAGCACTCCCTGTCTCATCCCATCGGTCACCCTCGCCCTGTTGATGAAGTGCCCGATCTCCGTCTCGATTCTCACCAGCGAACCATCTTCGATTCCGTGATGGGTAGCATCATCAGGGTGGATCCATACCGGATTTGCATGGGAGATCTCCATCAGGTTTTTTGAATTGGCCGACCTCGAGTGGATCATGGTGGGTAGACGAAAGGTCGGGACCAGCACGAAGACCCCGGCAGCGGGGTCCAGTTGAGTCGGCCCGACGTGACTTTCTGGAGCATCGGGAAGCGCCATATCCTCGAATCCCCACTCCTTCAGCATGCTGGAATACACCTCCACCCGGCGACTGGCCGTGGGGAAACCCTCCCGGATGGCTCCATCCACTGCAATCCCCACCACCTTGCCATCGATACTCGCCACCGAACTGGTGGAATCGACGGTCACACTCGTTGCAGCGGGGATGTCCACGGGGGTCTCGTGTTTTGCCACGGTTGTTCCCGGAAGTTCAAATGCTCCGATCCGCGACATGTACTCGAAGGGAGACATACCCTTCCGTGCAGCAGCTTCTGGCAAGCCCGGGATGTCGTTTTCGAACATGTAACGATATTGTTCTTCCACCGTGACCTTCTCGCCTGGTCGATACGGTGACTCGAAGTGCTTTCGGATTCCAAGCTGACCATCCGGGTCAATTCGCCAGGAGAGCTCGATCCAGAACTCATCCTCCTCCCACACATCTCCTGCGTTGAAGCCTCGTGTATCTTCGCTCGGCTTCCCCTGCAGCCTGGCAAGAGCCCGGAACACCGGCTGTCGGAAGGAGATCCATCGACCCGAATGAGTTTCCTGACTCTGAACATCGTGCCTCTCCGTGGAGTGTCCCATCGGCAAGACGAGGTCAGCGAAGAGTGCGGTCTCGTTCCAGGTGGGAGTCAAGGCGATGTGCATTCCCACCTTGTCCTGATCCTTCAGCATTCCCATCCACGACATCCCGTCGGGATAGGTCCAGACGGGATTGAAGACTCTCGTGAAGTAAACGCCGATCTTGCCCACTCCATCTTCCACCAGGTGCGGCAGAAGGTGGCTCATCTCGTAGAAGGACATCGGGTACTGGCGCGGCCAGATCAGTTCATTCCAGCGCTTGCCATGATCTGGCATCGAGAAGAAAGAAGGCTTCAACTTGTTCCAGCCTGCAGGAGACGTACCCCCTTCATGTCCGAGGGCACCGGTGAACGCGGTCAGCAACGCCATCGATCTGGCGATCTGCCACCCTCCCAGGTTGCCACTGGCAGCACTTCTCCAGATGTGAGTTGCCAGCCTCGGCCCGGCCCTCTCGATCTCCTCCGCCAGTTTCCTGACACTGCCCTCCTCGATCTGAGCCAGTTGCTCCGCCATCTCCGGGGTGTACTGTTCCAGGTGCTCCGCAAAATTTTGCAGGAAGGTCTCTACAGACAGAGGGTCACCCGGATGCAATTGCTGAAGATATCCACGCCAATCGATCCAGTCCTCGACAAACTTCATGTCGATACCACCGTTGACGATCAGCAGGCGAAGTGCCGCAAGGATCACTGCCCCTTCGGTTCCTGGGCGGGTCGGTAACCACAGGTCTGCGCAGGCTGCGGTGTTCGACAGGCGCGGATCCATGCAGATGATCCTCGCTCCCCGCTCCTTCGCCTCGATGATCCGCTGGGCATGGGGGTTGAAGTAATGACCCGATTCCAGGTGGGCACTGATCAGCAGGATCAACTGGGCATTCTCGTGGTCGGGAGAGGGTCGATCGAATCCCCAGGTCAGTTGATAACCACAACGGGCCGATGCGGAGCACACGGTGGTGTGACTGTTGTGACCGTCGACCCCCCATGCTTGCAGGACCCGCTCCATCGAGCCCTCGTGACCAGGCCGACCGACATGGTACATCACCTCATCGTGACGCTGCTCCTGGAGCAGAGTTCGAATCTGACCCGCGATGGTATCGAGCGCCTCGTCCCAGGAGATCGCCTCGAACTCACCTTCTCCACGGCTCCCGGTTCTCTTCATCGGCTGCAAGATCCTGTCCGGATCCTTCACCTGATTGAGGGTCGCAGGACCCTTGGCACAGTTGCGACCACGACTCCCTGGATGCAGCGGATTTCCCTCGATGCGGACGATCTCCTGCTCCTCCACATCGATGGTTGCAAGCAATCCGCATCCAGACTCGCAGTTGAAACAGGTGGTCGGAATCATCGCCATCTTGCGGGTCTTGCGGCCGGCATCCTGTTCTTCCAGATCGAGCCACTTCTCGAAAGGTGGGTACTTTCTCAGTTCTTCTTGACGGGAAGTCGCCTCACCGGTGGAAGAGTCCGGCACCAGACCCAGGTTCGCGGCAAGACTCTCGATCCAGCTTTTCTTCGACATGGTGATCGCTCCTCAGGCCAGGGGGAGGCGCTGCGGCGCCTCGACCCAGAGATGTTCCCAGATGGCGATGCCCAGCAGGGAGAGCAGTGCTGCACTACCGTGGATCCATTCCCCACCACCGGTGAGCCACAGCAGCAAGATCGGCAGTACACGTCCCGCAAGGATGGCGCCCAGGTAGAACCATGCACCTCTGACTCCTACCGTCATCGAGTGCGCGGCGCGACGCGCCGCCTCCGTGGAATGCTTTCCGAACACCTCCAGAAGGATGAAAGGAAGTTCGACGAGGAGCATCATCGCCAGGAATCCGCGCAGATCTCCCAGCACCGTCGGCTCGATCAGTAACAGCATTGCAGAGCCCGCCACCAGCGCCTGGAATCCCAGGTGGATCGGAGACAGTGCAGACTGCCACAGATCCCTCCCCTTCGCCTGACCGAAGAGCCAGCCGGTATAGATCGCCACGAAGGTAGCGCCGATTCCACCGAGCCATAGCAACACGGTTGCCGCGGTCGAATCGGAGTTCGATCCCACCGAAAGCGCGCCGATGGTGACCACCAGACCGTAGAAACTGATGCCGTAAGCCCCACGCACCAGCCACGACGACCACTGGGGTCTGAGCATCACCCACAGGAATCTCTCGGGACGTTTCAGATCCGCCACCAGCAATACACCGGTGAGTGCCAGGAAGATCAGCGCAACGATCCAACCGAGACCGAGGGAGGCATCGATCAACGATCTCCTCTCGAAGGGGGCCAGCAACGCCGGAACCATCACCACTCCTGCAGCGATCGATTTCGTCCACAGGTAAGCACTTACCTTCCAGCCCCAACTGACCGCATGTCTCTGCTGGATGTCGTAAGTGCGATGTGGAGCACCTCGTTCCAGTGCCGGTTCCATTCCCTGCGGAGGATCGGTCGCATCTCGCGGCCGCTCACCCCACAGGGTACGGACCGAACGGTGACTGGAGAGCGGTTCGAGTGCTTCCCGATGCCCCTCGATGTAGTGAATCTTGGGGCCAGTTCCCTTCTCCGGCTTTCTGACCATCGTCGGTTGCCTCGCCACCAGGGTGGCGATGGAACTCTCCGGGTCTGAGAGGTCGCCGGTGATGATGGCGTTGGTAGGACAGACGACGGCGCACGCAGGTTCTCTGCCGGCATCGACACGATGCGCACAGTAATTACACTTGGTGGCGGTTCCCGTTTCGGGGTGGATGTCGATGGCGTCGTAGGGACACGCCTGCATGCACGCCTTGCAGCCGATGCAGCGACTCGAATCGAAATCGACGATGCCATCTTCTCGGACCGTCAGCGACGCGGTCGGACACATCTCCACGCATGGTGCGTTTTGGCAGTGATTACAGCGTAATACGTGGAAAGCCCGCTCGGTCCGGGGATGAACACCCTTCTCCAGATACTGGACCCAGGTTTTATTGATTCCGACCGGATCGGAGTGCTCCGTCTTGCATGCCACGGTGCAGGCGTGGCAGCCGATACAGCGGCGATTGTCGATGACGAAACCATAGGAGGGCGTATTATTCTGGGAACTCATGCCCAGAATCTACCCCCCAAAGGGGTCCCGGGCCACGATGCTCCACGGGTTGACGCAGAACTCCTCAGGCCGCACCTTTGAGACACCTGTCAGGATGCGATCGAGGAATCGTATTCATCGACGGGAGATCCGCTAGTTTGCGGAGTATTCACCGATCCAGAGGGGGAAAAAGCGCGTGAAGCGGCGATTTTTGGGGGACCGACAACTTCTCACCGAGGCGGCAGATCTTCTGCTCTCGGCAGCACACGACGGCGGTGACGGCCCCCTCGATCTCCGCGGGATGCTGGTGATCCTGCCGGGCCGTGAGGCTGGCCGCCATCTGCGCCGTCTGCTGGTCGACGCTGCAGCGAATCGCGGGTACGGCTTGCTTCCTCCTCGCATCGCCACCCATGGACGGCTGGAAGAGATCTGCGGCGCCTCTCAGCACCCCATCGCCTCCGGGCTGGAGGATCGAATCGCCTGGGTCCAGTCGATTCGTGACTGCCCTGCGGATCAGCTGCCGCTGCTGGGACTCGATCCTGACAACCTCCCCACCTCGGCACTACTCCCCCTCGCCCACCTGCTGGGTCATCTCAGTTATGAACTGAGGAGAGAGGGTGTGACGCTGGGCCAGGCCGCAGAACTGGCTGCTCCCCACGATCCTGCGGCAGCACTGAGACTGCGGGCGGTGGAGCGGATCGAGGCGTTGCGATCGGCACGATTGCAGGGTCAGGGTCTCACGGCAGCGGGAGCATTCAACTCCGATGGCTGCGACCTCGACCTGAAGGTGGTTCTCATCGGCATCCTTGAGGTCCCATCTCGCATGAGGCAGTGGCTCCAGAAACTCGAATCGGTGGAGGTGTGGATCGACAATCGGGAAGAGTATTCGGAGAGATATGATGACTTCGGATGTCCCATCCCGGAGCAGTGGGAAGCGGTTCCCTGTCCCGCCCCCGCAGACCTGCTGGTCGCCGATGAACCGCGCGCACTGGCCGCCACCTTGTTGCAGGAGATCGACCACAACTGCCCCGACGGGGATCCCGATGGAGTCACCATCGGCCTCGTGCACCAGGATCTGTTGCCGTGGTTACAGGAGAGTTTTCGCCACTGTGGGGTACCCCTTCACATCGCCGGAGGAACTCGCCATGCCTCGACCTCCTGCGGCAGGTTGCTCGTCGATCTGACCGCCGCGGTAGAGTCCGGTTCCAGCCACAGCGTCGCCGCAGTAGCGCGACATCCGGCGATCCTGGTCAACCTCAGCGGAGAGACCGATCGCCACGGCAATGTCACCGATCCCCTCGAAAGCATCGACCGCTGGTCCTCCAGAAGACAACCGATCTCCGCCGATGATCCACAGGCTCCTGCGGCGGTGAAGGCGATCGAGCAAGCACTGCAACCGTTGCGCACAGGCAGCGGAAGTTGCACCGATCGCATCGATCAACTGGTCGCGTGCCTGGGCCAACTGGTCGGAATCGGTGAATTCAATCAGCCAGCACTACCCCGCTCAGGTCTCGACGAATTGATCTCCGCGGTGGATCAGTTGCGAGTCGCCGGAAAATTCGATTCGCAGCCGATGTCGGGTGCTGATGTCATCGCCATCCTCGCCGACCTCCTCGATGAGACGCGGGTTGCAGACGGTCACGGTACCGATGGAGTTGCGGTACTGGGCTGGCTTGAACTTCCTTTCGATCCTGCCGAGGTATTGATCGTGACCGGTCTCTCCGAGGGCCAGATCTCCCCTGCCCCGCCTGGTGATTCATTACTTCCTCACGGGGTTCGTGAGGAGTTGGGTCTGGCGGGACCTCGCCAGCAATATGCAAGGGACACCCACATCTTGCATTCGCTGCTGAAGCCACGTCGCAAGACGATCATCGCCCTGTGCGCTCGAGATGGTGAGGGCAACCCGCTGCTTCCCAGTCGTTTGCTTCTCGAGGGTCCCGATGGACTCGACAGGCTCGCTCGATTCCTCGATCAGAATCAGCGTAGCCGCTTGCACCTTCCCGACCGTGGAGTGGTGACGGAGAGCCCGGAGTCGCTCGGAGTCCCGAAGGTGATCCTCGCCCCCGATCCACCCTCCATCGCAGTGACCGCCTTCTCCGACTACATCGAGGATCCAGCACTGTTCCATCTCAACCGCCAGTTGAAGTTGAGGGAGTGCCACGATCGAGATCTGCAGTTGAATCGCCTCGAGTTCGGCAACCTGATCCATCACGTTCTGGAAGAATACGGACAGGATCCTGCAGTCCGCGATCTCTCCGACGAGGCTGACATCCGGGAAGTCCTTCACTCACTGCTCGACAGTTACCGTGCACAGCGAATCGCCACTCCCGCACGAGCTGCGGTGGCGGTCCAGCTGGAACTGGTCAGGACTCGCCTCGATGCCTGGGCAACGAGCCAGGCTCAACAGCGAGCGCTGGGCTGGCGAATCGTCGATGCCGAGGTCGATCTCGACTCCGATCGATGTCGAATCATCGTTCCCGAAGGTGAACTGGGAGTGACCGGTCGCATCGATCGCATCGATTTTCATGAGCAAGATAAGCTCTGGAGACTGCTCGACTACAAGAGCGGCGACTCCGGGAAGCAACCCGATAAGGAGCACCGCAGGGGAACCAAGAACAACAAG
>CBFIET010000190.1:0-11889 GCA_965661685.1 Planctomycetota bacterium
CCGGCGAAGAGTGCCCTCGGCGAGAAACAGTTGAAGTGGGCCCTCGCCAGCGAGGCGGAACCGTTCCACATGTTCGACATGGCGGATGAGGACACCCTCAACCGCATCCTGTGGCACGCCCAGATGGGTGTCGACACCCCCTACCCCGACGCCTTCGCCGGCGCCCACGGCAAGGGGCTGGATGGATTGAATCTGATCCTGACCGGAGATGATGACGACGATTGAGGGAGAAGAGATGGAGAAGAGGCAACGATGAAACAGATTCTCGCTACCACGATTCTCCTGTGGATCACCTGCACAGACGCAGCCCACTGCCAGGAACAACCGACCGTTCGCCTGCGACAGGGTGGCCACCAGAGTGAGGAGGCGGGTCGAGAGCAGCTGGAACGATACGCCGCCACCTTCGACAGCGCCAAGCAGTGGCAGGAGCGTGCCGCCAACATCCGCCAGCAGATCCTGCGTGGCGCCGAGCTCGATCCGATGCCCGCTCGTCCTCCCATCAAAGCGATCATCCACGACCGCCGCATCTACGACGGCTACAGCGTCGAGTCGATCGCCATCGAGACGGTGCCAGGCTTCTACCTGACCGGCTCCATCTATCGCCCGACAGAAGGTGATGGTCCCTTTCCCGGAATCCTGTCACCGCACGGCCACAGCCGTGGCGAGGCAGGAGGCAGAAAGCGAGATCAGAACCAGATCCGCAGTGCCGTGCTGGCACGGATGGGTGCGGTGGTGATCGGTTACGACATGGTCGGCTTCGGCGACTCTTTGCTGGCGGGCTGGAAACATCAGCATCCCGATTTGCTGCCACTGCAAACCTTCAACAGTATCCGTATCCTCGACTACATCGTCTCGCGAGAAGATGTCGACGCCGAGCGCATCGGCATCACAGGATCCTCCGGTGGCGGCACCCAGAGTTTCTTGCTGACCGCCATCGATGATCGGATCAAGGTCTCGGTACCGGTGGTGATGGTCTCTGCCCACTTCTTTGGCGGCTGTAGCTGCGAGAGTGGCCATCCGATCCACGTCAGCGCCCATCACGACACCAACAACGCCGAGATCGCCGCACTCGCCGCGCCGAGACCGATGATGCTGATCTCGTGCGGTGGTGACTGGACCAGCAATACCGCCAAGGTTGAGTTTCCGTACGCACAAAGAATCTACCGGCTGCTCGGCGTCGAGGGGAATGTCGAAAACCTGCACCTGGCTGCGGAAGAGCATGATTACGGGAAATCGAAACGGCAGGGAGCATACGCATTCCTGTGCAAGCATCTGTCCATCGACTGTGGCGACCACCTCGCTGAAGATGGCAATTTCGACGAGAGCTTTGTCACCCTGGAAAGCTGGCAGCGTATGCGTGTCTTCGATGAGAAGCGCCGTTGGCCCAGCGATGCCCTCCCCCCCAACTCGGCGGTGACTTTTCCCACCGCCGGGTTGAGGAAGGATGACAGCAATCGATGAATCGGATCAGGAACCGGGTGTGCTCTCGAGCCCCTCGACATGAGCGGCACCGGAGGTGATACGGATCTGCGTCTCGCCTCCGACGATCTTCTCGATCTCATCGTCACTGGCCCCGCCATCGCTGGCGTAATGACGTCGCTCCGCCTCGCTGATCTTCTCGACGATCAACGTTCCCTCCACCCGAACCGTCTGCCCGACGGCAGCCATCGGGATCAAACGAACATCCTCGATGGGGCAGGTGAACTTGACGAAAACAGCCTCACCGCTCTCTTCACCTGAAGGTGCCATCGTCAGCCAGCACCCCTTCTTCTGACACACATCCACCACCTTGCCGTGGATCTCGATGGGACGGTTGGTGAACTGCTGAGGACTCTCGAGAACCCTGGTCAGTTCCACCGCATCCAGGGATGTTCCTGAAACGGGGGATCCAAAGGTCGTGTACTTGACTGAAGGACCGATACAACCGGCCAGCGGTAGCATCAGGAGAAGAGGCAAGATCGTGCGCATCATCGATTCCCTTTCCACGATTCAGGGCACGGCGACAACTGCCGTACCGACTGGAATCATCATCTTGAAAGGTAACACACCCGATGACAAGCCGATCTCTCCATCATGCAGCAGTACGTCGCGGCTGGAGTGCTTTGGGGATCTCACCGATCAGGCGATTGAGGCCGGGGCCTTCCCGCTGGATCGAGATCGAGTCCCTCGCCATCTCGAAGATGGGGTAAGACCCGAGGGCTGTCTTCGCCGCCGAGCAGGTGACCATCAGGCCGATTCCTCGCTGCTGAGCGAAGTCGATGGCTCGATCCTCGTCGGTGATCGAACCCAGTGGATCTCCACTGATGTTGGCACTGGTGCAAAGCATCGACGAGAAGGACCGACCACCCCACAGATCCCTGTCGACCGATTGGGCCAGCGCAGCCTCGACGTGACGGAACAGATCACGATGAATGCCGTCGACGATCAAGCTCTGGTGAGTACCACCACGGATCACCGCTGAATCAAACTGGTCGGAGGTGAACCGGGTACGGACAAAGGCTCCTTGCAGTCGTTCCAGCCTTTGCGCCGAACGGAAGTAGCCGGGCAGTGCACCTTCCAGCGCTTGCGAGAGGAAGCCGTTACAACTCCCCATGACGGTGCCGTAGTTCTTGCCGTCGAGCCGGTCCTTGAGGCGATCGAGTTGTTCGACACCGGCAGTGGTCGGAGCAGCGACCAGCGTGTACACGGTGGGCAGTTGCAGCATCACCGCTTCTGTACGAACAGACTGCAGAATCGTCTCGAAAGCACCTTCGTCATGAATATTGATGATTTGCATCAGCGCACCCCCTTCAGGTTCCGTATCGTTTCCGATTGCAACAAGGATCCGCACCCGGGGATCGATCCCTCCAGCCCGAGTGCGTCGAGGATCGACCGCATCGTTGCGGTCGCCGCCGACAGCACCGGCAGTCGATGTTCTGACTCCACCAGCGGGATCGCCTTCAGCGAGGGCATCTGCACGCAAGCGGACAGCACCAGTGCGTCGGCGTCGGTGAGGTCCAGCTTCCTGGCGATCTCGACCAGATCGAGAGGATCCCTGCGGCCCACCTCGAGGTTGTCAGCGATCTCCAGGGAGATCGAGTCCACCACCTCGATTCCTGCCTCGACGAGGCAGTCGATGACCATCTGGGTCAGCGGTTTCATGTAAGGCGTGATCAGTGCGACACGGCGCGCGCCCAGTTTCTTGATTCCGTCGATCAGGGCACCGGCGCTGGTCACCATCCGGGCTTCAGGATTACCACGCTGGACCACCTCGGTGAGGTGCTTGCTGAGTTGCTCCTCATGGCGTGGTCCCTGGCTCATCACTGCCACCAGGCAAGCGTAGGCAGCGACATCGACGGCGGCATCCGACAGTTCCTCGCTGCAACGATCTGCCTGGGCATTCATCGCCAGTAGTTCTTCGGGACTCACCTTCTTCATGCGCATCCGCGACGAGTGGAAGGTGAACTGATGGCGATGGTGGTCGGAGTATCTGCGTACCATCTCCGGCAGTTCCGTCTCCATCGTCGTATTGGAACTGGGGACCACCATGCCGATGCGGTGGCTACGCGGGATCGATTTCCCCTGCTCGGGGGAATAGAAGCTGGAATCGGGGGTACAATTTTGAGTCATCAGTTCACCCTCTCAAACCTACACGTCCGGAACGGCTGCTCCTCGCTCCTATCGGTTGAATCCGACGCCAGGAAGATTCCGGACCGAGAGAAGCGGAAATCTCTCGAAATTGGTCAACTCCGGGCAGTTTTGACCGGTTGAGAGGCTCCTGCTGCCGCGCTAGGGTGTCCCGTCGAAGTGGTGGGAGGAGGAGCGATGACCCGATCTCTATACCTGGGACTCGATGTAGGCACCCAGGGGGTCAAGGGGGTGGTGATCGACCCCGAATCCCGTCCCTGCGTCATCGCCCGGGGGGGGAAGCCCCTCGAACTGCTCCCGGGGCTCCCCGCCGGCGCCGCCGAGCAACACCCCGATGACTGGTGGAATGCGGTGGTCGAGGTGGTCCATCAACTGGTCGCCGACGACGCCGTCGACCCCTCCACCATCGTCGGCATCGGCGTCAGCGGTCAGCAGCACGGCTCCGTCTTCGTCGATGGGGATGACCGGGTGGTTCGCCCCGCCAAGTTGTGGTGCGACACCAGTACTGCGGATGAGGCGAGAGAGTTGACGGAGACGATCGGCCGTGCCGTGCCGGTCGGCTTCACCGCCAGCAAGGTGATGTGGCTGGCACGAAAGGAAGCGGCCAGCTGGCAACAGACGGACGGCGTCCTGCTCCCCCACGACTTCATCAACCTGCGATTGACCGGTGAGCGCACCATGGAAGCCGGCGATGCATCCGGCACCGGCTGGTTCGATGTCGCTGCTCGTTGCTTCGATGACACCGCTGTGGCGGCGGTCGATGCGCAGCTGGCGGGCAAGTTACCACGATTGCTGGAGACCGGTGAAGCCGCCGGCACCGTCTCCCCCGCCGCAGCACAGCAACTGGGCATCCCCGAGGGAATCCTCGTCGCCCCCGGCGGCGGTGACAACATGATGAGTGCCATCGGCTCCGGTGCGACCCGTGCCGGCACGGTGGTCATGAGTCTCGGCACCTCTGGCACCGTCTTCACCCGCACAGACTCGCCAGTGATCGACCCGGAAGGGTTGATCGCACCGTTTTGTTCCAGCGATGGCGCGTGGTTGCCGCTGTTGTGCGTGATGAACTGCACCAATGTGACTGAAGAGGTCAGAAACGGCTACTTCCCCGACGACTCGAACGCCCTCGAGCGACTCACCGATCTGGCAGCAGCGGTCGAACCCGGTTGCGGCGGCGTTTCCTTCGAGCCGTTCCTGCACGGCGAGCGAGTGCCCGACTTGCCCGATGCCACCGGCACCATCAGCGGCCTGCGCCCCGGCAGTTTTGCACCAGGGGTCATCTTCCGTGCGGCGCTGGAGGGGATCACCGCCAACCTCGCTGCGGGAGTGGAACGACTGAAGGGGCTGGGAGTCACCGTCGACGGCCTGAGACTGGTCGGCGGCGGTTCGAAGAACCCGCTGTGGCGTCAGATGATCGCCGACGCCCTGCAAGTGCCGGTGACGCTACCGGAAGAACCGGAATCGGGCGCTCTCGGCGCGGCTCTGCAAGCAGCATGGAGCCACCAGAGAGGCGAAGCCCCCGACCTCACCAGCGACGACATCGCCAACGACCGGGTACCGATGCAAGATGTGGTGGTCGAACCAAGCTAGTCAGAAAGGTTTCCGATGAAAGAAACGGAGTGGGCCAGCCAGATCGCAGTACGTCTCGCTGAGCACTTCCCGAAGTATCGCGTGGAGTCCGGAAAACGGCTGATCTACGCCAACGAAATCCGCGAATACGGGGAACTCCAACCGCACTACAAGGACATGAAGTACGAAACCGACATTCTCCTGTATCAGGACACGAAGTCGGGCGGCTGGATTCCACGAGTAGTGATCGAAACCAAGATCAATAGCATCAACACCCATGACTGCATCACATACAGCCAAAAATCAGCAACACACAAACAAGTCCACCCCTACCTGAGATACGGGATCTTTCTGGGCAATCGCGGGAACAAAGCATTGCCTGGTCGACTCTTTCGTCACGGTGCCCATTTCGATTTCATGCTCTCCTGGAATCGCTTTCGACCTGTTGACTCGGAATGGAAAGCACTGACCAGCATCGTCCGACAAGAAATTAAGGCATCAAAAAACCTTGAAGAACTGATTTTTGATAGCAGGAAAAGAGACCGAAGTAAGATCTTCTCGTTCCACAAGCCGTTGAGGACCAAGTAGAAGAGAAGGCCATCTTTCAACCACCACCGGGTACCGATGCAAGATGTGGTGGTCGAACCAAACCCATGAATCAGAACTCAGTATCTTTACCCCGCTAGCGGGGACCCAGTTTCTGCAGTTCGATCTTGCGGAACTCGGTGGGGTGGCTCTCTGCCTGGAGGGATATGTAGCCCTCGCTGAGCATCTTCTTGGCACCGGCCGCCATCAACTTCTGGGCAATCCCATCGCGCTCATCGAGTTGCGGCTCGGTGTATTCGAGCACCGTCTTGCCGTCGATGATGTGCTTCACCACTTCGTTGCCGCGCACCTCGATCTCGACGGTGACCCACTGATCGCCGTGATAGGTTTCGGAGGTGGAGTCGAAGCAGTGGCGGGTCAGGAGTTTGCCCCCCATCACGACATTGGTACTGGGGGTGCACAGATTGACGGTGGTTCGCTTGCTGTCGCCGCCGGGGCCGCCGAGCAGTTGTACCTCGATGGAAGCGGGGAAGTCCTGCCCCTTCTCGATGCTCTCCGGTGACTGGCAGTGCAGCATCAGGCCGTTGTTGCGGAACGCCCAGCCGGGCCCGCCGGGAACTTGCTTGCCGACGAAGCGGTACTCGACCCGTAGCCGGTAGTGGGAGAACGATTCCTTGTGGAAGATGTGGCCGAACTTTCGGTCAAAGTTTTCGTACTTGCTGTAGTCGACCTTCAGCACTCCATCTTCGACATGAAAAGTCTCGAGATAGTTATCGCCAAGATCGTGACCAGCGAACTTGATCTTCCAATCCTTCAGGTCCTTGCCGTTGAAGAGCTGAATCCAGTCCCCTTCCGGCGTTGCTGGCGCATCGTCACGGGTGAAGAACATCAGATGCTGCCACGGCAACTGGTCGAACTGTTCGACCAGCTGGAAACCCGCCGGCAGGTACTCCTTGAGGATCTGCGCCTTGCTCATCTTGTGCAGCTTCTTGATGGGAACCTCGGGATCCTCGCTGCGGAACTCGACCAGGGCGATGCGGCCATCCGGTTTCAGCGCCTTGCGCATCTTCGCCAGCATCGTCTCGGGATCGCTGAACTCGTGGTAGACATCGACCAGCAGGATCAGATCGCAGGAGCCATCGGGGATCTTCGGATCGGCGACATCTCCGAGGATCAACTCGATGTTATCGAGCCCCGCCTCGTCGCTACGCTTCTCGAGCATGTCGAGCATCGGTTGCTGGATATCGACCGCCAACACCTTGCCGGAGGCACCGACTCGTTTGGCCAGCCGCAGGGCGTGGTAACCGTTGCCGCAACCGAGATCACAGATCGTTTGCCCCGCCTCGACTCCAAGCGCCTCCATCAGCACCGAGACCCGCTCCTCCTTCTCACGCGTCTCCCGCAGCAGCCACTCGGCACCCTTCCAGTGCATCGTCTGGGCGATGGTGCGGCCCCTGTAGCTGGGCTTCTCATCCTCTTGCGCGACACCCAGGGAGGTCAGCGGACCGAGTGACCACAACAGCGCGAATACGATCCACATCGAGACTCTGCTTCTGTTCATCGGTTGTACTCCTCATCGGGTTGGAAATGGTCCAGGGGGACACTCCTGGAAGAGGTAGAGTACAAGAGAGAGTGGAGGAGGTCACGCGGCCGGATGAGGCGGTATGTCGAGGGCTGAGTCGATTGACTGGGTGGACTGGCTGTGGGGCGGCCTGGGGTCCATCGTCAGCGATAAAGGAGGCAGGCCGAGATAGTGGATTTACATCCTCGTGGGTCTCGACATCGACGGCACCCCGGTGCCGAGACGCTGACACTGCCGCCGGTCGATGACCGGCGGCAGTGTCAGCAGTCGGTGGAGGGACGAAACGATTCGAACAACTGGAGGCGAGTGAATCTCACTCCATGGCACGTTCGCTCGTCTTCTCATCCATCAGGCGAGCTGCGTCTGTTGGCTCTCGCCCTAAACCAGGGGATGGTGAAGTCGTCCGGCCAGGCGCCGCCCGCCACATCTTCCAGTTGCTCGTCGTCGAGCTTCGTGACTTCCTGGCCAACGATAGTGGCCTTCTTCTTTTCAACCGTCATGTCGCCGCCTTTCGCAAAGAGAGAAAAAAACGTGCGGGGCACACGCCTCGCAACTCTTCTTTCATCCGGTTCCCAAGGCATTGCGGACAGAAAATCCTGGCATCGGGCTCGGTGGCGCCGTTCAACTGACCGGGTAGAATCCGAAACGATCTCACGGCGAAGCCCCTGCCGGATGAGAGCAACAGATCAGAGCAGAGAAGGAGTTGAAGTGGGATTCTGCACCGTCATCAACTGTATCGATGGACGCACACAATTGCCGGTCATCCACCATCTCCAGCAGCGCTTCGGGGTCGAACATGTCGATCTGGTGACGGAGGCGGGGCCGAACCTGATCCTCTGTGAGCAGAAGAACTCCCGGGCCATCGAGTCGATTCTCCAGCGAGTGGGCATCTCCATCGAGCACCACTCATCGGTCGGCATTGCCATCGTTGGCCACCACGGCTGTGCCGGCAATCCCGCCCCCCACGAGGCTCAGCTGGTGCACATCCAGAAGTCGATGGAGTTCCTCTCCGGGGAACTGGAGGGACTGGAGGGACTGGAGGTGATCGGTCTGTGGGTCGATGATCAGTGGCAAGTTCACGAGGTTCCGTCGCGCTGATCGATCTTCTTCATGATGGCTCGATGTGACTGAGCCGACTTCTGTTGTCGATCTCCACGTCAGCGATCTTGTGGCGGCTTCTATTGTGTGCTGGCAACCCGCCCACGACTCACCAGGGAGACCACTCCACCGACCCCTGCCAGTGCGGCGATTACCAGGGCGTACTTGGAGATCGCTGGTACTCCAGGGGTGAAAGACCCACCTCCTGCCAGCATCCCTCCCGTGGGGAATGAACTGTGCATCTGGTTCATCGCCTCGACCTTGGCAGCGTTGTGGTTGTATCTCTCCACCGCAACGAAGATGCTCAGTGCACAGATTGCTGCACAGGCGATTCCAACGATATTCAACGGTTTCTTCTCCATGAGGAGGCCTCTCTCTCGGGATTTGAAATGTTGCTCTTCAGCGACAGCGGACCAGGGAGATCTCGGTACCATTGCCCTCGAGAATCATGTGGTCCTCGTCGACGATGCGAATGCGACCCTGTGCCTCGAGGTTGCCGATCTCCGTCGCCACGCCCAGTCCTTCGCCGAACAGGTCGGTGACTCTCGCTGTTCCCGAGAACTGGCGGCCGCGGATCGTCACGGTGTATTCGCCGGAGGGGAGGATCTGCAGTTCCAGGTCGGAGAGGATGCTTCCCTCCAGTCGCTGGCGGATGCGGTCGGCCCAACTGATCGTTTTCGCCTCCGGAGCAGCGACTTCGCTCTTCCAGGAACCGACAGCACGGGTGTAGGTGTACTGGGCGGAACAGCCGACCGACAAGATCGGGATCAGCGTCACGAAGGAGAGGATCCACAGCATTTTCCTGGTCATGAGTCTTCTCCTTTCCGTGTGCGTCGGGCAACGCCCTAACCTTCTATCCAGTTCCGCAGCATTATCGGACAGGTTGTCCCCGGAAATTTTCGGGTCGATTTCGGCAAATTCGGGCGCATCCTGGTGATCGGCAGCGATTTCCGCGACTGCCGTGCCTCCAGCAGGGGCCGACCACAGGGAAGGATCGCCAGGATCATGAACTTGAAGGATCACAGGGGCTTACGTACGGCAACGCTGTGTCTGCTCTACTTCGCCCAGGGATTCCCCTGGGGATTCGTGATCTATGCGCTGATCGCCGTCTTCATCGAGGGTGGGTTCACCCGGGAAGAGTCGGTGCTGATCTCCTCCGTTGCGATCTTGCCGTGGAGTTTCAAGTTCCTGTGGGCCCCCCTCATCGATTCGTTACGCTGGCCTTCGATGGGACTGCGGCGACCGTGGATCGCCATCGCCCAGCTGGGGATGGCGATCACCCTGCTGGCCACCGACCGGATCGCTGACATCGGCCCCCTCACCCGTGAATCGACCGTCGAGTTGTCTCCGTGGATGTCGTGGTTATTCGCCTGGATCCCCGGTCTGGATATATCGACGGAAGCCACCTCCATCAGCGCCATCGTCTTCGTCAGTGGAGTTTTCTTCTTCCACAACTGCTTCGCATCTCTGCAGGACGTCTCCACTGACGCACTGGCCGTCGACATCCTGGAAGAGGAAGAACGAGGACGCGTCAACGGTTACATGTGGGCATCCAAGATGTTCGGTACTGCAGTCGGTACCTACGGTGGTGCAGTGATGATCGAGAACTACGGCATGAACGCTACCATCCAGGTGCAGGCGATGATGGTCCTGGTCATCCTCGCGGTAGTGCTGATGGTGACGGAGAGATCGGGAGAAAAACGCTTCCCCTGGTCGAAGGGGAAGTCCGCTTCGAACCAAACCGCTGCACTACGATCTCCAATCGTCGTGATGCAGGAACTGTTCCGGGCGCTGGCGATGTGGACCACCTCCATCGCCGTACTGGTAGCGATCCTCTACTCGGTGTGCCAGGGAGTTTTCATGAATCTCGCCGCCGACACCTTCGTAAAGGTGTTCGACTGGACCGCTGTCGAGTACGCCAAGGCCCAGGGTTTACACGGGGCCTACGGAGAGTTGATCGGAGCACTCGCCGGCGGTTTCTTCTGCGATCGCTTCGGTCGCCGGAAGATCGCGTTCATCGGTGGATTGATCGCCTCGGGCAGTCTCATCACCTTCGGCCTGCTGCATCCGTACTGGCTCGACGATTCCTTCTCACCGCTGTGGATCATCCCGCTCTTCAAGGGAGCCATCGCATTCCAGACGGTCGCGCTCTTCTCGATGTTCATGAAGATCGCCTGGACCACGGCAGCCGCGACCCAGTTCACCCTCTACATGGCGGTCAGCAACTACGGTATGTACCTGGGAACGCTTCTGAACAAACTTGATTGGCACCAGTGGCAGTTGTACGTGTTGGCAGGTATCAGCGGATTGATTCCCATCGTGCTGGTCACCTTGATGAGACCTGACACTGTCGTGGCACGACGGTTGGAAGATGAAATGAATGGAGATACACAACGATGAATCGCATCTTACACCTGTCCCTTTGTCTACTGGTTACCATCTCACTCGGGTCGTCGATATTGGCCTCTCCCACTGTTGAGACCGACAGCCTCGACGGGCAGATTGCCGAGATCGTCAAGAAGTGGGATCGGGATGACACTCCCGGATGCTCGATCCTCGTGAGCAAAGGTGGCACCGTCATCTACAGCGGCGGTTTCGGCATGGCGAATCTCGACCATTCGATTCCAAACGGTCCCGACACCGTATTCCGTATCGCCTCCGTCTCGAAACACATCACCGCCGCTTGCATGTTGCTACTGGAAGATGATGGGCACATCACTCTCGATGATGACATCGGTAAATGGCTACCGGAGATTCCCCAATACGACAAAACGATTACCATCCGGCATCTGCTTCACCACACCAGCGGACTTCGTGACTACACTTCCCTGATGCCGTTGATGGGACTGGGTGAGGAGGATCTGTTCACTCCACAGCAGACGATAGACCTGATCGCCCGCCAGCAAGGTCTCAACTTCACGCCGGGAGAAAAGAACTCTTACTGCAACAGCGGCTACTTCCTGCTCAGCGTCATCTGCCAGAGGGTATCGGGAAAAACCCTGCGCCAGTTCGCTGACGAGAAGATCTTCTCGCCGCTGGGAATGAAGAGGAGTCACTACCACGACAATCATCTGGAGGTGACTCCCCAACGCGCCACCGGTTACGCCCCGGCAGGAGCGGGTCAGTACCGGATTCAGGAAACGGTCCTCGATCACGTCGGGGACGGCGGGGTCTACTCCACCGTCAACGAACTTGCGCTATGGACCCACTCACTCGCCAGTGATCGTCTCGGAGCCAACCTGCTCAAGAGATTACAGCAACAGTTCACCCTCAACGACGGCAAACAGATCGACTATCGCCTGGGAGTGGTGGACCGGTTGTGGCGCGGCCAGCAGGTCCTCGAACATGGCGGAGCCTGGGTCGGTTACCGCTCGATGATCATGGCATTCCCCGATCAGGAGGTAGTCATCATCTGCCTCGCCAATTGCAGTCGCATCAATCCAAGACGAATCTGTTCCGGTATCGCCGAG